>NZ_QXJG01000001.1:175977-266334 GCF_003670295.1 Helicobacter burdigaliensis
CTGCTTAACTTAGACTTAAAGCAGTATTCTATCAAGAATACACAAAATTTATCCTTAAAAGGCAAAGCAGGTTAGGATCTTTCCTTTTTGCCTTTTAAGGATAATAAAATTATTTCTTAAATAAATAGGATATAAAAATAAAATTCTCTTACTTTTTTAGACTTACACCTCGCTTTGCTTGTATGCTTTGTCGCTAAAGCTCCTCGCAATGATAGGTGGGAGAGGGAGCATAAATCTCTCAATGACAGAGAAAGGGGATTTAAACCTTACAATAATAGAGGGGATACTCTTTATTGCAAAAGAATTCTCGTGGCGTAAGGGAAGAATTTACTTGTCAAATCCAAGTATCCTACTCTCATTTAAGAGAATTACTTTTGAATAAAGAGTTTTTTAGGTTTGTTATTTAAAAGAATAAAAAGAAATGTTTTAGATTTATTTGACAAACCTTTTAGATTGCCACGATTTGCTTTCGCAAATCTCGCAATGACAGATAGAAGGTATTTGACTATTCTTTTTAGATTTGCACTTCGCTATCGCTCGTGGATAACGCTTCGCTTGTATGCTTCGGCACAATGTGCCTCGCAATAACAAAAATAACTCTATAAAACAAAAAGAATAAATTTGCACTGCAACTTCGCTTATAGATAACACTTTGTTTGCAAACTAAGGGAATCCCACCGCCACAAACAAAATTGCTTTTTATATATAGTGTAGAAAGTTATTTAAAATATAAATTTATTTTTAGTTAAATAAGCAAAATAAACTTTACAACCCTTAAATCTAATTAAAAAGTCTTAAAACTAGCTTTGCATAAAAAGATAAGATAATGTAAAAGCTAAAAAAATTTAGCCTCCTTACCCGCTTTATCTTTTAAAGACTGGTTTTAATAGTTTTAAGCGTAAGTTAAGCGGGTTTTACTTAGAATATTCTTATAAATTCTTAAAAAGTTGTGCTTTGGTTATAGTCTTTTTAGAACTATAACCAGGGCTATTAATAATATCAAAAACATATTTATTTCTGCTATCATCTTAAGCCTCCTTAAAGCTTTCAAAAGACAATAAAAATACTGCTTAAAACTAAATAGAATTTTACCTTTTATTCTTTAAACATTGCTTTAAAATTAATTATGATTTAGTTTAATTATAAAATATCAAATTTACTGCATAAACTTATATTTATTTATAATAATATCACGCAAATTTTATTATTTTATTCTCCAAGACAAAGAAAATAACCTTAAAAATACTTCATTTTGCTCTTTAGATTCTTTTATATAAAAAACAAGACTAATTTAGCATATTTATAAAATTATAATTACCTATAAAAATCTTATAATTTTACATTTATAAATCCTTATTAAAGGCACTCTTAGCTATAATAAGTAAAAATTAAAGAAGTTTAAATGGAAATTTATAGTATTTTACTAGGTGCTGTGGCTATTATTGCGGTTTTAAATCCTTTTGGTAATCTCCCCCAATTTATATCCATGACAGATGAACTTGACAAACAAATGCGTCAGGGACTTTTTCGCAATATTCTTTATACTTCCTTTATTATTGTCATTGTCTTTTTGCTTGTGGGTCCCTTTTTTATGCGTTATCTTTTTAGAGTGGATTTAAACGATCTAAAAATTGCAGGGGGATTACTTTTGATTCTTGTAAGTTTAAAAAGCCTACTTTTTCCTCCTAGCAAAAACGATCACCCCTATGAAAACCTAAACAAGCAAGAACTCTTAAGCCACAGCGTTGTTCCTATGGCATTTCCTATGTTAGTAGGTCCAGGAACTCTCTCTACTGTAATCGTGCTTTCTGAAGAAAAAGGAATGCTTAGCACTATTTTATCTGTATTTGTGGCTTTTATTTTTATGCTTGTCTTATTTCATTTTGCGGCCACTATTGAAAAGGTAGTTGGAAAATTAGTTTTGCATGTCCTTTCGCGAATTGTGCTTGTTTTTATTATGGCGATGGGTTCTCAAATGATACTTAATGGAATTAAATCAAGTTTTTAATTCTTTTTACACTAACCTAAGCCATTTTATCCTATAATTTTGGTTTATTTTTACTAAGGAGTTAAAATGCTACACGAATATAGAGATGAAATTAGTGCCCTAAAACAAGAAAATGCACATTTTGCAAAGATTTTTGATGAGCACAATGAACTAGATCAAAAGATTCAAGACATCACAGAAGGCAGAGAGCATGCAACAGATATAGAGCTAAGTGCTCTTAAAAAGAGAAAGCTTGAATTAAAAGATGAAGCATACGCAATTATCACAGAATACATCAAAGAAAACAAAAAATAAAACTCTCCTAAGGCTTCATTAAAGCCTTAAGAGTTTTATTGTGCCATTTTTTATACCCTTTTTCTACTTTTTTAACCTTTAATGCTATAATTTGTGGTGTTTTATAAGTATGATTTTTTAAAATCTCTTGCTTTATTTGTTTAAAAAACTTTTTTCTTGTCTTAAATGAGATTAGCATTTCCCATTCTTCTTCCCATTTATTCTCCCAAAAATATATGCTAGAAACCCTATAGCTCTGCACACAACTTACATAATTTGTTTTAAGTATATTTTGAATAAAACTTTCATAGCCTTCTAGCGGATAAGTCGTCTGCACCAAAAGCATAAAATTATTCCTCCCCCTCTTTGGCTCTTCTTTTTTTACGCTCTTGTTCTAACTTTTGTTTTTCTTTCTTTCTAGCAAGTTCAATATTAATTTGTCTTTCTTTAGATTTTTTGAGCTTTTCTTTAAATTCTTCCCTCTCCAATGGGCTTTGATAGGCAATAGGACGGATAAAAAGCACCACAAGCATTAGCACAAAAAATGCAATAGAAATCTCTTGATTAGCAGTTAGCTTATACCATAGCATTCCAATAGCCAAAGAAACTACTACTTTTAAAACGACAACCACTACAATCCCCTATACCATTTTGGGAGTGATGTTATGCCTATCAAACAATAAAAAACTGCCCCCTTTTAAAGGAGCTAACAAAATCTCTGGAATGAAAAGAACAGGCACTTCTAAATCATCTCTTCCTTGTGATTTTTTAATCTCTTTTGCATAGCCATCATACATCTCAAAATGCCCTATGCTAGGTGTTAAAATAAAATCTACACCACAATCTACCATTTCATAATAATCTTTCCCTGCCATTTTAAATGCTAATTCTTTATTATGATTTAAAAGATAATCATAGCAGTTTTTTTTGAAAATTTTAATGCTAAGCCCACTCACCCACTCTAAAATTTCCACTATTTTTGTAAGCTCCAAATAGTCTGCCACTTCACCTTCTACCACAAAGGCACATTTAAATCCTCTCCATTTTCCAATATTCTGTTTTTCTTCAAAGAAGTTGCCATTTTCTAAAATGAGCTTGGGAGCAAATACAAAGCTTTTTTCTAACTCTAGCAAATCTATCGCGCCCAAAGTTTCTTCTATCCTCTTTTTTAATTCCCCATCTTGATAAAGTGCTTTTATCATTCGCTCATATGCTAAAAGCGTCTGCGTATCAGCAATCAAAGGCATACAATTTTCACTTTTAATAGATAAAATTCCTCTAATTAAACTTTTATAATATTCTTCATTCAAAAAAGGAGAGATATGATCTTCTATTTGGATTTTATAGCTTGTTAAATCTTTATTTAAAACTTCTTTAACAAGCCTTTCTAAACTAACATAAAGTATCTCTGCACTTCTAGGATGTGTTTGATTGTATAATAGTTTAAATTCTTGCATTTTAACCCTTTAAAAGAATTTTTTTGTTTTTCTTTAAATATTCATAATTACCCAAAAGCTCTTTTTTAATATCTTCTAAAATCCTATCATATTTCAAAACCTTAGGATAAATAAACTCACAAAGCCCCTCACTATTAAACACCCCCTTTTTTATATCCCCTATAAGCTCTAAAACTCTATTATCTTTTGTCTTTTCATAAAAATAAAATGCCAACATTAAAAATGCTTCCCCAAAATATTCTTCACTTTCTTGTGCAATAGGCGTAGCATAAGCAAAAGGTAAAAATGATAAAATAAATTCTTCATCCTCATTAAATCCAAACTCTTCTAAAAGGGCAACTTTTTTTAAAAATGGATTCACATCAATCAGTAAATCTTTTAGCGCATATCTACTATGCAAAGGTTCTATAATCCATTCCTCACCGAATCTTTTAAATAAATCTTGCAAACTTAGCTCAAAATCACTCACAACAACATGATTTAACCTAAAACCATAAGGAGAATAACCAAAATCATATAGCTCCTCCTCAATTTTTAAAAAAAGATCTTTTAAACAATCATTAGAATTAATTTTATACTCTAACTTTGCATAATAGGGTAAATAATCTGTTTTAATATCAAATCTAAAAATTTCTAATTTTATTCTTTTCATTGCTTATCTCTCCGCTTTTTGGCACTTTTTTCAAAGTATAGCAAATTTTTACTACTTTTTAAATCTTTGATTCTTAGGATTAGATAAAAGTGCCCTCATAGAAGAATTAATTCCCTCTTCTTCTTCATCTTCTGCCTCTATTAAAGTTGCAAGCAGGTTGATAAACACACAAAAATCCCCTTGTATATCCTCTTCATTAGGCAATAAAACCTGCACGATAGATTTTAAGGGTGCTGTTACAAAACTTCCCAGATTTTCTTCGCCAAATCCTGCCTCAAAATAAAGATTCTCTTCATCTAGCTCCAAACTCTCAAAAGTATAACCCGCTAAAATAAAAATTGTCAAATCACTAAAAGCATTCCTAATATGCTCTGGCAATGCAGGCTCAAATTTGACACTTGCTACATTGCAAACAATAGAAAAATTTCTTCTTTTATTCATAAGATGCTTTAATATCTCATAGCAATGTTTTTGCAACATCTCCTTATACCGCTTATCCTTCATAAGTGCAACCATAAACAAACCTCCTTTATTTAAGTGCTAATTTAAATTCTTCCATCAACAATTTTACTTCCCCTATTCCAATTCCCCAAAACTCGCTACTTTCAATATCCAATCCAAAAAGTGCTACCAATTCTTTAGGTGATTTTGAACCTCCTAAAGATAAAAATGTTTCATATTTTGCAACAAAATTTTGCTTATCTTTCTTATAAAGTCCAAAAAGAGCCATCACAAGCAATTGTCCATAACTATATGCATAGCAATAAAAAGGAGAATGAATAAAATGTGGAATATAAGACCACCAAATACTATAATCCTCACTTAGTTCCACACTTTTACCAAACATTTTTTGATTTTCTTCTTGCCAGATTTTACTAATCTCTTGACTGCTTAGCTCCCCTTCTAGCTTGTGGATTCTTCTCTCAAAATTTGTAAAAACATTTTGCCTAAATAATGTGGCAAAAATATCTTCTAGCTTTCCTGCATAAAGAGAAATTTTCTCTTTTCCTTGCAATTCCTCTTTCATCTTATCAAACAAAAGCATTTCAGCAAATACAGAAGCCGTTTCTGCAGTAGTCAAAGGTGTATCTGCATTTAAATATCCTACCTTATAAGAAAGCTTTTGATGGATTGTATGTCCTAGCTCATGCGCTAGAGTAAAAATATCTCTTCTTTGATTAGTATGATTTAACATTAAATAAGGATGTGTATCAGGCACACAACCATGACTAAATGCACCCCCGCGTTTATTTTCCCTAGGATGAGAATCTATCCAGCCCTCTTCAAACGCCCTTTTAGCAATCTCATAAAACTTTTGCGAAAAATCCTTAAATGTTTCTAAAACTATTTTTTTAGCCTCTTCATAGCTGTAAGGCTTCTCACTAGAAATACCCAAAGGTGCATATCTATCATAATCATAAAGTTTATCATAACCAAGAATTTTATTTTTAAGCAAATAATATTGCTCTACTAAATCCACATTTTGATTGATGCATTCCACCATTCTATCCACGCTTTTTTGGGTAGTTTGATTACTTAAATGTCTAAATTCTTCTAAACTCTCATAGCCTCTTAATTCTGCTGTAATTTTTAAATCTTTTCTTATGATATTATAAATGTATGTTAAGAGCGGTAAATTTGCACGCAAAGTATCGCTAAGAGAAATTGCAGCTTTTCTCCTTATCTCCCTATTGCTTTCATGCAATAGACTTAAAATCTCCTCTTCACTCATCTCTTTATCATCAAATTTAAACTTTAAAGCACTCAAATGCTCATCAAAAAGACGACTAAAGGCATCAGCACCCACAGGAGCACTCTTTAACAAAATTCTCTCTTCTTTTAAACTTAGCTGATATTTTGCATTTTTGGCTAAAAGCTCTAAATAGTAAGCATAATTTTTAGAGTTTTTTATAAAATTTTGCTTGATTTCTTCTTTTAATGCGTTAAATTCTATCTCAAAAAACAATAAATACTCATTTGCTTTATTAGCTTCTAATTCACACTCTGCATAAAATGCTCCCTCTTTTGTATTGGAAGCAAAACATAAAAAAGCATAAGTCATAATTTTAGCCAACTCTTGAAGATTCTTTTCATATTCGCACATCAACTCATAAAAAGCTTCTGCACTTAATTTCTCTAAATTTCCTTTATTTCTATCTTCAAACTCTTTAGCCTTTATAATTGTATTTTTTAGAGCTTCCTTTAATTCTTTTCTATCTTTAAATAATGGAGTTAAATCCCATATATCTTCTTTTGTATTCATTTTTTGGAACCTTGTATTTTCTTTATTGTTATTTTAGCACTTATTATAAGCTTTTTAAAGTATAAAAATTCCAAAAATAATATTTTTAATTATGAAATCTCTCAAATTGTTTCTTAAAACTTGGATAAAACTCCTCCATAGCCCTGCATAATCTTTTCATCATTCTAGTAATCGCTCCATTCATCACAAGAAGTTCCCGCATGAAATGATAAAGATGATGCGAAGCATACAAGCTATAAAGTAGCTTTTGATCCTTCTCATCTAAGTCATGATAGGCTTTATCCACATTTAAAAGCTTATCAATATAAGATAAGACTTTTTTATTTTCTAATAAAACGGAAAAATTTTTAAAAATATTAATGATTCTACCATAATACTCCCTATCCATTTCATCAAATTTCTCTCTAATATACGAAGGACAAGAAATCACGCGCATATTCTGCATATCCCCTTTAGCACTCTGCACTTCCATCATAACTCCATGAATCAACTCTACATTAAAACCAAGATGACTAAAATCCATAGCAGTAAAACTTTTTTGAGCAAAAAATTCAAACTCATGCAAAAGTTTTACCACTTTAAATTCCTTATGTTCTGGCAACATTAATCTTCCTCCACCACAATATTGCTTTTATTGTAACAATAAATTAAATGAAATTATATAAGCGTAATAAAATTTTATCAATAAATACAAACTTTAAAAAATAATTTTTTTATAAAGCAAAAGAAATAAAAATTCGTTATTTTGGGAAAATGGAGAGATTCATTATAGTTACTTTTTGAAACAAAATTTACAAATTTTACATAAATTTTTTATAAAATATTTGTGTTTTTTATCTCAAAAAGATTGTTTTACTAAATAAAAATATTTAATTTAAATTTTTAAAATTAATTTAAGTAAAATATTATTCAATAATACTAATCAATCATTCATATAAAATTAAATTTTATATAGAAAAGCCCTAGGGCAATTCTATTTTAAGGATTTTATTCTCCATCATAGCAGGTATCCACAAACTTTCTCCATCGCTATACATATCCGCAGGACCTCCAATGGATTGCATTTTTAAAGTGCTGATTTTATTTTTATTTACTCTATAAATAACACCCCTAGTATTCTCACCCCAATCACTCACTAACAAATCTCCATTTTTAGCATATACAATTCCATCCAAAGCCCCAAGGGGTTCGCTTAAGTTTTGAACTTTTTTACTCTCTAAATTAATGAGCACGATACTCCCTTTATCTTTTCCGTTTGGATCATATCCTACGGCGATAAGATTTTTCTTCTCTTTATCTAGCAACAATCCATTAGGGCCACCCAGCTTAGAATCTAATTGCACCAAAGTTTCATGCTTTTTGTTTTTTAAATCCACTTTATGAATAATCCCCGTTCCTGTATCGCTTACTAGTAAAGTATTATCATCTAAAACTTCAATTGCATTTAAAAATACAGCTCCCTTAATATCAAGGCTAAATACTTCTTTTCCGCTTGTTTTATCAAAACCATTTAATACATCAATATCTACTACATACAATGTATTACCTATGCTATTCATTCCCTTAGGAGCATTAAGGTTTGAAATAAATTTTTTTATTTTAATCTCTCCATTTGTATCAAGTTTAGAAATAAAGCCATCCTTATCTTTACTAAGTGGCTCTAGCTTCTCTCCCACATTGCTTACAAAAATATCCCCTCCCATTCCATAAACACTCTCTGGATGAGAAAAGCCTTTAAAATCTTGTGCATTAGCTCCTAGTGCCAAAACACAACTTGCAACAGCACTTATCAGCATTTTTTCAATCATAATTAATCCTTTTGTATTTTTAACCATTATAAAGCAAAAAAGTTATTTTGAGTATGATTTTGGTTAAGTTTTGCAAAAATAGAGTTTTTGTGTTTAATTTTAGTGTTTATAAAAACCCAAAAAAGGTTTTTATAGGCTAAAATTTCTTTTTATTGACATCTTCTAAAATATCATCTGAAATTTGATTGATTTCTTTAGCTACATTGTTTGTATCTAGTGCAACTTGCAAGTTCTCTTTGGTAACATTTTCAATCTGCTCTATGGCAATATTGATTTGCGAAATTCCCTCTGTTTGCTCTTTTATATGTTGTGCCACATCATTAATTGTTTGCACTAAAAGATTAATATTTGCCTCAATTTCTCCTAAAGATTTTTGTGTGCGTTCAGCTAGTTTTCTAACTTCATCTGCCACAACCGCAAATCCTCTCCCATGCTCTCCTGCCCTTGCTGCTTCAATAGCTGCATTTAATGCTAAAAGATTCGTCTGGTCTGCAATATCTGAGATAATTCCTACAATTTGTTTAATATCTTGAGTTTGTTGCGTAATATTCTCTGTTTTGGCACTCACATCATTCATAGAAGAAGCGATTTGCTCCATAGCACTTACAGATTGTTCTAAAGAATTTGCTTGATTAGAAGCTCCGCTTGAGAGTTTCTCCATCGCCTTTTCTAAAATTTCACTTTTAAACGATAGATTATCTGCAAATTGCATAGAAATTTTTAACATTGATTTTATCTCTTCACCCAAAGCATTACTAACTAGCTCCACCTTGCCTTTAGGATTTGCTATATTAGCCCTAAAATCTAGCTTTGTATAAGCATCAAAAACCTTTGTAAGCTCATTAATATCTTTACCGATATTTTCTTCTAAAACTTTAAGCATACTATTCAATACAAGTTGTAATTCTTTTAATTGTGGATTAGCAGGTTGTGCTTGTATTCTAGCATCCAAATATCCCGCTTCAATTTTTCTTGCTGTTTGCGTTGCTTCTTTGATAGCTAGTGAATCCTTTTCTAAGTTTGTAGTGCTTTTTTGTATAGCTTCATTCACAGCTTTTGTTAGCTTTCCTATTTCATCATTTTCTTGCACTTCTTGCAATTTAGGTAGATTTTTACCCTCATGATTGATATAGGATAAAAACTCAAAAATACTCTTAGAAACCCTGTCTAATCTTCCAACAATTCCATATTTAACCATAAGCCAAGAAGACAATGCAACCATAACGAGTAACAACACAATAAAACCTATAACAATTTGTTCCATTACTTTATTGGCTTTTGTAAAATCCTCCATCTTGGCTTCTGCTAGAATGTAAATTCCTAAAGGTTGATTATAGGCAAAATAGCTTCTATATTCTTCACCATTTTCTTCAAAATCCACCAAACCACTTTCTGGAAGTTTTTGATAAAAACTAAAATTATTCTCTTTTTGATTATGTCCCAAAATAAAACGATTATAATTTTTATCCAAAACCGCTATTTGTCCATTTTCACCTATCTTTACACTCTCCATACTCTCTTTAATCAAAGCATAAATAGTATCTAACGGAAATGCCACAAACAAAATTCCCACCACTTGTGAATCCCCATCTATAACAGGAGAATAAATTGCCACATAATCTTTATTAAAAAGTTGCAATCTTCCATAAAATTTTTCTTTATGAGTAATTTTATTATAAGCTGGATGCTTACTATCTATCTTTGTGCCAACCAATCTATTACCATTAGTATCCCTAAGAGAAGTAGAAACTCTTATAAACTCTCCATTTGTCATTTTTGTAAAAATCGTAGCTTCCGCAAAAGTGAGTTTTGCAAAGGCATCAATTGCACTAAAATTATTTGTAAGCTCATATGTATTAAGGGTAAGATTTGGAATATATGTTCCTTTTAATTCAATTTCTCCATTGATTTTAAAGCTATTAGAATTAATCTCCCCAAATTCATCTGCTAACTTTCTTTGCAACATATCTAATAAATTATCTGTATTTTTTGAGATCTCATGCAATAAAAAATTATTTGCTAGTGTTCCAATTTGACTAATACGCATATTAATCTGATTATTAGTATATTTTGTAATAGCCCTATCAAAAACAAAACTAAAAATCACCAAAATCAATACAAATAAAGCAATTTGACTGCTTAAAAACTTTTTACTCAGTGTAAAATTTTTCCAAATACTTATCATACAGCTCCTTAAAATTTATATGAAGCTGTATTTTACACCAAAAAAAAATAAAGTTTTTATTTACCAAACAAAAATTTTTATTTATTTAAATTAAATTTCATAGTATTTTATATTTATAATAACTATAAAATAAAGACAAACCACTAAAATTCTAATAAACTTTTACTTATTTCAACTATCAATTATTAGAAAGTTTTTTTATAATTTGTGCAATATAATTGCAACAAATTGTAGCACTAGCCCAAGCAAAAGCTAAATTATATCCCCCACGATCACCTACTATATCTAGCATTTCACCTATTATAAAAAGATTAGGATATTTTTTAGATTCTAAGTTTACACTCACTTCTTTAAAAGACACACCCCCACCACTCACCTCTGCACTTTCAAATCCCTTAAGCTTAGGATTTTTAAAGCTAAAGTTTTTTAACATATATGCAATTTGCTTTAAATGCTTTGTATGGATTGCAGAATCTTTAAAATCTTTACTCAATGCTTTTGCGATTTTTGGATTAACAATGCCTCTTAAAATTTCTTCCATTCTTTTAATATTTTGATTTTTATACCAAGATAAAAGCATGTTCTCTAATTCTCTCAATCCTAAATCCGGCAAGAAATCCAAAACAATCTCACATTCCCCTTTAACAAAAAGCGAAATATCCAAAATCCCAAAACCCGATATTCCATAATTTGTAAAAAGCACATCTCCTATTAATTCTTTTAATATTTTATTGTCTTTTTTAAGTGTAACTTTTGCTTCTATTTTATTACCCTGTAATTCTTCTAAAATCTTAGATTGACATTCTAAAGACACTAAAGCAGGATAAGTTTTTATAATCTCTAATCCTAGATTCTTAGCCAAAACAAATCCACTTTCACTGCCTCCAAGCTTAGAATGTGCCTCGCTCCCACAGCTTAGAATAACAAAATCAAACAAATTATTTTTATTTTGATTTAAAATGTATTTATCATTATATTTTTCAATACTTTTAATCTCATTTTCTAAAAATACATTGATTTTATATTTTTGTATAAAAAAACTAAAAACTTCTACAACTGATTTTGCACTTTGTGAGATAGGATACACCCTACCATCTTCTTGTGCTTTTAAAAGCAATCCTAGTTCTAAGCATTTTTTATAAAATTCTTTGTAAGAAAATCCATTAAAAATCTTTTTAATCTCTTGTGAAGAAAGTGTGCTTGAATGATAATTTGCAGGAGTTAGATTATTATTGTGAATATTACAGCGTCCATTGCCTGTAGCTTGTAGCTTTTTGCCTAAATTTTTATTTTTGTCATAAATGCTAACTTTAACCCCTAAAGATGCCAATAGAATCGCACAAAAGATTCCACTAGCACCCCCACCAACGATACCAACACTAGCCTTTATTGAAAACTCCCATAAGACATTAGCTTATTATATCTTGCTTCTAAAAAATTTCCTTGTTCCCTAATAGACTGCAAGGCTTCTAAAAAATATTTTTTAATCTCTTGTGCGGCAACTTCTTTATCTCTATGGGCTCCAATATTTGGCTCTTTAATAATAGCATCAATAAGTCCTGCTTCTTTTAAGCCCTCTGGAGTAATTTTTAAAGCTTCTGTGGCTTGCTCTATCTTTGCGCTATCATTCCATAAAATTGCCGCACAACCCTCTGGAGAAATTACACTAAAAATAGAATATTCCATCATCGCAAGCCTATCAGCAACACCAATAGCTAAAGCACCACCACTTCCACCTTCACCTATAACAATAGAAATTGTAGGAACTTTTAGTGTGCTAAATTCTTGTAAGTTTTTAGCTATGGCTTCACTTTGTCCTCTCTCTTCAGCACCTACACCCGGATAAGCCCCCGGAGTGTCAATAAACATTAAAATAGGAATATCAAACTTTTCTGCCATTTTAGCAGCACGCAAAGCTTTACGATAGCCCTCTGGATTTGGCATACCAAAATTTCTTTGGAGTTTATTTTTAGTTCCCCTACCCTTTTCTTCTCCGATAACCATAACTTTTTGCTCTTCAATATAGCCAAGATAACAAACAATAGCCGCATCATCTCTATAATGCCTATCTCCATGAATCTCAATAGGTTCTCTAAGGAGCAAGTTAATATAATCAAGTGCATAAGGGCGATCTGGATGTCTTGCAAGTTGTAACTTTTGATAATCAGAAAGATTAGAATAAACCTTGCCAACTTCTTTTTTAAGTTCCTCTTCTAAAATTTCAATCGCAGGGAGATCATTTTTAAGCCTTGCTCCTGCTATTGAATCTTGAATGCTTTTAATTTTTAATTCAAAATCTAAATAAGTTGCCACTTTATCTATGCCTTTTTAAAGATTACAACTCCATTTGTTCCACCAAATCCAAAGGAGTTACTCATAATTACATCTATTTTAGCTTCTCTTGCTACATTTGGAATATAATCTAAATCACATTCTGGATCTTTTTGTGTTTGGTTGATCGTAGGAGGTAAAATCCCTTTTTCCATTGCCATAATAGAAATCACAGCTTCTAAGCCCCCTGCAGCACCTAAACAATGCCCAATTTGTCCTTTAGTAGAACTTACAGGTGGCACACTTCCATTAAAGACTTTCTTTAATGCTAAAGTTTCATATAAATCATTATATTTCGTGCTTGTTCCATGTGCATTCACATAATCCACTTTCATATTTGCCATTGCTAATGCTGCCCTCATAGCCCTATAAGCACCCTCACCCTCTGGAGCTGGAGTAGTGATATGGTTCGCATCTCCACTCTCTCCAAACCCTACAAGCTCTGCATAAATCTTAGCACCTCTAGCCTTTGCACTCTCATAGTCTTCCAAAACCAAAGCCGCTGCACCTTCACCCATTACAAATCCGCTTCTTTGTGCGTCAAATGGGCGTGAAGCTAACTCTGGCTCATCATTTCTATCACAGAGTGCTTTCATCGCTGCAAATCCACCAATGCCTACACCACAAATAGCAGATTCTGCTGCAACAAGCAACATTCTATCCGCACAATTTAGCATAATTGTCTTAGCCGCTTCAATAATTCCATGAGTTCCTGCAGCACATGCTGTTACACTTGCTAAATTGGGACCTTTTAGTGAATAGTCAATAGAAATAAATCCCCCAAGCATATTCACAAGTGCAGAAGGAATAAAGAAAGGTGAAATACGCTTAGGACCTTTTTCAAAGTTAATTACAGAGTTTTTTTCAATATTTCCAAGCCCACCAATTCCTGAAGCTGAACTTATCCCAAAGCGTTCTGGATTGATTTTAAAATCTAATTTACCCTCACCATCTAAAAGCCCACTATCTTCCATAGCTTCTTTAGAAGCTTTGATTCCAAGCTGAATAAATCTATCTGCTTTTTTGACTTCCTTAGCGTCCATCACAGAATTTGGATCAAAATTGCTAATCTCTGCGGCAATTTTGACTGGAAAATCTGTTACATCAAAAGAGGAGATTGTTTTAATTCCGCATTTTCCTTTTATGATAGCCTCAAAAGAATCCTCTCTATTTAATCCAAGAGCATTGATCATTCCCATTCCTGTAATTACTACGCGTCGCATATTTCTCCCTTAAAAATTTAAAATAAAATTTTAGTATGCCAAAAGGCACACTAAATTATGCTTTTGCCTTTTCAATGTAAGCTACTACATCGCCCACAGTTGCAATCTTCTCTGCATCTTCATCTGGAATTTCAATCTCAAACTTCTCTTCTAAAGCCATTACAAGCTCAACAACATCTAAAGAATCAGCACCTAAATCATCAACAAATTTTGATTCTGGCTTTACTTCGCCCTCATTTACATTTAATTGTTCTACTACAACAGCTTTAACATCATCAAATACTGCCATTTTTTTCTCCTAGTTTTTTACAAAATTTTTCATAAGTCGTAATTCTATCTAAGTTTTTCTTAAAAAACTCATTATTACATATATAATCCACCATTAACTTTCAAAACTTCCCCACTAATATAGCTTGAATAATCTGATAAAAGGAAAGCAACAGCCCCTGCTACCTCCTCTCCCTTACCAAATCTACCTAGTGGTATATTTGAAGCATAAGCGTTTTTAATTTCTTCTTTTAACTCTTTTGTCATATCGCTTTCTATAAATCCTGGAGTAATACAATTAAAACGAATTCCTTTAGAACCCCCCTCTTTTGCAAAAGATTTACTCATAGCAATCATTCCACCTTTACTTGCTGCATAATTACACTGTCCTAAATTACCAATCTCCCCAATAATAGAAGCAATATTTACTACACTTCCAAAACCTTGTTTTCTCATAATCTTTAAAGCCTCACGACACCCAATAAAGCAAGAGGTTAAATTTGCATCTATTACTGATGTGAAATCCTCTAACTTCATACGCATAGAAAGCTTATCATTTGTAATTCCTGCATTATTTACAAGATAGCTTAGCTCTCCATCTGCACTAACAATCACATTGAGAGCCTCTACAAATTGCTCTTCATTTGTCGCATCAAAGCAAATTACAGCCGCCTCTCCACCTGCTTCTTTAATCTCTTGTTGCAACGCATCGGCTAATTCTGGCTTAGAGCGATAGTTAATCCAAACTTTCAAACCCATTTTAGCCAAAACCTTTGCAATTTCTGCACCTATTCCTTTGCTTGCACCAGTAATTAAGACATTTTTTCCACTAAATTTCATAAAATTCCTTATTATAAAATGCGAACCTAATTATACCCAAACTTACCTTACTTCATAAATAAGTTTAGTTTTTTGTTCTTCTCTTTCTATTTTTACTAACTCTAGCCCATCTATCTGCAAATCTTGCAAATCTCTTAAAACTTGAAGTTGTGCTTTAGCACATTCTTTTAATAAGATTCCTCTATAATGCTTTGCATAGTGGCTTACAACCTTTTGATTTTTAATAAATACTGGCTCATACACCAAAACTTCTTCTTTATCCAACACATCAAAAATTTTAAAACACTGCTGATAAAACCCCGCTCTTAAATCCAAAATTTCTTTTTGCGATTTTAAAAACTCTCTATAAATTTCTACGCTTTTAGCATAAAACTTTTTTGTATTAAAATCATAAAACCCCTCTCCTTGCTTTAAATCATAATAAGGAATTTTATCCCCTGCCCTTAATATCCCAAAAAGATTTGAAAAAATCAACACTCTTTTTTTAATATATTCTTGTGCGTTTTTGGGTAAATTTTGATAATCTAGCGCTACAAAAGCAACCCCACAATATCGCAAAATCGCTTCTAACAAAGGTGCATTAAAAAGATTTTGCGCTTTGCTTAGCTCTTCTAAATCTATCTTTTTTACACCAAAGCTTTTTGCAATTTTTGCTTCGCTTTCAGTTTGTAAAAACTTTACATACTCCTCTAGCGCCTCTTTTAGCCCCTTACTTAGAATCTCTTTGTAAAATTCTCCTTTGTTTTTTGTTTCTTGCGCGCTTGTTAATAATTTTTTCTCACTTGGAGAGAAGAATATCCACATTTTATTTACCTTTTGATACAATTTAAAGTTTAAATTTTATCATAAGGAATTTCTATGGACAACTTAAAATTTCCCAAAAGCTATCTTTTTTGTTTATTTTTCTATCTTTTTTTACTAGGTTTAGGTGTTGGAGCGATGATTTGTGCTGGAGTTTTTAGCGCACCTGCTATTTTTAGAGCAAGTGCGATTGTAGAGGGCTTAGAGATTAGCCTTTTTCAAAGTGGAGTTTTGATGACTAGCATTTTTGTAAAACTAAATTCTTTACTTCTTGCACTGGGTGGAATTATTTTAGCTTATGAGCTTATGAGTTTTTTTAGACATAAAACTAAAATTTCTGCATTGCTTGGAATAATCTGTGTCCTTTTAATCTGTCTTTTTGCATTTTATTACACTCCCTTTATCTTAGATGCACAAAAACTAGGAGAAAATGGCATTGCTACTTTAGAATTTGATAAAGCACATAAAGAATCTGTTTTGGTTTTTAAAGGGCTTTTATTCGCTCTTATTTTGCTTGGTGTTGCAAATATGTTTAAGATTATTCATCTATTGCAAAGATATTTAAAACCACAAAACTGACATAAATCATGCTTTTCGCGCTTGTAAAAAGAGAAATTACTCTTCTCTTTTTGCAAGTCCTTTAAGATTTCTTTTAGTCTTTCTTGCTTAGCTTTTATCTCAAAATCCTCCAAAATTTTTCCATTATACAAATCATAAATCCCTGCTTTAACATTATCCTTCCCTAAAGATAATGCATAAATAGGTAATTGAAAATTACTTAAATTCTTAGAATCTACCTTTTTAATATCAGGATTTTTCTTATATTTATAATCAAGCACTAAATATTCATTATTTTTTTTATGATAATCTATCCTATCTATCCTTCCTTCAAATTCAAAATCTAATAGACTAACTTTAAATTCTTTTTCAAACCAAAGAGGAATCCACCCCTCTTTTAAACGCTTCTCTTCATTGCTTAAAAAACGTATTAAATATTTTTTAGAAAGCTCTAGTTCAAAACGCTCCCTTGCATTCTCTGCTTTTCCTAATGCTTCTAATATTTCTTTTTGCAAGCTCTTAAAATCTTTACTAAAATTCCCATCAAATTTTTCTTTAAATTTTTCATAAGCTCTATAAAGCACCTGATGAATCTTTAAACCCACATCTGCTTTTAGAGAAGTTTGCAAAGGTTTATATTTTAAAATATAAGAATAATAATACTTTCTTCTACACTCTAAAAGACATTCTAAACTAGAAGAAGAAAATTTCTTTTGAGTTAAACTCTCTATAATCTCACGCTCCTGATAAACTAAAGCATTACCTTTTAAAAAATATTCCCCACAAGATTCATCTATTTTTTGTATTTTATTGTTTTGAAAAATTTTATCTTCTAACAAAAAGCGAGAGGGTTTTTGTTCTTCATTATCCAGTGTAAAGATTTTTATACTTTTTGAATTTTTAAATAATCTTAAATAATAATATTTTTGCAAATTTTCTCTATCTTTTCTTGTAGGCAACCCCACCTTTTGTCTAATAACACTATTTAAAAATAAATCCTTATTGCTTGTTTTTGGGATATTTTCCTCTATAAATTCAGGAATAATCACATAATCAAACTTAACTCCCCTAGTTTCTAAAATCCCAATAACACTAATCTTGCCTCCACCCACATCATCAATTTGTTCTTTTTCTGCCATTTTAAGAAAGCTAGCAACTTTCTCTTTTTCCCCTAAAGTGATAAATTTGAATCCTAATTTATAATACTCTAATAATTGTATTAATCTCTCTTTTACCTCTTTATCTTCCTTGCAAGCTTCTTGTATCTCTTCAATACACTCTTCAAACTCCCCAAAACTATTCCATTCTTGCTTTTGCAATCTAAGGAATAAAGAAGTATTTTTTAGTTTTACCCCCATAGCATAATTAAAATTTCTACCCTCATCAAAAAGCTTTAAATATTTTATAAAATCTTCATTAGGCAATACAATGCAAATTTCTTCTAATGGCACACCCTTTGCTATCCATTCATCTAAAGCCTTAAAAATTCCTCCCACTTGTGCTATTCTATCTTTTGTGCTAAAAATTTCTAAGGTTGCACTTATATCTTGATGCGTGTTGCTTTCTTTTTCAAAGCTCACTTCTCCTTCTTTTAAAATAACTTTATAAGAGCCTTGTAGCAAAGAATCATTTTTAAACAATCTGCAATAATACTCTTTGTTAAACTCTTCAATATTTAATACAAATTCAATCTTTTTATAATAAGAAATTTGCCTAAAAACACTAAACTCAAAAGCACTCAAAAACCCCTCTACAAAAATACAAATCTTTTCATAAGGCGCTAAAAGTTCATAGGTAATTTTATAATCTTGCAAGAAATATTGATCATAAAAAGAATCTAAAGATAACTTATTTCTATAAAGAGTAAAAACCTGCTTTAAAACCTTTAAATGATCATCATAAAAAGCATAAATATCAAGTTCTTCTAGTTGTTCAATCTTAATACATTCTGCACATAATTCATCATAAAATTTCAAAAAAAAGTCAGAATTTTCCAAAAAAGAGGTGAAATTTTTAGCAAACTCTCCCAAAGCATCAAGTTTAACTTCACTTAAAGCCTCATAAAGATAAAAAGTGCGCAAAAAAGAAGGAATTTTTACCTTGTTTTCAATACACAAGATAAAATCCATAAATTCGCCTAAACTTTTAATATCAGGCAAAAAGCCTTCTTGAAAATTTGTTTCTACAAAATGCTTTGCAGCACGAATACTAGAGAATAAATAAAGTGTTTGCATATTTTTAGAGCATTGATTTTGCAAAATTAACTACATTCTCCACACTAAAACCAAATGCACTAAACAGCTCCTCACCCTTTGCGCTTGCACCAAAACCATTCATGCAAATCACTTCATCTGCAATCTTATACCATTCTAATCCTCTTGCAGCCTCTATTGCAATTACTTTACCTTTTAGCAAAGCGTCTTTATAAGCCTTAGGAGCATCAAAAAATAAATCCAAGCTTGGCACACTTACAACTTGCACAGCAATTCCCTCTTCTTCTAAAGTCAAAGAACTTTTAAGTGCTAAATCCACTTCACTACCTGTTGCAAGAAGTGTTATTTGTGCTTCTTTGCTTGCTTCTTTTTTCAAATATGCACCCATTTGCACTTGCTCTTTACTCACCTTTTCTAAAATAGGTAGATTCTGACGACTTAGCACAAATGCACTCGGTCCTTTAAGCTCTAATGCAACTTGCCAACAAGCAATATTCTCATTTGCATCTGCAGGTCTAAAAAGTGTCAAATTTGGCATAGCTCTAAAATGGCTAATTTGCTCTATGGGCTGATGTGTTGCACCATCTTCTCCTACACCTATACTATCATGCGTCCATATATAAAATACTTTAGATTGCATTAAAGAAGCCACTCTAACACTTGGTGACATATAATCGCTAAAAACAAAAAAGGTAGCACAATATGGCATAAATAAACCATAATTTGCAATTCCATTACAAATTGCACCCATAGAATGCTCTCTAATACCAAAATGAAAATTCTTTCCTTTTGGAAAATCTCCACTATTTTTTAAAGTGGTATTATTAGAGGGGGCTAAATCTGCACTTCCTCCTACAAATCCCAAAAGAGCATTTGAAATTGCATTTAAAATTTCTCCATTACTAGCTCTTGTAGCCTTGCTTCCACTTTCATACACAGGGTATTCAATACTAGAAAAATCAGGATTTTGCATTTTTTGTATCAATTCTTTTGTTTCTTCTTTTAAGGTTTTCTCCCAAGCCTTATAATGCATTTCTCCAACTTCTGCAACATTCTTAAAACGAAGTCTTGCACTATCGGAAATAAAAAATTTCTCATCTTCATTAAATCCCAAAGCTTTTTTGGAGCTTTTTATCTCTTCAACCCCTAAAGGTGCTCCATGGCTTTTATGGCTTCCACTTAAACTTAAAGAACCCTTTGCAATAGTTGTTTTAGCAATGATTAAAACCGGCTTATTAGCCTTTTTTACTTTAGTTAATGCACTATCAATCTCTAAAAAGTTATGTCCATCTATTTCATAAACTTCAAAATTTTGCGCCATAAAACGCATCTTAACATCTTCGCTAAAGGCTACTTCACAGCTTCCTTCAATAGTAATATTATTAGAATCATAAATCAAAATTAAATTATCTAAACTATGATGCCCTGCCAAAGAACATGCCTCATAAGAAATCCCCTCTTGCAAGTCCCCATCTCCACAAAGACAATAGACTTTATGATTAATCACTTCCTCTCCTAGCATATTTTGTGCTAATTTTCCCGCCATTGCAAAACCAACAGCATTAGCCACACCCTGTCCCAAAGGCCCTGTGGTAATCTCAACACCTGGAGTATGCTTATATTCTGGATGCCCAGGAGTTTTAGAATCTTTTTGTCTAAACTTCTTTAAATCCTCCAAACTCACATCAAATCCCCAAAGATGAAGCAAACTATAAACAAGCGCACTTGCATGCCCACCACTAAAGACTAACCTATCACGATTAATCCATTCTTGATTTTTGGGAGAAATTTTTAAATGATACCCCAAAACAACCGCAATATCTGCTAGCCCCATAGGAGCACCTGGATGACCGCTATTTGCCTCTTGCACCATATCTGCACATAAAAATCTTAGGCTATTTGCCATTGTTTGATATTGTAAAATTTCTTGATTGTCTAGCACTTTTTAACCTTATTTGCACAATTTAAAGGCAAAATTATAACTTTTTTCTAAAAATAGTCAATAAAGAAGAGAAAATTACTCTCCTAGAGGCTTTATAGGTTCTTTGCAAACCTTACAATTAAAATTTGCCCCTTCATTTTGGATTCTATTATGAACTTTTAGAGGAACTTGATGCACTTTATTAGGACAAGCACATACATACTTGAATTTTTGCTCTTCTTGAACCTCTTCAAAAGAAACTTCTGGAGTTACTATCTGACAAGTATTGCGACGAAACTTTTCAATTTGCATATCTTCTTTTAAAATATGTTCCAAAAGCCACTTTTTAGCAATTACTGCTAATTTTTCTTTTAAATCATTGATATTTTTAATCTGCATAACTGCTGAAGTCATATCTTTGATAATTTCTTTATGCTTTTCTCTATGCTTTTCTAAATTTGGATAAAAAATAGATTCCATATAGGCTTCTTCATCTTTGAAATGCTCTTGCGTATAAGTCAATAATTCTCTTAAAATTACAATAATTTCTTCTTTTGTAACCTGTTTATTTGTAAGTGCATACGCCTTACCTGCTATTTCAAATAATTTCTTGTGCTGCTCATCAATTGCATCATTATGCACACTAAGCTCTTTAGTCCAAACTGGCAACATATAAAACCCCCAAACTAATTTAAACTCCCTATTCTACAATATTTACCCTTAATTCTTGTTATAATAGTAAAATTTTATCTTTTAAGATATATAATCTCTTGTTTGCATTGCTTGCAGCGGAACTTAGCCCCATTTAAAATCTTTTGATGCACATCATAAGGGACATCATGAATCTTATTAGGACAAGAACAAAAATAATGGTATTCTTTTGTATGCATTTCATTTTCTACAACCTTAGAAAAATGATCCCCGCTCTCTGGCATACTTGCTATTAGCAAACTTCGCCTATAACGCTCATATTTCATATCCTCTTTTAAAATATGCTCTAAAAGCCAATTTTTAGCTATAACTTGCAATTTTTCTTTCATTTCATTTAAGGTTTTAATATCTTTGATTAAGGAAATCATAGTTTTTGTGATTTCTGTGTGAATCCTTTTGTGTTGCTCTAAATCTGGATAATCAATAGCTTGCATATAAATTTCTTCATCTCTGAAATGCTCTTTAATGTATTCAAAAAATTCCATTAAAATTTCTTTCATTTCATTAGGTGTGATTTGTTTATGTGCCATATTATAGGCTCTAGTTGCCATATCAAAAAGCTTTTGATGTTGCTTGTCTATTCTGGCATTATGAACGCTATATGAATCGCTCCATTGTATCATTTGCTATCCCAAACCTTAAGCTTTATTCTTAACTTCTAACAATAACACAAAAGAAATAAAACTTCACTAAAAAGAAATTTGGGTGAGAATTTTATGCTATAATTTGGCTCTTTATTTTTAATCATAGGCGGTTTTATGCTTTTTAGCTCTCTTGAATTTGTCTTTATATTTTTACCCTTGGTTTTAGCGGGATTTTATTTTTTAAAATCCTTACACTACTACACAAGTGCAAAAATATTTTTAATTATAGCAAGTTTATTTTTCTATGCATATTTTAAAGTAGAATATATTTTTATTCTAGCACTTTCAATTTTAGTTAATTTTATTCTTGCTAATTTAATTCTTAAAAACAGAGGGGGGGGGGGCAACTCTCTTCTAGTTTTAGGGCTTGTATTTAACCTAGCACTTCTTGGATTTTTTAAATACACTGATTTTTTCCTAGAAAATTTTAATCTTTTTTCTAAAATTTTAAATTTAGATTTTAATATTCCACTCCCCCATATTTTACTCCCGCTTGGTATTTCTTTTTTCACTTTCCAACAAATCGCATTTTTAGTAGATTGCTACCAAAAAAGCAATGTAGAAGAGCTAGATAAAAATCACAAAATAGATTTTATTGATTATTGCCTTTTTATTAGTTTTTTCCCTCAACTCATCGCAGGACCCATCGTCCATCATAAAGAGATGATGCCACAATTCCATTCTCTTTTAAGCAAAAGTCAAGCTCTAGTAAATTGGGAGCTTATGGCAAAGGGACTTTTTATCTTTTCCATAGGTTTATTTAAAAAAATCTATATTGCAGATACTCTAGCACAATGGGCAAATGCAGGTTTTAGCATAACGCAAAATGGAGGCTTTTTAAATATCTTTGAATCTTGGGTTACAAGTTTAGCTTATACCTTTCAGCTTTATTTTGATTTTAGTGGGTATTGTGATATGGCAATAGGCTTGGGGCTTTTCTTTGGAATTGTTTTACCTATTAACTTTAACTCTCCTTATAAATCTTTAAACATTGCAGAATTTTGGAGAAAATGGCACATTACTCTAGGGAGATTCTTAAAAGATTATCTTTATATCCCACTTGGAGGAAATAGAGTTTCAAAACTCTTAAATTTACGCAACCTTTTTATTGTGGCTTTTTTAAGCGGAATCTGGCATGGAGCTGGCTGGGGATTTGTAATCTGGGGGAGCTTACATGCACTTGGTATGGTAAGCCATAGGATTTATAGCTTCTGGGTGGATGGCAAAGCTTTTATAAATACCAAAATTTACAAGCTTTTTGCTTGGTTTTTAACTTTTAATTTTATTAATATTTCTTGGATTTTCTTTAGAAGCGAAAATCTAATAGGTGCAATCAATCTTTTAAAAGGAATGTTTGGAATTGTATGGGTGGAATTGCCTACTAAATGGTATCAAGCTCCACATGCCCTAGCTACAATCAAAGGCAATGATAAAACTATAATTTTTCTAGTCATTTCTTTTATTCTTTGTCTTTGCTTTAAAAACAGCATTATTTTATGTCAAAACTTTAAGACAAATTATAAATACGCCCTTGCTACAATGATTTTGCTTTACATTGCAATTTTTACACTTTTTTCTACTCCTTATGTAGAATTTATCTATTTTAACTTTTAGGAATTTGCTATGAATATTTACAAAAAGTGGATTTTATATGTTTTATTTCTTCCTTTACCTTTAGTAATAACACTTTTGGCTTTGCTTTATGTTTATGATCCTTATCAACTTTTTCACAAGCCTTATTTTAGAGAAAAAGCCTTTTTTGACAACAAAAGAATTCAAAATAGAGGCATAATCAAAAACCAAAGTTTTGATTCAATTATTATAGGTGCTTCTATATTAGAGAATACATCTATTTTGGAAGCTAACCATAAATTGGGAGGAACTTGGATTAATCTCTCTCTACCTTCCGCAACTTTAAGCGAAAGAAACTTGTTTTTAAACTATGCTTTTAGATACAAAAAAATAAAAAATATTATTTATTCTATTGATAGTTTTGCAATGGTTAATCCAGAATTTCAACCAATAGATACAACATCATATAACTTTTTATACAATAGTAATTTTTTAGATGATTTTCGCCCCTATTTTTCGAGAAGATTTATTATGTGTGCCCTAACTTTTTCAAACGAAAAAAAATGTATAGGAGAACATAAAAATCTCAACTATGAACCAGCTTGGTTTAACCCTAACAGATTTGGAGGTTTTTATAATTGGATAATAGATACAAAAACTAGTCCAAATGATAAAAACACTTTATTTAACGCAATAACTAGTCCCATAAAGTTTCAATCTCCTAAAACCAACAACATTCAAACACAAACAAATCTTATTAATATCTTTCTTGTAGACTTGATAAAAAAGAATCCTCAGATTAATTTTTATCTTGTTATTCCAACTTATCCAAGAATACACTATAAAATTTCAGTTTCAGATGTTTATCCCAACCAAGATGGTTCTTTATTTTACAAATATAGCACCATTTTAAAATGGCTAATTACAGAAATGCAAAAATACCCCAATGTAAAAATCTATGGATTTGACACTTTAAATTATGCTGATAACCTAAAAAATTATTCAGATTCTGTACATTATGATAAAAGCATGAACTCCATGCAACTTGATGCAATTAAAAATGGTACTCATATTCTAACGCCACAAAATATGGATGAATATTTCAAAATCATGGAAGAAAAAATTAGAAATTATGATTTAAAGCCCTTAATAGAACAAATTAAAAAAGCTAGTAAAGAAACTTAAATACCCCTAAAGCTATTTTTTAGATATTACAAAGGCTTTACCGCACTATATGGCTTACTTACTGCATCATCACAAGAAAAACTTGTCCGCTGTGGTAATCCATTGGTTTTCTATAAGTTTCTACAACTTCTTAGGATAATAGATAGTATATGTGGATATTTATTTAACTTACAAGCAAAACTGTGTTTTTTGCTTGTGATGTTAATTTTACTTGCATTCACACTCTTTGCAAAACATCTTGCTAAATTCACAATAAAGACAACTTGCACTTCTTTTGGTGCAAATAATTGGTATCTCTTTTTTCTTTGCTTCGTTTCTAAATTTTCTCATAGTATTGTGATTTAAAAAGTTTGTAAGCATCACCAAACAAGAAGTATTTTGCGGAATATCCTTGTGATTTACACTCTCTCTCCTACCATCCCAATGAGTAATTTTACTACAACCTAAATTTTTAAGCACCGCTCTAATGGGAGTAATTTCATCTCCTCCTATCACTAAAACTGACATTGTTATCTCCTTATTTTAAAGATTTCACTCGTTTTTGTATTAAAATGATAATCAATATCAACTTAATATAAAATAAAAATAATTATCATTTTACTTTTGATTTGTTTTTTATTTTTTGCTAAAATAAGAACAAATAATTGCCAAAAAGCAAGCAATTTCTAATAACCCATAAAGTAAGGAAATATTAAAATGAAAAAATACAAAGAGTCCTTTAAAACAATTTTAGATAGATTGCATCTCTCTATTAAGAAAAATAATCTCAAAAATTCAAAACAAAGAGAATATGTTTTAAAAGCTATTTATGAAGATGGGGGGCATTTAAGTCCTGAAGATATTTTTGCCATTATCAAAAAAACTTGCAAAAATGCAAGCGTTTCTTCTATCTATCGCATTCTTTCCTTTTTAGAAAAAGAAGGATTTGTAAATTCTATTGAAGTGGATAAAAGTGGTAAGCGTTATGAAATTGCTAGTGGGTTACATCATGATCATATTATTTGCGTGGAATGTGGTAAAATTGAAGAATTTTGTAATGAAGAAATTGAAAACTTGCAAATTGAAGTAGCAACTAACCATAAAACAAAACTTGTAGGGCATGATATGCTTTTATATGTAGTGTGTGAGAAATGCTTAAAATCCCAAAAATAACCCAAAATCATTACAATGGATTAAAAATCTAATTGAAATAAACAATCCATACAACTAATCCCCTATTCATTACTATATTTTAAAAATCTAAGGACATCCCCCTCCCCTTAGATTTATACTTTTAAATACCTTTTCTTAAAAATCTTATTTTTCTTTAATATCTTTTAAAATATCTACTTCCCAAAAAAATTCAATCCAATCTTTTGCCTCTCTAATATAATAATCAGGCTTAATACTTGCAGAACTTTTATGGAATAAAGTGGCTGTTTTAAAATCTGCATTTGCATGAATCTCTTTTAAGATTCTCAAAACTTTCTCCATACTCACACCACTATCAATAATCTCATCTACCACTAAAATACGCTGTGCTCCATGAATTTCTGGGATATTTGAAATCTGAATTTGTTGTTGCACTTTATTAAAAAATGATACCGCACTAATGCTATAAACCTTGCGTATATCTAAAGCAATACTCAAAAAATGAGCCATTGTAAGCCCACCACGAGAAATCGCTACAATAGCATCTGGATTAAAATCAAGCTTGCTTAATAGCTCTTTTATATCTTCCCTAAACATTTCATAGCTATAATATTGCATAACTTCTCCTTATTAATAAATTTGTATTTCATTATAAAGACTATCTCGCTCTACTGGGATAAATCCCGCATCTTTAATTTGCGAGATAATCTCCTCTTTTAAGATACCCTTAGCACTTTTGCTTCCACTTGCACTTTGGATTGCCTCTTTTTGAATAGTTCCATCAATATCATCTGCACCAAACTCTTGCGCAACAAGTGCTAAATTAATCCCCAAAGTTGCCCAATAAGCCTTAATATGAGGAATATTATCTAAAATAATTCTAGAAATTGCTATAGTTTTTAAAATCTCTTGCCCGCTTGGAAATTTCTCCACTTTTAAAAAATTATTTTCTTTTTGATATACTAAAGGGATAAAAGCATTAAATCCGCCACTTTTTTCTTGTTGCTTTTGCAAACGCAAAAGATGATCGATTCTATGTTCCCTACTCTCTACATGCCCAAAAAGCATTGTCGCATTGGACTTTTTTCCCAAAGTATGCCAATACCCATGAATATCTAGCCAAGTTTTAGAATCCACTTTTCCTTTGCAAATATAGTCCCTAATTTTTTCATCAAAAATCTCTGCACCTCCTCCTGGCATTGAATCCACTCCATTTTCTGCCATAAGCTCTAGCACTTCTTGATAGCTTTTGTTAGCTACTTTGGAGATATAATTCACCTCTGCAGCCGTAAGAGCTTTTAGATGAATTTGTGGAAATTTTGCTTTAAGCGTGCTAAAGAGTTCTAAATACCATTTTAAATCCAGCTTTGGATTATGCGCTCCTACTATATGAAGCTCTAATGCCCCTATTTCAATAGCTTTTTGTGCTTCTTTAAAAATTTCTTCTTGAGTTAGCGTATAGGGATTTTTATTTTTTCTATGTGCGGAAAATCCACAAAACTTACAAATATCCGCACATTCATTTGTGGGATTAATATGACGATTGGAGTTAAAAAAAACCTTTCTGCCAAATTTTTGTTGCCTGATTTTATCTGCCATTTTTCCCAATGTAAAAATATCAAGCTTATACAACTCTAACGCATTATTAAAGTCTAAAAATTCATTACTATTAGCCATATTCATTCCTAAAAAATCATTTACTTCTTAAAATACTGATTATACAATAGGTTTTCTTTAAATAACAAAATGTTTTTTTATATATTTTATAAGGTTTTTATTTATTTTTCTTTAAAATTTCATCATTTTTTAAATATATCTTATCTTACTATGTTTATTAAAAATAGTAGATAAAGTTATATTTAATATGATTAAACTTAATTATAAGGATATTTACCTTATTATTTAGTGTAAATATTAATTCATCTTAATAATAAAGGCATATTTTTATGGACAATCATTCTATTAAAGAGATTTTTTTAGAAGACAATACTCTCATTACTTCCAAAACAGATCTTAAAGGCAGAATCACTTATGGCAACCAAGACTTTATCAAATACGGAGAATACAGCGAAAAAGAGTTTTTAAACAAACCTCACAATCTAATCCGCCATCCCAAAATGCCAAAGGCTGCTTTTAAGCTACTTTGGGAAACTTTACACCAGAAAAAGGAATTTTTTGCTTTTGTTTGCAATCTCTCCAAACACAATCACTGCTATTGGGTATTTGCCAACATTACTCCCTCTTTTGATGAGCTAGGAAATGTAATTGGTTACTATTCTGTGAGAAGACGCCCCAGCAAAGAGGGCGTAGCCACTATGCAAGATTTTTATCAAAAATTACTTGATATTGAAAAAAGCTCTAATATGGACAAATCCTTTGAATTTGCATTAGACTTTTTAAAAACTAACCAACTAAATTGGGATTCTTTTATGATTGATTTACAAAATAAAGGCAAAGAAGGAGGATACCGATGAAATCTTGGCATTTTATCCTATGTAGCATTATTTTTATGACACTTTGTCTGATTTTGGATTTTAGTTTTAATAGCTTTCTTATGAATGTAACCACACTGCTTTTAAGCATTCTTTGTTTGCTATTTGCTTTTATAAAAATCAAAAGTAGAGAGGATTTTGTACAACAAATTATAGAAGTTGCTAAAAATTATGAAGCAGGTAAATTTGAACCAAGAATCTTAAATCTCAGCAAAGATAAAGACTTACTAACTATGGCAAACAGCCTCAATACAACTGCTGATAATATTGAAGCTTTTATGCGTGAAATCTCTAGTGCTATTCGCTCTTCTCAAGAGGGAAAGTATTATCGTCTTGCATTTCCACAAGGCTTAAAAGGTGCTTTTTACCAAAATATCCTAAGTATCAATCAAGCACTCATAAAAATTGAAGAAAACGCAAAAGATAATCTCTCTAATGCTCTTGCTAAAACTTTAATGAATATGAATCTAGAGAGTCAAAATACAAATCTCACCTCAATTTCTTCTGATTTAGATAACAATCTTGAATATATGGGGATTGTGAATGAGAGTGTAGAGAAAATTGCAAACGAAGCAAAAAAATCACAAAATGATATCAACCATATCACAAACACAACAGAAACTCTTATGGAAATCATTCAAGAAAATAGCTCCATTATGGAAAGTTTCATACAAAAATCACAGGATATTGTTGCAGTTGTTGGGATTATTGGCGATATTGCAGACCAAACCAATCTTTTAGCTCTAAATGCTAGCATTGAAGCAGCACGCGCAGGAGAAGCTGGGAGAGGTTTTGCAGTAGTTGCTGATGAAGTGAGAAAACTTGCAGAAAAAACACATAAAGCGACAAATGATATCAATATCGTCGTGCAAACTATGCAACAAGAAATTTCCAACATTCAAGAAGGTTTTGATAATATTGTAAGCTCTACAAATACAACCCATCAAAATATTATTGCTTTTAATGATGTATTTAACCAAATGGAGCAGACAACTCTTCATTTAAAAGAAATTTTTACAAAACTTTCCTCAAGATTAAGCCTCAATGGAACAAAACTAGAACATATTTTATATAAATCTAATCTCTATTTAAGCTATAATCTTAAAAAAGAAACTTGCGATTTTGCTTCTCTTAGCCCTATCTCTAAACATATCTCTTCAGATAACGGAAGATTAGCACTTTCACAAAGCACCCTAAGTGAGCTTAAAAAACTTGAAGTTGCTTTACAGAAAAATACAAATAAAGCACTAGAGATTTTAAAATTCCCTCTTACGCAAGAAAATCTAGGAATCATTATTGAAGATTTTAGGGAAATTGAAAATTCATCAAAAGTTGTTATGGATTTATTGCATTAAGGACATAAGGAAAATCCCTTATGCTCCTTATGCACTCAAAAGTTTATCAATGAGTGCGTTATTTAACGATTTAAAAGGAGTATCTCCTAAATTTTCAAAAGCAAGTTGATTAAGACTTAAATAACTTTTTTCATCAAATTTTTCTAGTGGCTCTTTGGTGCCTGCTAGAATATTACCAAAAGATTCTTCTAATCTCTTCCAAATGTTAGAAAATTCAGAACTTACACCATTGCTTGCTTGCATTAAAGAACTAAGAGAAAAATTAAAGCTACTAGTTTGAGAACTGCTGAAGCTAAAATCTCCATTATTAATCTCTAGGCTACTACTCCAAGTAGAACTAAAATTAAAACTAATGCTTAAATTTTGAATATAAGCTTTTGTTGCAAACGCATTTAAAGAATCTCCTAAAATTTCTTCCATTTTATTGTGGTTGGTTGCATTTTCTTCCTTGCCCGCTACCAAATCTATATGATGAATATCACCCACTCTACCATCATCAAACAAAATATCAGCACTCTTTTGTTTAATTCCTAGTAAATCGCCATTTTCACCCCTCATCATTTCTTGATTTTCTTTAGCATCTAAATAAATTACCCCTATTCCTTTTTCTCCAAGCCCTACTAGCTCTCCTTCTCCATTTTCATTAGGGGACCAGATTCTTAGCTTATCATAAATAGGATCCTCTTTATCAATCTTACCATCTTTATTGCTATCATATGCACTTAAATCTTTAAATCCATCGCCACTTTGTGTGCCAAAAAGCTCATTTCCATCATTGATTTTTCCATCACCATTCTTATCAAGTGCTAAAAATCCTGAACCTTTTTTCAAAGTAGAGATTTGATCTTTTTTACCATCACTATCTAAATCAAAACTCATCTTAGTATCGCTAAGCTCTGTCCCATTCCCCTCATAATCAATCACTAAAGGATCAATCACATTAGAACCACTACCCGTGCCACTTCCTGTGCTTCCCCCTATACTACCCCCTCCATTAATTTGAATGTTTTGGATAAAACTTTGTGAAAGACTAATATTTAAATCAAGCTCTTTTTTTACTCCATCGCTCCCTATAATTGTCCCTTTAATAGACAATTCTAATGATTGATGAAAACCTTGTGTGATACTTATGCCACTTTGCGCGCCACCTATTTGAATAGGCTTAGAGCTTGAAAGCTTTCCACTCAAAATAAGCTCCATATAATCTTGCACATTCAAGCTTCCAGAACTCCCTGAACTTACACTGCTATTAATGCCTTTATGAGAGTTTTGTATCTCTTCCCAAACTTTTAAAATCTCATCTTTAATCTCTGCAATTTTTGAAAGAGCTGAAGAAACAATTTCCTTTTGTAAATCTCCTAAACCGCTAAATATCGGCTTACTTGAAGAAACAATTGAAGAAGTTTTATCTTCTTCTTTTTCTTCTAGCGTAGTAGGCACATCATTTTTTGGAACACTATTTGCTTTATCTTTTGTAATCTCTTCTCCAAGAGCACTCCAATGCGTGGTGGTATATGAGGCTTGTAGAGAAGAGAAGTTCATACTTGTCTGCATGACTTTCTCCTTTTTGTAATAAATTTACCCTCACAATATCGGTTCTTTTTAAAAAAACTAAACATTTTTATAGAAAAAATTTATAAAAAACATTTTAAAATTCGCAAAAACCCAATTTATGGGGGACTATTTTTAATATCTTTATTAAAACTTAAAAAAAATATTTAGTTATATAAGCTAATATTAAATAAAGTTTTAATAAAATTCCACCTCATAAATAAATTCTTAAAAAAGGAGACAAACAATGTCCTATGCTAATAGCGTTATACAAAAAATCCAAACCATTTATCCTGATCAAATAGAATTTCATCAAGCTGTAAAAGAAGTTTTACACTCTATTGAACCTGCATTAAAAAAAGATTCTCGCTATGAGAAATTTAAAGTATTAGATAGAATTGTAATTCCAGAGCGACAAATCAATTTTCGTGTAACTTGGGAGGATGACAAAGGAGAGATCCAAGTAAATCGTGGTTATAGAATCGAATTTAGCTCACTTCTTGGACCTTATAAAGGTGGTTTGCGTTTTCACCCAAGCGTGTGTGAAGGAACAATTAAATTTTTAGGTTTTGAGCAAATCTTCAAAAACGCTCTTACAGGACTTGCAATGGGTGGAGGAAAAGGTGGAAGTGATTTTGACCCAAAAGGCAAAAGTGATAGAGAAGTTATGCGTTTTTGTCAAGCTTTTATGAATGAGCTTTACCGCCATATTGGCGCACATACTGATGTTCCTGCTGGAGATATTGGTGTAGGCGGACGCGAGATTGGCTATCTTTTTGGACAATACAAAAAACTCACAAATCGCTATGAGGGTGTGCTAACGGGCAAATCTCTACTTTGGGGAGGTAGCCTTGTAAGAACTGAAGCTACTGGCTATGGAAGTGTATATTTTGCTCAAGAAATGCTAGAACATAGTGATTTTGATGGGTTAGAGGGCAAAATTTGTCTAGTTTCTGGAAGTGGAAATGTGGCTATTTACACTGTTGAAAAATTACAGCAATTAGGTGCTAAACCTGTAACTATTAGCGATTCTAAAGGATTTATTTATGATGAGAGTGGAATTGATTTAGCCCTCCTAAAAGAAATTAAAGAAATAAAACGCGAAAGCTTAGAATCCTATGCTAAAGCTAAAAAAAGTGCTAAATGGATAAGTATAAAAGACTATCCAAAAGATCATAATCCACTATGGGCAATCCCAGCTTATGCAGCTTTCCCAAGTGCTACCCAAAATGAACTCAATGCAAAAGATGCAGAGAATCTCCTTAAAAATGGTTGCAAATGCGTAAGCGAGGGTGCTAATATGCCTTCAACCATTGAAGCAGTGCATAAATTCTTAGATGCAAAAATCTGCTATGGGCCTGGTAAAGCAGCTAATGCAGGTGGAGTTGCTACAAGCGGTTTAGAGATGAGCCAAAATGCCTCTATGACTTCATGGACTTTTGAAGAAGTGGATAAAAAGCTTCACAATATTATGCGACATATCTATGCAAGTGCTTCACAAACTGCAAAAGAATTCGGCGAACCTACAAATCTAGTTTTAGGGGCAAATATTGCAGGATTTAGAAAAGTCGCTGATGCGATGATTGAGCAAGGACTATAAAATCCATATTCTTTGCAAAGTTTCCTTTATCATCGCAAAACCCACCCTTATTTTTATCATTGCAAGGAGCGTTAGCTCCGAAGCAATCTCAGTCACCTTGTCACTATAAGATAGATTTATCCACCCTAGTAATCCATTTATAAATCTTTAAAAAGAGAATATAAAGAAATATTAAGCGCCTTAGAGATTTTATAAATATGTTCTAAAATAAAATGCTTTTCATAGCGATTATTTTCACAATTTGAATAAAAAGCTACTGATTTAATGCCTATTTCTAGTGCTAAATCAAGCTGTGAGATACCCTTTTCTTCTCTTAGCTTTCTTATTTTACTAGATAATTTTTGATGAAATTTATCAATTTCTTCTTGTGTGCAATTACTAAAATCTTCTTTCATTATTTATTCTATAGGATAAGTTTTGTTTAATTTTATATGCTAAAATTCTTATATCATTATCCTATAGGATAAATTTTAATTTACAAAGGAGAAAAATGAAAAAGAAAATTATTAAAGGTGGCAGAAAAAGAATCTTTGATACTAAAAACACTAAAAAAGTAAAGACAAAAATAATACAAGATGACAAAATATCTATTGTTGCTATCAATTATATAGGTATTGGAGGAATGCTTAACTCTAAAATTAGAAATGACAACAAAATCCCCCTTATACAAAGAGTGCAAGGTTACAATAATATTAGGATTAACTCTCTAGCAAAATATGAAAAAGAAATTTATCATTTTCTTACAGAAGACACTAAAGAAAACTTAATGGAAATTTCAAGCAATGGGGAAGTTAAGTTTAGCTATCAAGAAAATCTTTTATTAAAGGAGATATAATGAAAAAGATTTTGTTTTTATCGATAGTTTTGGCAAGTTTTGGGTTTGGGAATAATTGTTATCGCGAAGAAGAAGAGTATGAAAAAGCAATGCAAGAATATGAGAGAGCATTAGAGTGGGAAGCTTATTATGCTAATCACCCGTCTGTTATCCCTCATGATTCGGCAAGCGAATATTCAAAAGCTATGCAGACCAAAAGAAAGCTAGAGAGGTGTTACAGAAAAGAAGAACTCGAGTTGATAAAACGATATCGCTAAAAGCATATATTTTGTTATTGCCAGGCTTTCCTCCTCTGTCATTGCGAGGAGGCGTAAGCCGACGAAGCATACAAGCGAAGCGTTATCCACGAGCGTAGTGAAGTGCAAATCTAAAAAGAGCAACCCTTAAAGGCTCTTTTTAGACTGCCACAGAAGACAAGTCCGCTTCGCAATGACACAATGGGTTACCCTTAAAAAGCATTACCAAAGAAGCTTTGCTTCTAAAGTATTTTAAAGGCTTACACTAAACCTTTGCAATGCATTCAATTTCCACCAAAGCATTTTTAGGTAGAGTTTTAACTGCTAGAGTGCTTCTTGCTGGTTTATGTGAGCCAAAGAACTCTGCATAAATTTCATTTACAAGGTTAAAATCCTCTATATTGCTTAAAAAAATCGTAGTTTTAATCACTTTATCTAAACTACTCCCACCTGCTTTTAAAACCTCACTTAGATTATTTAAAACCTGTCTTGTTTGTGCTTCTATACCTTCTTGCAACTCTCCATTAGCATTAAGCCCAATTTGTCCTGAAGTATAAATCATACCATCTACTTTAATTGCTTGAGAATAAGGACCAATTGCTTTAGGTGCTTGTGAGCTAAAAATTATTTCCAACATCATTTTTCCTTTACTTTATTTTTTAAATAGTATAAAATTATAGCTAAATTTTCATCTTAACTAAGGATTAAAATGTTACACAAAACAAGTAAAATTGCCCTTATGGCTCTTATTTCTTTATCTTTTAGTGCAAATATATTTGCAGATACTTTTGTGCAGGTAGCTCCCAAAAAGAAGCCTATGCCTATCTCTCCGCTCACACCTTTTGATAAAGCTTTGCAAAAAGAAATTGCAAAATATCCAAAAGATACTGCTTTTTATATTGATGGAAGAACAGGGAAAATTATTTCTGCTACAAAACCTCCCAAAATAAAATCCCAACCACCCAAAATTCACCCAAAACCAAATACACCCGCTCCAAAATCCCCAAAAGCTCCTAAGTCTATTCCTTATGAAATGCAAGAAGAAAGAATTGAGCTTTTACAATAGGGATATATGATGATTAAAGTTGAACTTTTAGGACCTCTTGGTAACCAAAGCTTAGAGTGTGAAATTTACTCATTAGAAGAATTAGGCAAATATCTTCAAGCCTTACCCAACATCAAAGACTATTTAAAAGATTGTGCAATTGCTATCAATGATGAACTTGTGCAAGATAAAAATATTGTTTTAAAAGATGGAGATAAAGTCTCTCTTTTGCCTCCTGTTTGTGGTGGATGAGAATTAAAGGAAGTTTATTTTGGAAATCACTACAAATTTAGAAATCTATCAAGGCGGATTAGATACTCAAAAAATTTATCAAGAATGGATTAATTTTGGTGCAAATAACAATTTTGGAGCAAATAGCTTTTTTGTAGGTTTAGTGCGTGAAGAAAATGGAATAAGCGGACTTAGCTTTGATATTTATGAACCTCTTTTAATCTCATGGTTTAAAAATTGGAGCAAGAAAGCACTAGAAAAAGAAGTCTATCTTAAAATGGCGCATTCTCTAGGCAATGTCAAAAACCATCAAAGCTCCTATATGGCAGGAATTTTTAGCTCCCAAAGAAGAGTGAATTTAGAAATTTTTGAAGATTTTATAGAAGATTTTAAGCATCACGCTCCTATTTGGAAATACGATTTAAAAGATGGAAAAAGAATCTATGCAAGAGAGAGAAGCCATAAGCTCCCATTTAGTGGAATTTTAGCATGAGAATAGTTGCATTTACTGGAAATTCAAATAGTGGTAAAACCACTCTTATAGAAAAGCTTTCTCTACTTTTAAGCCCTCATAAAAAGGTAAGCATCATAAAACACGACCCTAAAGATAAAGCCATTTTTGATACCCCCAAAAAAGATTCGGATAGATTTTATAAAAGTGGAGCAAATGTAGCAATCTATGGAACAAAAAAAAGTGCTATCCATTTACAACATAGCCCAAACTTAGAAGAAATTATAAATTTTCTTAGTCCTTGTGATTATCTTTTTATAGAAGGGTTAAAAGAATTGCCCTACCCTAGAATCTGTGTGGCAAGAGGAGAGATTGATACAAGATTTTACCCTTATATTCTAGCACTAGCCATTACTAAAGACACTCCCACTTTAGAAATCCCAAAACATCTTAAAATATTAGATTTAGATAACACTAAAGAAATTTTAGATTGGATTAATACAAATATAAAGGATATTTAACTATGAAAAAAGCAAAAATTGGAATTTTAACCCTATCAGATCGTGCAAGTGCTGGAATTTATGAAGATATTTCAGGAAAAGCCATTATAGAAACCCTAAAAGAATACCTTATCTCTCCATGGGAGAGTGTTTATAGGGTAATTAGTGATGATCAAAAAGAAATTGAAACAAATTTAAAAGAATTAGCCGATATTGAACAATGCGATCTTATTGTAACCACTGGAGGGACAGGTCCTGCTCCAAGAGATGTAACTCCAGAAGCCACAGAAGCAGTTTGCACAAAAATGCTTCCAGGATTTGGTGAGCTTATGCGACAAACAAGCCTAAAATATGTTCCAACTGCAATTCTCTCAAGACAAAGCGCAGGAATCTACAATAAAACTTTAATCATTAACCTACCCGGAAAGCCAAAATCTATCCGCGAATGTTTAGATGCGGTATTTCCTGCTGTCCCTTATTGCCTAGATTTAATAGGTGCTACTTATTTACAAACCGATGAAAAAGTCATCAAAGCATTCCGTCCAAAGAGCTAGAGATTTTATTTCCTCTTCTTCTAGCAACCTTTAAATTTCAAACATTTCACACTAAAATCACAAAAGATTAGGATAAATTTATTTTATTTAGTATAGAATAATTCTTAAAAGGAGAATTTATGCATCTAAAAGACTATTTAAACTACGACAAAGCCTCTAATCTTCTTTATAAAGAAGTGCATAAAATTGGCGTTATTATGCTTTTTATTTTGGTGATTATAGCCATGGTTATGTGGAATTCTAGTGAGATTTCTAATCCACTTTTATTAGGCTTTACAGCAATTATTGGTGGATATATGGCACTAAATATCGGTGCTAATGATGTAGCAAACAATGTAGGTCCTGCTGTAGGCTCTAAAGCTCTAACTATGTTAGGAGCGATTATCATAGCTGCAACTTGCGAGATAGCTGGGGCACTCATCGCAGGGGGCGAAGTAGTAGATACAGTGCGTTCTGGCATCATCTCCATGCAGAGTATAAAAAACATTGAAGATTTTGTAACCCTTATGCTTGCAGCACTTATTTCTGGAGCAATTTGGTTGCATTTTGCCACCTTAATTGGAGCTCCTGTTTCCACAACCCACTCTATTGTTGGGGGGATTTTAGGAGCTGGAATTGCTGCAGGTGGCTTTGGTGTAGTAAATTGGGGGGAGCTAGGAAGCATTGTAGCAAGCTGGATTATCTCTCCACTTGCAGGTGGAATTATTGCAGCACTTTTGCTCTTTTTTATCAAAAATACCATTACTTACAAACAAAACAAAAAAGAAGCCGCAAAAAAGATAGTGCCTTATCTCATTGCTTTTATGAGCTTTGCTTTTAGCCTTTATCTCATCAACAAAGGGCTTAAAAAAATCCTCTCTTTAGAGCCTATTTATGCGCTTAGTCTTAGTGTAATCATTGCAATTTTGGTTTTTATTTTCGTGCGTCCTCTTATCCAAAAAGCCCTTAGCAGTATGGAAAACAAAAAAGAAGAGATTAATAAGCTTTTTACTATCCCTCTAATCTTTGCTGCTGCACTACTTAGCTTTGCACATGGTGCTAATGATGTGGCAAACGCTATTGGCCCCTTAGCTGCTATCAATGATGCGCTCAAAGAAGGGGTTGAGGTAGGCTCTAAGGCTAGTGTGCCCTTTTGGATTATGCTCCTTGGAGGACTTGGGATTTCCATAGGACTTGCACTCTATGGGCCAAAACTCATTAGAACCGTAGGAAGCGAGATTACAGAACTTGATCAAATCCGTGCTTTTTGTATTGCTATGAGTGCTGCACTAACTGTGCTCATAGCTTCTGAACTTGGGATGCCTGTTAGCTCCACACACATTGCTGTGGGTGCTGTATTTGGGGTTGGGTTTTTACGCGAATATCTTAAAAAACGCTATCAAGAAATGGAGATTAAAATTCTAGATTCCTACAAAGGCAAAGACACACAAAGCCTAAAAGAATTTTTAGAACGCTTTAGAAGATCCTCTGTGAAGAAAAAAGCAGCCATTCTAAAAAGCATTGAACGCAAAAAACTCCAAAAACAAGAAGGATTGCCCGAACTTAAAAAAAGCGGACAAAAACAGCTGAAAAAAGTCTATCAAGAAGAACTTGTAAAAAGATCTGCGATTAACAAAATCTTAGCAGCTTGGCTTATTACAGTGCCTGTTTCTGCGATACTTGCTGGAATTTGCTATTATATTTTAGATGCTCTAGGATTATAATTCATTCTTCTTAAATGCTTTTTGGAGGGGGTATGCAAAAGATTTTAATAGTTTTAGGGATTTGTATCACTTTAAGCATTAGTGCTAATGCAAAAACTAACAATAAGACTAACTCCACTCATGCAACCCATTTAAACAAATGGCTTGGGACTTATAGATTACAAAAAAATCTTTATATGGGGAGCTTTACAATCCAAAAGTGTGATAAATTTAATGTTTGTGAAGCCAGATATGAGGCTATCCTAAATAAAAGTGAATTTAATGATATGCACGAATGCGATATAACTTTGAAATTACAGATAAAATCTCCACAAGAAGCTATAGCTTTAAATGATGATAAGGATTTTGCAAATTGTAAAATTTATATTAGGAAAAATCAACAAGGTATTGTATTTATAAGAGATGAGAAAGTATTTAATTCACCCGATTATTTTTGCAGTACAATGTGTGGCAACCAAACGATATTTGAGTGGGGAGATATCTATAAAAAGGAAGTGCAATAGAATCTTGCAATATAAGTTTATCTATTTCAAATCTTGTAGTGCAGGGACTAATCCAGATTGGACTATGGAGTTTATAAAGGAGCAATAATGAAGATTAAAATTTCCATGCAAAAGTTTTTAATAGCCTTAGGGATTTGTGTTACTTTAAGTATTAGTATTAATGCACAATCCCCAAAAGAAGCTAAACCTAGCTTTGATTGTAGCAAAGCAACTACAAAAGTAGAAAAGATAATATGTAATGATGAAGGTGGGCAGTTAAAAAATTTAGATCGCTATATGAGTGAAGTCTATACGCAATTAAGAAAAGAGTTAAAAATCTCTAAGTTTCCTGATAAAGAAAAAAGATTAAAAGATCTTTTAGATTCACAAAGAGCTTTTATTAAAAACTTAAATGAAGTTGATTCTATAAAACATTCTTATGAAGAACGCATCACACATTTGCTTAAACTTCTAGGAGAAGTGCTAGATTCTAATAATAAAGAATTATGTGAATATGCAAGAAGATATGAGAGCGATGAGAATAAATGGCAAGAAGTTCCCCCTTCCATCAATCCTCCTTTTAGTATAGGTTTTTGTGCTTTTGGAGCAAATAATCAATATGGTGTTTTTTATCATTATTGCACAGAAAAAAGAGAGATTATAAAAGAAGCAATGGCAAAAGCTATCAAAGAAAAAGATCCCTATATCAGTTTCCCTAGAGTCTATAAAAGAAAAATTGATATTAATAATGATGGAGTGTTAGATTATGTAATTCTTTCAGCAGGGGAATATTTTGATGCACTTTGGATATATAAAAATGGTAAGCTAGATGCAAAAGCAAGTGGTAAAATCTATGGAGATGATTTACATTTTAGTGGAGCAAAAACTAAAGAAGGAGTTTGCATGGTAAATGAGACGCCTTGCATGGCACTTACTACATATGCCCTGCCAAGCAATAAAGTTTCAGGAATACTAATAGATTCTGAGTTTCCTACATTAAGCTATTTAACTTATGATGTTATGGAGTTTCAAGGAAAAAATTATATTACCCTTTATAATCGCAGATTTAATTTTGATGAGAATTCTACTTATCCAAGAACACGCATTTATCTTCTAGAAGGTAATAAAAGAGAGTTAAAATGCACTTATTAAATACATTTTAACTCCAAGCCAAGTTTACTAGAGTTGCGAAATTATTGCACCCCTAGTTGTTTGTAAATTTTTCCTATCCTTTGGTTATCAATTTTTTCTCTTTGCATTCTTTCTTCTTCTTTATTTAAGCGTTTTTTCTCCTCTAATTTTACAATTTGAGCTAAAATTGCATTGACTCTTGCTTCATCTCTTGTGCTTTTAGCCTCTTGTAAATCAACTTTTAATGCTCTTATATTATAATCCAGCTTTCTATCGTTTTGGCGATATTTTTCATTGGATTTATGCTCTTGCTCTTTTAATTCATAATCTATCTTTAGAGCTTCCCTTTTTTGTGCAAAACTTGCCCTCTCAAAAACCTCTAAATTAATTCCTTTAATCTCTTCCTTTGGCAACAAATGTGGAGGAAGTGCAAACAAAATTCCTGAAAATCCTAAAACCAATAACGCCTTTTTCATCTTTATTCCTTTTCTTATATAGATTAAAATATTTAATTATACAATGAAAATATTTTTCCATAAATTAATTTTATATTTATTTTTTCTTATTTTTATTCTTTTGCTTACCCCTCTATCTCTCTTATCACTCTAGCAGGATTTCCACCTACGATTACATTGCTGGGCACATCTTTAGTTACCACCGCACCCGCTGCGATTATGGAGTTATCCCCTATGCTGACACCAGGGCAAATCGTAGCGTTTATCCCTATCCACACGCGATTGCCGATATTTATAGGCTTACAAAAGGTAGTTGTGCGATTATAGGGATTGATGTCGTGATTGATCGTCGTTAGGCACACCTTAGGCGCGATATACACATCATCGCCTATATTTATCCCTCCCCTATCCATAAAGGTGCAAGAGGAGTTGATAAACACATTTTTACCAAAGTTAATATTCCGCCCAAAGTCTGTATAAAAAGGCGGAAGTAGCCAAAGGCTAGAATCTACCTGCTTTCCCATAAGCTCGCTTAGGATTTCTCACACCTCTTTTTCATCATGATAGCCACTATTTAGTTTTGCCACGCAAATTTGTGCGTGTTTTATTAAAGGTAAAAGTTCATTTTCAAATTCTTCACCTTTATTTTCCACGCCAAGCCCTGCTAAATCCCGCTCCAATAAACTCATTTTTTACATTTTAATCCTTTATAATTTTTACCTTAAAATCATCTTTTTGTGTTTTTAAAACTTCTAAATCCCCTTGCACTTTTCCTAAAAATACCAAATCATCGCTCGCGTTTTGAAGTTCATAAAAGATTCCTATATTTCCCCATGGCACATAGCAGAATAAATCCCCAATTTGTGGCTTATAGGCACTGCTTCCTTTTACCTTTAGCGCTTTTGGCAAATGTGCGATTTTTTCTTTTCTTGCAAAATCGCTAAATTCTAACTCCATTGGAAGAGAGTTATAAAACTCTCTTGAAGCTTCATTGTCTTCTAAATTTACAAGCAATTCTTGATTATCAAAAAGTAATTTTATCCTCATCTCTTCTCCTAATAAAAAAGTAAAGCAACATAACAAAACACCAAAAATCTTCAACATTAAAACTTCTTATCTAAACACATATTAGGGCTTATTGCGTCCATTGGGATAAATTTTAAACTCTTTATCATATGCAGTGTGCCTTGTTTGTATTTTTGAAAATGCTTGCTTGCTATGTGTTTTTTATAGCTTTCTTCATCTTTGTAAGATTCTATAATGCTAAATTTACAAGGATTATCCTTATGGGCGAGTGCATACAGCACCAAAACACCTTCTTCTTCCCTTACGCTTATTTCGCTTTCTTCTTTTAAAATCTTTTTATATTCTTCTAAATACTTGCAGTCAATCTCAATTTCAGAAATCTTAACATTCATAAAACCTTGTATAAATTCTTGCGCACTCACTCCTAAAACCCCTAAAAATAAAATAGCTAGAATTTTTTTCATCATAGCCCCACACTTCTTGCTGCATCAGAATTTGGCGGGTATCGCTCACCAAAGACAGGCATAGCTTTTAGTGCTTTATCAATCGCTTCTAACTCATCACGCTCAAAGCCAATTTCTAATGCACCTAGATTCTCTTCTAAATGTGCTATTTTTGTCGTCTCTGGAATTGGCATAATAAAAGGCTTTTGTGCGAGTAGCCAAGCAAGTGAAATTTGTGCGGTGGTGGCGCTCTTGCCATTTATAATTTTGCTTTTTGCAATTTCTCTCACATAGTTTAGAATTTTTTGATTTTCTCTCAAAGCGTCCTTTTGAAAGCGTGGAAAAGCTGCTCTCATATCAAGCGTTTTGTGAAAAGTGGTGTTTTCATCCATAAGTCCACCTAAAAATCCTCGCTCTAGTGGAGAATAGGCAGTAAAGCCGATGCCAAGTTTCTCGCAAGTAGCTAAGTTTTTGTTATCTTCAACCTCTCTAAACATCATAGAATAATGATTTTGCACCGAAGTTACAGGATAAATTTTATGTGCTCTTTCTATGGTTTTAGCACTTGGCTCACTTAGTCCATAGTAGCGGATTTTCCCCATTTTTACTAGCTCACTCATAGTGTTCGCTACTTCTTCTATGGGTGTATCAGGATCTACTCTATGTTGCGTATAAAGATCAATAAAATCAGTATTTAAGCATTTTAAGCTTCCATCAACCGCCCTTAAAATTGCTTTTTTACTAGAATCTTGGTGTTGTTTAGAAAATGGATAGTAAAGTCCAAATTTCGTGCCAATAATCACTTTATCGCGGTAAGGTTTTAACGCTTTGCCAAGCAAAATTTCATTAGTATGTGGTCCATAAATTTCAGCTGTGTCAAAATAAGTTACTCCAAGCTCTATGGCTTTATGAATGAGCTTTATCATTTCTTTTTCATCGTGAGCGGGTCCATGCCCATGACTCATACCCATACAGCCTAAGCCCAAAGCACTTACCTTTAAGTCCTTACCTAAGATTCTGCTAGGAAGCGTTTTTGCCTCATTTTCTTTTACTACTCTATCATGCTTACTTTCTTTTGCAAACAATGCCCCACTGCTAAGTGCGATCGCCCCTACCACAGAGGCTTTTAAAAACTCTCTTCTTGAATCCATTTTTGCTCCTTAAATTTTTAGCAAAATTATAAAGCATTAGAGTAGCTATCAGTCAAGAGCAAAATGAAAAAATTTAATAAAAATTTTAGATTCTAATTATTTTCAGATTCTAAAAACAAAAAATCATAAAAGCTAACATCTAGCATAAGTCAAGTGAGATTTAATGTTGTTTTTAAACAAATAAAAATCCCTATTCAAGCCCTTTATTTTTAAAGATTTTAATATTTTATTTTCAGTTTCTGCAGACCAATATATCTTTAATTCTTTTTTAGCTCTGGTAATTGCTGTATAAAAAATATTATGTGTAATTTGTTCTTCAATTTCATTAGCTACAATAATAGAAACTTTATCATATTCTAAGCCTTGTGCTTTATGTATAGAAATAGCGTATGCTACTTGGAAAGGAACAATATTGTTATTATCATCTTCTTCATCTGAATTTAATCTAGCAACACTAAATTTAATTTCAGTACTCTTATCATCTTTGGCTATTACTTTAAAATTGTTATTTATACTTTGTATTATCTTGTCAATCTTAATAGTGAAATTTATAGTTTTTTCATCCTCTTCGATATTAGTGATAACTCCTTTAAGATTATTATGAAATTCTTCTCCAAACCTTGATGAATTTTCGTTAAACAAAATTGGATCATCAACCTTATAGGATAATCCATTAAAATAAAATGATTTATGAGGATTATTTTCTTGTAAGAATTTATTTATATTATTTACTCCATATATGCCACCATAATTCAAACATAAAATAATTTCATCATTTACACTTCGTGAAAAATTAAAATTTTGAATATTTTCAGAACTATTATTTTTTTCAATAGCCTCAAGCATACTTTCATCAAGTATTCTAACTTTTTCCCATAGTAATTGCAATTTCTCACTTTTTGTTCTATAAATATGTTTTAACTCCAATTGAATATCTGAAAAAAAATTTTGAGCAAATAAAAACCAATTTCCAAACCTGATAGATTCAATTTGATATACATCACCTACACAAATTAAAATTTCACACTGTAACTTTATATCATCTAAAACACTAAAAATATCTTTATTACTAATAGTGCTGCACTCATCGATAAATACAATATCAAATTTTTTCGAAATATTATTTTTATTTGCTATATATGAAGCAACAGTATAAAAAGATGAATTTTGAATATCAAGTCTTTGTCTTAAATTATTAACAGCCGTATTTGTATTGGCTAAATATAATTTATTCTTATCATGGAAAAAACTAGATATATGCTCTATTAATGTTGTTTTTCCAGTTCCAGCTGCTCCATATATTAATGCTAATTTCGAGTTACAAAATAAATTACTTAGATAATTTTTCTTTTCTTCACAATCTAATTTATTATTTTTTTTCAACCATTCGTTTATATTTTCTTTGTAATTATCAAGACCACTTTTTTTAAAGTATTTTAATAAATGAATTATTTTGATTATAGTATCTTGATATTCATTTATAAATAAATATTTATCATGCAACACTTTTATTGATCTTTTTTTCTTCTGTTTATAATATAATGCTCCATTATATTTTTTTATCAGCACTTGAATATTATCTTCTTTAAAATCTTCCAAGTCAGTATATAAAAGACCATTTATTTCTGAGTTATTTTGAATTTTTCTAGCTAATAGTTCATGCTCTCTACCATTTGGACTAATGCATTCAAATAAAACATTTAATTTTGGAATATGCCCTGCTGGACTAGAGCAAAATGGCATGTCATCAAATGGAATACTTTCATATTTTAAAAATAAATTTGATAGATTTGGATTATGTTGATAGCTATTTTTCTTTTTAGGGATTTGTTTTTTGATAATTTGATTATTCATTGTATATAATATATAACTAAGAATATTTGCCCCAGATTTATTTTGTAAAATTATCTCTCTTGATATATCCAAGCAATCAAATAAATGCTTCATTTTATCATCTTTGCTAAAATTATTTTTTATTTTGATGTATTCTTTATTTTTTAATTTTATAATATCAAACAAATTAAGCTCTTCCCTTGTGAGAAACTGCATAAAATCTTCATAATTACGATTCCTCACAAATTGTTTATATTGCTTTTTGAATATTAAACAAAAATTAGCAAACTCGCAAGGACGAATATCTATATTCCACCGAGTAATTAAAATAATAGGCATTTGCAAATTTAGCAGTTTTATATTTGTGTAATACAAAGTTAATTTTGTAGAATAATTGCTTGGAATGTAATATTTTGAAAAAGCAATTAATTTATCGAATTTACTTACATTATCCCTTGCAATAGTAAAAGTTATTTCATAATATATCTCTTCATTAATTATAAATGGTTTGACTTTTTGAATATAAAATTTATCTGTTTTGGTATCACTAAATACACTTGTTTGTTTAATTTTATCAACAACGCACTCATAGTATTGAAAACTTAATGTATCAAGATTTATTGGAAAGTCTTGCAAATTATTTAATATTTGAATATCTAAAAATTTTTTACAAAAATTCCTAGTTTGAAATAAGTAGAATAAATATTTAAGCATTAATCTTTCAGCAATTTCTTCATTAGGTGTATAATGAGATACCGAAATTTGAAGTAAATGATGAAAATTTTTTATATCTTTATATTTTCTTTTATCTCCAATATATTTTAAACTTGATTGTAAGTTTTCATAAATATTATCTAGTCGCTGATTTGTATCAGTATTATAAACATATAAAGCTATATGTTCTAATAAATTTCTTAACTCATTTAAAATATTCTGAGATAAAAAACCTCTATCTTCTTTATTCCTATCAATATTTTTATTGATGTTGCAATCAATATCTAAAATTTGTTTCAATGCCCTATTTTGTGGAAACATTATTTCTCTAATCCTATAGTTTTATTTTGGTTTAGATTATATCAAATTTCCACGCGTTTTTTGCGTTTTACATAGTCTTTACTTAAAAGGTTTAACTCATCTTTGCTTTCTTTTATTATTTTTTCATAATAATCCACTTTAAAATCAAATTTTTCTAAGATGGTTTTTAGTTTTTGCATATCTTTTAGTGTTTTTTCTCTTGAACTTAAAATAATCTCTAGCCTTTCTTTTGCAGTACTTTCGCCTTTAGCACAAAGAGCAATATAATCTTTTAATCCTTAATGCTCACACCAATTTGGCGGTAACAATCCACCCAAAGCACCCATTGCAAATCTTTTTTACTAAAATATCTTACCCCATTTTCATCTTTCTCTACATAAGGAAACACACCCTTATCCGCCCAAAACATAAGTGTCCTACTAGGGACACCTGTTTTTCTTTCTACTTCTATGATTGTATAAACCATTTTAATCCTTTATAAAAGTATCAAAAATCTTTATCTAAAACATATTTTTTATCTATCGGAAATGATTTTTTTGGTTTCTTATTTTCTTCTTTTTTACTTTGTATATAATATACATCTTTTGCATCTGAAAGAATATATAAATCTTTTACTTGCAAACCCTCTTCATTTTCAGTAAAGCTGATATTATTATCTAATAATTTATTTTTTACAATTTTGCTTTTGCTTAGAGTCATTTCTGCCTTAAAATTACCTATTTTTAAATAAGAAGTAATATTTTCATTTAAAAATACAATAGATAAAAATAAGACAATAGTGTTAGCCAAAGCAAAAAATTTAAAACTTTTAAAGTCTTTAAAACATAATTGAAGGCTAAAAAATATAAAAATAATTAAACAACCAAAGCCCAGATAAAAATAATTAATTTCTTGGGTTTTAATGATAACAAAAAACCAGTAATAGCAATAGCTACATATATTATCAATATCAGAATTGTTTGTGTTGTAAAAATTCCAAATTTATCTAATGAAACTCTGTCTTTTCTTCCAAAAAAATATAATAGAACGTTTGCAACTATAAACACAATAACAATAGATATTAATAATAATATACTGGGTTTCTGTAATGTGATAAAAGTAACGATGGTTGAAGCAATATAAATTATCAAAGGAATTGTTATTGGCATTTTAAAATATTGTTTATATAATTCTCTTGAAAAAGAAAATATTCCCATATAGAAAAAACTAAAAATTCCTCCAAATAAAATCCCTGTAATTGCCAAAGCAATTGCTTTTTGACTATCTACAAAAGGAATAGTTCTTGTTTGTAAAGAATGCTGAATAAGTATAAAAATGACTATAGAAATTCCTGCAAAACTCGCAACTTGAAACAAATCTTTTGAAGTTTGCAAAATCGATTTTGAAAGTTTGATAAAATCTTTTTTATCTTTTCTTGTCTCATAGCGTTCTTCATATTTTTAAAATTTAACTTTAGATTTAAACTCAAGCTCTTTTAATTCTGGTTTAGAAATATTTTTCATATACAAATCAAAATAAAAATAAATTTCATCTTCCAAATCATCAAACTCTTGAGGATTGTTTTTAAATTTTTGATATTCCAAATTTTTAAAAAACAAAATTTCTTTTTCTACTAAAGTTTGCAACTTTAGACTTATTTCTTTTATGTTTTCACTACTTGCAATATTTTGCTTGCTTCTTTCTTCTTTAAGCTGTTTTATCAATTCTTGACATTCTTGTAATCTTTTTTCTTTTATATTTAATAAAATTTTAAATTCCATTTTTACTCCTTTATAATTTTCATCTTAAAATCGCTTTTTTGTGCCTTTAGAGCTTCCAAATTCCCTTGCACTTTTCCCAAATACACCAAATCATCGCTCGCATTTTGAAGTGCATAGAAAATTCCAATATTTCCCCACGGCACATAGTAGAATAAATCCCCAATTTGAGGTTTATACGCACTGCTTCCTTTTACCTTTAGTGCTTTGGGTAAGTGTGCAATCTTTTCCTTTTTCATAAAATCGCTAAAATCTAGCTCCATTGGAAGCATATTATAAAACCCTCTTGAAGCTTCATTGTCTTCTAAATTTACAAGCAATTCCTTGTTATTAAAAAATAATTTTATTCGCATTTGCTCTCCTAGTAAAAAAGTAAAACTTATTAAACACAAAATCAATATTTTTATCATAAATTAAGCTTTCAAAGTCAAGCTATCTAACGCAGCTATCGCATTTAATGCCCTTGGATAGCCAATATAAGGCGTAAGTGCTGCAATGATATTTAGCAAATCTTCTCTGTTTTGTCCCATATTAAGATTACCTTGTATATGGGCTTTTACTTGGGTTTCTGCCCCACCAAGCGAGATAAGATATACAAGCGTTAAAAGTTCTCTTGTTTTTAGATCAAGCCCTGTGCGTGTGTAGTAGTCTCCAAAACAATTTGCGCTTAAAAAATCATTCATAAAAGCTTTATCTTTTGGGCTAGATTCTATCATTTTGGTGATATTTGCCTCTCCAAAAATAGTATTTTGAGCAATTCTTCCTTTTTCTTTGCGATTATCCTGTGTGGTTGTGCTTTGCAGCTCTAGTGGCATTTCAATCCCTAATTTTTCAAATACTTCATTGCAAAGACTTAAAAAATCACGCACCTTAATAAAGCCCACATAAGGAGTAGCTTGATAGATCATTTCTTTGATAACAACGGGGTTTATATCGTGATTTATCGCTCCTTTAAGCAAGGTTTTAAACTCCATTTTTCCACCCGCTGCCAAAGTAGAAGCAAGTGTGATTAAAAAATACTTTTCTTTAGGCAAATTTGCCTTTGCAAAGCTTTCTCCAAAAGTAAAATTAATGTGATTAGTAAAAAATTCCTTATCACTTGTAAAAAGAGGATCCTTTTTTGTTCTGCCCAAAAGCTCTTCATAAATTTCTTTTGCCTTTTGTTTTAACTGCATAGTTTTTTCCTTAATTTTTAAAGTTTGTGAAAAAAGGGCTTGAGATGCCACCCCTAAAAGCATAAAAGTTTTAACGCTTAGATTTAAAAAACTTCTGCGTTTCATTGCAAAATTCCTTTAATTTCTTGCTTCTTTTAAAGCTTTTTCATACTCTTCATCGCTTACAAGTTCAAGCCACTCTACATTTTTACCATTGATTTCACTTGTTAAGGCTATGTGTGCTCCAGCGCTTGTATCACTTGCTCCGTGAAAATGCTTCACTCCCACAGGACAGCTTATCACATCGCCTTTTTTAGCAATCACCGCTTTTTGTCCTTCTGCTTTTGTGATAATTTCGCCTTCTGTTACGATTAGCGTTTGTCCTTTAGGGTGAGTATGCCATGCACTTCTAGTACCTTTGCTAAATTCCACTAATCCTCCGCTAAAATCTCTCCACTCATTTGCCTTAAACATCATGCTTACCTTTACTTCCCCGCTAAATATTTTAACATCTCCTTTAAAGCTCCCATGAGTTCCTTTCTTTTCTACTATTTGCATATTTTCTCCTTCACTAGCAAGGGCAAAAACCCCGCTAAGCATTAATAGACATAAAATCTTTTTCATCTCTTTCCTTTATTTTGAAAATTTTTTACAATTATAAAAGATGAGAGTAGCTCTAAGTCAAGAGAATATTAAAATTTTTAGTATAAAATACAAAAAATAGAAATAGAAAGAAAAACAGGTATCTACTTAAAAAAGAATTTAATACCTATTCTTCAAAGCCCATTTGACTAATAAAACTAATACCGGCACTTCCACAAGTGGTCCAATAATCGCTCCAAAACTCTGTGGTGAAGCAATCCCAAAACTTGCAATGCAAATTGCAATAGCAAGCTCAAAATTATTACCACTTGCACTAAAGGAAATCGAGCAAGTTTTTTTATAATCTATCTTGCTCTTACACGAAATAAACCAAGAGATGAAAAACATACACACAAAATACAAAATAAGTGGCAACGCAATCCTTAGTGCATCTAATGGCAAGCTAAATATCATATCTGATTTATAAGAACACATCATAAAAATAGTAAAAAGCAAAGTAATAAGCGTAAGCGGACTAATAAAGGTCAAGAATCTTTCTTCATACCACATATTGCCTTTTGCCTTTATCAAAATAACTCGGCTTAAAAACCCCAAAATGAAAGGGATTCCAAGATAGATAAATACATTTTTGCTAATTGAAGCAATGCTAATATCTACACTAGAATTTTCTAACTTTACTCCTAGAATGGAAGGCAAAAACTCAAGATAAAAATAAGCCAAGATTCCAAAAAATAGAATCTGAAATACGCTATTAAAAGCCACAAGCGCACTTGTATATTCTCTATTTGCCCCTGCTAAATCACTCCATACAACGACCATAGCCACACATCTAGCAAGTCCGATGATAATCACTCCTTGCATATATTCTGGGCTATCTTTTAAAAATATATATGCTAGTGCAAACATCAAACTTGGCCCAACGATCCAGTTTAAAAAAAGTGAAAAAGCTAGAATCTTTTTATCATCAAAGACTTGCAACATTTTTGCATACTCGACTTTTGCCAAAGGTGGATACATCATTAAAATAAGACAAAAGACTAGAAGCATATTAAGCGAGTTGTATTCAAAAATAGCCCAAAAATTATTTACATTTGGCACAAAATACCCAAAGACTAATCCAGCAAAGATTACCAAAAATATCCAAAGACTAAGAAATCTATCTACTACTCCTAACATTCTCTCTCCAATTCGCACGAGATTTTACCAAAGGTGGAAGAGATAAATTAAGCTCTTTTATAGCCTCTAAACACTGAAGATGAAAGAGGGATAAATCCTCCTTTATCCTATAATATGCCCAAGCGCCTTTGCGTCTCACTTCTAAAAATCCAGAATCTTTTAATATTTTTAGGTGGCGTGAGAGGCGTGATTGAATCATATTTAAAGAGCTTTGTAAATCACACACACAAAGTTCGCCATTTTTGGTTAAAAAGGCTAGTATTAGCACCCTACTTTCATCATTTAATGCACCAATGATATTTAAAAATTTATCCATTTAAATTCCTTTATAAAAAATAAGTAAGACTTCCAAAGCCAATTGCAATCAGTAGGATAAGTCCCACAAAAAGTGCTAGAAAGTTTGTCCTAAATATACCCTTTAACAAAATGAGTTCAGGGAGAGAACACCCAGCACCCGCGATTAAAAAGCTAAAAATCACACCCTCATTCACACCCACTTCAAGTAATGCTAAGCCAATAGGGATAATCGCCTCCACTCTAATATAGAGCAAGATTCCAATCAGTGCTGCTAGAATAACACTTAAAATGCCAAAATCACTTAGATAATCTTGTAAAAAATCTTGTGGCACAAATCCATGTATAAAAGCCCCAATCCCCATACCTATGGCAATATATGGAATAAGCTTTTTGTAATCTTTAAAAGATTGTAATAAAATTTCTTTAAAACTTAGTTTATTTTTAAGTGTGCTATCACAGCAACTTGTGCTTTTACTTTTGCTCTCACCACAGCAACTTTGAGGTTTTTTGATACTAAAAGAAGTGATTTTAGCAGGATTTTTAGCTTGTTTCTTCACGCTAAAAGATAAAGAGTTTGTGCTTTTAAAATCCTCTTTGAAAAATTTTTGTGTATCTAGCCTTTGGATTAAAATAGCAAAAATAAAGATTGCAACAAATAAAAAAGCCACATATAAAAAAGTAAGCTTAAAAGAAAATGCTAAAAAGAGCATCACAACGATAATAGGATTAATTAAAGGCGAAGTAAATAAATAGGCAATACACACGCCAAAGGCTACATTTGCCTGCAATAATGCACGAAGCAAAGGAATGGTAGAGCAAGAACAAAAGGGAGTAAGAGCACCAAGCAATATAGCTTTAAGATAGCTAGAATACGAATCTTTGCTCAGATGTTTTTCAAAAGCATTTTTATATTTGTGATTGATAAAGCTAACAATAGCAGAGATAAAAATAAAAAGCAAAGAAAGCTCAATAAAATAAATGCAAAATAGTTTAAGAGATTCTAATAATTTTACTTCCACAACAAGTTCCTTTTAAAAAATTAATGGAAATATAGCGTAATTATATCAATAAATCAATATATGTTGATATATTAATATATAACAATGCAATTATTCCTTACTTTCTCCCCTTGCATGAACTTCAAATTCTTTGCCTATGAGTTTATGTGTTATAATTAAAAATTAAATCTTACAAAAGGATATTTTTATAATAAAAAGCCATGAAAAATAATCAAAAAATTATTACAACCCACGCTTTTAATCCCATCTTTAATCAAGATTCTAAAGTTCTTATTTTAGGCTCTTTTCCCTCCCTTGCTTCAGAATCTTTTGGTTTTTATTATGGGAATTCCAATAATCGCTTTTGGAGCGTTTTAGCACTTGTATTAGATGAGGTTGTGCCAACTTCAAAAGACAAGCATTTGAAAAATAAAGAGATTATAGAGATTCAGAGAAATTTTTTACTAGCACACCATATTGCACTTTGGGATTGCGTGCAAACTTGCAAAAGAAAGGCAAATAACTCAAGCGATACAAATTTAGAAATTATAAGTTTTAATGATATTACAAAGATTGTGTATAAAAGTCAAATCAAAGCAATTTTTTGTAATGGCAAACTTGCTTCAAAAACTTTTTTAAAATTGCAAAGCAATACTTTAAAACCTCTTAATATCCCTTGCTTTACCCTACCCTCCACTAGCAGTGCAAATGCACGCTACAACTTAGAAGATTTAAAAACAAAATGGAGTGTTCTTAAGAATTTTTTGCTTTGATACAAAATTTATCTACTCTTTGCTATACTTTAGGCATTTTTTATTTAAAAATTAGGAATTTCTATGCAAGAAACGATTGATTTATTGCTAAAATATGGCTATATTCTTTTATTTTTATATTCTTTGGGTGGCGGATTTGTCGCACTTGTAGCTGCTTGTGTGCTTAGCAGTATGGGAAAAATGGATTTATATTTAAGCCTAAGCGTAGCGATTTTAGGGAATTTTTTGGGCGATGCTTTGCTTTTTTATCTTGCAAGATACCAAAAAAAAGAAATGATGCCCTATCTTTCCAAGCACAAAAGAAAGCTTGCTTATACGCAACTTTTAATGCGTCGCTATGGCTCTTTGGTTTTAATTATCCAAAAATACATTTATGGATTTAAAACTCTAGTGCCCCTTGGCGTTGCACTTACAAATTATAATTTTAGCAAATTCAACTTTTACAATCTAATAGGTGCGATTCTTTGGGGATTTAGCATAGGTTTAGGGAGCTATTTTTTAAGCGAAGTATTTTTAAATAGCCTTTCTTATTTGCAAAATTATCCATTTCTAGCACCCATTATACTTTTTACTTTGCTTTTAATCCTTTGGATATTTTTATCTAAAGCAACTACAAAAAAATTTAATAAAAATCTAGGAAAATAATGTTAGCAAAAATCCAAAAACTCATCAAAAATCAAGCTCTTATCTTAGATGGGGCTATGGGGACACAAATCCAAAAATATGACATACAAGACTGGGGAATTAATAAAAAGGGCGAAAGCTTGGCAGGTTGCTCTGAAAGTTTGCTTTTAAGCCACCCACAAATTATAAAAGAGATTCATAGTGAATATTTACAAGCAGGGGCTAATGGCATAAAAACCAATACTTTTGGTGTAATGCCATGGGTTTTGGCGGAATATGGCTTGGAAAATGAAGCTAAAAACCTTGCATTCTTGGGTGTAAAACTTGTAAAAGATTGCATAAAAGCCCACACTCCCTTGCAAAACCAAAAAGATGCACTCTTTTGCATAGCCTCACTAGGACCCGGCACAAAGCTTCCAAGCTTAGGGCATATTGATTATGATAGTATGTATAGTGGGTATTGTGAATGCGTTAAAGGCTTTAAAGAAGCAGGAGCAGATATTATTTTGCTAGAAACCGCACAAGATCCTTTACAAATTAAAATCGCACTCCATGCGTGTTTAGATATTGCAAGTGAGATTCCCATTATGGTTTCTGCTACGATTGAAACCAATGGCTCTATGCTAATAGGCACAGATATTGCGACACTTTTTAGCATTTTAGAACCTTTCCCCATTCTTTCTTTAGGGCTTAATTGTGGCTTAGGGCCTGATTTAGCTAGATCACATTTGCTTTCTTTAAGCAAGGTTAGTAAATTCCCAATTTCTGTGCATACTAATGCAGGACTTCCACAAAACAGAGGCGGAATCACTTACTATCCTATGGAAGCAGAGGAATTTTCCAATCTTCAAAAAGAATTTTTAGACATTAATGGAGTTTGCTTTTTGGGCGGTTGCTGTGGCACCACACCTAAACATATTGAACTTTTAGTGCAAAAAACAAAAGGAATCACTCCAAAACCCTTACAAAGTAGCTACAATCCTAGCATCGCTTCACTCTTTAGCTCTTATGAGCTAACCCAAAGCCCTGCACCCCTGCTTATAGGGGAACGCTCTAATGCCACTGGCTCTAAAGCTTTTAGAGAACTGCTTTTAAAAGAGGATTATGAAGGAGCTCTTGGGGTGGGACTTTTACAAGTGCAAAGTGGCGCGCACTGCTTAGATGTTAGCGTAGCATTTGCAGGACGCAATGAAGATAAAGATATGCAAGAGCTTATCTCTTTATATGCTAGTAAAATCGCTCTTCCTTTGATGCCTGATTCCACACAAGTGAATGCACTAGAAATTGCCTTAAAACTCATAGGATCACGCCCCATTATTAATTCAGCAAACTTAGAAGATGGGATAGAAAAGTTTGATAAAATCGCTACCCTTGCTAAGCGTTTTGGAGCTGTGCTTGTCTGCCTTACCATAGATGAAAAAGGTATGTGCAAAGACAAAACTTCTAAAGTTGAATGTGCTAAAAGAATGATGGAAAGAGCTAAAAATATCCATAATCTAAGAGAAGAAGACATTATCTTTGATCCTCTTACATTTACCGTAGGAAGTGGTGATGAAGAATATTTTGATGCGGGGATTCAAACCCTAGAAGCTATCAGAGCTTTAAGAGAACTCTACCCAAAAGCTGGAAGCGTTTTGGGGCTTTCAAATATTTCCTTTGGATTAAGTAAAGAGGGGCGAATCTATCTAAATTCTATCTTTTTACACCACGCGATAAACTATGGACTAAGTGCTGCTATTGTCAATGTAGCCCATTTAATCCCCTATTCTAAAATAGATAAAGAAGATATTAAAATCTGCGAGGAACTTATTTTTAACCACCAAAAAAGCAAAGAACCTCTTTATAATTTCATAAAACATTTTGAAAACAAGAGCAATCTTAACCTAAAAGAAGAAGAAAAAGACAATCTAAGCACAAAAGAAAAAATAGCAAAATATTTAATTGATGGGAATCTTAATAAAATGCTAGAGCTTTTGCCAAGTGCCAAAGATGAAATTAATCCTGAAATTATCATTAATGAAATTTTAATTGATGCGATGAAAATCGTTGGAGATAGATTTGGTGCAGGAGAGATGCAACTTCCTTTCGTGCTTCAAAGTGCGGAAGTTATGAAAAAAAGCGTGGATTATTTAAATGAATTTTTGCCCAAAAAGCAAAGTGAACACAAAACCACAATCGTAATAGGCACGGTAAAAGGTGATGTACATGATGTAGGTAAAAATCTAGTGGATATTATCCTAACTAATAATGGCTTTAATGTAATTAACATAGGCATTAAAGCAGAGCTTGAAAAGTTTTTAGAAGTGATTAAAACTCAAAAAGTGGATTGTATAGGAATGAGCGGATTGCTTGTAAAATCCACACTTGTGATGAAAGAAAATTTACAAGAATTGAAACGCTTAGGCATTAAAATCCCCATTATGCTTGGCGGAGCAGCTCTCAATCGTGAATTTGTAGAGGAATACTGCAAACCAAACTATGATGGGATTATCTTTTATTGCAAAGATGCATTTGATAGTGTGGCTGCTATGCAGATTATCCAAAAAGGAGATTTTAGCGATCTCACCCTACCTAGCCAAAAGGGCAAAAATAATACTTCAAAGCAAGAAGCAAGGCTACAAAATAAGCTTAAAAAATCCCTAGAAGCAAAAGAAAACCTACCAAAACCTACCAAAAGCACACTAGAATTTAACTACAAATCCCACACACCACCCTTTTTTGGTAAGAAAATCTTAGAACTCACAAAAGCTCAATTTGATGAAGTTTTTGCATTTTTAGATAAGGATTTACTATTTAAACACCGCTGGGGATATTCTAAATTTAAAAAAGAGGAATACCTAAAACTAAAACAAAACGAGCTAGAACCCATGCTAGAAGCATTTAAAAAGGAGCTAGTAGAAAATGAGATTTTTAAGCCTATTGTGATGTATGGCTACTACCACACACGCACTAAAACCCCACAAAATGCGGAAGATGGATTGATTTTAGAAGTGAGTGAATTTGAAGATTTTAGCAAAAGTGTGGAATTTTTATTCCCACGCTCTTCTAAAGAGCCTTTTTTGTGTCTTGGGGACTATTTTAATCCAAAGGGCGATGTATGTGCGTTTCATCTTGTTTCTAGTGGGCTAAATTTTAGTTCTTATGAAGAAAAGCTTTACAAAAATGCAGAATACCATAAATATTACTTAATGCACGCACTTATTATGGATTTAGCAGAAGCATTAGCGGATTTTATCCATGCTAGAGTAAGAAATGAACTAAACTTAGATACAAAATGCGGACAACGCTACTCTTTTGGCTATCCTGCATGTCCTGATCTTTCCTTAAGCAAGAATCTTTTTGCTCTTTTTAACCCACAAGAACTTGGTATTAGTTTAAGTGAAACCTATCAAATGACACCAGAAGCTACAACCTCTGCACTCATCACTTTCTATAAAGACGCCACCTACTTTGCAATTTAAGGGATTTATCCCTTTCTTTCCTTAAAATTGCATAAAATAGTCAATCTCTACTTTATAAAATAACAAAGAGATGGCATACTCTTTATTATAAAAGAGTTCTCGTGATGCAAGAGAAAGAATTTACTTGTAGATTTTGCTGCTTTTGCTTAATAAAATTACTTTTGATTAAAACTGCTTCATTACTTAGTTCCTTTTTGTAAGGATAGGAGTTTCTATCTCTCCCGCTCCTTTTGCATTTTCTAGTATATCTTTAGCGATTTTTTCTAAGCTATTTTCTACATTTTCTATTTTTTCATAGATTTTATAGTTTTGTATTTCTTTTAGTTGTGCGTAGTCTTTTAGGCTAGTTTCATAGAGCTTCTTAGCTTCTTCATAGGTAGTTTTGTTTTGAGAGAAAGATTGCCCTTTTATATAAAAATGTTTAAGGCTTACTTTTATGCTTTATTCACATTCTTTTTATAAGGGATTTTATCTTGCACCCCTATTTCTTTAAATCCCCTAAGACGCAATAGACAGCTATCACACTCTCCACATGCCTCCTCACTACTTTCATAACAAGACCAAGTGAGCTCCAAAGGAACCTCTAACTCTAGGGACTTTTTAACAATATCTGCTTTTTTAAATTGTAAAAGTGGAGTGCAGATTGTAACTTTAAAATCCTTTGTTGTGCCTTCATTGATAAAATCTTGTGCTTTTTGAATAAAATTCTTAGTGCAATCAGGATACCCGCTACCATCTGCTTCAATCACTCCTATATAAATACGCTCACAACCCTCCTTTTCAGCTATGCTTCCAGCAACACTTAAAAACACTCCATTTCTAAAAGGCACATATGTAGTAGGCACCTCCCCTACTCTTCCTAGCTCATTTTTAGGAACTGCCATCTCTAAATCTACAAGTGCATTTCCTCCAATTACCTTTAAAAAATCCATATCTAAAGAGTAGCTTTTATACACTTGCAATTCTTTGCAAATTGCTTCAAAACATTCTTTTTCTTTGCTTTGCGTTCTTTGTCCATAGTTAAAATGGATAGCAACAATCTCATACCCCTCTTTTTTGGCTAGATATGCACACAATGTGCTATCCATACCCCCACTTAAAATACACAATGCTTTTTTCATAAAAATAGCCTTAATCCAATTCAATTTTATCAATTATTTTAAGGTTAAAACCACCAAGCATTAGACTTTGCTTTTCCACTTCACTTGTGCTTAAGAGTTTAAAATCATGCACCTTTAAACTTTTTAAAATTTGCGCTCCTATACCTACTCCCTTTACATCTTTTTGCTTATGGGTTTGCATACACACTAGATACCCTCCTTCTTGTGACATTTTTTCTACTGCCTTTGTGAGTGCGTTAAATTCTGCACTATTTTCCATAAAATCCACATCTTCTTTTATATGGTGAAATTTCACAAAAGGTTCTTTGCTATCTTTAAACTTAAAAACGCGATGAATCCTATTTAGATGATCTTTTATCTCAAACTTTTGTGCTTTTTTTCCACAAAATTCTGCTTCTTTTATGCTTACAATCTCAATAAGTTGCTCAAATTGCAAACGATACTGCACCAAATCAGATACATAAAGGATTTTTAAATTATGTTTTTTAGAAAAATCCATTAAAAACTTATCCCCCCTATGTGCCATTAATCCATCTTCTTTCATAATCTCACAAATTACGCTAATAGGTTTTAAGCCTGCTAATTTACAAATATCAATACTTGCTTCTGTATGCCCTGTGCGTTCTAACACTCCCCCTTCTTTTGCAATTAATGGAAAAATATGTCCTGGACGCACAAAATCTTCTGGCTTTGTATTAGGCTTACACATAAGATTGATTGTCAAATCCCTCTCATAGGCTGAAATACCCGTCTTTGCTTCTTTGGCATCAATAGAAACTGTAAAAGCAGTTTCATGATTAGAGCTATTCTTACTTACCATAGGTGGCAAATCAAGCTTTAAAGAAAGTTCTTTAGTGATAGATACACAAATAAGCCCTCTAGCCTCTTGTGCCATAAAATTAATCTTTTCAGGTGTACTAAAGATTCCTGCCATCACTAAATCCCCTTCATTCTCCCTATCTTCATCGTCCATCACAATAATCATTTCCCCATTTTTAATCGCTTTAATTGCTTCTTCTACTCTTAAAATTGATTCATTTTGCATAATTTTCACCTTATTTAATGCCTAAAGCACCTATTTTTTTAATTCTTTTATTTGAAGTATAACTATTTTTTTTTAAAAGTTTTGTAAAACTCTTGACTTTACTTAAAACATTTTGTATAATTTCGGCTCGTTATTGGGGTATCGCCAAGCGGTAAGGCACCTGGTTTTGGTCCAGGCATTCCGAGGTTCGAATCCTTGTACCCCAGCCACTTTTTCTTACAAATTTTTATTTTTAATAGTTTTAATAAATAATATATCGCGGGGTAGAGCAGCCCGGTAGCTCGTTGGGCTCATAACCCAAAGGTCGGTGGTTCAAATCCGCCCCCCGCTACCAAAATTCTTTCAAAAGTTTCTATTATTTTTCCTTTTGCAAAATAAGTTTTTTCATAAAGTAACATATTTTTTATCTTTTTTCCATATTATCACAGAAGCATTACTATTGCCCTTTCAAAAGCTTTATCATAAATAATAATGAGTTTTTCATATAAACTTATAAGTATTTTATTCCATTTTACTTTATTTTTATGTATAATCAAATATCAAATTTTTTGAATTTTGGTATGTTTATCTTACACTAGAAAGGATTAAAATGTTTGGTAGTAATCAATACAAAGAGGAGTTGAAAAAAGCTCTAGAGCAAAACAAAGAGCTAAAGGAGAAAATCTCGCGACTAGAATCACAAATCCAATCTCTTAGCGAAGAAAAAGCAGAATTACAGACACAAAAAACGCCGCAATGCACAGAAACTTTTAAAAATATGACACTCTCACTTGCAAAAAGTTGTTCAACTAATTTAAAAGTTCTTCAAGATGATTTTGCAAAATCTGTTAGTCTTTTAGAGGATACAAAGAAAAATTCTACAAACAACATTCAACAAACACAAAACACACAAGCAAAACTTGAAAACAGTATTGCCAGTATGACTGAAAAACTTTCTGAATTTAATCATATGATAGAGCAAGTGCAAAATGACTTTGCAGCGATTTCTAGCGTTATTTCACTGATTACTGATATTTCTGATCAAACCAATCTTTTAGCATTAAATGCCGCTATTGAAGCAGCAAGAGCAGGAGAGCATGGAAGAGGATTTGCGGTTGTGGCAGATGAAGTTAGAAAACTAGCTGAACGCACACAAAAGGCTACTAAAGAAATAGAAATGAATATCCAGATCGTGCAACAAAACTTCTCAAGTGTTCAAGCTTCCACAGATGAAATTTTACAAGGTATGGAAGATTTAAACAATGAAAATCAATCCTTAGAATCTATCCGCAATTCAGCAGATCAAATCCTAAAAGAAACCGATACTATCCGCTACACTACATTTGTAGGCTTGGTCAAGTTAGATCACCTACTCTTTAAAATCAATGGATATAGCTCCATCTTTAGCGAAAATATGGAAGCACAATTTGTAGGACACCATGATTGTCGTTTAGGAAAATGGTATGATAGTGGAAATGGTAAATTAGAATTCTCTATGTTACCTAGCTACAATAAATTAGAAAGTTCTCATGAAGCTGTCCATAGTAGCATTATTGCAGGTTATGAGCTTATGAAAAGACATGAAGGAGCACAAGCTTGCTTAGAAGAAATTAGCCAACATTTCCAAAAAGCTGAAGATGCAAGCTTAGAAGTTGTAACTATCTTAGACAATCTCTTAAAAGAAAAACTAGATACAATCTAAAAATCTAAAGAGCTTCTTTAAGCGCTCTTTAGAGTGATCACTGCAATAATTATCACGATGATTCCAATCCACCCAATAGGTTTTAATTTTTGGTTAAAGAAATAATAACCCCCAAGTGTTGTTCCTAAAATCCCAATACTTCCCCACAATGTATAGGCTACTGCTAATTTCATTCCCTCCAAACTTAAAGTAAGCAAATAAAAAGCAAGCCAAACTAATAAAATAGATAAGATTCCCCATTTATAATTTCTAAAGCCATCGGATTTATTTAAAGTTAAATTTGCGACAATATCTAAAATTGCTGCCAAAATAACATAAAATAGATAGATACTAAACATTTTTCTCTCCGTGTTCTTCACCCAAATTCACCAAAACAATTCCAATAATCGCTAAAGCTAGTCCTATATATTCTTGCATTTTTAACTCTGCTTTAAAAACAAAAAGTGCAATAATCGTAATGAGTGAAAGCCCAACTATCTCCCAAATAGCATACGCCACCCCCACACTAATCTTTCTAATAGAAAGCGACATAAAATAATAAGCAATTCCAATCATGGCAAACAAGATTCCATAAATTATAATTTTATTGCCTCCCTCTTGTGCATAATTCACAACAGAAACTCCAAAAACTTCACAAAAAATTGCCAAAATCAAAAAAATCCACGCTTTTATCATAAATCTTCCTAGAATAATTTTAAGCATTATATCCACACTTTTTTTAAAAATGCAAATTTTATTTACTTTTCCCATCTTTATAAAGGGCAAATAAAGTAAAACTTGGTAGAATCTTAAAAAAATTCTAAAAAATTGCAAATAAAGGTGGTTTATGGATTGCATTAATCTACCAACTTACTCCATTCATTTTGGAGCGCTTCCTAAGCTTTCTTGGAATGGAAAAGTTTTAATCATTACAAATCCTAAAATTTCTGGTTTGCATTTAAAAAGACTTTTGGAGAATCTTGATGCTTGCGAAATTTATTGCATTTGTTTGCAGGATGGAGAAAAATACAAAAATCTTAGTAGCATTGAAACAATTTTAGAAGCTGCTTTCAATCATCGCTTAAACCGCAACTCTTTAATGATTGCACTAGGAGGAGGCGTTATAGGAGATATGGTAGGATTTGCAGCGGGTATTTTTATGCGAGGTATCCCCTATATTCAAATCCCAACCACTCTACTCTCTCAAGTAGATTCAAGTGTGGGTGGCAAAACAGGCATTAATAATAGCTTTGGTAAAAATCTCATCGGACTTTTTAATCCTCCAAAAGCCGTTTATATAGATACACACTTTTTACAAACCCTACCTAATCGGGAATTGAATGCTGGAATAGCTGAGATTATCAAAATGGCTATTTGTTTTGATAAAGATTTTTTTAAATTCTTGCAAAATGCGGATTTACAAAATATAAATATCTTGCAAGAAGTAATTTATAAAGCGGTTAGTATCAAAGCTAAAGTTGTCTTAGAAGATGAAAAAGAAAAAGGAATAAGAGCGGCTTTAAACTATGGTCATACCTTTGGTCATATTATTGAAAAACTAGGTAATTTCAATCAATTTCTACATGGAGAAGCAGTAAGCATAGGAATGATGATGGCAAACACGCTTGCTTTAAAACTAAATCTTATCTCAAAAGAAGAATTTATAGAGATTAAAAACCTCCTTTGCAAATTCAATCTTCCCATTACCTATAAAATCAAAGATATAAAAACTTTTTACTCTTATTTCTTTTTAGATAAAAAAAGTTTAGACAACACTATAAAATTTATTTTACCCAACAAAATAGGTAATTTCATTATAAAAGACGATGTTGCAGAAGATTTACTTTTAGAAATTTTAGAGAGTTTTCAATGCGATTAATTAAATTACTTTTTTTTATTCTTGCTTCATTATGTTTACTAAAAGCAGATGTTTTTAGCAATGATCTAAAGCAAATCAAACTATTAGATGATAAAATTAATAAAATCAATCTTATTTTAAACAATCCTAATAATGTTTGGATGAAAAAATATTCTAATTATGTAGCCTATAAACAAATTATTTATTCTTTAAATAAAACACAAGCTGAAATTGCACAACTTGAAAATAAGCATTTAAGTATAGAAGAGCAAAATCATCTTTCTAATTTGCAAAGAAGCTTAAATACGCTAGAGCAACAAAAAGGACTTTTAGCTCCATTTAAAGATGCACCCTTTAGCGAATTAATCCAACCCCATGATTTAAAAGATATGCCCTCTGTAACCAACCCTATTCTTATCATTCAAGCTTTTTCTTATATCAAACTCATTAACCAAGAACAAGAGCGTTTAGAGCGTAATTTTACTGATTTAGAAAATAATCTAAAACAATTAAAAGAAAAAGATATGCTTTTAAAAGAGCTGCTAACTTTTTATAGCAACAAAGAATACAAAGAAAAACTCTTGCAAATTTGTAGCAAAGATTATTGTCTTTTCTCAAATGAAGCTGAAGTAAAACTTGCTATAAAAGACAATATTTTAGCCTTAGAAGAGCTTCAATCTGCTAAAAATATTTTTAATACTACATTAGAGATTTTTACAAAAAATCGTGATGAAAATATCTCTAACCTAAAAGAACAGATTAAAAATCAAATCATAAAAGGCGCTTATATAGGCTTTTCTATTTTATTTCTTTTTGCACTTGCTTTGTTTGTGAAGGTAGGTGTAAGAAAATATATTCACGACAATGAAAGAATCTACACCACCAATAAAATTATTAATTTTTTAAATATTACTTTGGTGATTCTTATTTTACTCTTTGCATATTTAGACAATGTTACTTACCTTGTAACCGTGCTTGGATTTGCTTCAGCGGGTTTAGCCATCGCTATGAAAGATTGGTTTATGTCTTTGCTTGGCTGGATTGTTATTGTTGTAGGGGGTGCTGTGCATGTAGGGGATCGTATCAAAGTAATTAAAGAAGGTGCTACTTATGTAGGAGATGTTTTAGATATTTCTATTTTACGCATTACAATCTATGAAGATATTACACTTACAAGCTATATGGAAAATAGACGCGCTGGAAGGATTGTCTTTATCCCTAATAACTTTATTTTTACTACAATGTTTTCCAACTATTCACACGGAGGACTTAAAACTGTGTGGGATGGGATTGACTTTACCATTACTTTTCAATCCGATCATGCAAGAGCTTGCCATATTGCTAGAGAATGTGCCAAAAAATATGCCAAAGGCTATACAGAATCTACAAAAAGACAATTTAATAAAATGCGTGATAAATTCTCACTAAAAAATACAAATGTAGAGCCTCGCGTTTTTAGCCTTTTAGAACCTAATGGAATAAGAATTTCTGTATGGTATCTCACAAATACTTATGCTACTTTAGCACTTAGAAGTAGCATAAGTGCTGAAATTATTGACGCAATTTTAAAAGAACCCAATATCACAATAGCCTATCCTAGCACAACAGTTTATAGCGGAGGAGATATTTTACCTAAAACTGATGGCATTATTCCGCCTATTTCTTAAAGGATAAATATGAATAATCAAAATAAGCCAAAAGTCTATTTCAAAACTTTTGGTTGCAGGACAAATCTTTTTGATACACAAGTGATGATAAATTCTTTATCTGACTTTTCTCACACTCCTTATGAAGAAGAGAGTGATATTGTGGTAGTAAATTCCTGCACCGTTACAAATGGAGCTGATAGTGGCGTTAGAAACTATGTTAATCGCTTGCAAAATGAAGGAAAAAGAATCTATTTTACAGGTTGCGGAGTAAAAACGCAAGGCAAAGAACTTTTTGATAAAGGGCTTGTTTTTGGTGTTTTTGGACATTCTTTGAAAGAAAAAATCAATGAACTTTTAAATGCTAAAGACTCCTTTTTAGATGAAGGGAATTTAAATAGCCTTGATAGCACAATTATTACAGAATTTGTTGGCAAAAGTCGTGCTTTTATTAAGATTCAAGAGGGTTGTGATTTTGCTTGTTCTTATTGCATTATCCCAAGCGTTAGAGGCAAAGCGCGTAGCTTTGAATTAAAAAAAATACTAGAACAAATTAATATTTTATCCCAAAATGGCTTTAGTGAATTTATCCTAACAGGCACAAATATGGGAAGTTGGGGCAAAGATATTGGAGAAGATTTAAGCACACTCATTAAAGAAATTTGTCAAATTGATGGCGTAGTGCGTCTAAGACTTGGAAGTTTAGAACCCTCACAAATTAATGAATCTTTTTTAGAGCTTTTAGACAATAACAAAATTGAAAGGCATTTGCATATCGCACTCCAACACACCTCTCCTTTTATGCTAAAGCTTATGAATCGCCAAAATACTTATGAAAAAGATTTGGAGCTTTTTAACTTCCTAGCACAAAAAGGATTCGCACTTGGAAGCGATTATATCATCGGACACCCACAAGAGAGTGAAGAAGTTTGGCAAGAAGCATTAGAAAATTTTAAAGCACTTCCCATTACGCATTTGCATAGCTTTATTTATAGCAAAAGAGATAATACAAAATCCGCACTTCTTAAAGCAGATGTTCCTGGAAATATTGCTAGGATTCGCAAGCAAATGCTAGAGCAAATCACAAAAGATAATAATTTCACCTTAAGAAAAAAACTAGAAAAAAATAAAACCCCTTTAAAAGTTTTGATTGAAGATGTCAAGGAGAATAAAGAGGGTTTTATACTTCTTGGTTTAGATGAATATTATAACAAAATAGAAATTCACTCACAAAATTTCTTCAAAAAAGATACTTGGCTAGAAATCAAACATTTTAATGCCAAAGAGGACAAAAATTATGCAGAAATTTAAAGGCTTAGCATTTGCAATTTTAACTTGCTTATTTGCTCTTTTGCTCTTCTTTTTCTTTGTGAATAAAGACAAAAGCGAGCTTATAAGCTCCACACAACTTTTAAACCTAACCCAAAACAACCTCCCACAAAATGCAAAAATAAAAGGGGATTATCTCTATTTTGAATTAGAAAATACTCCCTATAAAATCGCAAAAGATAGCATTGATTTACAAGAATTTGGCAAGAAAACTCCTATTTCCATTATAAAAGAAAATAATAATTTAAATCTCTTTATTCTAGGTGGGATTTTAATCTTTATTATCCTTCTACTTCTTTGGCAAAAAAAACCAAAACAAGCATATAGCAACACACCCACAAAAATACAAAACCCCATAGCAAAAGAATATGCAAACAATGCTTTTGATTTATACAAAATTAAACCTATGATTTCTAATCTTAGCTTTGAAGATGTAGCAGGGATTAGTGAAGCAAAAGGCGAGCTTGAAGAAATTATTGACTATCTAAAAAATCCACAAAAATATCAAGATTTTGGGCTAAAACTTCCAAAAGGAGTGCTTTTAATTGGACCTCCTGGAGTTGGAAAAACTCTTATAGCAAAAGCAGTTGCTGGGGAAGCTAAAGTGCCTTTTTTTTATCAAAGCGGTGCAAGTTTTGTGCAAATTTATGTAGGAATGGGTGCTAAAAAAGTGAGCGATTTATTCACAAAAGCAAAACTCAATGCCCCCTCTATCATCTTTATTGATGAAATTGATGCAGTAGGTAAAGCAAGGGGTGGTGGAAGAAATGATGAGCGAGAAGCCACACTCAATCAACTTTTAACAGAAATGGACGGCTTTGAAGATAGTAGCGGTGTGATTGTGATTGGAGCAACAAACAATATAGAATCTATGGATGAAGCACTTCTTAGAAGCGGGAGATTTGATAGGCGCGTATATGTAGAGCTCCCAAACCTAAAAGAACGCATCAAAATTTTACAAGTGCATTCAAGAAATAAAACTTGCGATTTTAATTATGAAGAAGTCGCAAGACATTGTGTAGGATTTAGTGGAGCCGATCTTGCTTCTTTGCTAAATGAAGCAGGATTAGTCGCACTCAAGCGTAATTCTAAAATCATCACTCAAGAAGATGTGCTTAGTGTAAAAAATAAAATCATTCTAGGCACCAAAAAGAAACTAACCCTAGAAAATAAAGAAAAAGAAATACTAGCCTATTATAAAGCCGCAAAAGCATTTGCTAATTACTATTTTGGATTTTCTTTTGATAAAATTTCACTCAGCAATGAAGAACACAAACAAAGCCAAAAAGAGCTTTCTAGTAAAAATGAACTTACTAATCAGCTTAAAGTCCTACTTTCTGGAATTGCAGCATTAGAGCTTCTTTATAATGAAAAATATACTTATGCAAAAGAAGATTTAAAAGAAGCCAAAATTCTTGCAGAAAAAATGATAGAAAATTATGGAATGGGAGAGTTTTTAGTAGGAAAACAAGAAGATTGTGTGCTTTTACTAGAAGAATGTAAAAAACAAATGTATGACTTTTTTAAAAATTATCAAAAACAACTCCAAGCCATCGCACTAAAACTTTTAGAAGAAGAAAAAATAGATTATACTGAAATTGAAACTATTATAAATAGGCAATTTATTTGAAAATATTTGGCAATCCTCCTTTTAAGCTCCCTGCTTCCTTTAAGGGGGAATTTAACATACTGGGAATAGAGGATAAATGCAAAGAAGCTTGTATTTTTGCCTATCAAAACCTAAAACAAACAAAACGCGTTCAAACCCTAATCTTAATAGAACCCAAAGAAAATCTACCCTTTTTAAAAGAGATAAAGGACACAAAATGCAAAATTTATTTTTTTTTAAAAGAGAGGGATTTCAAGGAAGCAAAAAAATATGCTCCCTATGGAATTGTATTTTTGTCTAATACGCCCGTGGCTTTTTACAATCTATTTCAATCTCTTTAGCTATGGGTAAATCCCTGTTATCTAAAAGGTGATATATTTTAATTTCTACAAATATATCCTTTGTTAAATCTTTGAAAGTTCCATATTTATCACTGCCAAAAGGACCACAATTATCCATATCAATTTCTGTATTTGGCATCACTTTTACACTAAGTCTCTCTCCATAAATAGAATCTACTTCAATAATTTTACTTTCATTATTGGCATTTACAATCACGCCTTCTAATTTAAAATATTTTGCAAAAGCCATAGTATTTAAAAGTATAAAGCCTATAAAAAATATCCTAATCATCTATTAATACGCTCTGTGTCCACATTTCCATTCAATTTCTTTTGCACCCAAAGTTCCATCTGCTTGTGGGATTGCATCTACTTGCACAAACATTCCAGGCTTTAAAGCTACAAATTTTTCATGTGTATCATTGCCAAACATTCCACAATCATCACCTTTGATTTCAGTATAAGGAAACACCTTAATCACAACATTACCATTCATTCCTGAAAGAGTAATTGTTTTATTTACATCATTTACATTCATAATTTGTCCGCTAATATCCATATCACTATCTGCAAATGCAGGAACTACGCACATTCCTAAAAGACAAACTTTTGCTAAAAACTTTTTCATTGATTTCTCCTTGTAACTTTTATAAAGAACTTTTGTATTTTAATAAAACTTTGTGTGTTTTTTGTTAAGATTGCAAATTTATTTTAATGTTTTAAGGATAATTTTGAATATTATAAAAGAAAATACCCTAATGATGGCACCTCTAGCAGGTTATAGCGATCTCCCTTTTAGAGAAGTTGTTAAAAAATTTGGTGCAGATATCACAGTTAGCGAGATGATTAGCGTGCATGCTCTAGCCTATCAAAACAAAAAAACTCTCAAAATGGTAGAAAAATCTCCACTAGAAAATCCTTTTGCCTTGCAAATTGCAGGAAATGATTTAGAGATTATCAAAAAAGCAGTGGAACAAATCAATCTTTTTAAAGATTCTATACAAATCTTAGATTTAAATTGCGGTTGCCCTGCTCCAAAAGTCTCTCATCATGGAAGCGGAAGCTCTCTTTTAAAAGATTTAGATAAATTAGTAAATATTTTAAAACTCTTAAGAGAAGTGAGCCTTTTGCCCTTTTTAAGCGTGAAAGTGCGACTAGGATTTGATAAAAAAATTCCACAAGAAATTGCTAATGCCCTAAATGATGCTCCTATTGATTATGTAGTCGTGCATGGAAGGACTAAAAGCGATGGATACAAAAAAGATAAGATTGATTATGCCTCCATTGCTTTAATGAAGCAAATCTTAAAATGCCCTCTTATTGCAAATGGGGAAATTACTTCTAAAGAAGTCGCACAAAAAGTTAAAGAGCAAACCGGTGCGGATGGTTTGATGATAGGAAGGGCTGCGATTGAAAAACCTTGGATTTTCACACAAATTAAAGAAGGTTTAGAAGAATCACTAAATTTACGCAAAAAAGTTATTTTAGAGCATTTTGATAGAAGTATAGAATTTAGAGGGGATTATGGAGTGATTATGTTTAGAAAAAATCTTCATGCCTATTCTAAAGGCTTAAGGGGAGCAAGTGATTTTAGAAATCTTGCAAACACCCTAACTTGCCCAAAAGAAACGCGTAAAGTTATTGAAGACTTCTTTGATACTACTGATTTTGAATCTTAGCATCTAAAAGAATCTAATTGTTTATCAAGCAAGTTTGCATTATTTGCAAGCTCCCTTGTAACTTTATCAATAAGTTGCACGCTTTTATTATTATCATAAGTCAAGCTCTCTATTTTCTCCACTTGCGCTAACACATTATGCACTGCACTTACAAGCTCATTTGTCTTTTGTAAAGAAGCGCTAGATTCTCTTACAGCTTCTTCTAGTGATTTTACACTTTCTTCTACAACCTCTCCACTTTGCATAGACATTTGTGTAATTTTAGAAGTATTTTCCACATTCTGTCGCATTACTTCATTAGCATCATTACTTGCTTGAATAATCAAATTTACAACCGCATTAATCTCGCCTAAACTCTTATGTGTGCGTTCTGCTAGCTTTCTCACTTCATCAGCGACAACCGCAAATCCACGCCCTGATTCTCCCGCTCTTGCTGCTTCAATACTTGCATTAAGTGCTAAAAGGCTCGTTTGATCAGCTATTTCTGCGATGATTGTCAATACATCTTTAATCCTATTAGTATCTTGTGCATTTTGCGCTAAACGATCGGCTATTGCATGCTCTGTTGCCATATTATTTTGCATTTCATCTGCCATTTTAAGTAGGAGTTTTTTAGTTTCTAAAAGCTCTTTAGAGGACTTTTTAATATCTTCTGCACTTGTTTCTACCAGCTTTGAAGAGACTTCTAGCATTTCTTCTATTTCTTTGCCTAGTTTTGTGCTCTCTTGTGTAACTTCTACACTTGTATAGATTCTTTTGTTAATTTGATTAGAAGCTTCAAAAAGACTATTTGCTTGTTGCTTGCTATAATGCGCCGAATCTTTTGCACTTTCAATAGTATCATGAATTTTTTGTATAAAATCATTGATATAAGAACTTGCTTTTGCGATTTCGTCTTTATTTTTAACAGGCAATCTTCGCGTCAAATCCCCCTCACCTTGTGAAATATCATAAGCAACATCTGCAAGCTTTTTGATAGGATTAAACACAAGATGATTAAAAACAAACAATAAAAAGAAAAGTGCTATCACGCTAAGCCCAAACATCCACAAAAATACTTCTCTTTTAACTGCATTAGAGTTTTGCACAAGCTCCTTATCAGAAATCTGCATTTTCACGACACCCAATGGCTCACCTACTTGTGTGCTAACATGGCACATCACACAGGCTTCTTCTGCAACCACTGGTTTTAGCATTAAAAACCCACTATCTTTTTCATTCTTATAAGGGACGATTTTTTCTTTTTTGGTATTAAAAATATCCAAAATCTCCTTATCTTCTGTAAAAGCGCTCGGCTTTTCCATAATCTCAATCACTTTTTGAGAGGGAAAAATCTCTAGTCCTCCCACTCCTTCAATCTTTTTAGAAGCCTCTATGAAGCCATTAATCACTAAAGGATCTCCCGTATTCATAGCAAGCTTTAACCCCTCATACAATAAAGCATTTAATTTATTTAGCTCACTAGAAGAATTATTTTTAGCAATATTATTAAAACCATTTTGCAAGTTTAAAAATACCATAGTAAAAAGTATCCCTAAAAACACAACTATCATAATAACGATTTTTGACTTGATTGTCTGAAACATAAAACTCCTTATATTTTTTAATACTTAATTATGATTATAGTGATTTTATTATTTTGTTTCACTTATAGCAGGTATTTGTATACTAAATTCTGCACCATCTTTGTTATTTGCAAAAGATACCTTTCCTGCCATCTGTTCTAAAATCATATTTACCATAGGAAGCCCAATGCCACTTCCATGCTCTTTAGTGGTAAAATACACTTCAAAAACCTTATCATGCGCATCTGTGCTAACTCCTCCTCCATTATCCCTTACTTTAATATTACACAAATTACTTTCTTCTTTCTTCTCACAAATAATCTCTATCTTGCCTTTTTTGATTTCTTCTCTAGCAAGTTTAGCCCTAATAGCATCTCTTGCATTCTCCATTAAGACAATAATAATCTGCTGAAACTCATTTTTACTTGCACAAATTTGCACCTTTTCAAAATCTTTGCTCTTATGAAGCTTTACATTCATTTCTCTATCTACTTTAGAATAAAATAATTTCAAAGTTTCTTCTATGGCTTCATAAACTTTAAAACAAGTTTTTTCTTTATTAGGCTTAAAAAACTCCCTAAATTCATCAATAGTTTTTGCCATAAAATGCACTTGAGTATTTAGCATTCCTAAATATCTTTCATATTTTTCTTGATCTTCTTCGTTTTTTAGAGCATAAGTTTTAAGGGTTTGACATATCAAACTTATAGAATTTAAAGGCTGTTTCCATTGATGAGAAATATTACCAATCATTTTGCCTAATTCCTCTGTCTTGCCCTTTTGCATAAGCATAGCTCTTTTATATTCTAATCTTTCCTCCAAACGCACAATATCACTTAAATCTACTATCATAAAATAAATCATCGTTACTTCAGCAAAACTAAAAAGGTGCAATGTAAAAAGTAAAGGGACTTTTTTGTTATTAGACAAAGTGAGATTTACTCTAAAGCTTCTACGAATCTTATTTTCTTTTAAAAGATTAATTTGCTCAAAAACATAATTCCGTAATTCCCCATCAGAAAATAGCTCCAAAACATTACAACTTAACATATCCTTTTGGAGAATCTCTTTAGAAGCAGCATTGTTTTTAACCACTTTTAAATCTTCTACTTGCACAATCAAAATAGCATTTACACTATTTTCAAACAAATATTCTGTGGCATAATCGCTTTGAATCCTTCTCGCCACTTCTTGTTCTAGTTGCACCGCTAGTTCTTGACTAAGCTTACGCATCTCTTCTTGTTTATCTACAATATCTGCATAACTTTGCTTATCTTTTGTAATTTGTTTTAAAAACTTCCTATGCTCTATCAAAAGATAAATAACAACTCCAAGTAGCACTAAAACGATAGACCACCCTATAAAATGCTCTCTAAAAATCATAACTTTTTATAAACCCTCCCATTAATATTTTGAAATTATAACTCATTAACAAATTAATTTTCCTAAAAAATTTTTTTTAAAGCTTTTATTTTATTACTTTTGATACAATTTGGAAATTTTATGATAAGGTATTTTATAATGACAACTTCGCTTTTATTAGAAATAGGGATTGAAGAAATCCCTGCAATTCCCTTTTTAAAGGAGTTACCAAATATTCCTACAAAATTCCACTCAATCTTGAAGCAATACCGCTTAGATTGTGATTTTAGCTTTTTTTACACACCAAGACGGCTAGTAATCCTCTCAAACAACTTTAAAAAAGAGCAAGATTCTCAAACTTTAGAATTTTTTGGCCCTCCTAAAAACATCGCTTTTAAAGACAATGCACCCACAAATGCCGCTCTAAGCTTTTTTAAAAAATGCGAAATCTCACAAGAAGAAGCAACATTTACAAATAAAGATGGCAAAGAAGTGCTTTATTGCAAAAAAGAAGCAAAAAAGCTCCCAAGTTCAGAGCTTTTAGGGCAAATTGTTTATGAGTTTTTAAAATCACTTGAATTTGGCAAAACCATGCGTTGGGGAGAGGAAAAAGAAGCTTTTATACGCCCTATTCGCTCTATTTTAGCTCTTTTAGAAGATAATTTAGTTCCTATTTATGCTTATGGGGTGCATTCTAAGCCTTACACTTTTGTGCATCGCTCTATAAGCTATGAACCAAAAGAAGTGCAAAGCCTTCAAGAATATCTAAAAACTTTACAAGAAAATTGTGTAATCTTAAATCCAAAAGAAAGAGAAGAAAAAATACTAAAAGAAATTAAAGAAATTGAAGCGATAAATAACATAAAAGTGGAATTAGATGAAGAATTACTAGAAGAGATCGTAGCAATCACAGAATACCCCACTGCCCTTTTTGGAGAATTTGAAGAAAGATTTTTAGAAATCCCAACTCCTTGTATTATCACTTCTATGAAAGTCAATCAACGCTATTTTGCAACTTACAAAGAAGAATCCTTGCATAATGGCTTTATAGTGATTTCAAACTCTTTAGCCAAAGATTTTAGTCAGATCATACAAGGAAATGCTAAAGTTTTACGCGCTAGATTAGAAGATGCACTCTTTTTCTATCACAATGATTTAAAAAAGGGCTTAAATCCTGAAAGCTTAAAAAGTGTTACTTTTATTGAAGGGCTTGGCTCTATGTGGGATAAAACCCAAAAAGAAAGAGAGATTGTAAAAATCTTAAGCGAAGTTTTTAAAGCAAAACTAACAGAAACTTATCAAGATTTTGGCTTAACTCAAGAGATTTTAGATCAAGCTTCCTTGCTTTCAAAAGCGGATTTAATGAGCGAAATGGTTTATGAATTTACAGAATTACAAGGGATTATGGGATATTACTATGCTAAAGCTGCTAGATTTGATGAACGCGTAGCTATCGCCATAAAAGAGCAATATTTACCAAACTCTGAAGAAAGTGCTATGCCAAGCAACCTCATTAGCGCACTTATCGCCCTTTCTTATAAACTAGACAATCTCTTAGGGCTCTTTAGTATTAACAAAATCCCAACCGGTTCCAAAGATCCTTTTGCACTAAGGCGTGCTGCAAATGGTATCATCAAAATAATTTTGCATTTTAATTTACATTTTGATTTAAAAGTGATTCTCTTGAAGCTCAAACATCTTTATAAAGATTTTGATATTAACCTTTTAGAAAACTTTATCTTAGAACGCCTTGAATCCACGCTTCCTTTTAATTCTTCTTTGATTAGGGCGGTGCTAAACTCTAATGAACGGGATTTATTGCTTGTGTTTTTAAAGCTAAGTGCCCTAAATTCCGCACTAGAAATCCAAGATAAAAATGCACTCACACAAACTTTTAAACGCCTAAGCAACATTACAAAAGATGTAGATTTACAAAGCTCCTTAGAAATCATAGAAGAGAAGCTAACAGCAAGCGAAGAAATAGAGCTCTATAATGCACTAAAAAGCTACCAAACACAAGATTTAAGCAAAGAAGACTACCAAAAGAAACTAGAACTTTTATTAGGTTTTGCTCCGATTTTGGATAGATTTTTTGATAAAGTGCTTGTAAATGCGCCCGATGTTATCTTTAAAAACAACAGAAAACATTTAATTGCTAGAATCTATAAAGAGTTCTTAGAAATTGCAGATATTAAGGAAATTAGTTTTTAATGGATTTAGGAAAAATCAAAGCTAAAATAGGAGAAAAAAAGAGATTTTATCCACAAGAATGGCTTGGCAGGAGCCTAGCCTACACACCTTACCAACCCCGCTCTATTCAGGCTTTGCTTAAAGAAAAAAATGGCAAAGATATTTTCTTTTTAGATTCACAAAACTTCTTAGAATCCGCAAAAGCTAATGAGGAAAAGGCTTTATGCTTTTATTTGCAAGATTTAGAAAACCTTACCTATTTGCGTCGCTACACCCATTTGCCCCTCATTTATGATTTTCCCATTTTAGATAGTTATCAAATCCTAGAAGCACTTGTGTATGGCTGTGATAGCATTTGCTTAAACCCCTCTTTTCTTTCTCAAAAAGAATTAAAAGAGCTTAGTGATTATGCTTTTAAGCTAGGATTAGATTGTATTTTTCATGTAGAAAATTCTAGCGATATTACTAAGGCTATTTTTGCAAAAGCAGAGATTTTAAATATAAACACACAAAAAAATCTTCTCTCTTTAATCCCTAAAAACAAGCTCATTATCGCCCACAACTCCCTTAAACCCTTAGAGGGCGTAGAAGCTTTTATAAGAATGATTTAATTCAATCATTGCTTTGCTTTTATAGTAAATCCCTCACATTTCCCTTTTATTGCAAGTTTTACATCTTTGCTCTTATATTATTGTGATTTTTCGCCCTTCCTCTCCTTTAGCATTGCAATACTTAAATCTTCTCTCTATCATTACAATTTTTACATTCCTTTTTTATCATTGCAAGCAATACTTGCACCGCATTTTGTTTTGTTTGCAATGATGAACAGAAGTTTATCCTTAAAAGGCAAAAAGGAAGATCCTAACCTGCTTTGCCTTTTAAAGATAAATTTTTATGTATTCTTTATAGAATACCGCTTTAAGTCTAAGTTAAGCAGGGTTTAACTAGAATCTCATTGTACTAAATTAAAGACTTTATTAATACTAGTTCTTGAGAGCTAGTATTAGGGCTATTAGTGAAATTATAAAAATTATTATTAATTCCGTATTAGCTCCTTTTTACATCTTCAAAAGACAATAAAAACAAGCTTAAAGCATTGCAATTATAACACTTGCTTTTTAAAACAACCTTACAAAATAAATTATGTTTTAGTTTTATTATAAAATATTTATCACAATCCCTAATAAGCTCTTAATGTGATTTTAACCTCTCCTCTATCTACCACTTTTATCTTATAGGCTTCTTTGCATTTTCCATTTTCTAGCTCTACGACAATCATTTGCAAAATACTTGGAATCCCCTTTTTTTCAGGGACATTAAATCTCCCACCCACTCCTTTTAAAAACTTTTCAATAGGCTCTTTAGCCTCCATCCCTATCACACTTTCTCTAGCACCACTCATTCCCACATCACTCACGCCAAAAGTTCCACTAAAAATCTCCAAATCATCTGTACCAACATGCGTATGTGTGCCAAAAATAGCCGATACTTCCCCCTTTAGCATCATTAGCATTGCCCTTTTCTCGCTTGTAGCCTCTGCGTGAAAATCTATTAAAATATTTCTAATCCCCTCATTTCTAAGCTTTTCTACACTCTCTTTAGCACAGATAAAAGCATTTTCACATTGAGGCATACCAAAATATCCCATTAAATTCAAAACCGCAAACCTCTCTCCCCTAATCTCTCCTTTATAAATCCCGCTACCCATCACATCTTTAGGATAATTATGCGGACGCAAAATAGCACTTTCTTCTTTTTCCAAAAAAGGATAAATATCCTTTTTATCCCAAATATGATTCCCGCTTGTAAAAATATCCACCCCATAGCTTCTAAGCTCATTTGCCGCATTTACTCCCAATCCAAAACCATGCGAGGCATTTTCCCCATTAGCAATCACACAATCTAGCCCATATTCACTCTTAATTTGAGGCAAAAAATCTCTTACAAGCTCTCTACCAATCCTCCCTACAATATCTCCGATAAATCCAAAACGCATTAAACTCCTTTAAGTCTTTCTAGCTCATTATTCACAGCTTTTAAAATATTTTCTTCATCTTTGCTAACTGCATTTATCACGCTTCTTTTGTCGTTCTCATCTACAAAAGAAATATTTTGCCCATAATTGCTAATACTTGTAATTTTAGCCTCTTTGGCTCTAATTTTTATGCAAATAAGCTCTAAAAATTGTTTTGTATAGATATCCAATCTCCCAAAACGCTCTTCAATTTCACGCTCTAATGCATAGACTTCATTGATTGTGCTTGTGCGAGAAAGTCTTCTATATAGCTCTAATCTTAAGCGTTCAGATGCAATAAGCTCCGGACTTAAAAAAGCTGTAACGCTCAGCTTCACATCTACATTTTTTTGTTCTTCTTTTAAATTTCCACTAAGCTTATAAATTGCTTCTTCAAGCATTCTAAGATAAAGAGAATAGCCCACATTTTTAATATGTCCGCTTTGTGCCTCTCCAAGTAAATTCCCCCCACCTCTTATTTCTAAATCATGATAGGCTAATGCCCCTCCACTTCCTAAATACGAATTTTTTTCTAAAGCAAATAAGCGTTTAGTAGCCTCTTGTGTAATCTCCTCTTTATCCTCTATAAGAAAATAGCAAAAGCCCTCTTTAGAGCCTCTACCTACTCTACCCCTTAACTGATGTAAATCCGCCATTCCAAAACAATCGCTTCTATCCACTAAAATTGTATTTGCATTAGGAAGGTGAATCCCAGATTCCACAATAGAAGTGCAAAGCAAAAGATTAAAATTCCCTTTTGCAAATTCTAATAAAATATCTTCACTCATTTGTGCTTGAATCTTAGAATGCAAAATAGCAATTTTCAAAGTAGGCAAAATCTCCAAAAGCTCTTCTTTTTTACGCTCCATTGAAGAAATGTTATTGTGGATATAAAAAATCTGTCCCCCGCGTCTAAGCTCTCTTAAAATCACTTCTTTAATTAATGCTTCATTTGCAACTTTTACAAAAGTTCTAACAGGAAGTCGCTCTTTTGGAGGTGTTTTTAACTCACTCATTCCTTTAATGTGCGAAAGTGCCATATTAAGCGTTCTAGGAATAGGGGTAGCCGACATTGAAAGCAGGTGGATATTTTGACTAAGCTCTTTAATTTTTTCTTTTTGCTTTACGCCAAATTTATGTTCCTCATCTACAACAATAAGGGCTAGTTTGCAAAATTCCACATTAAAAATCGCATGTGTGCCTACCACCACATCAATATTTCCATTCTTTAAGCCTTCTAAAATCGCCTTTTTCTCTTTTGTAGTGATGTAGCGATCTAGCCTAGCTGTTTTTACTCCAAAAGATTCTAAACGCTCCTTTAATGTATTGTAATGCTGGTAGGCTAAAAGTGTAGTAGGAGCAATCAAAGCCCCCTGAAAACCGCTTAAATAAGTAGCAAAGAGTGCATTCATAGCGACTTCAGTTTTACCAAACCCCACATCTCCACTAAGCAATCTATCCATAACCCTACCACAAGAAATATCCTTAAATATTTCTTTGATACTCATCTCTTGATCTTGTGTATAAGAAAATCCACTTTGGGCTTGAAAAATAGCAATTTCTTCTTTTTCTACATTGATTTTAACCCCATCTAACAATTCCCTTTTTGCCGCCATCGCCACAATCTCATTTGCAATAATAAATAGCTTTTCTTTAACCTTTTCTTTTAGTTTTGCAAAAGAGCCTTTGCCTAATCTATCTAGCAGAGGTATCCCACCCTCTGCGATATATCTATCAATCCTATCTAAATTTTCAACTGGCAAAAGCAATTTATCTTCGCCTAAATATTTTAGCTCAATGAAATCTCTTGTAGCCCCAAAAATATTTGCTTGAATGATTCCACTAAAAAGTGCCACCCCATAATCTATATGCACCACATAATCGCCCACTTGCAATTCATCTAGCAAAATCTTAGTATTTCTTTTTTTGCTTTGTTTTGTTTTAGAATTTAAAGAAAGAATTAATTCATCTTTACCAAGAACAAAAATAGCATATTCTTTATCCAATAAAACTTCATATTCTTTATGCTCTGTTAAAGAAATACCCGCTTGCCTAATCTGCGCTTCTGTTTTTGAAATAAGAGTGATTTTTTTGTTTTTATGAAATTCCAAAAAGCTTAAAATATTTTTAAAAGAAATCTCAAAATCTTCATAAACTTTAGCTTCTCTAATCTCTTCTAACTCTAAACAAGACTGCAAAATTGTATTATCTATCTCTTTAAATTCTAAAAGCTCTCTTATTTCCTCGCTTACTTTAGGAGCTAAAAAACTCTTATAAAGCTTTGGTAAAAAAACACTATCTTTTAAATACCAAAACCCATAAGCATTAAGATTTAAACTACTCCCATTTAGTTCTTCATGGTTTTCTTGTATTTTTTCTAAGATTTCTTGATATTCCTTAGGCGAAAGATTAAAAAGAGCAGGAGCAATCTCTAAAAACTCTATTTCTTCTTTTTTGCTTAGTTGAGTTTCCCTATCAAATCTCCTAATACTTTCAATTTCATCTCCAAAAAGTGAGATTCTATAAGGCTCTTCACAATGTGGCAAGAAAATATCAATAATATCCCCCCTAAAAGAAACTTCTCCCCCAACCTCTACTAAATCCACAAATTCATAACCAAAATAGAGTAACTTTTCTTTTAGTTCCTCTAAAAAGATAGTCTGCCCATATTCTAACCTTATACCCTCTAGCCTCTCTCTTTTGGGCAGTTTATGAAGCAATGTTTGCAAAGGAGAAAGAAGTATTTTTTTAGAATTTTTTGTGCTATAAAATCTTAAAAGTTCACCCAAAAGCTCTTTAAGATCTTCTTGGTAGCTCCTTAAATCATCACCAAAAATTGCCCTAAAATCTGGCATAATAAAAACTTCATAACCAAAATACATCGCCACATCGCCAAGAATCTGTGCTTGTGCTTTATCTTGGGTTAAAACGATAAAACCCTCTTTATTTGCAAGGAGTTCTTTCTCTCTTGTTTTTAAAAATTCATAAAAACTAGCCTGCATTGTCTTTGTGATTTTACCCTATTAGCTCTTAGCTTCTGTGCTAGTTGTATTAGCTGTATTCGATAAAGCTTTCTTGTCCTTAGAGAAAGCATCTTGATGTTGTCTATCCTTATGCACGATACTTTGCCCTACAAATTCTGCTGTTTTTTCAATAATAATCTCTCTTGCAGCCACTTCCCCATCAATACGCCCTTGTGGTAAAATCTCTACCATATTACAATCACAATTCCCCATAAGCTTCCCACTTACCATTAAATGCTCTGCATTAATGCTTCCCTTTACACTGCCATTTTTACCAATAGTTACACTATTTTTTGCAATAATATTCCCCTCAAACGCACCATCAATATGCAAAGAGCATTCACTAATAATATCGCCTTTTATTTTTGTTCCCTGCGAGATAATACTTGTGTTCCCTGAATTTCCGCTAGTCTGTTTATCATTGTTAGTAAAGATTGCCATTTTATACTCGTCTCCTGTTCAAAAATTTTAGTATAATCCCTCATTGTCCATTCTACGAAAGGCTTGGGATTTAAATCTCTATTTAAATAACGCACTTCATAATGCAAATGGGGCCCTGTGCTTCGCCCTGAATTTCCTGAATATGCAATAAGCTGTCCGCGTCTTACAAATTCTCCTTTTTGCACTATAATTTTACTCAAATGCGCATAAAATGTTTTAAACCCAAAGGAATGTTCTAATTTTACCATAATTCCATAGCCACCATTATATCCATTTCCTGTAAAATCTGCTACACCATCTGCAGGTGCATAAATAGGCGTCCCAACTGGCATACCAAAATCCATGCCCGTATGAGAATGTGTGCGACGCAAAATAGGATGCACCCTAGTGCCCCAGCTTGCGGTTGTCCTATATTCTCCCCTAAAAGGCTTTCCATTAGGAATTAATTGCATAACAAAAGTCTTTTGCGCTCCTGTGATACTTGCTAAATCCACTCTTTCCATAAGGCTTAAATCAGGCTTTTCAATCGTTTGCTCTCCTAAACCTACAATGCCTTCTAAATCCTCAATTCTATCAGAAACCTTAACAAGCTCTTCTGTCTTTTCATCAATTAAGGCTTGTAATTTTTCATTAATTTGATTGATTTTTGCATATTCTTGTTGCATTAAATCACGCTTATTTTCAATTTGCTCCACCTCTTTTAAAAGCAGTTGAATAGAAATAACACTAAAAAAAACAACTACAACAACAAGTAATATTCCATAAAGCACGATTTGCTTCATATATTGATGGATATTATACTGCTTAGAACCATTAATATCTGTAATGGTGATAACAAATCTATTTTTCAAGCCTTATACCTTTTTAAAAACTCTCCCACAACGCTAAAAGAACCACAAACAAGATATTTTTCTCCCTCTTTTATCTCTCTAAAATATTCATAAGGAATATTAAGCTCTTGTAAAATATCTTCCAATTCTCTTTTGTCTATAATGCGAGAATTAAAAACCTCTAAAATCTCTACGCGTTTAATGATAGGTTTTAAGATACCTAAAATTTCTTTAGGTTTTTTATCTAAATAAGAATTATAAACTATAATTAATTTTTCTTTACTGAAATATTCTAGGCTTTTTTTTGCACCTAAAGGATTATGCAACACATCTAAATAAATATTAGGTGCTATTTTTTGCATTCTACCTTGTAAATCTAATGGAGGCAATTTCTCCAATGCAAAGTCTTTGCCTAATTTTTTTAAAGCACAAAATGCAAGGCTTAAATTTTCTGCTTGATAGGGTGGATAGTGCTTAGATTTTATGTATTCTAATACACTTTTTTCTATTTTTTCTCTCACGAGTATTTCTAAATTTGCACCCTTTTGCTTTGCAATCTCTTTGGCAATGGACTCTATTGCTTTATCATTTTGGATACCCAAAATCGCTTCTTTTCCCATTGCTCTTAGCTTTGTGCTTGCAATTTCCTCTATACTTTCCCCCAAAAACTCCTCATGATCTTTCCCAATGGAAGTAAAAAGGCTTAAAATAGGCGTTACACAAGCACTTGTGGAATCAAATTCCCCCCCAAGCCCCGCTTCTAGAACCAAATAATCACAATCTTTAAAATACACCATCGCTAAAAATGTCAAAACCTCAAAATAACTAGCCTCTTCCAAAATCGGCGTATAAAGAGCATTAAAAGCCTCTTGCAAAGATTCTTTTGAAGCATTTTTGCCATTAAGCCAAAATCTCTCCCCAAGCTCCAAAAGGTGCGGAGAAGTAAAATGCCCTACTTTATATCCAAGCTCTTTTAACATAAGAGCTAAAAATCTCCCCGTGCTTCCTTTACCATTTGTGCCTAGGATATGAATAGCTTTAAAATCCGTCTTTAAAGCTAATTGTTTATAAATACGACTCGCTCTTGTTTTATCAAAAGGAGCATATTCTAGCCCTTTTTTTTTCAAAAATTTCTCTAATTCCATCTAAAAAATTCCTGCTTCTTTCTTATGTGCTTGCAATAAATTTTGCGACTTTTCTAGCATTGTTTCTAAACTTTTTTCATCTTCTCTAAAAGAAACTTGCGCACACAAAGAAATGGGGATTCTACTCTCTTGAAACATAAAAATACTTTTTTTAACCGCTTCATCTAATTGCCTAATAAAAGCTATCGCTTCTTCTTTGTCCCTATTTAAAAGACAAGCTAAAAATTCGCATTTTCCATAATAAGCAATTAAATCTTTATCGTTAGAATATTGCTTTAACAATCTTCCAAGAGTAGCAACAACACGCCTAGTAGCTTCTTCTTTGTATATTTCTAGTAATTTCTCGCAATTTGCAATCCCAAAACTAATCACACAATAATGCACTCCATTTTGACAATAAGCATTTTCAGCAAAGCACAAAACACTCTCCATTCCTTCCTTATTTATCAATGAGGTGCTTAAATCAATAGGCAAAGATTGTAACTCTTTAAATCTATAATCTTGAATTTCTTCATTTGCACTCTTAGCTTGAATTAAATCTTGCTCTTGTTTTTTAAGGGTAAAAAATCTTTCTAATTTTAATAATTGATTTTTTAATTCTTCTTTTTTAGTTTCTTTTTCTTTTAAAAGTTTTTCAAAGTCTTTTTGCCACTCTTTAAACTCTGCATTCCCCTCCATTTGTAAAAAAACTTCTAAAAACTTTTCTTCATTATCCTCTAACTCTTCGTTTTTATTGTTTTCTCCTTTGTTAAGTTTCCTAATTAAATCCCCCCAATTTTCTTTCCATTTTAATGCAAGACTTTGATTGAGTTTATCCCATTCTAATAGTTGCTCTTGTGCCAAAGTTTTAATAGATTTATTAGAATGAGTGGATAAAAGACGCAAACAATAACGCATAATTTCTTTTTGGGTTAAAAATGCTTTGTAATAAAATTGCTGATGATTTACCATTTGAATTAAAGAGAGTGTGAGTTCGTTTTGAGTTTTGTAGTTTTTGCCTTGTAAGCTTTCTTGAATATCTTTATCTAAAAGCGAAAAAAGCTTTTTAGTATCATAAAAACACTCTTCGCTTACACAAACGCCAAGACGCAAAGAAACTTTATAATAAGCATCTGCATAAGCTTCAGGAGTAGGATCTCTCCCCTCTTTTATTAGATCTTTTAAGGCTTCCCGTGCAATTTTGCTAGATAGCATTATTGTGTATCAACCCCCACTTGAGAAATAAAACCATCAATCGCTTGTAAAAGCGCTTTATTAATCGCATCAAGCCTTGCTGAATCTGTGATTACTGAACTATCATTTAAATAAAAGTTATAATAGCCTTTCTTTAAAAATGTTCTTGTTTTTTGAGTGAGTTTATTAAAATACTCAAACTCCACTACAACACTACAACGATAAGAAGTAGCAAATCCCGTAGTATTTTCTGCTAAAGCACTAAACGAAACAGAATCCAATTTCACTTTGATAATAGAATCTGCACTTTCCTTATCTGTGATTTTAGATTGAAATTGAGAAAAAATCGCACGCGATAGCGCATCTTTTAACTCTACGCTATTTTGAGGATCTCTAGCATCTACTTTTAATTCTATAAAGATTCTCTCTCCTAAAGCTTCTTTAGTATAATGGGAAATAGGCTTATACCCACAACCCACCAACAAAAAAGTTAAAAGTAAAAGACGCACTATCATTTTACAACCAAATTTACAAGCTTATTAGGCACAACAATTTCTTTTATAATCTCTTTGCCCTCAAGCCATTTTGTTAATTGCCTCTTTGCAAGCTCTAAAATAAATTCATTAGGAGAATTAGGAGCAACATTGATTTCACCCCTTAGCTTGCCATTAATTGTAAGTGCGATTTTAATCTCTTCTTCTTTTAAGCTTTCCTCATCTATTTTTACTTGAATAAAATTCTTAAGATTAAAATACTCTTTGCTTAATTCCCAACAAATATGAGGAATGATAGGCTCTAAAATATTGAGTAGAATAAAATAACCCTCACTCCATATTTGTTGATTATCTTGATCACTTAGTGCATTTAGAGCTTCCATACAAGCTGCAATCATAGTATTAAAACTATAACCCCCCTCGTATGAAAAAGTTTCATTAGATTTTTTTAATGCCTCATAAACCTTTTTTCTTGCTAACTTCTCTTTTTTGCTAAGATTAGAAGTATCCACTTTAGGCAATTCTTCAGTTTTTACAATCTTTTCAACTTTAGCACATAATCTTTTAATGAAGCGATAAGAACCCTCTAATGCTGAATCATTCCATTCTAGCTCCCTTACTGGTGGAGCTGCAAAGAGGATAAACAATCTTGCAGTATCTGCTCCAAATTTTTCTATAATCTCTTTGGGTTCTACTACATTGCCTTTAGATTTTGACATCTTAGCACCCTCTTTGGTAACCATTCCTTGTGTCAAAAGATGTGAAAAAGGCTCACTACTTTTAGTATAACCAAGATCTCTTAAAACCTTTGTAAAAAAGCGTGAATAGAGTAAATGCAAAATAGCATGTTCAATCCCACCAATATACTCATCTACATCCATCCAATACTCTTGATCTTCTTTGTTAAAAATCTCATTTTCTCTTAAATGGGGAGGAGTAGTATAACGCAAAAAATACCAACTAGATTCCATAAAAGTATCCAGTGTATCACTTTCTCTTATAGCGTCTTTGCCACATTTTGGGCACTTGCATTGCTTAAAGCTTGGGTGTTTATCAAGTGGATTCCCCTCTCCATCAATCACAACATCTAAAGGCAATCTAATAGGCAAATTCTCTTTAGCCTCTGGCAAGATTCCGCAATCTTGACAATGGATTAAAGGAATAGGAGTTCCCCAATAACGCTGTCTTGAAATCCCCCAATCTCTAAGCTTATAATTTGTAACCGCCTTTCCTAAAGCATTTTTTTCAAAATATTCTATAATTTTTTGCTTTGCAACATTAGATTGCATCCCATTATATTCAAAAGAATTGATTAAAATCCCCTCTTGTGAATAGGGCAAAGCTTCTCCATTGCTCTCTATTACCGGCTTTATAGGCAGATTATACTTGCAAGCAAAATCATAATCCCTCTCATCATGCGCTGGGACACTCATCACCGCTCCACTTCCATAACCCATTAAAACAAAGTTTGCAACCCATAAGGGTATTTTTTCTTTACTAAGAGGATGGATTGCATTTAAGTTTAAGCTAAAACCCTCTTTATCTTGTTGTGCTCTTTCTTTTTCAGGAGTATTCTGCATTTTAACTATTTTTTCTTTTAAAGCCTCATCTATTTTATTTGCAGCCATTAAAGCTTTAATTAAAGGATGTTCTGGAGCTAAAGCACAATAACTCACACCAAAAATTGTATCTGCTCTTGTAGTAAAAACCTCTAAAGTTTCTATTTTTCCTTCTTTGGTTTCTAAAGGCTTTTCTAGCTCAAAGGCAAATTGCAAACCTTGTGATTTGCCTATCCAGTTTCTTTGCATGGTTAAAACTTGATTAGGCCATTTACCTTCTAGCTTTTCCAAATCCTCCAATAACTCTTGTGCATAATCTGTAATTTTTACATAATATTGATACATTTCTTTTTGCACCACAGGTGTATCACAACGCCAACATTTCCCCTCAACCACTTGCTCATTTGCCAAAACCGTCTTATCATTAGGACACCAATTTAAATATCCTTTTTTGCGATAAATTAACCCTTTATTCCACATATCCACAAATAAAGACTGCTCCCATTTAGAGTATTCTTCATCACAAGTTGCAAGCTCTCTTGTGCGAGAAAAAGAAAATCCCAAAGAATATAACTCTTTTCTCATATTCTCAATATTTGCATAAGTCCAAACTTTTGGGTGGGTTTTATGCTTTATGGCTGCATTTTCTGCGGGCATTCCAAAAGCGTCCCAGCCGATAGGATGCAACACATTAAAACCATCTTTGCGGAATCTTCTAGCAATCGCATCGCTAATGCAATAATTTCTCACATGTCCCATATGGATATTTCCACTAGGATAAGGAAACATACTTAAAATATATTTTTTAGGCTTACTCTTATCAGCTTTAGGCTCATATTCTCCACTTTCTTCCCAAATATTTTGCCATTTTTTTTCAATCTCTTTAGCATTATATTCCATTTTTTTCCTTTAACTAGCGGTATTCATTATAACTTTTAATACTTTCAATCGCAACAAACAAAATAGACACAACATTTGCTGCTAATGCCCCAATAGCAAGCGCCACGGCAATTCCTGCATTATTAAAAACTTGCATATAAATAAATGCAGGTATTAAATGTAAATCAGCCACAAGAGAACTTGCCATAAGCTCTGCTGACATATAGCTTCTTACACCCAATTTCAAAAGGGTTGAGATGATATTCACTCCACCTGCTATAAAAAGCATTACAATATTTTGTTCATACAAGAATCCTAAAGTTGAAGTAAGACTCATCAAAATAAAAAATATAAAAATAACCTTTCCCCAGTCCATTTTTACTCCTTACACTCTACCTTTTTCATACATTTCTCTTAGTTTTTTCTTTTCAAGCTTCTTTTTTTCCGCTATTTGTATTTTCTCATTATATTTTTTAATATCAAATCCAAAAAACATCACAAGCTTGCTTGCAATAAAAATAGAACTATAACTTCCTACAATAGAACCCACAAGCATAGGCAAGCTAAAACCTACAATAATCTCACCCCCAAATAAATAAAGTGTTAAAACCACAAAAAACACGGTAACTGAAGTTAAAATTGTTCTTGAAAGAGTGGCTGAAAGTGCTTCATTGATAATAAATTTCAAACTTTGATTTGTCCTTGTGTGGATAGTTTCTCTTATTCTATCAAAAACAATAATTGTATCGTTAATAGAATAACCAATAAGCGTTAAAAGTGCTGCAACAACCTCTAAATTCAAATCAATATCAAAAAGAATAATCGCACCTGCTGCAATCACCACATCATGCACTAAAGCTAGCACACTAGCAATAGCAAATCTCCATTCATAACGATAACCCACATAGGCTAAAATCGCTAAAAGTGCTAGAGCTAATGCCATCATACCTTTTTCTTTTAGTTCATTCCCTACTTTTGGCCCTACGACATCATCGCGTCTTATTTGAAATTCTCCTGTGGGTGCTAAAAGTTCTTCTATTTTTTCTCTCATTCCATTTTGCACGGAGCTTGTAGCCGTTGAAAGCTTGATTAATACTTCCTCTTTAGAGCCAAACTCACTTACTTGAGCTCCTTCAAACTCAGGCACAGAGTTTAGCCTCTCTCTAATCTCTGCAATAGGAGCAGCTTTTGTATATTGTAGTTGTAAAATACTCCCCCCTGCAAAATCAATCCCATAAGTAAAACCGGGTTTAAAAAAAAGCACTAAAGAGGCGACAAATAAAATTGCAGAAACTATAATACCATAATTTGCAATTTTCATAAAATCATAAATTTTATTATGTTTAAAAAATTCCATTATTTCTTTCCTTCTTTATAGCCAAACCAAAGTGCATAATTTTTTGATTTTACAATTCTATCTTGTAAAAGCCTAAAAATACCATGTGTTCCAACAATAGCCGTAATAATAGAGGCTAAAATCCCTATACCCATAGTAATCGCAAATCCTTTAATCGCCCCCGTTCCAAACGCATAAAGCAAAACAGCAGCAATCAAGGTAGTAAGATTAGAATCAAAAATAGCTCTTGAAGCATTAGCATAACCATTTTCCATAGCTTTTATAAAACCTTCTTTAGACCTAAAGCCCTCTCTAATGCGTTCATTAATAATCACATTAGCATCTACTGCCATACCCACAGTTAGGATAATTCCTGCCATACCCGGAAGTGTAAGCGTAGCACCAAAAAGCGCCATCACAGCGATAACTAGAAAAATATTCACCACCATAGCAATATTGGCAATCACCCCTGCAATACCATAATAAAACACCATAAAAACAACTACAAGCACAGCACCGCTTACTAAAGCTATCATAGAAGCTTGAATACTATCTGCACCTAAGCTTGGTCCCACACTACGCTTTTCTAATAGTGTAATAGGAGCAGGAAGCGCACCACTTCTTAGTGCAATAGCAATATCACTCGCTTCTTGCACGCTAAAACCACCGCTAATTTGTCCGCTACCCCCGCCAATTCTTTCTCTAATCACAGGAGCAGAATATACTTTACCATCTAGCACAACCGCCATACGATTCCCGATATTTTTTCCTGAGAAATCTCCAAAAATCTTCGCTCCTTGAGAATTAAGCGTGAAATTAATTACAGGCTGTCCATTTTGATCATAAGCTACTTTAGCATCTGTTAGCATAGCACCATCTAAAATAGGAATAGCTTTTAATAAAATCTCTTGATTAGGTAAAGCCCTCACTTTAATATACTGCTCTTCTTTTTGATTGAGTTCTAATTCTTTTTGAGTGAGCGTATTTTGCTCTTGTGGGCTTAATTTCTCTTTTTGGCGTAAAGCTTCAATTTCATCTTTAAGAGTTGTGATTGCATCACGCACTTTTTGGCTTTCTGAATTCACTAAAGGCAAAATCACATCTCCCAATCTTTTTGCCTCTTCTTCGCTCATGCTAGAAACTCTCGCATTTCTAGCTTCATCTACTGCCATCATTTGCAAATGTCCGCCCTTAGAGATCAAATCCAAAGCCCTTTGCTCTTGCTCTTGTGTTTTAATCCCCGGTAGCTGAACCAAAATAGCATCCACTCCTTGCTTAGTTACGCTAGGCTCTGAAAGTCCAAACTGATCAAGCCTATTTCTAATATTACCAATCGCTTGATCAATCGCAAAACGCTCCACATTTAAAATTTCTTCTTCTTTTAAGGTAATCTGATAAACAAGATTATTTTCTTTAATATTTAGTTCTGACATTTTAGAGAAAAATGCTTCTATTTTACTCTTTTCATTAGAATCCAAAAGCTCAAATGTAATGCCCTCGCCATTAGCACTTAATCCATCAATCAAAATTTGATTATCCAAAGCATAATAATTAATTTCTGAAGCAAGTGTAGAATAACGCGTCTTTATGGCTTCTTCTGTCTTTACCCCTAAAAGTAAATTTAACCCACCTTGTAAATCCAAACCCAAAGTGATTTTAGGACCTTGAGTTTGAAAAATAGAAGGAACAGAAAGAATTACCCCAAATAATGTTGCTATGATAAAAAAAAGCAACTTTGTATTGAATGGCTTTTTCATTTTTTTATTTTTCTACCTTTTTAGCAACATAATCTTTAGCTAATTTTACTATCGTATCATCATTTAATCTTACCATAAAATAGTCTTCTTCTTTTTTGACAACTTCTACAATAAATCCCCCGCTTGTTACTACTTTATCCCCTTTATCTAAAGAAGCAATCATATCGCGATGATTTTTTGCTTGTTTTTGCTGTGGGCGTATGATTAGAAAATAAAAAATTGCAATCAAAACCACCAAAGGTAAAAGCTGTGTTAGTGTGTTACCGATATTTTCCATAAGAGATATTCCCCTTTAAATTTTAGATTTAAAGGGCTGATTTTAGCATTTTTTTTCTAATAGAAAGTTTTAATTACAAAAACTTTCAAATGAAAACAAAAACCAAAAAATTCATAAAACTATAAATTAAGAGAGATTCTATACTCTATAAATTTTACTCCTTTAAATAAATGGATTTTTGTATAAATAAGCCCTAACAAGCTTTTTAAGAAGCCACTCCTAAAATACTTTTTATAAAGTTTCATCACTCCACCCATTCTTACAAAATTTATGCCCCACATGTCATTGCAAAGTTTATGCCTCACCAACCTGTCATTGCGAGGCTTACTTATAAGCCGAAGCAGTCCAAAAAGGAACTTCCTTTCCTTTTTCACAAAAACGCCTCTCCCCCTCCTCACTCCCCCAAGCACAAAAAGCTCCCTTTTTGGCTATCAGGGGAGAGCCTCGCCTGTATCTGCTTCTAGCTTCCGTGTAGGAGTTGCACTCCTGCAACTCTTTTTCTACACTAGAGCACCACGAAGCAGGGCGAGAGAGTGTCTGAGAAAGCCTTTAGGTTTGCCTTTTATAATTCTCTGTCACTGCGAGCAGTGGAACACTGCGTGGCAGTCCATAGGCTTACAATATGATTTAAATTGTTATGAAAGGTTTTTTAATTTTTTATATAAAGCTAAAAATTATATTTATTTTTTAGGCTTTAGAAAGTGGATTGCCACGATTTGCTTTCGCAAATCTCGCAATGACAAAAACAACCTTACAAGGCAGAAAAACAGATTGCTTCGTCGTTTCACTCCTCGCAATGACAATGTAGATAATTTAGATTTATTTTGGATAAACAATAAATTCTAGTAGTTACGGCATAGAATAAAAGTTTTAAAGGGTTTTTCAAGGGGTTAGCAACCTTAAGTGGTTGTGCCCCTTGTAAAAACCCTTTAATCTATTATTATCTGTCTTAAATACGAATTTTAAATCCTCTCAGCCATACAAGGATTATTTGTTTTAAAGTTTTCAGATACAACACAAGTGCTATAA
>NZ_QXJG01000020.1 GCF_003670295.1 Helicobacter burdigaliensis
TTATTTACATAAATAATACTTAATTTTATTTTGAAATTTTATTATATGTTTTTTTAAATTTTTATTTATTATTTTTTATTTATGAAAAATTTATTTTTATAAGACTTAAAACATGAAAAATAAGCTAAAAACCTAAAATAAGGCTAAAGGATTTTAGAGATTAACTTCTCCCATTTTTCTAGCACTATTTCTTTGCTAAAACGCTCTTTAATCTTTGGTGCTTGTTGTTTAAAATTATCTTTTTGCATCATCATTTGGCAAAAAGCTTCACTTAGCTCATCTACTTCTCCAAGATTTACCAAAAGCCCATTCACACCATTTTCTATAATCTCACTAGGCCCATAAGGACAATCATAGCTAACCACTGGAATCCCACACATTAAGGCTTCTATTAATACATTACTAAGCCCCTCTTTATGACTGCTTAGTGCAAAAAATTCTGCCTGTTTATAAAGGCTATATAGATTTTCTTGCCTTCCTAAAAACACCACTTTTGCTCCAAGCTCTTTTGCTTTTTGCTCTAAACTCTCCTTTAAAGCCCCCTCTCCAGCCAAAAGAAGAGAGTATTCTTGATGTGTTTTGCTAAACTTAGCAAATGCTTCTATTAGCTCATCAAAATGCTTACTTTCTATCATTCTCCCTGCACTTAAAATATAGGGCTTATATGCACTATAATCCTTTAGCTCTTCTTTTTCTACACTTATGGGATTTGGCATTACGCATACATTTTGTAAAAAGGAGTAGTTTTTTAAATCCTTGCTTGTGAGCGTAGTAACGCAATCTGTATAAGGATAGATGATTTTGCGTAAGAAAAACCATGCTTTTTGCTTTTCTAAGCTTTCATAAATGCTATGCTCTGTGGCTACGACTTTGATTTTAGCGATTTTAGAAGCTAGAATGCTTAGAATGTTTGTTTGATGAATACAACTGATTGCTAAATCTATTTTTTGTTCTTTAAAAATCCTAACAAGAGCTAAAATTTTAGAAAAATTTGCACCAAGTCCGCCAAAAATTCCCCTTTTATGTCCTATTACACATACTTTTACATTCTCACTCACCGCATAAAAACGATTCTTATCGCTCCACAAAATAAGTGTGATATTAAAAGGCAAATGATTTGCCAAAAAAGAAGCAACCCTCTCAGCCCCTCCCATAGAAAGAGAAGAGATAATAATCGCAATATTTTTTTTATCCTGCATTGTGATTAAACTCCACTACGATTTCTTTTAGCTTAGAAACTTTATCTTTACATTCTAAAAGTTCTAAAATATCTTTATTTAGCTTATCTATATCATATTCTGTGGGGCGCGCTACTTGAATTGAAGGATATTTTGTCTTGCCCTCACTCTCACCTATTAATAGCTCTTCATAAAGCTTTTCGCCAGGTCTTAGTCCGCTAAAGACTATTTCTATTTCATTTTCTTTGCCATAAAGTCTTAGCATATTTTTAGCTAAATCCACAATTTTTACAGGCTCTCCCATATCAAGGATAAATATCTCTCCACCCTTAGCAATAGAAGCCGCTTGAAGCACTAGCCTACAAGCTTCAGGTATAAGCATAAAATACCTTGTAATATCCGGATGCGTTACGGTTATGGGACCTCCATTTTGGATTTGAGCTTTAAACTTTGGCACAACAGAACCTGAAGATCCAAGCACATTTCCAAACCTAACTGCTACAATCTCACTTTGCTTAGAATCTACATTTTGCGCATAAAGCTCCACCACACGTTTAGTAGCACCCATTACATTTGTAGGACGCACTGCTTTATCTGTGGAGATAATCACGATTTTTGGTACTTTTGCACCAATCGCACAATCAATTACATTTTTAGAGCCGATGATGTTATTTTCAATCGCACTTTTTTGATTATATTCACAAAGTGGCACATGCTTATAGGCTGCTGCATGCACAACAATATCGGGCTTTTCTTCATCTAGGAGCTTTTGCAATCTTTCTTTTTCTAGGATTGAAAGCATCACAGGACGCAAAGGTTGATTGGCATTTAACTTCCCTAAAGGGCTATTTTTTGTTAGCTCTTCTGTGATTGCATAGAGATTATATTCGCTATGCTCTACTAAGATCACTCTTTTAGCCCCAAAGCCCACACACTGCCTTACAATCTCGCTTCCTATGCTCCCACCCGCACCTGTTATTAGCACCTTTTTGCCACTTATGAAATTGGCTATTACCTCTTTATCCAAATCCTTACTAGGACGCGAGAGCAAATCTTCAATAGAAATGTCTTCTAGCGGTGCGTCATCTTTTAGCATAGAGGCGATTTTTATCTCTTCGATTCCTATTTGCTTTAACTCGTTAAAAAGATTTTCTAGCGGTGGCTTTGCATAGCTTTTAGTCAAAATCACGCTTTTAATGCTGTGTTTTTCCATTAGTTCTTTAATGGCACTTTTTGGATAGACCTTTAAGTTTGATATATAGTTCCCCTGCTCTTTAATATCTTCATCAATAATTGCTAAAGGATAAAAGGGAAGTTCACCATTTAACGCACTTTTTATAAGCGTTGCACTTTGTGTATTTGCCCCAAAAATCAAAGCAGGTTTTGGAGAGTTTTTAGGAGAGTTTTCTAAATAAGTCCGCTTAGAGATTCGAATAGCTCCTATAAAAATAGAAGAAATTACAAAATCTATAATTACCACACTTAGCGGAAAATCCGCAAACAAGCCAAAAAATACCAAAATACCAAAAATACTATAACTCACTAAATGTGCATAAAGAAGTTTTAATGCTTCACTAAGCCCAAAGAATCTCCATGGCACAAGATAGATTTTAAACACACTTAATGCTATAACCTTTAAAGCTATCAAAGAAATAAAAGCAAAAATCACATTTTTACTAAACTCCAAAGGTACTTGAAAAGAGAACCTTAAATCATAAGATAATAACAAAGTAAAATAAGATACCAAAATATCCACAAGCACAAAAAATATTATTCTTTTTGTATTACTTGGGCGGAATAAGCTTGATTTTAGCACTTAAGCCCTTTTAACAAAATCTAAAATAAAAGAGCAAATCTCTTCAATATCGCTTCTTTGCAATGCTCCACCACTTGGAAGACAAATTCCGCTTTTAAAGAGATTCTCACTCACTCCATTTACAAAGCTAAGACTATCTTTAAAAAGTGGCTGAAGGTGCATAGGCTTCCATAAAGGACGACTTTCAACACCTTTTGTTGCTAGAAAATCTACTAGATTAAATGGATTGATTTTACTATTTTTAAAGCTTAGTGTGGTTAGCCACCTATTACCACGCGTATCCTTTAGCTCTGGCATAAACTCTACTTCTAAATCTTTCAAAATCTCTTCATACCATGAAAAAATCTCTCTTCTTTTTTGCACCTTAGATTCAATTTCTTCTAATTGCCCCACACCAATGGCTGCACTTATATTGCTAAGCCTATAATTGTATCCATAGTCTTTATGCTCATAATAGGGCAAATTTTCCCTAGCTTGAGTAGAATAAAATCTAGCCTTTTGCATAAGACTTTCATTTTTACCTAAAAGCATTCCCCCGCCACTTGTTGTAATGATTTTATTACCATTAAAGGACAATGCACCAAACTCCCCTATTGTCCCTGTATGAGAGCCTTTATAAAATGCTCCTAGAGATTCTGCTGCATCTTCAATGAGTAATACATTATATTTTTTACAAATTTCACTAATTTCATCTAACTTTGCACATTGTCCATACAAATGCGTAACAATCAAAGCTTTTGGAGACATTCCATCTTTTTTTAGCTTTTCGCACGCTTCTTCTAAAAGCTTAGGAGAGAGATTCCAGCAATCCTCATCGCTATCAATAAAAACTGGAATTGCACCTTCATAAAGTATCGCATCAATAGAACCAATAAAAGTAAAGGAAGATGCTAAAATATAATCCCCTCTTTTAATCCCACTCACTCTTAATGCTAAATGCAATGCAGAAGTTCCGCTATTTAATGCTAAGGCGTTGTGAGCTTTTGTATAACTCATCGCATCTTTTTCGAATCTATTTACAAACTCTCCCAAAGGTGCGATATAGTTGCTCTTAAATGCCTCATCTACATATTTTTGCTCATTTTTTCCCATTTGTGGCGGGGATAAAAAGATTCTAAAACTCATCTTAACTCCTTTTTTGCTGGATTTCCTACTATTTTTGTATTTCTTTTTATATCGCTAATCACTACACTTCCTGCACCCACTACACAATTATCACCCACGCTTTTAGTAGGTATAATCGTAGCTCCTGCACCAATATGGCTAAGATTCCCTACTTTAACCGCTCCACACAAAGTAGAATTTGGCGAAAGATGTGAAAACTCCCCCACAATGCAATCATGCTCTAGCACACAAGCGGTATTTAAAATCGCACCTTTTTTAACAAGTGCATTTGCATTTACAACTACATTTGGCATTACCACACAAGCCTCATCAATAGTCGCACTAGGAGAGATAATAGCACTTTTATGAATAATGCTTGGCAAACTAAAACCCATTTTAGTAAAAAATTCATAAAGATTTTTACGCAAAAGATTATCCCCCACTCCCAATGCAATACAAATAGAAGTATCCCTTAAGCTTAAAAACTCTTCTCTTGAGATTGCTTGGATTTCTCCTAGCTTTTTATTTTGTGGTGCATCATCTATACAATAACTAACCTCATCGCCACTAGATTTAATTAAATCAAAAATCACTCTGCCATGCCCACTTGCACCAAAAATAGCAAACTTTTTCAATAAAATCCTTGTATATTTACAATATAATTCCATAATTATATTGAAATTATAAAATAAAACTTTGCCAATCTCATAGTAAAAAATGTAAGTTTTTGTTAAAATCCTAGTTTAAATTTATTTTTTACACAAGGTAAAAAGTTTGAGATTAGAAACCCTAGATGAAAATTCTTATATTTTACATGGAAAGCTTAAAGAGCTTGAAGACTATTTTGAGCTAAAACGCTTACTTTTAAAGCACAAAGAAAAACAGCAAAAAGAAATTAATTTTTATATTCCCACAGCAAGAGAAATTAATTTTTATATTTTGGGACTTTTTTTAAAACTTGCTAGATACGATGGTTTTTCTTTTAGTTTTTCCTTAGGAAGTTTGAATTTATATGAAAGTTTTTTGCGTCTAGGATTACATTCGTTTTTTAAGGTAGCTTATGAAGACTTGGAATGAGATTTATAGTCATTTTGATCCTATTGCTTTTAATCTTTTTGGGATAGCGGTGCATTGGTATGGGATAATGTATGTTTTAGCACTTTTGGTTGCTTTAATGGCAGCAAAATGGATTGCCAAAAAAGATTCCTATCCCATTTCAAATTTAGAGCTTGATAGCTATTTTATTTGGGTTGAAATTGGTGTGATTTTAGGTGCAAGATTGGGCTATATTATCTTTTATGATCCCTACACCACTTATTATTTGTTAAATCCTTGGCAGATTTTTAACCCTTTTGATAAAGAAGGAAATTTTGTAGGCATTAGGGGAATGAGCTATCATGGGGCTGTAATAGGATTTTTAATCGCTTCTTTGCTTTATGCTAAAATCAAAAAGGCAAATTTTTGGCTTTTTATGGATTTAGCAGGGCTTAGCATACCTCTAGGCTATGTTTTTGGGCGTATTGGGAACTTTTTAAATCAAGAGCTTGTTGGTAGAGAAACTACAAGCCAAATAGGTATCTATGTAGATGGGATTTTACGCCACCCAAGCCAACTTTATGAAGCATTTTTGGAAGGAATTGTAGTTTTTGTGATTTTATATGCGTATAGAAAAAGAGCTACATTTATCGGACAAATAGGCTTGCTTTATGGCTTATTATACTCTATTACACGCTTTATTGCAGAATTTTTTAGAGAACCTGATATAGAACTTGGATTTGTTGCATTTAACTTTTTTACACAAGGGCAACTACTCTCGCTAATTATTGGCGTTGTTGCACTAGCACTATTATTTATCAAAAAAGAGCCTAAAGGGATAAAATGATTGCACTTATTAATATTTTTAAACAATACGATCATAAACCTATTTTAAAAGATATTTCCTTACATATTAAAGAGGGAGAGAGGGTAGCTATTGTCGGTAAAAATGGTGCAGGAAAATCCACTCTTTTAAAGATTTTAGGAGGAATGATAGAAGCAGATGAGGGACAAAGAGTTTTAGAGGGAACTCCAAGCCTAAAGCATTTGGTGCAAAAGCCTGATTTTAAAGAGGGACAAACCACAAAAGAAGCAATCTTAGAAAGCTTAGAAGAAATAAATAATGCCAAAAATAGACTAGAAGAAATTGCTTTACTTTTGCAAAAATCTCCTAGCGATAAAGCATTATTAAAAGAACATGCAGAGCTTTCAAGCTTCATAGATCATCACAATGCTTGGGATATTCAATCTAAATTAGAACAAATTCTAGTAACTTTTAATCTCAAAGCCTTAGAAGATTCATATGTAAATTTACTAAGCGGAGGGGAACAAAAACGCGTCGCACTTGCTTGTCTTTTGCTCTCAAAGCCCGATATTTTGCTTCTTGATGAGCCCACAAACCACCTTGATGTAGAAATGGTAGAATTTTTAGAAGAAATGCTTCTTCAAAAGGGCTGGACTTTAGTTTTTATAAGCCATGATAGATATTTTATTGATAAAATCGCTACAAGAATCATTGAAGTAGAAGATACAATCATTAGACAATTTAGCGGAGGATATGGGGACTATCTAAAATCTAAAGAAGCCTTACTTTTAAGCTTAGCAAAAAGCCATGAAGTGTTGCTTAAACACCTAAAAGCAGAAGAAGAGTGGCTAGCACGCGGGGTTAGAGCTAGGGTAAAAAGAAATGAAGGCAGAAAAGAACGCATTATGCAAATGAGGCAAGAGGCCAAAAACAACCCCTCACTTATCCGCAAAATGAGCCTAGAGCTAGAGCGAGAAAGAAAGCATTTTAATCAAAGCGAGGGGGTAAATCGCAAAAAAATGCTTTTTGAACTAGAAAATGTCAGCATAAGCTTTGAAAAAAGAAATCTCATCTCTTCTTTTAGCACTAGAATCTTACAAGGGGATAAAATCGCGATAGTAGGCAAAAATGGCGCAGGAAAATCTACCCTACTAAAAGCGATGCTAGGGGAGCTAAAAATAACAAGTGGCAAAATAGAAAAAGGAGATATAAAAATCGGCTATTTTGATCAGCACAGAAAAATGCTTGATGATTCTAAGGATTTACTAGAGACTTTTTGTCCTTTTGGTGGGGATAGAATAGAAGTTAGGGGCAAAAATATGCATGTTTTTGGCTATCTTAAAAATTTCCTTTTTCCAAAAGAATTTTTAGATAAAAAAATAGGCACACTAAGTGGGGGAGAAAAAAATCGCGTGGCTTTGGCACTGCTTTTTACTAAAGAATATGATTGCCTAATCTTAGATGAACCCACAAATGACTTAGATATTCCAACCATAAACATTTTAGAAGAATACTTGCAAAGCTTTGAGGGGGCAATTATTTTTGTAAGCCATGATAGATATTTTGTAGATAAAATCGCAAAACGCCTTTTTGTCTTTAGGGGCAATGGCGAGATTGAAGAGAGTCATAAAAGCTTTAGCGAATATTTAGAGATAGAAAAAGAGCTAAAAAGCTATGCGATTTATGAAAGTGAGCTAGAAAAGCAAAGCCCAAAAACAAAAGAGATAAAAACAAAAACAAAACTCTCCTACCACCAAAAAAGGCTTTTAGAAACCTTGCCAGATGAAATCCATACGCTAGAACTCACCATAAAAGAGCTAGAATCTAAACTCTATGCAGGGGATAAAAGCCTAGAAGAACTGAGTAGAATCTCTCAAATGCTAGAAGAAAATAAAGCATTATGCGATGAAAAGATTATGCAATATTTAGAGCTAGAAGAGCTAAATAGTGAGCTAGAAAATGCAAAAATTTAGCGAATTTATGCAAGAGTGGCTTTATGGAGAAAATGGCTATTATAGAACTTTACGCGTAGGGAAAAAGGGGGATTTTTATACAAGTGTGAGTGTGAGTGCGTTTTTTGGTTATAGCATTGCAAATTATCTTTTAGAATTTTTGCAAAATTATACAAACAAACACTTAGCCATTGTAGAAATCGGTGCAGAAAAGGGAAATCTCATAAGTGATGTGGCGTTTTATCTGCAACATAAAACAGGCTTAAAAAATGTGGAATTTGCCACTTTAGAGCCTTTGCTAGAACTACACACAACCCAAAAAGAAACTTTTAGCAATGTTTGCAAGGGGCCAAATTTAAGAGTTTTTCAAAACTTTAAAGAACTCAAAGAAGAAAAATTTGATTTTATTATTTATCTTAGCAATGAGCTTTTAGATGCTTTTGCTTGTGAGCTTTATTATAAGGGCAAAATGGCTTTTGTAGAAGATTTTACATTGCAATTTTTACCCAAAGAAAATTTGGATTCTAACTTCATAGGAGAAATTCCTGTGGGTGCTTGTGAATTTGTAAAAGAGCTAGAATCTTGTGCTAAAGAATGGCTTTTTATAACTTTTGATTATGGAAGCAAGCAAAAAAGGGGGGAATTTTCTTTGCGTTTTTATAAAGAACACAGCACGCAAAACCTTTTTAAGAATGAAAAAGAGCAAAATTTTGATTTAAAAGAAAACTTTGGAAAATGGGATATTACCTATGATGTGGATTTCTCACTTTGGGAAGAAGAATTTAAAAAAGCAGGTGCAAAAGAACTCTTTTTTGGCAGGCAAAATAGAATCTTGGTAGATTTTGGACTGGATAAAGTGGGGGAATGGTATATTCATACATTTGGTTTAGAATCTTTTATGCACCATAGCTCAAAAATCCGCACTTTAATTGATCCTGCACTTTTAGGAGAGCGATTTTTTGGTATCGGTTTCTTAAAAAGCATAAAATAAAACAAACTCTCTTTTTTAGAGGTTCTCTTTACTAACCTAAAACTTCATAAACACTATTTTTCTAAGCTAAATTATCTCTCTAAATTACTCCACATCTCTATTAATACTATGAGCTTCCTTGCAAGATTCTGCATATTTTGAATTTTTTTCTTAAACATAAAAATATAGAAAGTTTAAATAAACTTTTACTAATTATAAAAAAATAAAAATATTCTAATTAAGCCTAAAAATAGTTATTTTATAAATATTTTCTTTTTGATACATATAAAAAATAATATATTCCTTTTTATTCATTTTTAGCATTAAATATAATTATTTGTTCTATAATGCTTAAATATTAAATATGATTTATAAAAGGAGATACAATGCTTTCAAGACGCGATGTATTAAAAACTTCCGCAGTTGCTTCTGTGGCATTAGTAGGTAGCACCTCTCCTCTTAGTGCAGTGGGTGCTATTAATGAAATAAAACATATTCCACATGCTACGCATTTTGGCCCCTTTATCGCCAAAGTAAAAGATGGAAAATTTGTAGATGTATTGCCAAGCCCTCATGATAAAAATCCAAGCGTGATGATAAAATCCATGATTGATAGGCTTTATTCAGATTCTAGAGTGAAATATCCTTGTGTTAGAAAAAGCTTCTTAGAAGGTAAAAATGCCCCAGAATTGCGAGGTAAAGAGCCTTTTGTGAGTAGATTGGGATACTGCATTAAATTTAGTTGCTAACAAAATCAAATCTACTCCAAAAGAAAATATTTACAATGCTGCTTATGGTGGCTGGGGACATGTAGGGAGATTGCATAACTCAAATATCGTAACTGGACGCTTTTTTAATATCGTTCTAGGGGGTGCAGTAGGCACTGATGGAGAGTATAGCAATGGTGCTGCTGGGCGTGTAAATAATGATATTATAGGGGATTTAGAAGTATATTCCCAACAAACCACCCACGAGCAAATCATTAAAAACACAAAAGTGTATGTAATGTGGGGAGCGGATTTGTTTAAATGCAACCGCATTGATTATGTTGTCCCAAACCATGCAAACGATCTTTATTACCCAAAATACAAAGAAGCTGGGATTAAGTTTATTAGCATTGATCCTTATTATAATGAAAGTGCAGAGATGTTTGAAGCAGAGTGGATTAAGATTCGCCCAAATACCGATGTTGCACTAGCTTTAGGTATGATGCACTATCTATACACAACAGGCAAATATGATAAAGAATTTGTAGAAAAATATACCGATGGTTTTGATAAATTCTTGCCTTATCTTTTAGGCAAAAGCGATGGGATTCCTAAAGATGTGGCGTGGGCTTCAAAAATCACAGAAGTAGAAGAATCTAAAATCAAAGAATTGTGCGATTTGTTTGTAAGTCAAAGCACATTTATAGCAGGAAACTGGGCAATGCAAAGAGCAGAGCATGGCGAACAAGCTGATTGGGCTTTAATTAATCTTGCAAGCATGATAGGACAAATAGGCACAGCAGGTGGAGGTATTGGCTTTTCTATGCATTATGCAGGTGGAGGACAAGCAAATAGTGGATATAGAACCACTCCAGGACTTTCACAAGGACGCAATAGGGTGGAGTTTTCAATCCCTGCAAGCAGAGTGAGTGAATGTATTTTAAATCCAGGAAAATCAATCAACTTTAAAGGCAAAATAATCACATTCCCAGAAATTAAGATGATTTATTGTTGTGGAGCGACGCTTTTAGGACATCACCCAAATACAAATGAGCTAATAAGAGCCATTAGAAGTGTAGATACGGTGGTGGTGCATGAGCCTTGGTGGACGCCTATGGCAAAAATAGCCGATGTAGTATTCCCTAGCACTTGCACAATGGAGCGAGATGATATTACAAGCGGAAGCACCTACTCAAGAAATGTAATCTATGCCATGAAAAAGATTGTAGAGCCTACATATGAGCACAGAGATGATTTTGCGATTTTTGCAGAGCTTGCTAAAAGAATCGGTGGAGAAGAAAAATACAACCAATATACTGGCGGACTTAGCTATGAAGAGTGGATTAAGAAATTTTATGCAAGTTCTGATGGTCCTATTTTTAAAGAGTTTGATAAGTTTTGGGAAGATGGATTTGTAGAATTTGAAGGTGGGGATTATGAGTATGTTCGCCATGCTGACTTTAGAGCAGACCCAGAGGGTAATAAGCTAGCCACACAAAGTGGAAAAATACAATTTTTTGTAGATAAGTTTGCAGAAGCAAAATTGCCTGATATGAAAGGGCACGTAACTTGGTTTGAACCTAGCGAATATCTTGGAAGCAAGGAAGCAAGCGAGTATCCTTTCCACCTTCTAACCCCACACCCTAGATATAGAGTGCATAGCCAGTTAGATAATACTTGGGTTAGAGATGGGTTAGAGATGTGTATAAGATTCAAGGGCGTGAGCCAGTAATCATTAACACAAATGACGCACAAAAGCTAGGAATAAAGCATGGCGAAGTCATAGAAGTGTATAACAAAAGAGGGGCAGTATTAGCAGGAGCTTTTGTAACTGATAAAATAAGAGAAGGTGTGGTGCAGATTCAAGAGGGTGCATGGTATGATCCAGAAAATACAAATGATGCAATCCCGCGATGCAATGCAGGCGCATGCAATGTGCTAACAAGCTCTAGACCAACAAGTAGATGGGCTCAAGCTACGGCTGTAAATACTTGTCTTGTAAATATTAGAAAACTTGGTAAAGATGAAGTGCTAAAACCTTATAAATCTATTTTGGCACCCAAGATTATAGGAGCATAACATGAAAAGATTTAGTTTTGTAATCATTATCCTTGCAGCAATTATTGCCTTTTTTTATCTCAAAGAAACAAAAGATAATACCAACAATGTAGCTAAATTTAGCCCTGAAGATTCTTGCCATACTTGCTTTACTTTAGAAAAGCAACAAAACACAGAAGAGAAAAAAGAAACTCTATCGCTAAACCACCGCTTTGTGCTAGAAAACACTAAAATTTATTCCAAAGATGGCAAAAGTGAGATTGGCACAATCCTAAAAGGATTTGGCGGAGAAGAAATAGGCACGATAGGTGATAAAACAATCCTAAAAGTAGAAGGCTTCTTAAAAGAAGATGATAAAGCAAATCTTTATGCCAATGAAAATCTATCTTTAGCTGTTGTTTTACTAAAAGAACCTAAAGCACAAAAGCAAATGGAGATTGCTATCAATACCAAAGATTTAACCAAAAATGAAAATGAAGTTTGGAGCAAAAGTGAGTTTATCTACTATGATAACTGCTCTATGTGCCATGCAGCCCACGCCCCCAAAGAACATACTATACAAGAATGGGATGGAATTTATGGCACTATGAAAGCCTTTGCAATGCCAACAGAGCATGATGATAAACTTATATGGGAATACTTACAATCCCACGCTATTGATGGCTTTTCAATAAGCGATTAAACTCAATAAGGGTTTTTCTCTTATTGTTACCCGCTAAAACTTATTAAAATATTCAAGGATTTAATCTAGTTTAAAAAACTATTAATAATCTATATTTGCATAAATCAAAGTCTAGCATTTATTATTGTTGCCAAAGAAAAAGATTTAGAAAAATTTTTTGCTAAAAAGCTTAGTTTTATCTTTTTTTTAAAACCCAAAAACTTCTTTTGTTTTATCAAAAATCTTTTGGCTTCACCCTTAAAACCACTCTAAATAGACGCACGACAAATACAATTAAGGGTTTGTATTTTAATCTTAGTGCAGTCTTACCCACCTCATAGGCATAGTTTGCATTTTTACACTTTTTATCAAAAGGGAGCGAGGAATCTTTTATAGTTTTTGCTTGGATAATGCGTTTTAAAACTCCAAAATACCTAACACATTGTAAAATTAACTAAATTTATAGATAATTTCGCCTTTGGATAAAGCTTTCTTAAAGCATAAAGCCCTTTTATAGCGATCGCACTATCCCCCACTTGTGTATGCAACCTTTCAAAACCTATATGTTTTACTAAATCCACTTTCATTATTTGTCTTTATTTTTCTTTTTCTTTTTTTCACTACTCTCTTCTTCTTTAGAAAACGCCCTCACACTTGAATAATAGCTCACAATCCCTGGATCTGCCAAAAGACAAACATTTTGTGCATCTTTATCTTCATAGTCAATCTTTGAAAGCAAGATTCTAGCTAGATTAATCCTAGCACGTTTTTTATCATTAGAATCCACAATAAGCCAAGGTGCAAAAGGTGTATGTGTGCGAGAAAACATCTTCTCAAATGCTTCTGTATATTCATCCCACAAATTTAAGCTTAGCTCATCAATAGGACTTAACTTCCAACGCTTTAGAGGTTCATCTTTACGACTTTCAATCCTTTTTCTTTGTTCTTCTCTTCCTACATCTAAGAAAAATTTAAACAAAATATAACCACTTTCAATCAACATTTGCTCCAAATGCGAAACTTGCAAAATAAATTCTTTATATTGCTCATTAGAGCAAAAATTCATCACGCGTTCTACTCCAGCTCGGTTATACCAACTTCTATCAAAAAATACAATCTCTCCTCCATTTGGAAGCTCATCTATATAGCGTTGAAAATACCATTGCGTTTTTTCCACATCACTTGGCTTTTGCAAGGCCACAACTCTAGCACCTCTAGGATTTAAATGCTCTCTTAAAGCCTTGATTGTGCCTCCTTTACCTGCTGCATCACGCCCTTCTAGGATAACAATCACTTTCTTTTGGTATTTTTTTACCCAATTTTGTAGCTTAATAAGCTCAATTTGTAGCTTCTCTATCTCTTTTTCATAGAACTTTTTATTAAGCTTGCCCTTTTGATTATAGACTTCTCCTGGCTTCTCATCTTCTGGTCTAACGACTAATGTTTTTCCCATCTTTTCCTCCAAAATAGACTTTTATTAAAATTTCTAAGCTTTAAAATAGCTAAGTTATCCTACCATATTATTAGATAAAGATACATTAAGAAAGGGAGGGATTATGAATAATTTACCTTTAAAATATCATCAGCTTTTTGAATTGAGTGCTAAAGAAGGGGAGATTTTATTATATCTTTTAGGGCTTGATGTGCAAAGTGCCATGCTACTTTTGCAAAATATTGCTACAAATTACAAAATACCTTTAGAAATTTATTTTCAAGGAGAAGGAATTGAAATCTTGTTAGCAAAAGGCGAAAACTTAGAACAATTCTGCAATGAAGTGCAATATTTTTTTCAATCTAAAATTTTTATTACCAAAAATCTAGGCAAAGATATTATCAATATTTTAAGAAAATCTCACAACAAAATAACAACAGCAGAAAGTTGCACGGGAGGACTTTTAGCTTATTTTCTAACCAAAGAAGGGGGAGCAAGCGAGGTATATGATGGAGGGGTGATAAGCTATGCAAACTCTATTAAAGAAGCTTGGCTTGAAGTATCTTCTAGCAATTTAGAAAATTTTGGTGCAGTAAGCGAAGAAGTGGTAAAAGAGATGCTTCAAGGCGCACTTAAACTAAGTGGGGCTGATTATGCCATAGCTACAAGCGGGATAGCAGGTCCAAGCGGTGGTAGCACACAAAAACCAGTAGGAACAATTTTTATAGGCGTTATGCATAAAAATGGGGATTGTATCATTGAGCGTGTTTTCTTAAAAGGCGATAGAAATGGCATTCAAAAAAAGACTTGTATTTATGGATTTTTACTTTTTTTGAAACTTTTTTATAATAACTATTGACTTTTTAAAATTTAATGGCTATAATTTCAGCTCGTTTTTGATTTTAAACGACCCGCTAGCTCAGTCGGTAGAGCAATTCCCTTTTAAGGAATGGGCCGTTGGTTCGAATCCAACGCGGGTCACCACTCAAAATAAAAGTGGCTCCTTCATCTAACGGTTAGGATACCACCCTTTCACGGTGGCTACAGGGGTTCGAATCCCCTAGGAGTCACCACTTTTATTAAATCCTTTCAATGTTTTTATGGTCGCTTAGCTCAGTTGGTAGAGCGCCACCCTTACAAGGTGGATGTCATAAGTTCGAGTCTTATAGCGACCACCACTTATGGAGCGGTAGTTCAGTTGGTTAGAATACCTGCCTGTCACGCAGGGGGTCGCGGGTTCGAGCCCCGTCCGCTCCGCCACTCTTTTAAAACTCATTAAACTTTAGTCATCTTGAATTTTTTAGTTTTATTTGTTTTTGTAATTTTACAAAATATTTAAAACCAAAAACCCATCAAAGCTCTATATAAAAAAGAATCTCTAAAAACCATAAAATCTGCTTTCAAAGCTGTATTTGAAAAACTTAAAAACTAATGAAATACACAACATTCAATCAAGCTATCTCTATATACGATAAAATTACCCATTTGTGTTTTCTTGTGTTAAATTTCACTTTTTTATAAGCAACACCCTTTTCAGAGATAATTCAAACGAGATTTTGCAAAATTTTATAAGAAAATCTGGTAATCCATTTTAGACTGCCACAAGCAACAACACAAAAGAAACACTATTTTTAAAACAAAGCTTAAGAGTTCTCAACCTGCTTTATGGCACTAAAGTGTAAAAAAAAGAATTATAGAGGCGCAACACTTGCACAAAAGCTAGAAGCAAAAAGAGAGGCTCTCCTCCACAAAGGGAGCTTTATGCCCTAAGGAGTAAGGAGGGAGAGGTGTTTTACAAAAGAAAAAAGAATTTGCATTTTATTTTGAATCACATATTTATTACATTAAAATATCTTGGGATTTAGACTGGCACGCAAATGCTTTGCATTTACTCGCAGTAACACAAGGCTTCCTCACTTGTTATTACAAGGAGTGTTGGCGATAAAACAATCTAAAAAACCCATAAAGATAATTCCTTAGAACCATCACGCAGTGTTCCACCACTTGCAGTTATCACTACTTTACTTATATTTTTTAATCTCTGCCTTCCTTCTATCATCGCGATACCTATGCAGTAAATTATAACATTCCACTTACCAAAATTAAAAACTATATGCAATTTTTGCTTTCTTAAATTCTTAAAAAATCTCTTATAAATTCTAAAATCTTATTGGTAAACCATTTTAGATTTCACAAGGAGCATTAGCCACAAAACATACAAGCTAGGCCATCCATCTGTTGCCAAAGCAACCAGATATTTGGAACAAACAAATTAGAACGCAAATCTAAAAAATTATCAAAAACCTATACAAAAACTACTTTTTAAAAATTAAATCCCTAAGAAGAGTGCTCCATAGGAACTTTGTATTTCTCTAAATCAAAATAATTGCTATCTAAATAATAAATGTTTTGATGCCCTTGCTCTACTAATTGTGTACCAAAGTCAGCTGCTGTTGCACCGCTATGGCAATAAAGCAAGATTTTTTTATCCTTATTTTCTTCTGCGATAAAATGAATCCTTTTTAGGGTTTCAATATTGAGTGCATCTTTTATATGGCTTATTAGAAAATATCCACGACTTCTTAAATCAATCACAATAAAATCTTGCGGTTTTAATCCTTGTGGTTTTAGCGGAATAGCTAAACTTTTATTTTTAATATACATCTTGTTCTTTCTTTTAAAAATTTGGTAGAATCTACCTTATGGAAAAAATCTATTATATCACAAACCAAAATAATCAACAAAGCTTTGCAAATGCTATTCCTTTAGAGCTTGTCGCAACACATTTTTTAAAAGATTCAAAGTTAGAACAAAAATTACAAATTTGTGATTGCTTAATCTTTACCTCTAAAAATGCGATTTTAGCACTAGAAAATGCAAACAAAAATGCACTTAAGATTCCTTCTTATGTGCTTAGTTCTGCGAGCGCCAAAGCCTTGCAAAAACTTGGAATTACTCCATTTTTTATAGGAAAAAGTGGCTATGGAGAAGGCTTTTGTGATGAATTACAAAAAAATCTTATCCACAAAAATCCTCTTTTTATTCGCGCCAAAGAGGTAGCTTCTAAGATTAAAGAATCCCTAAAAAATTATGGAATTTCTCTGCAAGAAAGCATTTTGTATGAAACCTGCATTATAAAATTGGATAATTTTCAAAAAAGCAAACTAAAACCTGCTAAAAATTCTGTAATTTTTTTTAGTGCGCCCTCTTATTGCAAAGCTTTTTTACAAAATTTTGAATGGGATTTTAGCTATCAATGTGTATGTATTGGCACAACAACGCTAGAGTTTGCTAAAGCAAATTTAGGCGATATGGCTAAAATCTATCTTTCTCCACAGCCAAATATAAAAGATTCTATTGCATTTGCAAAAACTTTAATAAACTAAAAATTAAATAAGGAAAATTTATGGAAAAATTAGATTTAAAATCTGCACCTCTTCCAAAACTATTTTTTTCTTACTTTCTGCCTTCCCTTATTGCGATGTTGGCTCTTTCTACTTATTCAACTATTGATGGGATTTTTGTAGGCAAGAAGCTTGGAGAAGATGCACTAGCGGCTATTGGTCTTGCTTGGCCTATCTTTCCTATTTTAATAGCCTTTGAATTACTATTTAGTGTGGGTGCTGCTGCTATGAGCGGATATTTTTTGGGTAAAAACAAACCCTACCGCGCAAGAATCATTTTTAGCTCCGTATTTTACTTTGCTTCAATTAGCGGAATTATTGGAGGGATTACTTTATATTATTTTAGCGACAATATTGCCCTCTATCTTGGAGCAAGCGCTAATCTTCTACCCTTAGTGCAAGAATACATTAATGTAATCTTTTTAGGATCTTTTATTATTGTTTTGCATCCTATGTTAGATATTTTTGCAATCAATGATAGACAACCCATTTTAGCGATGGCTGCGATGATTGTAGGCTCTATTATGAATGTGATTTTAAATTATTTATTCATCTTTATTTTTGAATGGGGGCTTAGCGGAAGTGCTTTAGCCACAGTTTTAGGTCATGGAATAGGTATGTTAATTTTATTACAACATTTCTTACGCAAGAAGGGCGATTTATATCTCATTAAAGCCTTTGATATTTATGCACTTTTAATGGCAACCAAAAATGGAATCCCTCAAAGTAGCGCTGAGATTAGTGTAAGCATTATGATGCTGATTTTTAATCACATTATAGGAAATATAGCAGGAGATAGAGGCTTATCTATTTATAGTGTTTTAATGTATGTTGGGATTATTCCTTTTACCATTTTGCTATCAGTCGCACAAGGGATTCAACCTATATCAAGTTTTAATTTTGGTGCAAAACAACTTATGCGTGTAAAAGATGTTTTTAAATTTGGGTTATTCTTTGGCTTAGTGAGTGGTATAGCATTGTATGGCATTTTTTACTTTTTTAGCCCTTATATCATTCCTTGGTTTTTAAAAGAAGATATTGCTATGCGTGATCCTAATTTAGCACCAGAAATTCAAGCAGCTATGAAAATCTATTTTTTAGGCTATTTACTTTTTGGGATAAATATCGTAAGTGCTATCTTTTTTCAAAGCATTCAAAGAACCTTTAGTTCTCTTATTATTACTTTTTCCTACACTTTGTTATTTGCTTTGATTTTTGTCAATATACTTCCAAATATATTTGGCTTTTTGGGTGTTTTATATTCTTATCCCCTTGGTATTTTATGTGCAACATTAGTAAGTGGCATTGTAATTTTCTATGAATTTAAGAAAGGGATACTTAAATACAAATCATAGTCCTATTAAATATATTTATTAATTAAAGAACCTAAGATTATTATAATGTTTTTAGGAGTAACATTGTCACATTGAAGTTCTAAATAAATTTTCTATGAAAACTTTATAGAGCTTTGATGTAATTTAAAATAAGGAGTGTCCTATGGGAACAAGAAAAGAACACGATTTCATTGGTGAATTAGAAATTTCTGATGAAGTGTATTATGGGGTGCAAACTTTTAGAGCATTAGAAAACTTTCATATGAGTGGTAGAAGATTAAAAGACTATCCTTTCTTTATTAAAGCTTTTGCTCAAGTTAAAAAAGCAGCTGCACTAGCAAACAAAGAAGTAGGTGTTTTAGATGCTGATAAAGCTGATGCATTAGTTAAGGCTTGCGATAGATTAATTGCAGGGGAATTTATCGATCAATTTGTTGTGGATATGATTCAAGGAGGAGCAGGAACTTCAACAAATATGAATGTAAATGAAGTTTTAACTAATATTGCATTAGAAAGTATGGGTCATAAAAAAGGAGAATACCAATACCTTCATCCAAACGATCATACAAATCTAGGACAATCAACAAATGATACTTATCCTAGCTCTATTAAAGTAGCAACACATGCAAAATTAGGTGACTTGCTAAAAGCTATGGAAGAATTAAAAGATGAACTTTTAATCAAAGCGAAAGAATACAAAGATATTATTAAAATGGGTAGAACAGAGCTTGAAGATGCAGTTCCTACAACTTTAGGCAATACTTTTAATGCTTTTGCAAGCTACATTAAAAGCGATATTGAAAAAATCAAATACGCAAGAAATGTAATGGAAACATTAAATCTAGGTGCTACTGCAATTGGAACAGGGATTAACTGCCACCCAGATTATAAAGTGATTGTAGAAAAAAGAATGAAAGAAATCACAGGTGTAGATTTTAAACCTGCAGAAGATTTAATTGCAGCTACTCAAGATACAGCAGATTTTGTAGCAGTGAGTGGTGCATTAAAAACTGCAGCGGTTAGACTTTCAAAAATTGCAAATGACTTAAGACTTATGAATTCAGGTCCCAGATGTGGTTTAGGCGAGATTAATCTTCCTAAAATGCAACCAGGAAGCTCTATTATGCCAGGGAAAGTAAATCCAGTAATTTGCGAAGCTGTGGGTGAGGCTTGCTATGAAGTAATCGGAAATGATGTAACGATTATGCTTTGCTCTGAAAGAGGAGAGTTTGAGCTAAACGCATTTGAACCAGGAATTGCTTATGCACTCTTTAATTCTATTATCGTTTTAGAAAATGCTATGAAAACTCTAGCACAAAAAGCTATTAAGCACTTAACTGCAAATGCAGAAGCTTGCAAACAATCTGTGTTAAACTCTATCGGTATTGTTACTGCATTTAACCCAGTAATTGGTTATGAAAAATCAGCAAGTATCGCTAAAGAAGCACTAGAAACAGGTAAATCCGTAGGTGAAATTTGTCTAGCTAGAGGCTATTTACCAAAAGAGGAAATTGATAGAATTCTAGATCCTAAGAATATGTTAAATCCTCAAATGACAGAAAAAAGAAAAGCATAAGCTAAGTAAGGGGGTTATATGGAAACAGTAGAATTAATCTTACAGCTTATTGTATTTTTGGGTGCCATTTTTATTGGTATCCGCCTTGGAGGCATAGCCATTGGTTATGCGGGTGGTATAGGTGTTGTAATCTTAGGATTAGCTTTAGGAATGAAGCCAGGTAATATTCCTTGGGATGTTATTTTAATCATTGCTGCTGCTATTGCTGCAATCTCTGCAATGCAACAAGCAGGCGGTTTGGATTATATGGTTAGAGTTACAGAAAAACTACTTCGTGCACATCCAAAATATATCAATTATCTTTCTCCAGCTTGTGGTTGGCTTTTAACAATCTTTGCAGGGACAGGAAATGCAGTGTTTTCACTTATGCCAGTGGTTGTAGATGTTGCTAAATCTCAAAACATTAAGCCATCTGCTCCACTTTCTTTAATGGTTGTTTCTTCGCAAATTGGAATTACAGCTTCTCCAGTATCTGCTGCGGTTGTTTATATGAGTGGTGTTTTAGAGCCTTTAGGGTGGAACTATCCTACACTTATTGGTATTTGGATTGTAACGACTTTTGTTGCTTGTATGGTTACAGCTTTTATTGTTAGCCTTATCACTCCACTTGATTTAAGCAAAGATCCAGTTTATCAAGAAAGATTAGCAAAAGGACTTGTAAAAGATCCAGGCGAAGTTTTGAATGCAAAAGATAAGCCAGGTGCTAAGCTATCTGTTGGAATCTTCCTAGTTACTGTGCTTTGTGTGGTATTCTATGCAACTGCAATTTCTAGCAATATTAAGTGGATTGATCCTGTGATTATCCCTAGAGATGCTGCTATTATGAGTTTCCTTTTAACAGCTGCACTTTTGATTACTTGGTTTTGTAAAGTTGAACCCGCTAAAATCCTTGATACAAGCGTATTTAAAAGCGGTATGACAGCTTGTGTATGTGTATTTGGTGTAGCTTGGCTTGGAAATACATTTGTTGCAGGACATGAAGCTGCTATTAAAGAAATAGCAGGTGATTGGGTTAAACAAACTCCTGCAATGCTTGCAGTAGCATTTTTCTTTGCAAGTATGCTTTTATACTCTCAAGCAGCCACTGCAAAAGCAATCACTCCAGTTATTGTATCAGCATTAGGAATTTCTGCTGTAAATCCAGGTGATTCTTATATGCTTGTTGCTTGTTTTGCTGCAGTTTCTGCACTTTTTGTGCTTCCTACTTATCCTACGCTTTTAGGTGCAGTGCAAATGGATGATACAGGAACAACAAGAATTGGTAAGTTTATCTTTAACCATGCATTCTTTATTCCAGGTGTATTAGCAATTGTGATTGCGGTTGCACTAGGATTTTTGGCTGTATCACTCTTTTAAAACTTTGCCCTTTGGGGCAAGTTAAATAGGCTTACTTTTAAGGCTAAGATAAGCCATAATCGTTACTAAAATCCCTGCAATTATCAAAAGAATTATAGAAGTATTAAAATTAGAAAAACAATCGTATAAAAATCCTATACTAAAAGGCGAAAGAGAAGCTAAAAGATAGCCAAACCCTTGTGCCATAGAAGAAAGCTTAGCAGCCACTTGCACACTAGAACTTTTTAAAGAAATAAAAAGCAAAGCAATCCCAAAAACTCCAGCCCATGCAATGCCAATAGGAATCGCACTTAAAATTAGCATAACTTTGCTATCAAAAAAGAGCAAAAGGGTAAAACCCACTATATACAAACTACAAAGCATTAAAATATAAACCCCTCTAAAATTCTCCTTCAATCTTCCTAATAAAATAGGAGCTATTAAAGAGATAGGGATTCCTATACATTGCGCTAAAAGCACGATATTTGCCCCATATTCCTCTCCATAGCCCTTTTGTGCGATGATTTGTGCATACCAAGTAAAAAGTGCATAAGCAATAAAACTCTGAATCCCCATAAAAAGAGTGATTTTCCAAGCGGTGAGACTTCTAAAAATATGGATATTATTTTGTGCTTTTGGTTTAATTCTAAAAAATCTACCATTTTTAAGATAAGGACTATAAATCACTAAAGCCAAAAAAGCAAACAAAGCCCAAAACAACAAAGCATAAGAAACTCCAAAAGCTTTAAAAAGCGGTAAAGAAAGTGCAATCCCAACGATAGAAGAAAAACTTAATAAAAAGCTATAAACACCCATCATTTGTGAAGTTTTGTGCGGAAATTTGCTTTTAATAAAAATAGGCAAAAGCACATTTGCAATAGAAATCCCAATCCCTATAAGCAATGCCCCTATATACAAGCCATAAACCCCAAAGGGACGCAAAAATTCTCCTACTAAAAGCAAAACTAAACAAGCACCCATTGCACGAATAAGCGAAAAATGAGCCACTATAAAAGAAATGCTCCCAAAAGCAAGTAAAGGAAGCGTGTTTAAAAATCCCGCCTCTGCACTGCTTAAATCAAAATGCACCCTTAAAGCCTCAATCATAGGACCAATAGAGGTAATAGGCGCCCTTAGATTAAAAGCGACACTCACAACTATCAAAATATTTAGCCAAAAAATTTTATTCTTTTGTAAATTAGTCAAAAATACTCCTTAAAATTTGCGATTTTACTCCAAAATATTTTTACAAAGGCTTTAAAATGTAGTGTTTTAAAAGATTTTACTACTTTAATAAATCAAAATAGATAAAATAAATTTAAATTAAACATTAAGTAGCTAAAATGCAAAGAATTGTTTTAAGGAAAAAAGATGCAAAAAATGAATATTTTAAATACGCAAGACTTAAACTTTAAAGAAGAATTTGCAAAACTCCTTATGCGTGGAAAAATGGATATAAATAGCGTTGAATTACGCGTAAAAGAGCTTTTAGAAGATGTAAAAAATAAAGGGCAAGAAGCCCTAAAAGAGCATATCAAGCTTTTTGACAAATGGGAGCCAAAAGACTTTGAAGATTTAAAAATAAGCAAAACTCAAATGCAGGAAGCCTATGAAGGCTTAGAAGAGAATTTAAAAGAATCTTTAAAAATCGCTTATAAAAGAATCTATGCTTTTCATGCCAAGCAAAAACCAAAAACTTGGCTTGATTTTGAAGAAAATGGAAATATTTTAGGACAGATTATAAATCCTGTGCAAAGAGCAGGATTATACATACCCGGAGGCAAAGCAGCCTATCCAAGCTCACTTTTAATGAATGTAATTCCTGCTCTTGTTGCAGGAGTAAAAGAAATAGTTGTTTGCACCCCTACTCCAAATAATGAACCAAACCATCTTTTACTTGCTGCTATGCATTTATGCAAAGTAAGTGAAGCCTATAAAGTAGGTGGTGCAAGCGCGATTGCTCTTTTGGCTTATGGAGTAAAAGAATGCAAAAAAGTAGATGTAATCAGTGGGCCGGGCAATATTTTTGTTGCTACTGCTAAAAAGCTTGTTTTTGGAGAAGTAAATATTGATATGATAGCAGGGCCTAGTGAGATAGGGATTCTAGCCCAAAATTACACAAATACAAAATATCTAGCTTGGGATCTTCTCTCTCAAGCAGAACACGATGAAATGGCAAGCTCTATTTTAATCACAACAAATAAAGATTTAGCTCTAAAAGTTAAAGAAGAAATTTATGAGATTTTACCCACAATGCAAAGAGAAAAAATCGCTAGAGCCTCCATAGATACTAGAGGAGCGATTATTGTGGCTAAAGATTTAGAAGAGGCAATCTCTCTTATGAATGAAATAGCACCCGAGCATTTAGAGCTTCTAGTGGAAAATCCACTAGAAATTTTACCCAAAATCAAAAATGCGGGGGCGATTTTTATAGGAGAAAACACTCCAGAACCCATTGGCGACTATATAGCAGGCCCTAACCATACACTTCCAACAGGCGGAAGTGCAAAATTTTTCTCACCCCTTAGTACAGAGCACTTTATGAAAAAAAGTTCTCTTATTTCATTCTCCAAACAAGCAATTTTGGAGCTTGGAGAACCTTGTAGCACTCTAGCACATTGCGAGGGGCTAGAAGCACACAAAAATTCAGTTTTAGCAAGACTAAATAAAATTTAAAGGAAAAACTATGGATCACATTTTTGAAGGATTGCCACAAGATAAATGGCTAGAAATTATTTTTAATGCAAGCAGGGGTTTAGCCCAAAAAGAGCTTTTAGATATGCTAGAAAGAATGGCAAGTTTAGAAATTTTACTAGAAAAACGCCTTGGAGAAACTTGGGAAGAAGAGTTAGAATATCTTTTAAAAAGTGAAGAAAATGCAGAAGAGATTCACAAATGCAAACAAAATATTGCAATTAGCTCTATGGGAAAAATTTTAAGTCAAAATGAGTAATTTTGCCTAAAATTATATTTTTACTAAGTATTTTTGCCTCTTTAGTCTTTGCACCTCCTGAATGGAAAGCACAAAGGACGCTAGAGCTTAAAAAAGATGAATTTTATCTTTTAAGCTTTCAAGCAAAAGAGGCACAAAAGACTTTATATTTTCGCTGGACTTTGCTCAAAAATGAGGGGCTTGTGGTACATTTAAATTATGATTATTTCCCTCATCAATTTGTTCTTTATAGAGATTATCAGCGAGCTTGTTATAAAATCCCACTCTTTAAAGCAGAACAGAAATATTATAGTGAAGAGCCTTATTTTATGCTGTGCTTTAAAGACTATAAGAGGGTTGAAGATATTGCAACTTTAAAATTTTATATTTATGAGGGCAATAGAGATTTTAATATTATTGATGAAAGGAAAGTGCCAAATGGAGGCTTTGGAGCAAATTAAACAAAAGATGAATAAGCTTTTAGAAGAACTAGATTCTTCTTTAGTGCTAAAAATGGCTAGTCATCTTCAAAGTGGAAAAATGCTAAGAAGTAAGCTTATTTTAAATATAACTAAAACAAATGAAGAGAGTATTTTGCTGTGTGCAATTATTGAAATGATACAAAATGCTTCCCTTTTGCATGATGATGTGATAGATAATGCCCTAATGCGTCGCAACAAGCCCTCGCTCAATGCATTAAGTGGGGATAAAAATGCCATCATGCTTGGCGATGTGCTATATTCTAAAGCATTTTGTGAGTTAATCCATTTTGCAAAAAACTATCCGCAAATTCCAAAAATTATTGCAGGAGCTGTTAGCACATTAGCTATTGGCGAGATTATGGATGTAGCCTTAGGAGAAAGTTTTAACGAAAATGAGGAAGAATATCTCAAAATGATTGAATACAAAACCGCAAGTTTAATTGAAGCTTCTGCGACTTCTAGTGCAATTTTGGCAGGTTTTAATGAAAATGAGGTAAATTGCTTTAAACTATATGGTAAAAATTTAGGCATTGCCTTTCAAATTGTAGATGACATTTTAGACTTAACCCAAAATGAAAAAACACTAGGAAAACCTGTATTTAGCGATTTTAAAGAAGGTAAAACCACCTTGCCACTTATTTATCTTTATAAAAGCCTAAATACAGAGGATAAAGAAAAATTAAAATCCCTTTTCAAAAAAGATTTAAACACACAAGAAAAAGCTTGGCTTCAAGAATCTTTGCATAAAAGTGGTGCCATTCAAAAAAGTATGGATTTAGCAAAAAATTTAGGTAAAAGTGGAATTGAAGCTATTTACAATAAAAATTGCGATAAACTTACACAAATTATGCAACAAATGATTGATAGAGAGTTTTAATGAGTTATTGTATTTTAAGCTATTCCCATAAAAATACCGATATTTCCTTGCGTGAGAGATTAGCCTTTGATCCTAAAAATCCAGCAAGTGGTGTGTTTTTAAAAGAAATTATAGAAAATAAATTTATAGAAGAGGCGCTAATCCTCTCTACCTGTAACCGCATAGAATTTATCCTAAATGCAAACAATCCCCAAAAAGCGCAAGAATATATCCTCTCTAAATTAAGCGATTATTCTAAAATTAGCATAGACAAATTACAAGCCCATGCAGACTTCTATGAGGATAGAGGTGCAATCCACCATCTCTTTAGTGTAGCAAGCTCACTAGATAGCTTAGTCATTGGAGAAACACAGATAGGAGGACAACTCAAAAACGCATTTAAATTCTCCTATGATCTTGGCTGTTGTGGCTTAGAACTTTCACGCGCTATCCATTTTGCCTTTAGATGTGCTGCAAGTGTAAGAAATAGCACAAATATCTCCAAAAACGCTGTATCTGTGGCTTCAGTAGCTGTTAGCAAGGCAAAAGAGATTTTTGGCACCCTAAAAGACAAACAAGCTTTAGTAATCGGTGCTGGAGAGATGAGCACTCTTTGTGCTAAACATCTAGTAAATGCAGGGGCAAAGGTAATTTTAATCAATCGCGATATTCATAAAGCCAATGCGCTTTGCGAATCTGTTAAACAAGATTTAGATTGTGCGGTTATAGAGGTAGATAGCTTCAAAAATATCGCAAAGCTTATCAATCAAATCCCACTTGTATTTAGCGCCACAGGTGCTCCACATAGCATTATTACAAAGGATATGCTAGAAGCACTAGAAATGAATCGTTTTTGGTTTGATTTAGCTGTCCCACGCGATATAGAAGAAATTCATGATACAAAAATCAAAATTTTTGCCGTAGATGATTTAGAAGATATTGTAAAGAAAAATCTAGCGATGCGAGAAGAACAAGCAAGAATTGCCTATGGGATTATCGGGCGTTTCACGCAAGAATTTTTTGAATGGCTTCAAAGCTTAAATGTAGAACCTATCATCAAAAATATAAGACAACTTGCAAAAGATTCAGCCCTAAAAGAACTCCAAAGAGGAATCTCTAAAGGATTTTTACCTAAAGAATATGAAAAAAATATAGAAAAAACATTGCATAATGCCTTTAATGCATTTTTACATCAATTTACCATTTCTTTAAAAAGTGTAGCTAATACGCCAAAAGGAGATAGCGTTGTTGAATCGGTGCGTTTTTTGTTTGGAGGAGATGATCCTAAAATGGCAGAAAAATACAAATGCGAACACATAGAAGAAAAGTCTAATAAACATTGCTAAAAGGAAATAAAATGAAATTTTCAAAGTTTTTTATCCATACATTAAAAGAAGCCCCAAAAGATGCGACGCTAAAAAGCCATGAATATTTAGTGCGTGGGGGATTTATAGAGCAAATTGGTAGTGGGATTTATAACTTTCTCCCCTTAGGAAAGCGTGTTTTAGATAAAATCAAAGCAATCATTAAAAAAAATATGGATAATGCAGGTGCAAATGAAGTAAGTTTAGGTTTTGTAACCCCTGCAAGTTTGTGGCAAAATAGTGGCAGATACGAACGCTATGGAAAAGAACTTTTACGCTTTAAAGACAGAAAAGATAATGATTTTGTGCTAGGGCCTACACATGAGGAAGTAATCACAGAGCTTGTAAAGTCTAAAGTCAAAAGCTACAAACAACTTCCTATCCATCTTTATCAAATCAATCTTAAATTTAGAGATGAGATTAGACCGCGTTTTGGGCTTATGAGAGGTAGAGAATTTTTAATGAAAGATGGGTATAGCTTCCATAGCTCTTATGAGGATTTAAAAAGAGAATTTGATTTAATGGAGCAAACTTATAGCAACATTTTTAAAGAGCTTGGGTTAGACTTTAGAGCTGTGTGGGCCGATAGCGGTGCTATTGGAGGAAGCGGAAGTAAAGAATTTATGGTTTTAGCAAATAGCGGAGAAGATACAATTTGCGTGTGTGATCAATGCTCCTATGCTGCAAACTTAGAAGCAGCCAAAAGAGCCAAAAAGCTTCCTAGCTCACAAGCCCCACAAGCAGAATTTGCAAAATTCAAAACTCCAAATATCACAACCATTGAGCTTTTAAGTGAATTTTTCAAAATTAGCCCCTATTGGACGCTAAAAGCTGTAGCTAAAAAGGCTATTTTTGATGGCGGAAAAACACAAATGGCATTTTTCTTTATAAGAGGAAGCGATACACTAAACCTAACTAAAGCACTTAATTGCTGTGAAGGAGCAAATGAGCTTGTAGATTTAAGCAAAGAAGAGCTAGAAAGTGTAGGCTTATATGCAGGATTTATCGGTCCTTATGGCTTAAGAAACCTTAGCAATTCTCCTTATATTTATTTTGATGAGGAGCTAAAGGGAGCTTGTGGGCTAGTTTGTGGAGCAAACGAGCTAGATTATCACTTTGTTGGAGTGGATTTAGACACATTTACCAACCTAGAATTTAGAGATTTAATAGAAGCACAAGAAGGGGATTTGTGCCAAGAATGTGCTAAGAGTGGCAAAGAAGGGAAGTTATATTTTACAAAAGGGATTGAAGCGGGACATATTTTTCAGCTAGGCACTAAATATTCTAAAGCACTAGGGGCGACTTTTTTAGATGAGCTAGGCAAAGCACAGCCCTTTATTATGGGTTGCTATGGCATAGGGGTTTCAAGACTTGTAGCTACGATTATAGAGCAACACCACGATGAAAAAGGAATGATTTGGAGTAAAAACACAGCTCCTTTTAGCATAGATTTGATTGTTTCTAACCTAAAAGATTCTACACAAATGGAATTTGCTACAAAAATTTATGAGAAACTTTTAGAATTAGGTATTGAATGTATTTTTGATGATAGAGATGAACGCTATGGAGCTAAAATGGCGGATTTTGAGCTTATTGGTTTCCCCTATGCCTTAGTAGTCGGCAAAAGCCTAAATGAAGGATTTGTGGAACTCATCGCAAGAAAAGATTTGCAAAAAGAAAAAATCTCTACTAACGATTTTGAAAATCTAATCCAAACTATTTGTGCTAGGATTGCTTAATGCCTTTAGCTTTACTTTTGATTTATATTTTCATTGAAGTTTTAGTAAGCTATGAGATTATAGAGATTATAGGAGTTTTTGGATTCTTTTTAGAAATTGTTTTAAGTGCATTTTTGGGACTTTTTATATTGATGAATTTTAGAGTTTTTTTTGGCGATGCACTCAGCAAACTAAGAAGCAGAGAAATAAGCTATGAAGCTTTTGTGGGTTCAAATATTTTTAGAATCTTAGGAGCAATTTTATTGATTTTGCCGGGTGGTTTTACGGATATTTTAGGGCTTTTAATGCAATTTAGCTCACTTGGTTTTATTATGGTAAAACCTTTTGTAAAACATAAAAATACTCCAAACAATCCTGATTGCGAAATTATTGATATTGAAGTCATTACAAAGGATAAAAGTGAATAAGATTATCATTGGCACAAGGGGAAGTATTTTAGCACTTTGGCAGGCAAATCACATTAAAGAAGAGCTAGAAAAATACCATAAAGATCTAAAAGTAGAACTAAAAATTATCAAAACCAAAGGTGATAAAATCTTAGATGTTCCTTTAGCTAAAATCGGTGGCAAGGGACTTTTTACCAAAGAGCTAGAAGAAATGCTCTTAGCAGGTGAGATTGATATTGCTGTGCATAGTTTAAAAGATGTCCCTGTGGAATTTGTAGAAGGCTTAGGACTTGGAGCTATCACTAAAAGGGAAGATGTAAGAGATAGTTTTTTAAGCTATAAATACAAAAGCTTAGAAGAACTTCCAAAAGGAGCAAAAGTAGGCACAACTTCCCTAAGACGCGTTATGCAAATCAATGCTTTAAGAGAGGATTTAGACTGCCTAAGCTTAAGAGGCAATGTCCAAACACGCTTAAGAAAACTCAAAGAAGGCGAGTTTGATGCTATTATCTTAGCTCAAGCGGGAGTTAATCGTCTAAATTTAGCTAAAGAAGTATATCATATTATTCCGCTTGATTTTATGATTCCTGCGATGGGACAAGCAGCTCTAGGAATTGAATGCAAACTAGACAGTGAGGCTTATAAAAAAGTGGCATTCTTAAACGATACAAAAGCCCTTTTTGAAACAAGCTGCGAAAGAGAATTTGTAAAAACGCTAGAGGGTGGCTGTCAAGTGCCTATTGGCGTCAATGCAGTTTATGAAAATAATAAGCTAAATCTAAGAGCGATTTTAGGATTACCTAATGGCAAAAAAATCCTAAAAGATCATCTTAGTAAAAAAATTCACTCCTTACAAGAAGCTAAAGATTTGGGGGTTATTTTAGCGCAAAGCTTTATAAAGCAAGGGGCTAAAATAATCTTGCAAGAAGCACAACAATGGGACTTTAACAGCAATAAGTAAAATAGCGGTAAAAATTAAAGTTTCTTTAAAGAATGGCTATGATAAAATTTCTTACTTAAACATAAATATAATTTGTGTTGTAATTTCTATATCATAATCAGCCTTTAGAGGAGTAAAAAATGAATAGCATTAAGATCAAAGTTTCATTAATTGCCAATTTTATAGCTATTATTTGTCTATTGATTTTGGGAATTGTAACTTTTATATATGTTAAACAAATAGTATTAGACGAGACCATTAAAGAAGAAACAAACTATATCAAAATGGCAAACTCTTTGGTACTAGGCTTTGATAGAAACAATCAAGAAACAATCCGTAGAATCCAAAATGAGATACTAGCAAAACAAAATGCGGATGTCTTTGGTTCTATTGAAAGTCTTCAATTAGAATTTGATAATGTTCTCCATGAAATACGCAATTCTCTAGGACTTTTAGGCGTATATATCGCACATCCTAGTGGAGAAATTGTTGTAAGCAATGGCTCTTCAGACGCTATTAATGCAAATAGTATGATTTTTGGGAAAAAGCAAAATTATGATGCAAGAACTAGAGAATGGTATCTAGGTGCTTCAAAATTACCAGAAAATCAAATTTACACAAGCGACTCTTATGTGGATGTTGCCTCAGGGGAGCATGTTTTTACCTATGCTATGCCAATTTACAAAGAAAATAAATTGGTAGGAGTTCTTGGGATAGATGTATTAGCAAGCACACTTCAAGAACAAATTCAATCAACTCCCGGCCGTGTCTTTGCCTTTGATACAAACACACAAGTTTTTGCTTCAAATGATCCTACTCTTATAGCTAGTAAA
>NZ_QXJG01000021.1 GCF_003670295.1 Helicobacter burdigaliensis
CTTTCTTTGCCCCAAAAGAATTTTGAATAAGATAAAAATAAAATGCTGCTCTTTCTAATTGATTTCTTGGTTGTAACATAACGCACATAATAATGTGTAGGGGCATAATTTAAACCTCTAAAGCCACGATAAAAATGTGTGTTTAAAATCATTCTTTACTCCTTGTATAAATTTTGAGAGTTTAAACCCTCATAAAAGCTATTTTAAAAACACAAAATAGCTTTTATTAGAGTTTTTCTCCACGCTCTGTATTGCTATCTTTTTCTTGTAGCTTTTTAATCTCTGCTAAGTCTTCTAGAATCCTCTGCCACTTTTTTATATTTTTTGGGTGGCGGAGTTTTCTTAGAGCATTAGAATAGATTTCATAAGCTCTGCTTGGGCTAATATTTAGTGCTTTCCCAATCTCTTCAAAGCTCATTTTTATCCCAACATTAAAAAGGAAGCCGCTGCTTCTATATGTCTTAATTCAACCTTGCTCCCATCTGCAAAATCTTTAGCTCTTTTTAAAAGCTTCTCGCTTTTTCTAAAGTTGCCACGAGCTAGGTTAAAAACTAAATCAATAGCCTTTTTATCTTCTATGCCAAAGTGCTTACAAAGCGTTTTTAATCTTCATCCTTTAAGCCCTCTTTGTTTTGATAACAAAGTCCTTTTAGCTCCCATTTTGCACCAATTCTAGAGCTTAATTGTCCATACTCGTTGTAATCGTTTCTGCCAATACCTGTAAGATTGTTTTTAAGCTTTTTAGTTCCCACCAAAATTAAAGCAGTGTTTGAAAAATCATAAATGCGTCTTAAGCACTCTAATGCTCTAAATGGTAAATGTTCGCTTTCATCTATGATTAAAACCTTTGAAGTTCTTGCTAACTCACTTGCAATGCCTCTGATTTTATCATCCAAAGAACCTTTAAAACAAATATTTAGTTTATTTTCAAGCCCCACTAAAAGCATTTTTTTGCTAGTTTCTGTTGTTGCTTCAAAAAGCACCACTCTTGTGCCATTTTTAGTAGCATATTCTTTAATGGCTCTGCTTTTTCCAGTTCCTGCTTCGCCGATGATTACTCCCATTTCACGATTACTCATAGCATTTTCAATAGTAACATTAATCGCTTTTGCATCTTTAGTGATAATAAAAGGAGTTTGAAGTTCTTTTATGCTTTTTTCTTCTACAAAGCTTTTAATGTATTTTTCAAGCAAAGGTTCTACTTTTGAAGCGTATTTATAGCCACTTCCTTCTTTCATATATCCCACCATATAGCTTTTATTAATCCCTAAGCGATCTGCTAAATTATTTTGGGAGATATTTTGTGTGTTTAAAAACTTTTTAGTAAGTTCAACTAATTCCATTTTAACTCCTTGTTTTAATTTAGAGTTCTTTTTTAAAAACTCTTTAAAGCTCGTATCAATCAAGCTTTAAACAGCTTTTAACCACTAACCTACAAATTTTCTATTGATAAAATCCTCCATGCTAAATTCCTCTTCTTTCTCTTCACTTTCTTCTTTGTAAATGGCTAAACTTTCTAAATCAATAGGGGCATTTTTAATACTTTCTATTTCTTTTTGTTTATCAAGCTTTTCTTTAGCTAGGGATTTTTGTGTGAGTTCTTGTGTGTTTTCTTCTTTTAGAGATTTATTAAATGCTATTTTTGCAAGTTCTAAATCTTCTTTGATATTTAGCTTAGTAAAGGTGCTTAGTTCTTCTTTTTTAAGCATTTTGGAAATAGAGTTCATATCTTCTTTAAATGCTTTTTTGAGATTTTTTAGGCTTTCAGCGCTAAGTTCAGCAATACTTTCATCTAGTGCTAAGCATATGAAATTACCTTGCAAATCATAGACAAAGAGTTCTTTTGCATTATCAATGTTTTGCACACATTTGACTTTTGTTTTAACGCTTGGCATAAATTCAGATTTGTAAATGCTGCCATTAAAATTAATGCCTTTTTTACCAACAATTCTTAATTCTTTAGCACCTGCATGGAATAAAAACTCTTCATATTCTATTTTTATGATAGGATTAGGGCATTCATTCCATAATTCACTAGGAGTTTTTACGCCTTTCTTTCTTCTAACTTTAGAGCTATTCCATTTATACACTTCAGATTCTAAAAGTTTTTGTGCCTCACTAAAGAGATGCAAGTGTTCTTGGTTTGTCTTTTTAGCAAAGCCATATTTATCTTTAGCGCTTCTTTCTTTTTTAGGAGTTCTTTGCTCGATTAGCTCTCTTTCGCTTAAATTTTTGCCAATAGCACCATGCATTTGTGAAAGTCCTGCGTGTTGGAGTGTGCCAAATCTTCTCTCCACTAGTGCCTTTTCTTCTCCTGCATAGGCAATAGAGGCATCATAAGTTATACCTAAACCATCTAATAAATCTTGAAAGTTTTTAGATAGATAATCTCTACCATTATCCCCTTTAATCATTTTGGGCTTTCCTAAAGTAGAAATTGCATTCCATAAAAGTCGCATTAAAGAAAGAGAATTAGACTTAGGTGCTAAAGAGGCTACTCCTCTGCCACTATACACATCTACAATGCTTAAAATATGAGGGCGAAAAGGCTCTTTAGTAATATCATCACGCACGATAAAATCAGCAGGAGAGCTATCAATCTGCCAACATTCATTTTTGGAAGCAAAAATCTCTCTTTGATTTCCTTGAGAGGGGAGAAAATAGCTTTTAGCCTTATCTAATCCTTTAGTAATAATGCAATGCTCTAGTGGCTTATCTTTAAAATAATTTGTTATAAAGTTTTGCAAGGTTTTTACACTAAAAAGGGGCTTTACTTCTCCTAAATCAAAGCCTATAAAATCATAATTTTCTTTTTTACTAGCCTCTTTATGAATTCTCCACCAAAGCTCTGTATAGTTAAAATCTCCAGCTCCAAAAGTTCTATAAGCACTTAGGGCAAACTCTTGCATCCAACTTTTAAGCTTGGTAGAATCCTTTCTATACATTCCGCGAGTATCTATAAGTCCTAGAATGCCATGTTGGTTGTAATCAGCACGCCAATTAGAGTAATTTCTCCATTCTACTCCGCATAAAATCAGAGCTCGTTTAAGTGTGATACCACCCTCAATATACTTTTCTATTTGCTTTAAAGCTTTCAGTTTTTCTCTAGCCTTTTCTTTGGCTTTTATGGGCAGATTTTCAAAGTTTAGATTTAAAAGAGATAAACTGGGACTTTTTTCTTCTTTTTTCTCTGTTAAATCTAAATCTTCATTTAAAATGGAGTTATTGTCTTTATTGATTTCTTCTAATTTCACATTTTGCGAATTTTGGTCAATAATAGTTATGTTATCGTCGATTAAACCTTGATTAAAGGCGGTTAAAATTTGTTCTTTGCTTACTTTAAAAAGAAGTTTTTTGCCACCTCTGCCACCTTTTTCATTGTCAATTTTAATCCATTCATATTTTTTAGAATTCCTTGTAGCACAAAGACGCAACGCACCTTCACTAACATTAAAGATAATAGAAGCACTTTTGGTATCTAGGTAATACATTATTTTAAGCCCTTTGGAAGTTCATTGATAATATTAAGTTCCAAAAGCTTTTCAAAAATTGCTTTGGTGTTACCTTTAGTTTTACGCTCTCCTGTTAGTTCTCCATTGACTACTTTAAATAGTGTAATATAGTGTAGATTGTGCTGTTTAGCAAAAGCTCTAAGGTTAATGCTGTGATTTTTAAAATACTGCTTTAACATCTTTTTCCTTATTACTTTAATTTTTTTATAAATAGTTAGTATTCTTTTTGTTAGAATACTATTTATAAAAAAGTTAAAGTAATTATATGACAAAATGCGAATTAAGTCAATATTTTTATCGCAAAATGTGAAAATATTTTAAGGGGGTTTAATGAAAAGCTCAAAAAGAATTTTGGAAGAATTATTTGAAAAATTGAATATTAGCAATGATAAGGAATTTTGCGTTAATTACGATATTAAACCAAATACATTAAGCACTTGGAGGAGTAGAAACACGATTCCTTATGAACTTTTGGTGCACATTTCAGAAACAAGCAACATTTCACTTGACGAACTTTTTTTTGATAAAATGAAAGCCAATAATGATGAAATGCGATTAAGGTATTATACAAATGTTGAAGCTGCTGCTGGATATGGAGCTATCAATACAGAATTATCTTATACAGAAATTACAATAAGCAAAAAATTTGCCTTAGAAGCATTGAGATTGCCACCAAAAGTGCAACTTGATATTATCAAGGTTGTGGGTGATAGTATGGAACCTTTTATTCACAATGGAGATATTATTGCGGTAGATATTAGTAAAAATAGGCTAGAATTGATTAGAAATGGGGATATTGTTGTTATAAATCTTGAAGGCGAAATTTATTGCAAAAAACTTTTAAAACAGCCTTTTGTTGATGAAATTGTTTTAAGCTCTTTAAATTCTTACTATAAAGACATCATTGTAACCATAGAACAATTTCAGAATGCACAAATTATTGGCGTTGTATGCAAATCGATGTCAGTAACAACTTTTGAGAATGCGATTGTTCGATATGAGTAGTCTTGTTATTATATTTTTAATTGCTATTGTTTGTTTTGTAGGAGCTCGCTTTCTTAGTAAAAAAGAGAAGGAGTTGGCACAAAAAGAGAGATATAAGCCAAAAGTAGAAAATAAAGAGAAAAAAACCAGTGTTGATTTATGGGAGCAGGTTAAAAAAGATATGCAAAAAATAAATCAAGAACGAAAAAAGGAGAAAGAAAATAAAACCAATAAAGGTAATTTTGCAATACAAATGCCAGAAGATGAGGAAATTGAAATTAATTTTACTACCCATTTTGGATTAATTCAAGATCCTAATATGATAAGGGAAGAGCTTGTCAGAAAAGAATTTCTATATCAATGTTTTCCAGTGACTTGGGAAGTTTTTTTAAAACTTAATAAATATGAAAAAATACTAGCTTATTCAGTTAAAGGTTGTAATGATATTGGGCTATTAACAGAGGTTTATAAACAAATGTTTAAGGGCTTAAAATGGCAGAGTGCGCTTCCAGAAGAGCTTAAAAAAGACATACGATCCAGAAAAAGATATTTATATGAATTTTCAACACCTGTTGAAATAAAGAATAAATTAAGCTATAAAGCTTATCGTTATTACAAAGATTTCTTTTTGGATAAAATGCCACAAGGTAGTTATTTCCTTGTATCATCAAGTAATAGAGGAGATGATTTAAGTGAAGCTTTAGACAATACTTATTTCTTTGAAAATGATGAGTGTTTGGATATGTATTATCCTCCAAATTATTATGGAGATATTTCATCGGTAAGAATAATAGAGCCTCGCTTTTTTAAGCAAAGAGATTACTATAAAAATTGTAAGCATTTTGATCGTTTTGATTTAAAGCCTCATCCTGATTATGATTTTAACATTCCTAAATACATAATAAATCACTATTTGGACATGGAAAGTGTTCTTAAGGATTATGGTAATAGGTAGGCACATTTTTTATTGATAAAAATATTTAAGTTTAAAGTTTGAAGAAAGATAAAATGTAACCAAAAAGTATCATTTTATTTTTCCGCCGACAATTGTCAAGAAAAAATGTTTAAGTTTAAGGTATAAAGAAAGATAAATTTTCCATTTTTATGGAAATTTTATTTTTCTAAATGGAAAATTTATCTTTCCGCCGACATATTCCCATACCTAAAAACCAAAAATAAATATAAAAATTTTTTCTACCTTTATCAAGTTTTATTTACCCAACAAAATACAACCCCAAAAAAATCTTACAAGAAAATAAAAAATCATATTTTGGCATAAAAACTAGCTTTTATTAAAACCTAAAACCCTCCTAGTGCCTTTCAAGAAATTTTACGATTAAGATATATTTACTATATTTTGCTTCTTTTTACCATAAAAGCCACATTTTTTTAAATAACCCTATTTTCTTTTTGGAGTATTTACCTATTAGTTTAACAATCTCTTTTCTCCTAAAAAGTATCGCAAAATCATAGGGGCTAAGTCCTGCTGCATTAACTTTATCAGGATTCGCACCTGCTTTTAAAAGCTCACTTGCCACTGCAATATAGCCTTTAAAACACACCCCAGCAAGTGGAGTAAGATTTTTATCATTTACTTTATCCACATCTGCTCCATAGGAGATAAGAAGTCTTACAGCCTCCAACGCATTATAATAACTTGCAAGCATTATAAGTGTATCACCTTTATGATTTGCTAAATTTGGATTCATTCCATTTTTAAGTAAAATTTCTAGTGATTCTACATCATTTTGCCTAGCAAAATCAAAACTCATTGCACACAACTCTTCTAATCTTTCTTTATCTTGTGGGCTTAAATCCATTTTATTCCTTTCTTAAAAATAAAAAATATTCTAAAAATAGAATTAAGAATCTATAAAAATGCAATACAAAATTGAACTTTTATAGATTTTTAAATTGTCGCCTCATATTTAATGAGGCTTAACAATTTTTCTTATAAAACTAGCTCTTCTACCCTTTTACCATACTCACTATCTGCCTTTTTAAAATGCTCTATTTGGCGTTTTTTGATGTCAGTTGGCACTCCTTCCATTGCTTCTTTGATATTTTGACAAAGCACTTCTCTTTGCTCTTTGCTCATAAGGCGATAAAGCTCTCCAACTTGAGAATAATAATCTGTATCTTCTCTATGATTAAATCTATCTACAATAGCTTCTTCTAAATAAAGAGGTGGTTCTCCTGCATTTTTATCTTCCCTATAATCTTCAAAAATACTTGGCTCATAATTTCTAGCATCATTATAAAAACCTTGTTGCATATAGCCATCGCGGTGAGTATTGTTTGCTTTTGAAGCTTTAGGTGAATTTACAGGAAGCTGATAATGATTAACCCCTAAGCGATAGCGTTGTGTATCTCCATAGCTAAAAAGTCTTCCTTGAAGCATTTTATCAGGGCTAAAGCTAACTCCAGGCACCACATTTGCAGGATTAAATGCTGCTTGCTCTACTTCTGCAAAATAATTTTGCGGATTTCTATTAAGCTCTAAAATCCCAACTTCAATCAGCGGATAATCCTTATGACTCCAAGTTTTAGTCAAATCAAAGGGATTAATTTTATAAGTTTTAGCTTCTTCTTCGCTCATAATCTGCACACAAAATCTCCATTTTGGAAAATTACCTTTTTCTATATTTTCATATAAATCCCTTTGATGGCTTTCTCTATCTTTTGCGATGATTTCCTCTGCTTCTTTATTGGTTAGGTTATGGATTCCTTGCATAGTTTTAAAGTGAAATTTCACCCAAAAACGCTCATTTTTTGCATTAATAAAGCTAAAGGTATGACTACCAAATCCATGCATTTCACGATAACTTCTTGGGATTCCCCTATCACTCATTAAAATCGTTACTTGATGGAGTGATTCAGGATGCAAACTCCAAAAATCCCATGCAGCAGTGGCACTTCTTAAATTAGTTTTAGGATCTCTTTTTTGTGTGTGGATAAAATCAGGAAATTTAATCGCATCACGGATAAAAAACACAGGAGTATTGTTACCTACGATATCCCAATTCCCTTCTTCTGTATAGAATTTCACTGCAAATCCTCTCACATCGCGTTCAGCATCTGCTGCACCTCTCTCACCCGCTACGGTTGAAAATCTCACAAATGCTTCTGTCTTTTTACCTACTTGTGAAAAAATATTTGCTTTTGTGTATTTTGTGATGTCATTTGTAATGGTTAAAGTCCCATAAGCTGCACTTCCTTTTGCATGCACTACACGCTCTGGGATTCTCTCTCTATCAAAATGTGCTAGTTTTTCTAAAAGCCAAGTATCTTGCAAAAGTGTAGGACCTCTTTTAGAAGCTGTGATTGAATTTTGGTTATCATAAATAGGTGCACCTTGTGCGGTTGTAAATTTAGAACTCATTTTGTATCCTTTTTGTTGAAATTATTTGAAGTATTGTAGCATATTTTTATTAAAAGAAAATTATTATTTTTTAATATATATTTTCTAAATATGATAAATTGCTATCCTTACAATTATAACACTTATTTATGATTAATTATATAAAAAGCATACTTTGTAAGGCTTTTTAATGGTTTCTCTTTGTAAAAATTTTAAATATTTTATACAAATTTCCATTAGAATAGTGGAGATGATTTGTAAAATTTTATGTATAATATCGTAACAAATTTTAGGAGTTTGTTTGAAAATATTTTTTAAAACTTTTCTTTTATTCCTTGTCATTTTTTTACTTTTAGGCTGTAAAAAAGAGGATATTGACACTAAAAAAGCTCTCGTTTTAATCATTCAAGAAGTCCATAAAAATTTTCCCAAAAATGATCATCAAGAACTTAAACCCTTTTTTAATGAATTAAATCAACATTTAGAACTTTTAAATATTGCTTATGCGTTTTATATGAGTGAAACTTTAGGACAAAAAGAAGCTTTTTCTTTAAAATCCTATATTCAATATAACTTTAAGATTATGGTCTTTTTGCGCCCCATAACTCTTCCTAAAGAATTCCATTTCAAAACCAAAAATGCCAAAATGTGGGAACAATTTTTCAAAGGATTAGATGAACTAGCAAAAGCCCTTATTTCTAAAGAAAATTTTAGACAAACTTACTTTTTAAATGCTCTTAATATTTTTGCTAAAGGGGTATATATAGAAACTCCACAAATTGAATACTTGCAAGCTTATCTTAGCACTCTACTTTTTTACAAGCAAGATGCCCTTCCCCCTTTAGAAGAACAAATCAATTATGAAGCAAATACACTTTTAGATAAAAATAAAGAACTCTTACTTTCTACAAGTTACAACTACTTTAAAAAAGCCTTTAGCTACATTAAAGAGGATACAAAAGAAAATCCCTACAATCCACTCCAAAATAATAGATACATTCCTTTTGTAAGTGAATTAGCATTTTTATTGATTGGAATTATGTTTTTATCTTTAGGAATTTTAAAATTTAAAAGATTGCTTACCCCTAAAAACAATAACCCACAAAGCTTGCATCAAAATCCAGCCTCCCCTCATCTTTTACATGCTAAATCTCTAAAAAAGTCTTTAAAACCCTATTTTATCTCATTATTATCTTTAATTTTAACTCTAATCTTCATAGGAATAGGATTTACACTAAGCAAATCTGAAATCTTTTTGCAAGTTTTATTAGGATATTTTCTTATTTTTTCTAGCGGTATCTATCTTCTTAGCCTAGATTGGATCTCTAAAAAAGATTAAATATCCTAAATTTTTCATTCATTTAAATTTTAAATTAACTTTTGAATATTTTGTTTTCTCACTTGAATCCATCTCTACAAATCAAAACTTAATATATTCTTAAAATATTTTTAGATAAAATTCGCTTTAATTTTTTGTATTCATAAGGATAAAAATGAGGTGTGCTAGATTTGCTTTTTTGATTGTTTTATGCTCTCTTTTTGCATTTTCTGCACCTCCAGAGCTACCACAAAGCCCTACAATTCCAACGGTTGATTTAACCCTAAGCGCTCCAACAGAACCTGGAGATTTAGTAACTACACTTAATATTGTCGTAGTTTTAACCCTGCTTGTTTTAGCTCCCTCTTTAATCTTAATGGCAACAAGCTTTGCTAGAATCTTAATTGTTTTTTCCTTTTTACGCACCGCAATGGGAACACAACAATCCCCACCTACACAACTTTTAGTTTCTTTTGCTTTGATTTTAACTATGTTTATTATGGAGCCTGTCGCTAAAGAAGGCTATGAAAAAGGTATTAAACCCTACATCGCTAAAGAGATTCCCTATGATGAAGCATTTTTACGCACCGCTAAACCCTTTAAAGATTTTATGATTAGAAACACACGCCCAAAGGATCTAGCACTTTTTTATCGCATTAGAGGTTTAGAAAATCCACAAACGATTAATGATGTGCCACTTACTATTGTTTTACCTGCTTTTATCATTAGTGAGATGAAAACTGCATTCCAAATAGGCTTTTTATTGTATTTACCTTTTTTAGTAATTGATATGGTAATAAGCTCTATTTTAATGGCTATGGGTATGATGATGCTACCTCCTACTATGATTTCGTTGCCTTTTAAAATACTTATATTTGTGCTTGTAGATGGCTTTAATCTTTTAACTTTAAATCTAGTGAGTAGCTTTAAGTGAAAGAATGTCAGTATTATGGAATCTGTGGGGGTTGTTCTCCACAATCTAGCCTAGAAATTAAAATCAAAAATGCAAGTGAGCTTTTAAAAATTCAAGATTTTGAAGTTTTTAGCCTTGAAAGTAGGAGTTTTAGGGCTAGATGTGAGCTTGGGATTTTTCATGATAGTTTAGAAAATTTACACTATACAATGAGAAGTAATAAAGACTTCATTAAAATTGAAAATTGCATTAATTTATTACCCTCTATCCAAGAAACCTTACCTAAGCTCCTATTTGTCTTAAACCAAAAAGAATGGAGGGATTTTTCTTTTAAACTTTTTGCACTAGAAGCCCTAGCTACACAAAACAAGGAGATTCTCCTTACCTTTATCTACCATAAACCTTTAAAAGAAGAATGGAAAAACAAAGCCCTAGCCTTAAAAAATACACTCTCAAGCTTACTTCCTTTTACTTTTCATATTATAGGACGCTCTAGGGGTGTAAAACTAGCATTAGAGCAAGATTTCGTAATAGAAAAATTAGAAATTCTAGGCAAAGAATATTTTTATCGCTATGATGAGGGGGCTTTCACACAGCCCAATCCTAAAATCAATGAAAAAATGATTGAATGGATTTTAAACAATATAGAAAAAAGCAAGGGAGATTTACTTGAAATGTATTGTGGTTGTGGTAATTTCACTATCCCACTCTCACAAAAATTCTCCCAAGTTCTTGCCACAGAAATCTCTAAAGCCTCTATTCAAGCTGCTAAATTTGCCACAGAAGCAAATAAAGTTTCTAATATTCGTTTTGTGCGTTTAAGTGGCGATGAATGCATAGAGGCTATAAAAAGACTAAGAGAATTTAAACGCCTAAAAGGAATCTGCTTAGATGATTTTAATTTCCAAAGTGTTTTAGTAGATCCGCCACGAGCGGGTTTAGGCTCTAAAGTTTGTGAATTTTTATCGCAGTTTAAAAAAATCATTTATATTTCTTGCAATGTTGCAAGCTTAAAAGAAGATTTAGAAATTTTACAAAAAACTCATAAAATCCATAAATTTGCCTTTTTTGATCAGTTTCCAAACACAAACCATATTGAAAGCGGTGTAATTTTACATAAGATTTAAAAAGAAGTTTAAAAGAGATTTTAATTTAATAAATTTAGAGTTTAGTAGCCCAAAGGCTACTAACTTATTCTACTTCAGCATCAATTACATCATCATCTTTTTTGTTATTTTGAGCATTTGCACCATTATTTGCACCTTGCTCATTATTTTTATACATAGCTTCTGCTAGTTTATGGCTTGCTTCTGTTAGCTCTTTTACTTTTGCTTCAATTTCTTCTTTAGAAGCATTTTCATTCTTCAAAGTTTCTTGAAGTGCGTTGATAGCATTTTGAATCTTTTCTGCCTCGCTTGCATCAATTTTATCTTTCATCTCATTTAAGCTCTTTTGGCTTTGATACACTAGGCTATCTGCTTGATTTCTAACTTCAATGATTTCTTTTTTCTTTTTATCTTCTTCTTTGTGTAAATCAGCATCTTTTACCATTTTCTCAATCTCTGAATCAGATAGTCCGCTTGAACCTGTGATTTTAATCTCCTGAGCCTTGCCTGTTGCCTTATCCTTTGCACTAACAGTTAAGATTCCATTTGCGTCAATATCAAAGGTTACTTCAATTTGTGGCACACCTCTTGGAGCAGCTGGGATTCCACTTAGTTCAAAATTACCTAGCACTTTATTATCTCTTGCAAGTTCTCTTTCTCCTTGAAGAACTTGAATCGTAACTGCTGGTTGATTATCCTCTGCAGTGGAGAATACTTGGTTTTTCTTAACGGGAATTGTAGTGCCTCTCTCAATAATCTTAGTCATCACTCCACCTAGAGTTTCAATCCCTAAAGATAATGGGGTAACATCTAATAAAAGCACATCTTTTACATCACCTTTTAATACACCACCTTGAATAGCAGCACCGATTGCTACAACCTCATCGGGATTAACAGATTTATTAAGCTCTTTGCCGATAAAGTCTTTTACTCTCTCTTGAACTTTTGGGATACGAGTAGAACCACCCACCATCACAACTTCTGCAATATCACTCTTACTTAAATCTGCATCTTTAATAACGCTATCGATTTTATCAATGGTTTGATCAATGTATTTTTCAATCAATCCTTCAAATTTTGCTCTGCTAATTTTCTCTACTAAGTGCTTTGGACCACTTGCATCTGCTGTGATGAATGGTAGATTTACTTCAGTTTCTGCAGCACTACTTAGCTCTTTTTTAGCATTTTCTGCTGCTTCTTTTAATCTTTGAAGTGCCATAACATCATTTTTTAGATTGATACCATTTGAATCTTCAAAGCTTTTTGCAAGATAATCAATAATCGCATTATCAAAATCATCTCCACCCAAGAACGCATCTCCACCTGTAGCTAAAACTTCTACAACATTATCACCAGTTTCTAGCACAGTAACGTCAAATGTCCCACCACCAAGGTCATAAACGACAATTTTCTCTGCTTGTTTTTTATCTAGTCCATAAGCTAATGCCGCACTTGTAGGCTCATTAATGATTCTTAATACATTAAGCCCTGCAATAGTTCCTGCTTCTTTTGTAGCCTTTCTTTGTGCGTCGTTAAAATACGCTGGAACAGTGATAACCGCTTCTGTAACCTCTTCTCCTAGATAGCTTTCTGCATCCTCTTTTAGCTTCATTAGAATCTTTGCTGAAATTTCTTGTGGGGTATAAACCTTCCCTGCAATCTCAATCGCACAAGCACCATTTCTATCTACAATCTTATAAGGAAGTCTTTTTTTGGCTTCTTCTGCCTTTTCTTCATTACTCATTAAACCCATAATTCTTTTAATAGAATAAATTGTCTTTTCTGGATTTGTGATTGCCTGTCTTTTAGCTGGATCCCCTACTAAAATCTCGCCTTTATCAGTAAAAGCAACTACTGATGGAGTAGTGTTTTTACCTTCTTTATTTGCAATAATTTTTCCTTCGTTTCCTTCAAATACAGCCATCGCTGAATTTGTTGTTCCTAAGTCGATTCCTAATACTTTTCCCATATTTTATCCTTTCTTTTAAGTTTAGTTTATGTTTAGTTTTTTGCAATGCTAACCATTGAGGGTCGCAAAACTCTCTCTTTATATTTATAGCCCTTTTGCAATTCTGCCACAATCTGCCCATCTTCATGTGCTTCACTTGGCACTTGCATAATCGCATCATGGAAGTTTGGATCAAACCCACCTTCAACACTAATAGGCTCTACACCATTTTTTGCTAAAGCTTTTAAGAGATTGTCTAAAGTCAGTGAAATGCCCTCTTGGATTTTGCCTAAAATCTCACTTGCTTCGTTTGCTTCATTCGCCTCTTTGGCTTCTTTGATACTTTTTAATGCCATTTCTAAAGTATCGATGCTAGTAAGCAAATCTTTAGCAAACTTCTCATAAGCATACTCTAAGCTTTGATCTTTTTCTCTTATTAGCCTTTTTTTAGTGTTTTCAAAATCTGCATAAGTTCTTAAATATTTTTCTTCTAATTCTTTAATTTTTGCTTCTAATGCTTCTTTAGTATCATTTTGCTCTTCTAGCACCTCATTAGCCTCTTTTATTTCTTGGCTTTCTTCTTGTGTGTCTAGATTTGCTTTTTCTTGTTCTTGCATTTCTCTTCCACTCCTTAAATTGATTTAAATTTATATTTGAGGAATTTTAGCCAGTTTTCTCTAAAAATTCAAGTAAAATTATATAACTTTAGTCTAATATTGTCAAGTTTAATCAATAAAAAAATTTAACTTTCTTTAGAAAATAAATTTAATTATCAATTTAAAAGCCCATTTTTAGAGTTTTAAGCAAAATTTTGTTACCCTTTATAAAGATTCTCCAAAAAGGTTTTTTATGAAATTTCTTACTTTTCTTTTATTGATTTCTAGCATTATATTTGCTAATTCCAATATTCCTAAAGTTGCAAATGGCACTACACACATCTTAATCACTGCAAATAAATCCCCAAAACCCATAACTTTTAACAAAAGGCAAATTCAGTGGATAAGCCACCCAAAAGATAAGAATCTAAAAATAGCACTCTTAGGCATCAACTATTACCAAAAACCACAAATTATAAACCTTAGCAATAAAGAAAGCCTTGAGATTGTTGCGGGTAACTATAAAAAAGAACAAATTCAAGTTTCTAAAGAAAAAGCAAAACCCAACAAACAAAACTCACAAAGAATCATCAAAGAAAGAGAGGAGGCATTAAAAATTTATAACATCTACACCAAAGAACGATTTTGGAATGAGCCCTTTTCTTTGCCTATGGAGAGCAAAATCACAAGCTCTTTTGGAAATGCTAGAATCTTTAATGGTGCAATCAAAAGCTACCATAGCGGAACAGACTTTAGAGCTAAAATTGGCACTCCTATTAAGGCTATTAATGATGGAGTAGTTGTAATTGCTAAAAATAGATTTTTAGCAGGGGATTCAGTAGTAATAGATCATGGAGAGGGGATTTATAGTATGTATTATCATTGTAGTGCATTAAAAGTAAAAGTCGGAGATAAAATCAAACAAGGCGATTTAATTGCACTTAGTGGAAATAGCGGAAGAGTAAGCGGACCGCATTTACATTTTGGAATAATGGTAAATGGGGTGCAAGTAGATCCTTTAAACTTTATCCATAAAATCAATGCTTTATTTAACTAGCGTTTTAATGCAAATTTTTAGTTTTAAATATATTTATCTACATTCCTAAAAGTGTCTAAATTTTACAATTTTACCTTTTTAAAATTTTATACTATAATGCCCTTATCCATTGTGGCTCAATGGTGCAAAAAGGTTGAAAACCTATGTCGTGAGTAAAAAGCTCAGTTCTCTTTAGTGGGAGCTGGGCTTTTTTGGTTATTTAATAAAACCACTCTCTTTAGTAGTTTTATTTCTTATTTATAAAACTAAAATAGCTAAATTTAAATTACTACAAACCTCTTTACCTTACAGACTTATTCCCTCTTAAAGCGTTATTAAGTTGCTGAATCATCATAGGATTACTACCCAAATCAAAGTTGTTAATGATTTTTCTCACATCTCTTTCATCTAAAACCTCTAAAGCTTCCTTTATGATAAGTCCAAAAGCTATTTCATCTTCAATAGCAATCACTTCAGCAAAACGCTTTGTAAATTGTTTAATCAATATCTTTTCTTCTTTTTCTTTATTGCGATCATTAATCAACACCCTTTCAATTTGCTCCAAAGTTTTAAGACGTTTATTTTTTAATACTTTTCTTTTATAAGCGTTTGTAAGCTTTAAAATATTTTCAATTACTTTTTCTTTTTTATTTGCGTCCTCATAAAAATTCTCATAATTCTCATAAAGAAAATCAGGATAATAATCCCTTAAAATTTCAAATTTATATTGTGCCATATTGCTAAGCTTTTCTTTAGCTCCTTTTGCTTCCAGACTAGCAATCGCTTCCCTTAAAAAAGCAATATGCTCACGCTTTTTACTATAAAATTTCATCTGCTCACTTAACTCTTCTGCTGGATAAGAAGCACATAGCTCCTCAATCTTACTCAACAACTTTTCTTGATAGCACCTAAAACAAAGCTCCACTATTTGCGTAACTTGTTTATAACGCCTATCGCTTGTTTGCGTTAAAATCAAATCCGTAGCTTCATTAAGTGTATAATCTTCTAAAAACTCTTCAATAACTTCATAAAGCTTAATAAAATCTAATTCTTCTTGCATAAGCAACTGCTTGATTTGCGAGAGTTTTTTTAAAGACTGATTATCCTCTATCTCTTCTAGTGCGACTTCTTTTTGCTTATTTTTGACATATTCTAAATGCTCTAAAAGTTTTTTTTTGCTCTCTTGTTTAAAAAGCTCTATAAGCTCATTTGTAGGCATTACTTCAAGCTTTGAAAGATCTAAGCCATGCTTTTTTAACTGCCAAATTAACTCACGCCTATCCCTCATTGAAGCGCCTCCCAAACCCTATAAGCTTGTATATGCTCTTTTAAATCATGCACTCTTATAATGCTTGCACCCTTTCTAATCGCTTCTAAATGAATAGCTAATGTTCCTGCTAGTCTTTCTTCTGCACAGCTTGGATAAATTGCATCAATCATAGACTTCCTGCTTGCACCCACCAACAAAGGATAACCCAAATGTAAAAAATGCCCTAAATGTTTAATAAGCTCACAATTATGCTCTAAAGTTTTACCAAAGCCTATACCAACATCTAAAATAATCTGCGAATTGCCATTATTTTGCAAAGCTTCTATTTGCCTTTTAAAAAAATTTTCAATTTCTAAAAAAAGATTCACATAATTTGGATTTTCTTGCATACTGCGTGGCTCTCCTTGCATATGCATTACCACACATTCACACTCATAACCTCTAATAGCTTCTAACATTTTTGGTTTTGTAAAGCCTGTAATATCATTTACAATTTTAAATCCACTTTCTAAACAAATTTGAGCAACTTTTGGCTCATAAGTATCTATACTAAAATCCACTCTTTTATACAATGAATGCAATTTTATAAAATCTGCTAGAGGCTTAATACGCTTTAATTCTTCATTTTTATCTACCCAAGCACTCCCAGGCCTACTTGAAGCCCCTCCAATATCAATAATATCCGCTCCCTGCTCTATTAGCTCCTCAATTTTTTTACAAGCTTCATTCTCACTTTTTCTTGAACTCGCATAAAAACTATCAGGAGTTGCATTAATAATCCCCATAAACCTTATTTTATTTTTTGGAGTTTGCAAATGCTTTTTTAATTCTTGTGCTAATTCTTTTAAACCAAAAGGTTGCATAGATAGCTTTTTAATGAGTGCTTTAGATTGTGCAATGCTTAGCATTAAGATCCCATCATACTTCTCTTTTTGATACAAAATAGCATCTTTTGGAAGTGCAAAATCAGCACCACTCGCTAAAGCCTCTTGCTTTAAAATATTTGCTGCGGGTGCTTTTAAATCATAAATATAAAAGCTATGAATCTCTTCTTTATTTTTTAAAATCTCATAACCTAACTTATCACAACCTAAATTTTTTAATTCAACTTTGGCATCGCTTAGCTTTTTTAAAAACATCTAAAACCTTTTTGCATTTTTTACCCTAAGAAGCATAAGCAAAAGCACACCAAGCACATAATGTGCCCTTTCATATTGCATACTCCAAGTAATCGCCCTATCAAAATACTCTAGCTCTTCTTGCTTTAATGGTAAGCCTAAGCTCTCCATATAAAGACTTTGAATAAGCTCTTTTAGATTGTATTCATTAGGATTTTTAGAAACTTCTTTTAAAAATTCATAAACAGAAGATAAATTAAGGTTAGCTATATCCAAAGGAAAAGCAGGAAGTCGTTTTTTTTGTGTATGGTTTAATAAAATAAGACGCGATTTAATAGTGGGCAAAAGGGAGGATTTAAGCCTAGCAATCAAAACAAACTTAACACCGCTAGGTGGCTCTTCTAAAATCTTTAAAAGTGCATTTTGTGCTGCAATATTAAAAGATTCAGCTGCAATTAAAATAATTTTAGTGCCATTACTTGCGATATATCCCTCTTCAATCACACTGCGTGCTAAATCAATACTAAAATCATTTGCACAAAATAATTTGCTCTTTTGCTCTCCTAACTTTTTATGATATTCCATAGCTTCTTCTATTGGATTATTTACAAGCAAAATCACACCTATTTTATTTTCTTCTAAAAGCTTATTTACCTCCATTAATCCAAACTAACCTTTCCTAAAAGCATTGCTTCTAGTGTATGATTAAAAATACGATAAAGCTGCATAAGTTTAATATCTACTAAATTATCACTAGATTGCAGAGTAAAGCTATTTTGCATTTCTTCATCAAATATCCATAAAAAACCACCCTCACGGCTTAAAGCAAGTTTAGCTCTTGCTGAATTATTTTTCCCAACATACCAAAAAAAACATCGCTTAGTAAAAAGATTATCCAAATAATCATTAATTAAAGCAATCTCTAATTCCTCTTCTTTTGCTTTATCAATTTGCGGAAAAAGCGCATTAATGCTTAAAATCGGCAAATAAGGACGCGCACTTGTTTTATTGATAGAATGCGCTACATAATTTGCAAACCAATCCCTTTCTCTATCGGTTACCAAAATCAAAGCTTCCCCTGCAAAAAGCCTATACATTACACTTTTTAACAAGGGTATCCATTCATATTTACGCTCTTCTAGCCAAGTGGGGTGGCTTTCATCTTGGCGGATATTTTTAGTGCTCCAATCTGTTAGATTCAACATTTATTTATCAAGCTCATAAACACTATGCAATGTTCTAATAGCAAGTTCTGCGTATTTTAAGCGGATAATCATAGAAATTTTAATCTCGCTTGTGCTAATCATCATAATGTTAATATTATCTTCTGCTAATGCTCTAAAAGCTTTAGAAGCCACGCCACTATGAGATTTCATTCCTACTCCCACGATAGATACTTTTGCAATATCTTTATCATAATCAATAGATTCTACACTGCCTTCAAAACTTTTCAACACGCGTTTTGCATTTTCTAATTCCACTTCTGGAATGGTAAAATCCAAATCTGTCTTACCATCTCTACCAATAGTTTGCACAATCATATCTACATTTACATTTGCCTCACTCAAAGCCCCAAAAATCTCTGCTGCAATTCCAGGCCTATCTTCTACATTACAAATACTTACTCTTGCTTGATTTTTATCTAGTGCGATTCCGCTAACAATAGGGTGTTCCATAATTTCTTGCTCCTTTGTAATTAATGTTCCTTCATTATAATTAAAACTATTTCTTGTTACTAAATTTACATTTAACTTCTTTGCCATTTCAACAGAGCGATTAAGCAATACTTTAGCTCCCATTGATGCAAGTTCTAGCATTTCATCATAGCTAATTTTATCTATTTTTTTAGCATTAGGCTCTATACGTGGATCTGTGGTATAAACCCCATCAACATCTGTATATATCTCACACAAATCTGCTCCCAAAGCTCCAGCTAGTGCCACAGCTGAAAGATCGCTCCCACCTCTTCCTAGAGTAGTAACTTCGCCCTCTTTTGTCACACCTTGAAATCCTGCAACTACGACAATATAGTCTTTTGCCAAAAGTGCATTAAGACGCGCAACATCAATATATTCGATTCTTGCTTTTGTATGAGAATCATCTGTAATAATTCCTGCTGCTCTTCCACTAAGCGAAATTGCTTTAAATCCTAATTCTTCCAAAGCAATCGCTAAAAGTGCACTTGTTACCCTCTCACCTGCACTTAAAACCATATCACTCTCTCTTAAATTCGGAAGACGCGAAAAAAACTTTGTATATCCTAAAAGCTTATCTGTTTCTCCACTCATAGCTGAAACTACAACAACAACTCCATGTCCTTTTTGTTTAGTTTCACTGACGCGTTTTGCCACATTTAAAATGCGTTCACAATCCCCAACGCTTGTTCCACCATATTTTTGAACCACCAACATTATAAATACCCCTTTTTCTTAAAATATTCTAAAACCTGCCTATAAACAGGACGCTTAAAATAAGTAATATACTCAAACACTTTATCTGCTTCTACAAATTTATATGCATCAAATTCTGGCTCCTCCGTCTTAATATTAATCTTGCTATTTTCTTTCAATCTTACAAGAAAGTATTTTTGTATTTGCCCATCATAAGGATACATCTTTTTAACCACAGAGGGCGGAAAATCATAACTAATCCATTCAGGATATTCTGCAATAATATCTACATTATCTGTTCCAATTTCTTCTTTTAATTCCCTAAATAAAGCTTCTTTTGGAGTTTCACTCTTATCAATTCCACCTTGAGGAAACTGCCAAGCATTTTTAATATCAGATCTACTTGCAATAAACAATTCACAATTTAGGGGATATTTAGAAGAGAGTATCACAGCTGCAACATTTGGGCGATAAGTCTTAGCTTCCTTTCTCACTTCATAAACTCCTATTAAAACTTACTTTTAATCTCTAGCAACACTATAAATATCTAATAAATTAGTAAGTTTTTTAAAATTCTAGCTCAATTCTTACTTTTTACAAAAATAAGCTTCTTTATTTAAAGTAAAATTATAACCATCTTTTTTTAAAAATCAATATATCTTACCTAATACTCGGTATTTTTTTATAGATAAATAAAATTTTTATACTTTTAGATTAACTCTTTAAGATAATAAGAGTTATTAGCTTACATTTACTTTCTTTTTACAATATTTTATAATTAAGTTGCCATAGCTTAAGTTCTATTTTGATAGAATGAGATAATTTTAAGCAAATATGCTTTAATTAAAACTAATTTACTACAACAAAGGATTTCTTTGCATAGACAAACTTTTTTTAAAAAACAACAAGCAAAAAAAGAAAGAATTTTAGATATTGCCTATAAAATCTTTTTAGAGCATGGCTATGAAAAAACAAGCCTACAAATGATCGTAAAAGAAACAGGCGGTTCTTTAGCTACAATTTATGATATTTTTCAAAACAAAAATAACCTTTTTAAAGAATCAATTGCTAAAGCGGTTACACATTTTATTGAAGAATTTCAAACACATCTAAAAAATCAGACAAACTTACAAAACAACTCTTTGAGCCTTGAAGACTATTTAAAAGAATTAGGTATGAAGTTATGCTCTAATATTGTTTCTAAAAACTCTATTGCTCTTCATAGATTAGTTGTCATTGAGGGTTATAAAAATCCAGATTTGCTCCATACTTTCAATACTGTATGTGTAGAAAATAGCAAACAATACTTTATAGAAGGATTACGCTTTTATCAAGAAAATAATGAATTAAAATTCACAAATCTTAAAGAAGCTGTGCAACGCTTTTTAAATCTTTTAATCACTCCTTATCTTTGGGCTTCTATTACAGATTCTAATTTCAAACTTCCAAGCCAAAAAGATATTGAAGAAAATGTAAAGCTTTGCGTGCAAATTTTCTTACTTTGGAATAAAACACAAAATTAATTTATTTGAAGGATAAAAATATGAAAATTGATGATTTACTTTTAGCAAAATTGCAAAGATTAGGTAGTATTAATCTAGAAGAAGAAAAACTACAAGAAACAAAAGAGAATCTAAGCGAAATTGTAAATTTTGTAGAAAATATTAATTCTTTGGAGCTTGAAAATATTCCTGCTTCTTTTAATCCATTAGATTCTAAAGGTTTTATGCGTGAAGATTTGCCTTGTGGAGATGAAAATATCGCTAAAGACATTCTAAGCCATGCTCCACTGAGTGAAGAATCTTTCTTTATTGTTCCAAAAATTATTGAGTAGCATTAAAATATGGAAATAGAAATCTCTTTAGAAAATATCAAAATCCATTCTTCATGGAAAGAAGTATTAAAAGAAGAGTTTTTATCCCCCTATTTTCTTGAAATCAAAAGACAATATCTTTTAGCAAAACAAAATGGAGCAATCCTCTATCCCCCTGCTCCTCTTTTATTTAATGCTTTTAATCTTACACCTTTTGATAAAGTTAAAGTTGTGCTTTTAGGACAAGATCCCTACCACAATGAACATCAAGCTATGGGCTTATCTTTCTCTGTGCCACAAGGAGTGCCACCTCCCCCCTCTTTAAAAAACATTTATAAGGAATTGTGGCAAGATTTGCAAATCCCTATTTCTCAAAGTGGTGATTTAAGCTCTTGGGCAAAAGAAGGTGTTTTACTCCTAAATAGTATTTTAAGCGTTGAGAAAAATAAGCCCGGGTCGCATAAGGATTTTGGTTGGCAAACTTTTAGTGATAGCGTTATTAAACACATTAGCCAAAAAAGAGAAAATATTGTATTTTTATTATGGGGAAACTATGCTAGAAGCAAAAAAACTCTCATTGATGCAAATAAACATCTTATTTTAGAAGCGACACATCCCTCACCTCTTGCAGGAAATAAATTTTTAGGTTGCAAACATTTTTCCAAAACAAATGCTTACCTAATTTCTAAAAATATTTCTCCTATTACTTGGAATATTCCTTAAAAATTTATATAATATTTCTTTTTTCTATAATTTTTTTTAGTTAAAGTTATGATTATTTTATAATTTTTAAGCTTATCTTTTAAATTTTTTTACATATAAAATCAAACTAAAAGACATTTTTTAAAATAAAAGCACTATTTTTAGATATTTTGTCTCATTTTTATTGAAATATTTTTAAATAATATATTATAATTAAGCCTTTACTATGAAATTTTAATTAAGTATTTAAAATAACTTATTTTTATGGTAAAAAAATAAAATTTTTATAAATTTTTACCTTAATTTTATAGTATAATGCAAATGTTTATTTCAGAATTAAAGGATGTAGTTATGGATAAAACAGATAATATCAATGTAACATTTAGAATGAACAAAGCTGACAAAAGAAATTTTGAAAAGATTGTTGAAACTATGGGACTTAATGTAAGCTCCGCTTTTAATATCTTCGCAAAAACAGTCATTAGAGAAAATTCTATTCCTTTTGAAATACGCGGTGGTGATACAACTGAAAAAACACAAAAAATCACTAAAAAATCAAGCTAAGCAATAGTTTTTATTCTATTGCTTACTCCCTTGATCTTACAATAAAAATAAATTCCCTTTAATGTATATAAATAAATATAATGTAAATGTTAAAAAAATATTGACTTTTCTTTAGAATTAAGAGTAAAATACAAAGTAGATTTAGTTAAAATTATCTTTACTAAAATATATAACTATAAATAAATTTCAAAAGGCTTTTTCCTATGGAGATGCATATACAAAATTCTCTTCCACTTGGACATCTAATCTTAAACAAACAAGAAGAATCCTATTCTAGCAAACTACACACTTTACAAAAAATTCAAGAGATTTTTGAAGATTTTAAACTAGAGAATAACAAAAGCACCCCTATTTCTAACTCACTTGCTCTATTTTATTCAGAAGATGAAGAAGGAAATATTCCGCCTCTTATTGAATATTTCAAAAAAGACGCAACAAAAGACTTTGAAGTCAGCTTAATTGAGATTTCAAAAACACTTTCTATCAATGGAAGCTTTGGAAATTTTGTTGCAAAATTAAACAATGAAGAAGATATTTCTTTCTCTCAAGCAGTTTTATTTGTAAGCGATGATAACCTTATCCGTTTTCGTGGAATCTATAGTGTGGCTGATTTTGATAATCCTAGCGCACTTTTAGAAACCCTCAAAAAAAACTTAGGAACTTTTAGTTATAAAGAAATTATCACTTACAAAGAAGATGCCTGTCAATACCATCACAGACGCGAAAAGCATTGTGGAAAATGTGCTGATATTTGCCCTACTTTTGGGGTGGGAGCTAATGATAGTTTAATGGAGCTTGTCTTTTCTCCTATTGATTGTATAGCCTGTGGTGCTTGTGTAGGTGTATGCCCTACAAGCTCTCTAACTTATGAGGATCTTCCAAAAGAGGGCTTAGAAGAAATTATTGAGCTTTACAAAGAGAGTAAAATTTTTCTATGCGATTTAGATTCTTATGAAAGCCTTGTGCATTTAGGCTTCACTCTCCCACAAAATCTAACTCCGCTAGTATTACCCAACCTTAAAATGCTTAATGAAAATGACTATTTAACGATGCTACAAACAAGTGGCAATGATTTATTAGTTTTTAATCACCAAGCACCCATGATTGATTTTATCAACAATATCACTCAAAATGCCTACCAAAAAAATGCGATTCTTCAAGCTCAAACTCCACAAGATATTGAAAATTATTCGCAAAAAATCACCCCTTTTGAAAGCTATCTTTATAAAAATCGCTATAACAAACCCCATAGAGAATCTTTTGCGCAAAGGCTACAATACATCATCAAAGATAAAGATTTTGGAGCTGCTAAAAGTGTAGCTCCTGTGTATTATGGTAATATTCAAATTGATAGTGATAAATGTACTCTTTGCCTTTCTTGTGTGGGTGCTTGCAATGTCAATGCAATTTTTGCAAAAAGCGATGACTTTTCTTTGCGTTTTAATCCAAGTCTTTGCACCACTTGTGGCTATTGTGTAGATTCTTGTCCTGAAAAAATTATGGACTTACACCGCGATGGAATGGAGCTTAACTCGCAATATTTTAAAAGTAGAGAACTTGCAAAAGATGAGCCATTTTTATGTGTAGAATGCGGAAAACCTTTCTCTACTAAAAAATCTATTGATAAAATCTTTAATATGCTTAGTGTTTCTTTTTCTAAAGATCCACAAAAGCTACGCACCTTGCAATGCTGTCCTGACTGCAAAGTAAGAGTAATGTTTGCTGACAAAATTTAAAGGGGAAGCTATGCTAGAAAATTTAAGCGCTCAAGAGCTACAAGATTTAAAAAATGCTAGAGTTTTATATTATGACTTTTTTTATGGATTATTTGTTTTTGAACTTTTAGATGAAAGAGAAGAACTCATTAAAAAGCAAATCTCTCTTTTAAAAACTTCTCCCCTAAGTCCTGAAGGAGAAGAAAATTTTGCACTTTTAGAAAAAATGTTACAAGACAATTATAAAGCCTTAAAAGAAGAATATTCTTCACTTTTTGCCTTGCCTTTTGGGGCAAAACAAGTAGGAATACATCTTTCGCATTTTTATGAAAATTGCGTAGGCGGGGAAAGCCTATTAAAAATGCGTAGTTTTATTAGAGAAAGTGATATTAGAGTGCAAACACAAACTTTTAAAGAAACAGAAGAGCATATCGGATTTATTTTTGGTTTTTTAAAAGATCTTTTGCAAAAGGACAATGACAAATTAGCCAAAGAAGTTTTTATGTACGCTAAAGTTGCAATGTTTAAACTTATTTCTGAAATTCAAGAAAGAAAAGATTCTAAAATCTATGCAACAATCTCTTATCTTTTGGAGGATTTCTTAAAATTTGAAGAAAATATTTTTGCATAATTCCATTAAGGCTTTTAATTTTTAAAAGTCTTGATGGGATTATCCCAAATCTCAAAACCAAGGAGTATCCATGGAAAATAGTAGGCGTGAATTTCTAAAAACCGCCACAAAAACTTCCGTTGCTATTGCTGGTGTTAGTGTCGTGCTAGCTGGTTGTGGCAAAAAAGGGACGAGCGAGAATCTAGTTCGTGGTAAATCACCTAAAGAAGAGATTCTTTATCAAAAGACAAAACAATGGGATATGTATTATTCTGTTGCTAAATAAGAAGTTTAAGTAAAAGAAGGAAAAAATATGAGCGAAGCTATCAAAAGACGCCAAACTAGGCGTTCGTTTTTGAAAATGACCGCTCTTGGAAGCTTAGCAGGTGCTAGCATTGCTTTAGGTGAAACCCAAAAAACAATGCGTCCTGCCACCGCTCAAGAGCTAAAAGAGAGATATCCAAACTCACAAAAAATTAAAACAATTTGCACCCATTGTTCTGTTGGATGTGGTATTGTTGCTGAAGTTGTAGATGGCGTTTGGGTTAGACAAGAAGTTGCACAAGATCACCCTGTTTCTCAAGGTGGACATTGCTGTAAAGGTGCTGACTTAATCGATAGAGCAAGAAGTGAGACAAGATTACGCTACCCATTAGAAAAAGTTGATGGAAAATGGGCAAGAGTAAAATACGATGAAGCAATGGATAAAATTGCTGTAAAATTAAAACAAATTAGAGAAGAAAGTGGTCCTGATGCAGTTATGTTCTTAGGTAGTGCTAAATGTTCTAATGAGCAAAGCTACTACATTAGAAAATTTGCAGCATTCTTTGGAACAAACAACATAGATCACTGCGCAAGAGTTTGACACAGCCCGACAGTCGCTGGTGTGGCGAATACATTTGGGTATGGTGGAATGACAAACCATCTTGGCGATATGATGTTCTCAAAATATATTTTAATTATTGGTGCAAATCCTGCGGTTAATCACCCAGTATCCATGGTGCATATTTTAAGAGCAAAAGAGAGTGGAGCAAAATTAGTTTGTATTGATCCTAGATTTACAAAAACAGCAGCAAAATGTGATGAATTCCATAGAATTAGAAGTGGGACAGATATTGCCTTTGCTTATGGTTTATTAAATCACATTATTGAGAAAAAACTTTATGATGAGAAATTCCTAAAAGAGCGTGTTTATGGCTATGAAGAAATCATCAAAGAAGCTAAGAAATTCCCACCTGAAGTTGCAGCAGATGTATGTGGAATCCCTGCTGATGAAATCCGCCATATTGCTGAAGAAATGGCAAGTGCAAAACCTGCAAGCCTTATTTGGAATCAAGGTTTAACACAGCACACAGTAGGAACAAGCAATACAAGAATTATGCCAATTTTACAAATGTTCTTAGGAAATATTGGTAAAAATGGTGGAGGTGTAAATATCCTAAGAGGACATGATAATGTTCAAGGTGCATCAGATATGAATAACCTAGCTGATTCACTTCCAGGATATTATGGGCTTGGCGAACCTGCTTGGAGACATTTCTGCAAACATTGGGGTGTAGAATATGATTGGATGCTAAAACGCTTCAAAGACAAAGAAATGATGGAAAAAACCGGATTTGCACATTCTACTTGGAAATTTGGTGTCTTAGAAGATGAAAATATGGCAAACAATGGTGGCACAAAGCTTAGAGCGCTAGTTGTAATTGGTTCTGGTATGACAACAGTATCTTTGCTTGATTTACAAAGAAAAGCTATGGATATGCTAGATTTAGTTGTATTTGTGGATCCTTATGTAAATGATTTAGCTATTTATAGCGATAGGAAAGATAACTTATTTATGCTTCCTGCTGCTTCACAAATGGAAACTGCGGGTTCAGTTGCAGCGACAAATAGAAGCTATCAATGGAGAAGCAAAGTTATGGAACCTCTCTTTGAATGCCGTCCTGATGAAGAATTCTTATTCGGATTAGCAGATAGATTAGGTTTCTTAAAAGAGTATCAATGGAGACTTTATGATATTGCAAAAAGCAAAGGGCGTGATAAATTCATTTGGCCTGATGATGCAACAACAGAGCTTACTCAAAGCATTAGAAGCATAGGCTTACAAGGTATGAGCCCTGAAAGATTAAAAGCGCATCAAGAAAATTGGCATATGTTTGATAAAGTTACGCTAGAAGGAACTGGACCATTTAAGGGTGATTACTATGGACTACCTTGGCCTTGCTGGAGTGATAAACACCCTGGAACTCCTGTTATGTATAATGATAGCATTCCTGTAATGCGTGGTGGTATGGGATTCCGTGTAAATTGGGGAGTTACTAGCCCTGATGGACAAAGTATGCTAACAAATCGCACATTGCCTAATGCAAAATTTGAAGGCGGACATGCTCCTGTAAGTGCTGCAAATGCTGAATCTTTAGGAATTAAACTAACCGAAGAAGAAAAACAAGCAGTAGCAGGCACTACTTTTGCTATGGGAATTGGTAACAATATCCTAGTAGAAAAAGCCCTTGAAGCTGGACTTTGCCCTTATGGAAATGGAAAAGCTAGAGCAAAAGTTTGGAATTGGTATGATCAAATCCCACTCCATAGAGAGCCTATCCATTCATTTAGAGGGGATTTAGTAAGCAAATATCCAAGCTTCCCTGATAAGAAAAATCTCTTTAGAGCTAATATCAAATATGAAAGCAGACAAAAAGAGAAAGATTGGGTTAAAGAATTCCCAGTAAATATGCTTAGCGGAAGACTTGTAGCACATATGGGAACAGGAGCCGAAACAAGAAGTGCTAAATATTTAGCTGAAGTAGAAGGTGAGATGTTTGTAGAAATCCACCCCGATAGAGCAGCAGAGCTTAATGTAATAAATGGCGATAAAGTTTGGTTACATGGAACAAGTGGAACTAAGATTTTAGTGCCTGTAAAAATCTCTACTAGAGTGGATTATAATAGTGTTTGGTTGCCACAAAACTTCTCTGGACTAGATCAAGGAAAATCAAGATTAGAAAATTATCCAGAAGGCACAAAACCTTATGTTATCGGTGAATCTGCAAATATGATTTCAAGCTATGGTTTTGATTACAATTCAGCATGTCCTGAAACAAAATGCGGTCTTTGTCGCATAGAAAAAGCATAAGAAAGGATAGAATATGAGTCAAAATACACAAGATATTTTGCAAAATTTTGCAAGAGTGAAATTTTATTGCGATACTAATAGATGTATTGAATGCCATGGTTGTGATGTTGCTTGTAAAGAAGCTCACCATTTACCTGTGGGTGTAAATAGAAGAAGAGTTGTTGTGCTAAATGAAGGGCAAGTAGGTAAAGAAAGTGCTGTTTCTATTGCTTGTATGCATTGTGCTGATGCTCCTTGTGCGCAAGTTTGCCCCGTAGATTGCTTTTATATCCGTGCAGATGGAATTGTATTGCACGACAAAAAGACTTGCATTGGTTGTGGATACTGCCTTTATGCTTGTCCTTTTGGTGCTCCACAATTCCCTAAAAATGGAGTATTTGAAAGTCGTGGTTCTATGGATAAATGCACTTTCTGTGCAGGTGGTCCTGAAGAAACTAATAGCCAGGAAGAATACAGACTTTATGGACAAAATAGGATTGCTGAAGGTAAAGTTCCTATGTGTGCGAGTATGTGTTCTACTAAAGCATTGCTTGCAGGAAGCAGTGAAGAGGTTGCAAACATCATCACGCATCGTGCAACAATGAGAGGAGAAAATATCCCTAATGCTGTTCCAAATGTGTGGAAAACCGCTTATGGAAACTAAAAGGATTCCTATGAAATTATTTTTGCGAATCTTAATTATTACTCTAGGCTTTGCTACTTTTGCATTTAGTGCAAACCCTAGCGTTCCACAAGAAGGTGGAAAGCAATATGCAGAGGTAATCTCTGGCAATGATAGCTTAATGGTAAATCCTATGAATACAAAACTCTATGGAGGTCCTGAAGTAGAAGCTATCAAAGCTTGGGGAGTCGGCTCTCCTAACTCTTATGGTTTAGGGGAGATTTTTACTCTTTTGCAAGGGCATTATTTTTCACTCATTTTTGGAATTATCATCGTGCTAGTTCCTCTAGCATTCCTAACGCATTTTATTGTTGTAGGACAAAAAAAGTTCTCTCATGGCAAAAAGATTAAAGTATTCTCAAGCTACAATATTTTTGTGCATTGGGCTGCTGCCATTCCTTTTGTTATTTTAAGCATAACCGGCTTAATTATGGTATTTGGAAGCAATCTTGGCGGAGGAGCTTTTGTGCGTTTTGCAAGAGATGTGCATGGAATTGCTACCATTTTATTTGTCATTTTTGGAATTCTAATGTTTTTAATGTGGGTTAAACCCGCTCTTTTTAAACTTTATGATATTCAATGGCTTATGATTATGGGTGGATATTTAAGCAAAGAGAAAAAACCTATTCCTGCTGGTAAATTTAATGCAGGACAAAAAATGTGGTTTTGGGTTTGCACCGTAGGTGGTTTTGTAATGGCAATTTCTGGAGCATTTATGTTCTTTCAATTTGCGGATATTGAAACTTTAAGAACTATGGCACTTATCCATAATATTTTAGGCTTTTTAGTGATTGCACTTTTAATCACGCATATCTATATGGCTGTCTTTGCTATTGAAGGGGCTTTAAGCTCTATTTTAGATGGACATATGGGCGAAGAGGAAATTGCAATTTTACATAGCTATTATTACAAAGAACTCAATGCATAAAGAAAGCCTAACATTACCCATTGAAAAAATTTCACCGAGTGGGTTTATTCCCACTAGTGAATATTTTAGCGATTGTGTCATTAAAGAAGAAAGAATAGCCTTTTATCTCAATGGCAAAAAACTGCTCTCAGTAATGAGTATTCCAAAAGAACAAGACTATCATATTGTAGGGTTTCTCACTAGTGAGGGTGTGATTAGCAAAAAAGAGCAAATACGCTCTATAAAAATAGAAGATGAAGGCAAAAGCGTATGGATAGAAGCACAAATCCACGAAGAAAATCTAAAAAATCTCTTTAGAGAAAAAACTTTAACTTCTGGTTGTTGTGTAGGAGTTGCAGGGAATCTAGAAGGACATATCATTGAACGCTTTATAGAAACTCCTTTGAAAGTTTCTTGCAAACAAATCTTTGAGAATTTAAGAGAGTTTGAAAAGCCAAGTGAGCTTTTCTCAAAAACAGGTTGTGTGCATAAAGCAATGTTGCTTTTAAAAAATGAAACCTTAATCAGTGAAGATATAGGACGCCATAATGCTATTGATAAAGTAATGGGTAAAGCTATGCTTAAAAATTTAGATAAATCCCAAGCGATTCTTTATGTAAGTGGGCGATTATCGCTAGAAATGGTGATTAAGGCTGTAATGCATAATATCCCAATTATCGTTTCAAAAGCCGCTGCAACTTATATGGGGATTAAAGCCGCTCAAGAAAGTGGTGTTACACTTATAGGCTTTGCTAGAGGCAATAGTGCAAACCTTTACACTCATAGTGGAAGAATTACTTCTTAAAATCAATTCTATTAAATCAGATAATAAACCGCAACTTACCATATTATCACTATAAAGAGCGTTAGCCACAAAGAATATAAACAAAGTAAATAAAAATCCCAAAAATCTTTATTTTAAGAAATTTTAATAAATCCCTTACAAACTTAAATCAATAAAACTCTTAAAACTAATAAACTACAAGAGGGTTCTAAATGGGAGAAAGAACCCTCATATAGTTTATTTATACT
>NZ_QXJG01000022.1 GCF_003670295.1 Helicobacter burdigaliensis
ACAACCACTTAAGGTTGCTAACCCCTTGAAAAACCCTTTAAAACTTTTATTCTATGCCGTAACTACTAGAATTTATTATATTTGCTATTTTTATAACTTTAACTTCCACTTTTATTTTTAGTACTCTTAAAACTTAAAATACTTTCTAAGCTCATTTTTTATCTTTGCCCCTTAAGATAAAGTATAAATATGCTAGAATACCACATCTAATAAGCTAAAGAAGGCAAAAATGGTTAGTGCTTTGGATATTATTTTGATTGTATTTTTAGTAATTGTTTTTATTATTGGAATGGGATTTTTTCTCTATTATGCTTATAAAAAATAAGGAATTCAATGTCAAAAGTAGAATTAGATTTAAGTAATCGCACATTAGTGCATATTTGTTGTAGTGTGGATAGCCATCATTTTTTAACACAACTGCAAAAAACTTATCCAGATAAAAAGTTTTGTGGTTATTTTTACAATCCTAATATTCACCCTTATGATGAATATCTAATGCGTCTTAAAGATGTGCAAAGAAGTTGTGAAATACTAGATATTCCTTTGATTGTTGGGGAATATGATGTGCAAGATTGGCTTAAGGGAAGCAAAGGGTTAGAAGAGGAGCCAGAAAAAGGCGAGCGATGTAGTTTTTGCTTTGATTATCGGCTAAGCTCAAGCGTGAAAGTGGCTAAAGAATATCGTTGTGCAGAATTTACCACTACACTTTTAGCAAGTCCTATGAAATCCCAACAAGAGCTTTTTGCACAAGGAGAAGCCATTGCTAAAAAAGAAGGTTTGGGATTTTTACCCATAGATGTGCGGGGTAATGGAGGCACAAAAGTGCAAAATGAGCTTGCAAAAGAGGCAAATTTATATAGGCAAAATTATTGTGGTTGCCTCTATGCACTTAAAAAACAAAGAGAAAAGTCTAAAAAAACCCCTTTTGAACTCATTTCAACGCTAAGTTTGCCAAAAGATTCTAGGAATCTCCCTACTTTACGCCTTAAAAATTTTAAAACTAGAGAAGCCTTAGAAAAAGAGCAAAAACCTTATTATTTTGCAAAAAGAAAGGTATTGCAATACCGCCTTTTAAAAGGGGTTTTAAGTCAAGATGGCAAAAGCATACCTAGTTTTATTTGTAGTTATTCTGCTCTAAACAAACCTACAAAGGCTAAAATTGAGCTATGGCAAGAGGGGGTGGGCTATGCTTCAAAAGAGGGGATTTTGCTTTTAGAGTTTGATAGATTTAAAGAAGTTTTGCAAAAGGATAGCTTTGAAGAGCTTTTAAGCGAGGGTTTAGATGAAAAAATACAACTAGATTTAAGAATGCAAATGTATAGCGATGGCTTTTTCATCTCGCCTATTGTGATTATAAAGGAGCAGATTTTTGGGGAATTTAGCCTTGAGATAGAGGCAATCTCCCAAGAAGAAAGCTTAGAAGATTTTGTAAGGATATAGAATGTATGCACTAGCTTTTAATGCAAATGAAAAATATTTGCCTTATTTAGCAGTATTACTAACTTCTATTATCCATAATACAAAGCAAGATTCTAATAAAATGCCTTATTCTTTTTATCTTCTGATAGACAAAATTAGCAAAGAGAGTGAAGAAAAATTAGAAAATTTAATTTTAGAACTTAGTAAAATTTATCCCTGTACTCTAAAAATTCATTTAATGAATGAGGATATTTTTCAACAATATAATTTGCCTAAGTTAAATGGAAATTATCTAGCTTATTATCGTTTGTTAATAGGCAGTGTTTTAGAAAAAGAGATTGAAAGTGTGCTTTATTTAGATGTGGATATGCTGGTGCTAAGTGATTTGAGAGAGATTTTTACGCATATGGATATAATGCGTGGGGAGGGGGGCATTTGTGGTGTAGTATTAGATTATCTAGATACCACACGCACACTTATTCCGCACACAAAAGATTTGCCTCTATTGAGTGGAGATTTTGCAAAAAACTATTTTAATTCAGGTTTGCTTTTAATGGATTTGAATGCTTGGCGTATGCAAAATTTAGAAGAAAAAGCCTTGCAAATTGCTAAAAATTATTCTTGTATAGAACACGATCAAAGCATTTTAAATGCCGCTTTACTTGATAAAACTTACAAATTGCCCTTAAAATGGAATCTTTTAGTGTATTTGTACTGCAATGCAAAAAGTTTAGAGGAGAAAAAGCCAAATATTTCTTATTTTAAAGAAGAATTAAAAGAAGCCTTGCAAAGTCCTTGTATTTTGCATTTTTACACTAGCCATAAACCTTGGGAAGATGCAAAAGTGTATGTGGATTATAAGGGGAAGTTTTTGGGGGAATATTGGTGGGAGATGGCAAGAAAAACACCCATTTTCTATGCAGAGCTAAAAGAGCTAGAAGAAGATGCTAAAAATGCCAAAAATTTTCAAATAAATTTAGGTTTTAAGCTCTATAAAATTGCTAAAATTTTTAGCGTATTTTCTATTTTTATTATCCCTTTTGTAGTGTGCTTTATGGTAAAAGACAAGCAAAATGATGTAAAAATTCCTATGAAACTTTATAATCTATGCTATGAGATAGGAAGAGCCACTTTGTATGCTTATGATAGGAGGAGAAAAGGCAAACTTTTTTCACTAAGTTTTAAGATTTTTAAATTAATAAGAAGATTTAGAAAGCTTTAGTTTTAACCCCTCCCTTCTTTTTGCGGTGTAAATCAAAGTAGGTGAATCTTTGGCTAAATTTACCTCCTTTTAAAATTTTATGCTATAATTTATTAATCCATTTGGCAGATGGACTAAAGGTTTCACAAGACCTTAAATAAGCAAGTTAAGCCTGATCCTCTTTTATGGGGGTTGGGCTTTTTTTTTGGCTATTTAGTTGGGTTTGGGGTGGATTTGCTTGTTTAAGGAGTCCATAATGGAGCTTTTTAATTCTTTCATTGCGATAATTGCAGTGCTAGTAACACTTTTTAGAGAAGAAATAAGAAAAATCTTATTTAACTCTAAAGAGTAGATTGTCGCCACTTGTGAAACGCTATTACGAGGAATTGCCACCCTCGTGATAGTTTAACAAAGCTTTTTATTCTCTTTGCAGTATTAAAATTCCTTATAAAGCTTTATAATCTATGCTATGAGATAGGAAGAGCCACTTTGTATGCTTATGATAGGAGGAGAAAAGGCAAACTTTTTTCGCTAAGTTTTAAGGTTTTTAAATTAATAAAAAGATTTAGAAAAACTATCAATATTTTATAGATAATAAAATGTATTTATTAAAAATCTAAGAGAAATTTTTGGAGGGCATTTGTAGTTTTTGAGTATAAAAGTCTTTTAAAAGCTTTTCTTGATGCGAGATGAAAATATAGGTAATGTCGTTGTTTTTTTGGAAAGTTTTAAGATAATCTATGATTTTAAGGGCAATGGGTAAATCAAGCGGGGCAAACACTTCATCTAAAATTAAAAGTTTTGGTTTTAAAAGGAGAGAGCGGATTAGTCCTAATCTTTGGCATTGTCCCCCGCTTAAATTTTGAGGTTTTAGACAAAGTATTTCTTCTTTTAAACCAAACATTTCTAAAAGTGCAAAAATCTCTTTAAAATCAGGCTTTAAATGAAAATTTTTATACACATCTAAAAGCAAAGTTTTAGCATTTTTATAAGGATTAAGTGCGAGTTTTTGATCTTGGAAGATGTATTGAATCTTTTTTCTTAGTAATCTTTTTGCCTTAAAATCTAGAACTAAAATATCCTCTTTTTCAAAGAAGACTTGTCCTTCTTTTGGGGATTCTAGCATGCAGAGTATTTTTGCTAATGTGCTTTTGCCACTTCCGCTTTCTCCACAAATTAATAGATTCTCCCCCTTTTTTAAATGAAAATTGAGATTTTTAAAAATGAAATTTTCTTCATTTTTTAAATACCAGTGTTTTTTTTGTATGTAGCTTTTACTTAAATTTTTAACTTCTAGCATTCTAACTCTTTGTGGATTTTTAATAATTGCCTGCCATAGGTGCTTTTGGGTTGTTTTTTAAACTCTTCTATATCGCTAAATTCCTCTATTTTTCCCTCTTCTAAAATCAAGATTTTATGGCTTAGCTCATAGGCAAGGTTTAGATTGTGGGTTACAAAGATGAGGTTTGCAAAATTCTCCTTTAGGTCTTTTAAGATTTGGATAATTTTTTGTTCATTTTTGCTATCAAGTGAGCTTGTGATCTCATCGCATAAAAGGCAGTTTGCTTCACATACAAGAGCGAGTGCTATTTGCACGCGTCTAGCCATCCCCCCGCTTAGTTGATAGATAAAAGAATGCCACAAAAGTTCAAAATTTTGCAATCCTAAGCATTCAAAATAATAAAAGGAGCGTTTTTTTATTTCTTTTTTGCTTAAATTTGTATGCTTTTTGCCTACGATATTAAAATAGCTTCCTATATCTATAAGCGGGTAAAAACTTCCATAAACATCTTGAAAAATTAAGCTCACTTTAGCCCTTAAAATGCTTAGTTCTTTGGCATTTAAAAGAAGAGGATTTTTAGAATAGATTTGGAATCTTTGTGCTTTTATTGAATAATTTTTATCAAAAAGATAGATTAAAGATTTTAATAATAGGCTTTTTCCAGAGCCACTTTTTCCCATAATGGCTAAATTTTCTCCTTTTTGAAGTGTAAAACTAATATTTTCCAAAAGGGTTTTATCGCAAAAAGAAAGATTTAAATTTTCTATCTCTATCATAATTTACTTCTTTGTTGCAAGCTGTTACCTAGAGCTAAAAGGGGTAAGATTAAAAGCAAGATAAACCCAGCAGGAAAAATAAGCATCCACCAAAAGCCTAAAAATAGCCCCTTGCTTGCTTCATTGAGCATATTGCCTAAACTCGCCTCACCAAGATTTACGCCTAAACCAAAAAAGCTTAGTGTGGCTTCATTTGCAATCGCATGGGCGACATTAAACACAAAAAGCACAAAAAGTAAATTTAAACAAGCAGGGGCAATCTCGCTAAATAGGGCTTTAAACTTAGTGCTACCCAAAATAAGTGCGTTTTGATAAAATTCTAACTTTTGGTATTTGCCTATTTCTATATCTAAAACCCTAGCAATATAGGCAAAATGCCCTAGTGCGATTACCAAAGTCATACTTAAAATTCCTCCATTTAAAAAGCTTTGAAAAAACATAATGATAAGTAGTGAAGGCAAAGCTAGAAGCATATCAAGCAATCTTGCGAAAAATGCATGGGCAAAAAGGCGTGTCAAAAATGCATAAAAAAAGGCAAAAAATACACTTAAAAAAGAAGCACAAAATCCCACAAACAAAGAGATTCTTAAAGAATAGAGAATCCTTGTAAAAACATCGCGTCCAAGCATATCTGTGCCAAATAGATGTTCTAAGTTTGGGGCGATTTTCGCACTAGATAAATCTACTAAATTAGGATCATAAGGACTTAAAAATGGAGCAAAAGTGGCTAAGAGAATACATAAAAAAATAAATAATAAATAAAATTTCAACACAAATACACCTTATATATTGCTAAATCTAGGATTAAGAATCTTACAAACTATTTCTACAAATAAATTAATAAATACCACTGCTAAAACGCTAAAGATTACAATAGCAAGCACAACAGGATAATCTTTAAAAAGAATGCTAGAAATTGCAAGATTCCCAATCCCTTCATAAGAAAATACGCTCTCTACCACATAAATCCCTACAAGAAAACTCACAAAAGATGCTCCAAAATAGGCTAAGATAGGACTTAGTGCATCTTTTAGCACAAAATGGCAATAAACCCGCATTTTGCCTAATCCTCTAGCAAAGGCTGCTTGGATAAAACTTTGGTTTAGGCTATCTAAAAAGGCAGTTCTTGCAAATCTCACAAATACTGCTAAATGCGATAACACAAGTGTGCAAAGTGGCAAGATAAGGTGTTCTAAGCGGTTTAAAAAATCTTCTTCAAAGCCAATATCAGAGATTCCAGAAGTAGGAAATATTTTAAAAAACACTCCAAAAAACAAAATCAACATTAAAGAAGTAGAAAAGACAGGAAGCGCAAAAAAACTCATCGTAATAAAAGTGATGGATTTATCTAAAAGGCTGTCTTTGTAAATCACGCATACAATCCCTAAAGCCAAAGAAAGCACAAAAAGGATTAAAAATGCTAAAGAACCTAAAATAAGCGTAAAGGGAAGCTTTTCTTTTAAGATTTTGCTTACTCTCTCTCCACTCACTAAAGAATAAGAAAAATTTCCCTTAATTGCTTTTAATGCCCAAAGTTTGTATTGCACTAAAAGAGGTTTATCAAGGTTTAGATTCCTTTCAATTTCTTCTTGTGCTTGTTTGCTAATCCCTTGTGGAACACTTGCAAAAACAACGCTACCTTTAGAATAATATACTAGACAAAAACAAATAAAACTAGCACTTATGGATAAAAAAAGCGCCCATAAAAGACGCTTTAAGATAAGATTTATCACTATTGTTTGCTCCATTCATACGCATTCCAAGTAAAGCCAACTCCATGATGTCCGACAATGTGAGGCTTAACCCCTGCAATATTTGCCCTATATACTAAAGGATAGTCAATATAGGCGATAAATACATAGGGAGGATCTTTATGTAATTCTTCAATAAAGTTTTTATAATGCTCTTTTCTTTGCTCTCTATCTAGCGTGTTTCTAGCATTTATTAGAGTTTTATCTACATTAGTATTTGCATAATGTCCAAAATTCCAACCGCTATTGTTTTTAGTAGTGTCTTCGCTGCTGGCAAATACCCTAAAGGTGTGAAAATCAGGATCATAAGGGCTTCCCCAACCCACTAAAAAGCTATCAATTTTCGTATAATCAAAGCTTCCTTTAGGAAGTGCAACCGCCTTTGCTTTAATGCCTAATTTTGCATATTCGCTTTGTAAAATATTCACAAGTGCTACACGCAAAGGATCTTCGCTCATAGCATACATACTAAAGCTAAGCTCTTTGCCATTTTTTTCTAAAATTCCCTTTTTATTTTTTGTAAAACCTGCTTGTTTTAAAAGAGATTCGGCCTTTTTAATATCATAAGAAAAGCTAGAAAAATCTTTTGGATTTGCCCAAGATTTTTCTAAAGGGTGGTTTGCTTCACTTCCAAAAGAGTGGAGCAGTTTTGCTACGATTTCTTTTTTAGGAGTGGCATAGTTTAGAGCTAGACGCACATTTTTATCTTTTAAAAACTCATGGTTAAAATTAAACATTAAAGCTCGATAATCAGCAGATGGCTCTTGAATAAGCTTGAAATTTTTATCTTTTTTAAAGTTTTCTGCCATTTCAAAATCCACCAAAGCAACATCAATCGTTCCATTTTTAAGCTCTAAGGCACTAATACTTGGATCTTTAATATGTTTTAGAATGATTTTTTTACTTTTTGGTGTGGCTAGATAATAAGATTCGTTTGCACTTAGAAGCATATATTGCCCTTTGTTCCATTTTTGCATTTTAAAAGGGCCCGTGCCTATTGGGTTTTGGTTAAAATTTGTAGTGTTTAAATCTTCTTTTTCTAATAAATGCTTAGGTAAAACCCCTATACTAAGAGAATCTAAAAATGAGGGAAAAGGCTTTGAAAGTGTGATTTTAATATGGTAATCATCAATAACTTTCACTTCTTTTACTGCATCAAAATTTACTTTTGAGGGGGAATTTAACTTTTCATTCTTTAGTGCTTGGATACTAAATTCTACATCTTTTGCACTAAATTTTGCTCCATCATGCCACAATACATCTTCGCGCAAAGCAAATTCATAAACAAGTCCATCTTTGCTAATTTTCCAAGACTTTGCTAAATCAGGAGTGATATTCATAGAGCTATCAAAGCGTGTAAGTCCAGAGAAAATAAGCCCTATGGCACTATCATGATCTTCGCTAAAAAGGGGATTGATACGCACGGGCTCATTTTCTACTGCGATGATAATCGTATCCTTTGGCGTATCTGCAAAAAGTTGCAATATAAAAGCATTCATTGTTAAAAACAATACTAGAAGTTTTTTTAACATATTTTGTCCTTAATTTTTCAATTTTATTTTATGGTATTCCAAACTTTTTTAATTTATGCTTAATTTTAATACTTATATTAATTTTTTATTACCAAATAAATATGAATTTACAAAAAGTATGTGTTTTATGCGGGAAAAAAGCGTTAAAATTTGTTGATTGAATAGGAATTTTGTAGGGATAGTATATAAAAGTTGTCAAAGTGAGCTAGAAGCTTACAAAAGATTATTTATAGAGTTAGGGAAGTGATTGTGCTAGATTTGCATTCGCTTCGCTCGTGGATAACGCTTCGCTTGTATGCCACAAGCCTTTCAGGCTCCTGCAATGACAAAGACAAAGCTCCCACAAGTGAAACGCAGTGGGACGGGGGCTTCAGGGGGTTGGAAGGGACAGAGTCTGTCCCTCCTCGCAAAGAGGAATTTACTTCCTCTGCGAAATCTAACAAAAGAAGAGATTGCCACAGCCTCTTATAGAGGCTTCGCAATGACACCCCCACCTGTCACTGCGAGGAAGCAAAGCGACGAAGCAGTCTAAGGGGCTACCTTTAAGGGTGGAGCTTTTAGATTGCTTCGGCACGATGCGCCTCGCAATGACAAAGGGAAACCCCCATGCAATGATAAAATTACGCCTTTTTTAAAGCATAGATAATATAAAACAAAATCCCAAAAAAACCAACAATACTAACAAGTAAAGCTATCATTCCAGCACTCATTCTTTCTCCTTTTCTAACTCTTTTGCTCCTTTTAAAAATGCACCCATTAGCATAATTAAAGTCGCTATCAACAAAACTACCATGACAATTACGATACAAGCACTATAAAAAGAATATTTTTCATAGTTTATAAACCATATCCAAACACTCCAAAAAGCGCAGTTAGTAATGCCAATATTAGCGATTTATAAAATCCATCATTGCTTTTATTTTCTCTTTTTTATTATGGATATATTGTATCTAATTTTTTTAACCCTTAATTTAAACTCTTTAAAATCCTAAAATAGAACAAATTCAAAAAAGGTTTAGTATGAAAATTTTATTTTTATTTCTATTTTGTCTTATCTTTATAGGTTGCAGTGCTAAGCCTATTGTAAAAATGCAAACAAAAGAAGTTTTAATCCCTATTAATACAATTTACAACTTCCTAAAAAACCAAAAGAGAATGGAAGCTTTGAAAGCCATAAAGAATTATCGCTTTATTTTTTAAAAGTAGAGCAAATTGCAAAAGATTGCACTAAAGAATAGAAGAGCTTAACACTCTTGCAAATTTACAATAAAAGTAGAATAAAAGGTAAAATTTGGTGCTATTGATAATTTAAAATGCGTTACTCCACTTACAATACAGGTTCAGCTGGAAGTGCTAGAGGCTGGGAAGTAAATAAAATAGCCATAAGGTGTGATTTAAAATTTTATTACAATTAAAGAGTGAGTGCAAAAAATTTATGCTTGATTTTATTTTTTTAAATACTTTATAATTGTAAAAGGTAAAATATGAACTATTGCCCTTTAGGAATTAGCAATAAAGAAAGAATTTTACTTGTAGTGCATTGCTACAAAGAGGGCGATACAATACGTATTATTTCAGCTAGGAAAGCAACAGCAAGAGAGAAAAACAATATAAGGAGTAAAAATGAAAAAAGAAATAGATTTTACAAATGCAATCAAAAATCCTTATGTGGATAAAACTTTAAAAAGGCAAGTAACCATAAATTTAAGTGGCAATGTGATTGATTATTTCAAAGAAATGGCAAAAACTAAAGGCGCGTCCTCTATCAGACGCTAATCAATATCTTTTTAAACGATTGTGTAAATAAAAAACTAGAATATTGCGGTAGTTGGTAAAATTTAACCCTTAAATTTAAAACAAAAATTCCTTAAAATGCAAAGAAAAAAGGAAGAGCAATGTTTTATAATCTTAACTTAAAAATAATTACTTATGAGAGTATTTTTCTCTCTCCTAGAAAGTTTAAAGATGAAAATGGAGAGGAAGTTTTGGTAAATGATACTTATTTTTTAGAAAATTTAGATATAAAAGAACTTAAAAAAACCAGAGATTAATTTTAAAAGAGATGAAGCAAATGATGAGGGAACAACAGCTCTATAAATTAATGAAAGTGTGTAGATTTTGAAATTATTTTAAAAGAATACTTAGCACATTAAACGCATCTAAAAATTCTTTTTTAAAATGTATCATAATCGCAGGGACGATTACAATAAGCACAGCAAAAGCCACTACGATTTTTACAGGAAAACCTATGGCTAAGAGGTTAAATTGTGGGTGTGCTTTCATAATCATTCCAAAGATAATATCTGAAAGTAAAATAAGAGCAATAATGGGAAAAGACATCGTAAGCCCTATCACAAAAAGCTGTGCAAAAGCAGTGATGATATAGCGGACATAATCATGCGAGAACATAAAGCTTCCCAAAGGAACACTTTTGATACTCATAGCTACAAAATCAAAAAAAAGATGATGGTAATCTAGAGCCAACATCAATAAAAGTGCGACAAGTGTTAGGATTTGCCCTATTATGGGTTTTTGTGCTCCTGTTACAGGATCATAAGCATTTGCTATTGTTAATCCCATAGCAAAAGAGATAAGCTCCCCTCCAAAAGAAACCATTCCAAAGACAATTTGCAACGCCATAGAGGCTAAAAACCCTAGCATAATTTCTCCAAGTCCTGCGATAATAAAACCCAAAATGCTCATATTGCTAGGCGGAATCACTTCTATAAGTGGAATAAAAAGTATGGTTAAAAAGAAAATAAAAACACCTTTAAATTGTGCGGTGATGAGTTGGTTTTCAAAAAAAGGAAAAAAGGCGATTACTCCAGCAAAGCGTAAAAGCAAAAGTAGAAAATTTGCTACATTTCCTTCTGTTAAATATGCTAGAAGTTCCATAGATTTATTTCTTTACACTTTTAGAGCTTCTAGTTTGGCATCTTCTAGGCAATAAGCTTTATCGGCTTTTTGTGCTAGATTCTTATCATGTGTAACAAAAATAAGCAAGGAATTATTTGTCTTTACATAAGAAAAAAGCGCTTCTGCCACGCTAAGTGCATTTTCCTTATCTAAATTTCCTGTGGGTTCATCTGCAAAAATAATTTTGGGCTTTTTAGTTAAGATTCTTGTAATGGATAATCTTTGTTGCTGTCCGCCACTAAGGGAGCTTGTGTTTTTGTTAAGCACATTAGCAATGCCAAAATGTTCTAAAAGTGTATCATCAATCTTTTCCTTTCCTAAAATAGAAGCGACTTCTAAATTTTCATAAGCACTAAAGCCTAAAAAAAGATAATGGGATTGAAAAATGATGCCTATTTGTTTGCGTCTTAGCTCTAAGAGATTCTTTTGTGAGAGCGAATAAGGATTTGTGCCAAAAAGTTTCACTTCTCCGCTTTGTGGCTTTAAAAAAGAGGAGAGAATATGCAAAAGTGTGCTTTTACCACTTCCGCTAACCCCCATAATGGAGATGATTTGCTTCTCTTCGCCTATTAAATCTACTTTATTTAAGATAGGAACATCATAGTTAAAACAAAGCTCCTTAGCATAAAGTAGGGGTGGCATATTTTAGCCTAATTGCGCAGCTACTTCATCAGCAAAGTTGCACTCTTGCTTCTCTATTCCTTCACCTAGCTCAAATCTTACATATTCTACAACTTCAATGCTGTCATTAAGCTCTTTGCCTTTTTCAGCTAAAACTTGAGCGATAGTTTTTTTATCGTCTATTACGAAGAACTGTCCTAAAAGTGTAAGGCGTTGATCTAAAAGTGTAGAATCTGCTTTAAATCTTTCCATTTGTCCGGGGATAATTTTATCCCAAATTGCTTCTGGTTTGCCTTGTGCTTTAAGCTCCGCTTTGAGTGCTTCTTCTTGCTTTGCTAAAATTTCATCGCTTAATTCTAGCTGGCTAATATAACTTGGGATTTTGTGAAGTGGTTTTCCAAGTCTTTTTAGTTCTTCATTTTCTTTTTCTAACTCTGCAATGATTGCTGTTTTTTCACTTTTTACAAAGTCCATATCAAAAGAATGATAAGAGATTACTTGTGGCTTCATAGCAGCTGCATGCATACAAAGATTTTTTGTAAAATCTGCTAGTTTTGCAACATTTTCTTCTTTTTGGCATTTAAGTGCGATGATAACGCCCACGCGTCCATTAGAATGCACATAAGCATTTACAATCCCACTACCACTAGCATTTACTTTAGCCATTCTTCTAACTACGATATTTTCACCGATTTTTGCAATTTGAGTTTTTAGATATTCTTCAAATTTTGCACCTTCTAAATTTAGAGTATGCAATTCTTCTGTGGTAGAAATATCTGAATCTTGAATGATTTGAATGGTTTTTGCACTTAGTTCTTTAAAGCCTTCATTTTTAGCCACAAAGTCAGTTTCAGAGTTAATCTCAACCATACTAGCTTTTTTGAAGTCGCTGGATACTTGCATACTAATAGCACCTTCAGCTGCTACTCTATCAGCCTTTTTAGCAGCTTTGCTTAAGCCTTTTTCTCTTAAGTATTCTACTGCTTTTTCAATATCGCCATTTGTTTCTACTAAAGCTTTTTTGCAGTCCATCATCCCTGCATCTGTCATTTCTCTTAGTTGCTTTACAAGTTGTGCGCTAATTTCTGCCATTGCTTACTCCTTATCTGCTTGTATTTCTTTTGTGAAGTCAGCTTCGCTCATAGCCTCATCAATCACTTCTTGTTTTTCTTCTTCGCTAGCAGGAGCTACTTCTTCGCTATTAGCTGGGATTTCTCCGCCTGCGATTGCTCTACCTTCTGTGATTGCTTCAGCAATTTCTTTGCAGAAAAGTTGGATAGAGCGGATAGCATCATCATTTCCTGGAATTGGATAATCTACCATATCAGGATCGCAGTTTGTATCTAGTGGAGCTACTACTGGGATTCCAAGTCTTCTAGCTTCTGCTACTGCGATTTTTTCTTTTGCAGCATCAATTACAAAGATCATATCTGGAGCTTTTTTAAGATGTCTTACACCGCCAAGATATTGCGTTAATTTCTCTTTTTTTCTTTGAATCATTAACTTTTCTTTTTTGGTTAATAAGTCAATTTGACCACTTGATTCCATTTCTTCAATGATTTCAAGTTTTCTAATAGATTTTTTAATAGTTGAAAAGTTTGTTAGCATACCGCCAAGCCATCTATAATTTACATAAGGTGCATTTACGCTATCTGCATATTCTTTTAGTGTTTCGCTTGCTTGTTTTTTAGTTCCTACGAACATAATAGTTTTGCCCTCAGCTGCCGCATCACGCACGATGTTGTATGTATAGCGGAAATAGCGTAAAGTCTTTTGCAAGTCAATAATGTGAATATTTTTTCTCACACCAAAAATGTATTTTTTCATTTTTGGATTCCAGCGTCTTGTTTGATGTCCAAAATGCACACCACACTCTAAAAGATCTTTCATAGTTACCATAGTTTTCTCCTAAATGTTTTGGTTTTTCCTCCACGCTCAATAACGAATAAATCGCAACCTAACTAGGATTAGCGTGTGTGAAGTTTTTAAAATAAAAACCCGTGATTTTACTAAAAATAGCTTTAATTTTAGCTTATTTTAAACTAATTTTTAGGCAAGGGTTTAATTTTACTTAAAATTTATAGATTATAGTCATACTCTTTAAAATTAAGCGTTATAATTCCCTAAAATTTTAAAGAGGAGAAAACTTCACAATGAAAACACAACAAGAAGAAATAAGTTTTATTTTTTCTGTAATGGTAGAGCTTTTAGAAGAGGTTGCACCTAAAACAAAAGAGCTTTTTTTGGCTTTGAGTAAAAAGAATACTTTTCAATCTATCTTGAATGAAGATTTGCTAAAAAGGCTAGATTCTCAAGAAATTGCAAATCTTATCCGTAGTTTCACACTCTATCATTTGCTTTTAAATATCGTAGATGAACGCTATCGTATCGCACATAATCCTAGTAAAAATTTACAAAAAACGTTGCTAGAGTTAAAAAAGGATTATGATTTAGAAGATGTTTTGGGGGTTTTAAAAAAGATTAAATTTTATCCTGTTTTTACAGCACATCCTACTGAATCTTTAAGAAGAACATTTTTAGAAAGCTATCATGATATGTATAATGATTTACATTTATGGCTACAATATAGCGATGAAGAGGCAAGAATGCATTTAAAATACCGCTTGCATCTTTTGTGGCATAGCCATATTGTAAGAAGTGAGAAAATTGAAGTTTTATTTGAACATGATAATCTTTTATATTTTATGGAAAGCTCCATTTTGCAAAGCGGTGCAAAGATTTTAAAAGAAGTGCAAAATGCTCTAGGCCATCCTCTTAAAAAATCTCCTATTAGGCTTGGAAGCTGGATAGGTGGCGATAGAGATGGGAATCCTTATGTCAATAATGAAGTAATGCTAGAAGTGATGAAAAGACAGCACCAAACAATCATTAAGCATTATATTCAATGTATTGATAAGCTTAGCCGTGAGCTATCCATCGCACAAGAATACATCACTCCAAGTGCAGAGTTTTTAGAAAGCTTGCAAAAAGAAAAAGAGCATTTAGACGATATGGCAAAAAAGCTCTTTTTGCAAGAGCCTTTTAGGGCAAAGCTTACTTGTATGCGTCAAAAGCTCCAAAATAGAATCTTGATGCTAAATCTACCTAGCGTGTGCGTGGAGGAGAGTGCTCCTTATATCTATGAAAATCCAAAAGAGTTTATCAAGGATATTGATTTAATAATAAACTCTTTGGATTCTACAAGTGCTAAGTATTTAGTAGAGCTTAGAAATTTAGCACTTTTAGCAGGGTTTCATTTGATGCAGTTAGACTTTAGGCAACATCGTGATGTGTTTTGGAAATCTTTAGCGGAGATTTTTGTTGTTTTGGGCTATGTGGAGGGGGATTTGTTGCTTCTTTCACATAAAGAGCAAAGAGAGATTTTAAACAAAGCTTTAAGCGAACCGCTAATAGATGTCAATCGGCTTTATGGCAAGATTAGCAAAGAGGCTCAAGAAACCTTGTGGGCGTTTTTAAGCTTTAAATGGGCAAAGGATAGGATAGGGGATAATATTATTGATTCTTGTATTATTTCTATGTGTCAAAGTGCAAATGATCTTTTGTGCGTGCTTTGGTTTGCTAAGCAATCACGCCTTTGGGTGGAGGGCAAAAAGACGCGCATTAGCATTTCACCTTTGTTTGAAACCATTAATGATTTAGAAAATGCACCCATTATTTTAAGAGAACTTTGTGAAAATCCGCATTATTTTAGCTATTTGCAATCGCGTAAAAATTATCAAGAGATAATGATAGGTTATTCAGATTCAAGCAAAGATGGTGGGATTTTTACGAGTAATTATTCGCTAAAAGTTGCTATTTCTAATTTAATGAGTTTAGAAGAAGAGCTAAAGATTAAATTTAGGCTTTTCCATGGTAGAGGTGGAAGCGTTAGCCGTGGGGGAGGAGCGCTAGAAGATGCACTTTTATCCTCTCCTGATGGTAGTGTGGCAGGATTTTTAAAGACAACCGAGCAAGGAGAGGTGATTAGCGAGAAATATCTTAACCCTAAAAAAGCGGAATTTAGCTTTGAAAGTGCGCTTTCTACTTTGCTTAAAAAGAGTGTTTATGAAAAATTTGGCACAGATAAAAAAACTTGCAATTTAGACTTCAAAGAAGCATTGAAATATGTAAGCGAGGAATCTTTTAAGGCTTATAGAGGGTTAGTGTATGAGACAGAGGGCTTTATAGAGTATTTTAAAAGTGCCACTCCTATTGAATTTATCCAGCAGCTAAATATTGGCTCACGCCCATCAAAACGAAAAGACACACAAAAAGTAGAAGATTTGCGTGCCATTCCATGGGTGTTTTCATGGATGCAAAATAGGGCGATTATCCCTGCTTGGTATGGGCTTGGAAGCGGATTAAAAAGGGCAAGTGAGGCTTTAGGGGATAAAGAGATTTTTAAATCTTGCTATCAAGAGGATTTGTTTTTTAAAACTACGATAGATAATATTTCACAAGCTTTTTTAAAGGTGGATTTAGAAATCGCAAAATGCTACAACGCATTTGTAAAAACAGAATCTTTAAGAGAAAAAATTTGGAAAATGATAGAAGAAGAATATCATTTAACCCTAAAATGGTTGCTTTTTATCCGCCAAGAAGAAACGCTTTTGGCAAGCGAGAAGCTCATTCAAGAATCTATTCTTTTAAGACAACCTTTTTTGCGTTCTTTAAATTATTTACAATTAAAGCTTATGGAGCAATATAAAAATGCAAGCTATGAAGAGCAAAAAGAACGCATTGCTAAGCAGATTGTAGCGACTATTGTAGGGATTGCACAGGGGGTTAGAAATACAGGTTGATTTTAGCTTTAAGGTAGCCATATCCTTGTAAAGATGTGGCTATCAATAAAACAAACATAAGAAATTATTTAAAGAGAAAGTGAAATAAATTTGAGGTAAAACCTGAAAGACAATTATATGCAAAGAAAGCTTAAAATAAATTATGATTAATATTAATTTGTGGAATAGTTTTCTTTTTGTAACAGAAGGCTTTTTCCGCCCCACCAAAAAAATAATCCTAAAACCCCAATCAATGAAAGCAATAAATAAGCTTGTAAATATCCAAAATCCTCTGCTACAAATCCTGCTAAAGTGCTACTTAAAGCTCCTCCAATACCTCCTAAAATCAATACAAAAGAAATTCCAAGATTAATGTGTCCGCTTCCTTGTAGGATTCTTGTTGCCATAATAGGCACAATTACACCATTAATCCCTGCGCCTAAGCCATCTAAAATCTGCACAATTACCATTGCAAGATTATGGGTGAAATAACCAGCAATACAACCCCTAAAGATTAACACAACAAAACAAAGAGCAAAAAGATAAAAATAGATTTTAAAACTATGCTCATCTTTTAGTTTTTTAGCACATAAATAAGAGATTAAAACCATAGTGCTTTGTGCGATAATAATCGTAAGGGCTGCATAAGTCCCGCTTGTATCAATCCCTAGAGTATGCGCCCTCTGGCTTAGAAGAGGGAGCATATAGGCATTGCTTAGATGGAAGCAAAACATCGCAAAACAAAGTAGTAAAATTTGCTTATGAAGCAAAACTTCATAGATTTTTAAGGGTTTGTGGTGTTTTTGCTCCCCTCTTGCTAGTTTATGATTGATAGCATTTTCTTTGATAAAATGCAGACATAAAAGTGAAGTAAGTGCCACAAAAATAGTAACGATAAAACTAGCACCCACTCCATAAATGGAACAAAAGATTAAACATAGCATTGAGCCAAAGATGGTTCCTGCGTGTTTATAAGCTTCATTAAGGCTGATTTGATAAGCAAATTTTAGTTTTCCAACTAAGCCCAAAGTGAGTGCATTAAAGGCAGGAGCTAAGAAAGTGGCACTAAGGGCGATTAAAGTTTGTGCAAAAAGAGTGACATAAAATGTTGGATAAAAATAATTTATTATAAGTGCAAAAATGATTAAAAGAATACTATAAAAAATAAATTGCTTTTTCTTTTTAGTAGAATCTACGAGCATTCCTAAAGGCACACCAAAGATTAAAGCACTAAGTGTAGCAATCGTAGCAATAAAGCCAATTTGCCCTTCTTTAAAGCTTTGCTCTTTTAAAAATACGCCAAGATAGGGGCCAAGTCCATCTCTCACATCTGCAATAAAAAAATTAAGCCATAATAATGCTTGTGTGGAATTCATTTAAGAATCCTTTGAAATTAAGTTAATTTACTTGCATTAGCGATAATTGCTTTTATGAAGACAAATAAATTTATTAAGTTTAGGATACGGGATAATTTTTGTGTGGAATTATAAAACAAAAAGAGAAGAAAAGCAAAGCTTTTTAGCTTTGCTTATGTGTGTGATTTAGCTAATTTTTATCTTAATTTCATCATTTTCTGCATAGAAGCTAACTTTGCTATCTTCTTTAACTTTGCCTTCTAAAATAAGTTCTGCTAATCTATCTTCTATCTCTTCATACAATGCTCTTTTTAGCGGTCTAGCACCATAGATAGGATCAAAGCCAACTTTTGCTATAAATTCTTTTGCACTAGATTCTAGTTCTAAACTTATTCCTCTTTCACTCACTTTCTTTTGGATATTTTTAAAGAGAATATCCACAATATGCGTAATTTGCTCCAATCCTAGAGGGTTAAAGATAATAATATCATCTAATCTGTTTAAAAACTCTGGTTTAAAATATCCTTTTAATGCTTCACGCACTGCCTTTTCTCTTTCTTCTTCGTTGTTAATTTCTAAAATCTTATCGCTTGCAATATTGCTTGTTAGGATAATGATTGTGTTTCTAAAATCAATGGTTACACCTTTATTATCTGTTAGTCTTCCATCATCAAGCACTTGAAGAAGCATGTTAAATACATCTGGGTGTGCCTTTTCTATCTCATCAAAAAGCACCACACTATAAGGCTTTCTTCTCACTGCTTCTGTGAGTTGTCCGCCCTCTTCATAGCCTACATATCCCGGAGGTGCTCCTACAAGGCGAGAAGCAGCGTGTTTTTCCATATATTCGCTCATGTCGATTCTTATTAGATTTTTCTCACTATCAAAGAGGAATCTTGCGAGAGTTTTAGCCGATTCTGTTTTACCCACTCCAGTAGGACCTAAGAATAAAAAGCTTCCAATAGGTCTATTTAGCTCACTTAAGCCTGCTTTGTTTCTCTTTATAGCCCTTGCTATTGCTTTTAGTGCTTTATCTTGTCCTACCACATCTTTTTTTAGCTCATCTTCTATGCCTAAGATTCTATCTTTTTCATCTTGTAGCATTTTCTTTATGGGGATTTGTGTCCATCTGCTAACTACTGAAGCAATAGATTCAGGAGTTACTGCATTTCTTAAAAGTGTGCCACTCTCTTGCATTTTTTCCCATTTTTCATTTTGGCTTACTAGCTCTTTTTCAAGCTCTGGAATCTTTCCATAGTCAATTTCGGCTGCTTTGTTAAAGTCGCTATTTCTTTTGGCTAATTCACTTTGAGTTTTTAGAGAATCTATCTCACTTTTAATCTTTGCTATTGCATTAAAGACTCGCTTTTCATTTTCAAATTGTGCTAGAAGTGCGTTTTTCTGCTCTTCTTTATTGCTTAGCTCTTTATTGATTTCCTCTAGCCTAGCGTTGTTTCTTTCACTTTTTTCCATAAGCAGGGCTTCTTTTTCTACTTGGAGGCTTTCTATTTCTCGCTTTACGCGCGAGAGTTCGCTGGGTTCAGATTCTATTTGCATTTTTAGTTCTGCTGCTGCTTCATCTATTAAATCAATCGCCTTATCGGGCAAGAATCTATCAGTAATATAGCGATTACTTAGCTTTGCTGCTGCAACTAATGCACCATCATGTATGCTTACATTATGATGCGCTTCAAGCCTTTCTTTGATACCACGCAGGATTTGCAAGGCTTCATTTACACTTGGCTCATTTAAATTTACAGGTTGGAATCTCCTCTGTAATGCCGCATCTTTTTCAAAATATTTTCTATATTCTTTAAGCGTTGTAGCACCTATTGTGTGTAGCTCACCTCTTGCAAGGGCAGGTTTTAGGATATTTGCAGCATCCATACTTCCTTCACTTGCTCCAGCTCCTACTATGGTGTGAATCTCATCAATAAATAAAATAATATTTCCACTTTTTTTGACTTCATCGATAACTTTTTTAAGTCTATCTTCAAATTCTCCTCTATACTTTGCACCTGCGATTAACGCACTCATATCAAGGGCAACTACCTTTTTATTTTGGAGTGAGAGTGGGACTTCTTTTTTAACTATTCTTTGTGCTAAGCCTTCCACAACTGCAGTTTTTCCAACTCCGGGTTCGCCTAGTAAGATGGGATTGTTTTTTGTTTTTCTTATTAGGATTTGCATCATATGTGTGATTTCTTCATCTCTTCCAATAACTGGATCTAACTTTCCTTCTATTGCTTTTTGTGTGAGATCAATACCAAATTTCTCTAAAGATTCTAGATTTTCATCTGCGCTTTTGCTGTCAATCTTAGCACCTCCGCGCATAGATTCTATTGTCTTTTTTAGCTCATTTGTATCTAAAAATTTAGAGAACAAGCTTTTAATGGGTTCATCATTTAAGCTAGAGATTATAAAGCAATCAACGGCAATATAGCTATCCCCCATTTTTGTGGCTAAGCCTTCAGCCTTGCTTAAAGCCTCGCTTAATTCCCTGCTTATTTTTAGATTATCTTTGCTGACATTAGAGCTTTGTGGGAGTGCTTTTGCCTTGCTTTGTGCTTCAAGCTCTAGTGCATTTTTGTCAATATTTAGACGATTTAATGCTTGGTTTAAAAGCGAGTTTGTATTGGTTAGCATCGCCCAAAAAAGATGTATGCTACTAATTTCTTGGTTTTTATTATGTAGAGCCAAAGAAGCGCCTTGTTCTAAGCCCTCTTGCATTTGGTTGGTTAATTTTTCTAATAGATTCATAGAATCCTCCTTTGTGAAAATTAATTTGTGGGAATTATATAACTTTAGTCTAGTATTGTCAAGTTTTATAATGATAAAATACTAAATTTTTATGAGTGTATTTTATTTTAATGCAAGTTCTACGGCTTTTTTAATGTGGATTTTGGTTGTATCAAAAAGTTTTGTTTTGCAATCTTCTTGTTTTAAAAGTAGCCCTATTTCTGTGCAACCCAAAACAACGCCTTCAGCATCTTTGTGGTTTTCTATAATTTTAAGGTATTTTTCTTTGGAAGATTTTAGAATCTTGCCTTTGCATAATTCATCAAAGATAATGGAATTTATAGTTTCTATTTCGTCTTTGTTTGGGATGATTGTTTCTATATTAAACTTTTGCAAAATATCTTTATAAAAGCTCTCGTTTAAGGTAAATTTTGTGCCTAGAAGTAGGATTTTTTTAATATTATTATTTATTAATTCTTCTCCAAGAGATTCTGCTATGTGGACAAAAGGAGTTTTAACTTGTTTTGTGATAAGTGGCAAAACTTTATGCATGGTGTTTGTAGCAATTAATATAAAATCTACCCCTATTTTTTCTAGCTTCAAGGCAGATTGTGTGAGAATTTTTGCACTCTCTTCCCATTTATTTTCTCTTTGTAATGTTGCAATTTCTTCAAAGTTTAAGCTAATGAGTGCGATTTTAGCAGAATTTAATCCTCCTAGTCTTTCTCTTGCTAATTCATTTATGCCTTGATAGTAGCTTAGAGTGCTCTCAAAACTCATTCCACCGATAATTCCTATTGTTTTCATAAAAATCCTTAAAGAATGCTATGGGTTTAAAAGAGCAAAATTATACTTTGCAAAAGATTAAAATTTAAGACAGAAATAGGTAGAATAATAAACAAATAAAGAAAAAATTATAAGGTTTGACACAAATGAAGCTAAAAATCCCGCACGCACCCTATATCGGAAATAAAATAGCATTAGATTTATCCTCTTGTGGATTTGTTAGCATTTTGCATGGATTAGATGGAGTTAGCAAGGTTGCTCAAGTTCTCTTGGTAAAAGATTTGGAAGAAGAGTTGAAGATTGAAGAGAAAGCAAGAGAGATTATTGAAGAAAATCTTGATGAAATTGAGTTTATGCAAGCAGATGAGCATCAGCTTTTTTGGAAAGTAAAAAAGCATATCGCACAAGAAAATGACTTTAATCTAGCATGGGAAGATAGGTATAATGCACTTTCTCATAAGATTTTAAATGAATTGATTGATGAAGATTTGATTGACTTTGCAGTATCTGAAACGCGTGTTAAAAATGTGATTTTTAAGGCAATTGATAGCTATGTGAAAGCATACAGCGAGATTGAAGAAATCATTAGCGAAAAGATTAGCAATTATAAAAGAAAAATTGTATTTGGTAGCGAGGAATATGAACTTATTTTTGATAAGCTTTACCAAGAAGAATTAAAAAAGAGAGGTTTTCTATGATGGAATTACAACCTGCTTTTATTTATTTAGAAAATGGAATGTATTTTGAGGCAAAAAGTTTTGGAGCTAGTGGAGTTGTCGTAGGAGAGCTTGTTTTTAACACTTCTATGAGCGGGTATCAAGAGATTATCACAGATCCTAGTTATGCAGGACAGTTTATTTGTTTTACAATGCCAGAAATAGGGATTGTGGGGACAAATTCTAAAGATATGGAGGGGAAAAGGGCTTTTTGTAAAGGCATTTTGTGCCACCATTATAACGATAGATTTTCAAACTTTCGTTCTGAACAATCTTTGGGCGAGTTTTTAAAAGCACAAAACATTATGGGGATTTGTGAGATAGATACAAGGTTTTTAACCCAAACTTTACGCAAAGAAGGTGCTATGATGATGATAGCTTCAACACAGAAGTTAAGCAAAGAAGAACTCGCGCAAAAGCTTCAAAGCTCTAAACGCATTGAAGAGATTAACTATATACAAGAAATCAGCACAAAAGAATCCTATACGCATAATTTTGGCAAGTTTGATTTTGCAAGTATGGATTATTCTGTGCCTAAAACGGACAAAAAAATTATTGCCATAGATTTTGGGATTAAAAGAAGTATTTTAAATCAGCTTGTAAATGCGGGATTTAGCGTGGAGGTTGTCCCTCATAGTTTTAGTGCAGATTTATTGATTAAAAGATATGAAAATAAAGAATTTGATGGAATCTTTTTATCTAATGGGCCGGGTGATCCTAAGGTTTTAACAAAAGAGATTGCAGAGATTAAAAAATTAGTGGATAAAAAAATCCCTATTTTTGCAATTTGTTTAGGACATCAATTATTATCTTTAGCACATGGATATGATACTTATAAGTTAAAATTTGGACACCATGGAGGCAATCACCCTGTAAAAAATCTCCTTACACAAAGGATAGAAATTACTGCACAAAACCATAATTATTCTGTCCCTGAGAGCTTGGGAGAAATCGCTAAAATAACTCATAGAAATCTTTTTGATGGCACAATAGAGGGGGTAGCTTATAAAGATTCGCCTATTATTTCTTACCAGCACCACCCAGAAGCAGGACCAGGACCTTTAGAATCTAATGAGCTTTTTAAAGAGTTTAGAAGATTTTTAGAAACTCTTTAATGGAACATCTAGCAAAGTTTGCTTTAGAGAGATTAAAGCAAAGCTCTAATTTTCGCTCTTTTTATCCCCTAAAGCATGAGGGGCTTTTTGTCTATAAAAATGGAAAAAAGCTTTTAAATCTTGCTTCTAATGACTATTTAAATCTTTCAAGTGATATAGACTTTAAACAAGAATTTTTGGATTCTGAAATTTATAGGAAGAATTTGTATTTTAGTGCTTCTTCTTCAAGAAGTCTTAGTGGAAATTTTGAAATTTTTGAAATCTTTGAAGAAGCTTTGGAAAAAGTTTATGGCAAGAAGGCATTGTTGTTTAATAGTGGATACCATGCAAATATCGGTGCTATTTCAAGCTTGGCAAATTTGGGAAATGTTTTATTTTTAGCAGATAAATCTATCCATGCAAGCCATATTGATGGGCTAAAATCTTTTAAAAAGGTGGCTTTGAAGCGTTTTTTACACAACGATATGCAAAGCTTAAAGGAGCTTGTAGAAAAGAACCATCAAAAATACGAAAATATAATAATCTTAAGTGAGGGGCTTTTTAGTATGGAGGGAGATTTTGCACCCTTAAAAGAAATAGTAGAGATTAAAAAGCAATACCAAAATATCTATATTTATCTTGATGAGGCTCATAGCATAGGGAGCTTTGGGGAGAATGGATATGGAGTAGCTTATACGCTAGAATTATTAAAAGAAGTGGATTTTTTGGTGCTAACCTTTGGTAAGGCGTTAGGGAGTGTAGGGGCTTGTGTTTTGTGTTCTAGCATTTTTAGGGACTATTTTGTAAATTTTGCAAGAAGCTTGATTTATTCTACTGCCATTCCTCCACTTTGTGTAGCGATGAGCTATTTTGCTTTTTTAAAGCTTCCTAGTTTAAAGCAAAAAAAAGAGAGATTAGCGCAAAATTCTGTTGCATTAAAAGAGGGGCTTTTGGAGAGTTTTTCTAGTAAGGTTTTGGGAGATTATAATATTATTAGTCTTGTTTTGGGAGGTAATGCAAGAGTGATTTCTTTTCAAAATGCTTTAGAAGAAGAGGGCTACTTTATCCCTGCTATTAAATCGCCCACTGTTCCTAGAGGCAAAGAATCTCTTAGGATTTCTCTTGTGGCAGATATAAAAAAAGAGGATTTAAAAAGGCTTATTAGAATTTTAGGGAAATTAAATAATGAAAATTTATTCTAGTATCAAAAATTCAGAGAAAATTTTTTTATTATTTGGGGGATTTGCATCTCATTTTAGTCATTTTGAAGAGTATTTTAAAGAGCAAAGTTTTGTTTTGGTTTATGATTATAGAGATTTAGATTTTAAACAAATTTCTTTGGAGCTAGATTCTGCTTTAAAAAATCAAAATGAAGTAATTTTGCTTGCATTTTCTATGGGAGTTTGGGTGGCAAATAAGTTTCTCATTTTTAATAAAAATTTATCCTTTAAAATTATTAAAAATATTGCTATTAATGGAACTCTTTATGGGATAAATGATAAGTTTGGAATCTCTTATAAAATTTTCTCATTTACTGCTAGAAATTTTCATTTAGAGAGTTTTAAAAAAGCTCTTTTTGGATTGTCTTTTAAAAAGGCTAAAAATTTTCAATTTGCAGAGGAGAATCAATTAAAAAATGAGCTAGAAAAGTTGCTAGAAAACTTTAGTTTAGAATGCGAAATTTATGCCTTTTGGGATTATGTTTTTATTTCTCATAATGATTTAGTTTTTTCTACAAAGACGCAAATATATTTTTGGGAAATTTATCAAAAACAAATTGCAAAAAATCAAAATTTTCAAATTTCTTTTGTAGATTCTCCACATTTTGCATTTTTTGATAGGGAATTTCTATGGAAAGCTCTTTAAAAGAAAATCTAAAATCTACATTTTGGAATGCAAAAGAAAGCTATGAGGATAACACCCCTATACAATCTTGTCTGCAAGATAAGCTTTTAGAGCTTTTGGAAAAACACTCTATTCAAAAAGTTTCTTCACTTTTGGAGCTTGGAAGTGGGAGAGGGATCTTTTCTAAAAAGCTTCAAAATGCTTTAGAAATTGAAAGTTTTATCGCATTGGATTTAGTGGATTTTAGTAAAGATTTTCAAAATCTAAAGATAGAATTTATTTGCGATGATATTGAAAATAAAATTTTAATAAAAAATATTTATCAAACTAAACAAATTCAAATGCTTGTTTCTAATGCGACTTTGCAGTGGATTTCTCAAAAAAGCTTTTTTGAAAATCTATCATTCATCGCACCAAAAGATAGTTATTTGTGTTTTAGTGTATTTAGCAAAGGGAATTTAAGAGAGATTAAAGAGCTTTGTGGTGCTGGCCTAGAGTATCTTTCAAAGCAAGATTATGAAAATATTTTGCATAAAGATTGGAAGATTTTAGAGATAATTCCTTTAAGTTTTCAATTAAGCTTTTCAAGTCCCATTTTGGCTTTTAAGCATTTGAAATTAAGCGGTGTAAATTCTTTGCATTCTAATTTTTATTTAGGTAAAAAACATCTTTTAGGTTTGGAGAAGACATTTGAAAATACACTAAGCTATGAAGCACTTTGTATCTTGGCACAAAAAAGATAACTTTTTAAGTAAAAAAATTCTAAAATTCTCTTATTTGACACAGGAGCTTAGATGATACAAAACTTAATCCCTACGGCTAAAATTTTACGCCAATCTAGCAAGGATTTTTTTAATCCCTATATGCTAAAGCTTTCTTTTTTGCCTTTGGTGCTTAGCTTTCTTTTTTGGGCGGTTATATTTTATTTTTTTGCTCCGAGTATTTTTGGCTCACTTTTTGAGATGTCTAAAGTAGAGTTAATGCTTGAAAATGGGTTTTTTTCTTGGATTCAAGATGTGCTAGATTTTGTGATTAAAGTTACGCTTTTTATTTTGTTTGTGATAGTATTTTTCTTGCTTTCTATGCTTAGCAATCTTGTAATTTGTGCATTTTTGGCCGAAAAGGTTGTAAAATTTGTGCATAGGACTTATTATTCTAATTTGGCGATGGAGGGCAATCAGAGTATTTTTGGCGTGGTGTTTTTTTTGTTTAAAGCCTATTTATTATATTTTTTTATTTTAGTGCTTTTAATCCCTTTATATTTTATACCTTTTGTTGGGGCATTTGTTATGCTTTTTCCTAGTTATTGGATTTTTAAAAAGACACTTATTGCAGATGTTGGGGATATGATTTTTGAAAAAAATTCTTTGAAAAAAGCACAAGAAGAAAATAAAAAAGAGCTAAGAAAGCTTGCTATATCCTTATATGCTTTAAGCCTTATCCCATTTCTTAACTTTTTTATCCCCTTTTATGCTTTGCTTGGGTTATCCCATTTCTTTTTTGATGTTAAAAACAAAGGTAAACTATGAACTTGCAAATTGAACGCGCACTTCTTAGCTCCATTCTTTTTGATCCTGAGCTTTTAGATGAGGTTTCAGATGTTTTAGAGCCAGAAGATTTTGGCTATATGCCACATAAAAATATTTTTTATGCAATGCTAGAGTTAAGAAGGCTTGATATGCCTATTGATGAGGAGTTTATCTCTAAGAAATCTTCCAAATCGCACCCATTTTCTGAAGAGGATTTGTTAAATATTTTAAGCACAAATCCTATTTCAAACACAAAGGCTTATACAAAAGAAATTAAGGACAATTCTACAAAAAGAAAATTGCATACTTTAGCACTAAAAATCAATGAAGCGAGCAATGAAGAGGATACAGAAGTAAAAGAAATCATTGATGTATTGCAAAGTGAGCTTTATGGCATTACAAATGTGCATGAAAATAGAGAGTTTAGAGAATCGCTAGAAGTAGTAAAAGCAACTATGGAGCATATTGAGAAGATGAAGCAAATGGGGAATTCTACTCTTATAGGAGTGGATACGGGCTTTCCTTCTTTAAACGATAAAACCACGGGTTTTGGCAAAGGAGATTTGATTATCGTAGCAGCGCGCCCTGCTATGGGGAAAACAACGCTAGTGTTAAATATGGCACAAAAAGCACTTGATAGTGGTAAAGGGGTGGCATTTTTTAGTCTTGAAATGCCAGCAGAGCAGTTAATGCTAAGAATGCTATCGGCTAAAACTTCCATCGCTTTACAGCATTTGCGTTTAGGGAATCTCACAGATGAGGAATGGCAAAATTTAAGCAAGGCATCTACTGAAATGGCAAAAAGCCCCCTTTTTGTGGATGATAATAGTATTTTAACCATTCATCAATTACGCACAAAATTAAGAAAAATCAAGTCCAAGCACCCAGAAATTGAGCTTGCAATTATAGATTATTTACAACTTATGAGTAGTGCAAACAACAAAGACAGACATCAAGAAGTAAGCGAGATAAGTCGTGGGCTTAAGATGATAGCAAGGGAGCTTGAGATACCCATCATCGCACTTTCACAGCTAAATAGGAGCCTAGAATCAAGGAGCGATAGACGCCCTATGCTTTCAGACTTAAGGGAATCAGGCTCGATTGAGCAAGATGCGGATATTATTCTTTTTGTGTATAGAGATGCTGTTTATAAGCAAAAAGACGAAAAAGAAAAAGAAGAAGCCGCTAAAAAAGAGGGTAAAGAATATAAAAGCACTTATGTGGCCAAAGATGAAGAAGATGCCGAAATCATCATAGGTAAGCAAAGAAATGGGCCAACAGGCACTATCAAGCTTACATTCCATAAGCATTGCACGCGTTTTGTAGATGCACAAAGCAATCTTGGTGCGGTGGAAATTATTTATGAAAATACAGCCTCCCATACACAGACAGAATTTATCCCACCAAATGAAACTAATATTGAAGCACCCCTTATTTAAAGGGTGTATATTTTAGGAACAAGTGTTTTGTAGCAAGCTTTTTTGGTAATAACACTAGCACAGCATTCTATCAAGCGAGGGCAATCCCACTTCCTTGTCTTTGCAAGGCTCATTTATGAGCCGTAGCATACAAGTGTATCGTCGTTATCCGTAAATGAAGTGTAGAGCAAATCTAAAGGCTTACAATGTGATTTTAAACTATATTAAAAGGCTTTTAAATATTTTTCTAAAATTTATGTGAAGCTAAAATTACATTTAATTTTTAGACTCTAGTATATGGATTGCTTCACTGCGTTCGCAATGACGCTTTAGGTTAATCCACAATGTCACTGCGAGAGGTTGTCAAACCTCGTGGCAGTCTAAAGATTTTACATTTAATGGGGGTTACGCTTCAGATTGCTTCGGCTACACCTCGCAATGACAATGTG
>NZ_QXJG01000023.1 GCF_003670295.1 Helicobacter burdigaliensis
GTTACAGCTTTTAAGTCTTGTTCTAATCCTAACTTAGTCTTTTCAATATTAGCATTGATAGCTTGAGCCATAATACCTAACTCATCATTAGAACTTGTATCTTTGCTTAGAGATACATTTTTGGTTTCATGATTTATAAATCTAAAAAACTCAACAAGATTTACTTGTAATTTTTGAATTCTTGAGCTAATTGAAGATTTAACAAATAAAGAAACAATAAGCACAATAGCAACAACAACAATCAATGAAACTATAATGATAGAAGTAACCAATGCGACTACTGGGGTGTTAATTGAACTTTTAGGTGCCATAGTAACTATACTCCAATAGTTATCTGAATTCTCCCATAATGGAAAATTTACAACAAAGGCTCTATTTTCTACACCTGTGCTAGCAGGAGTAAAGTCAAATAAACCATCCTTATGTGTTTTTTGCATATCAAGCAATACATCTGCACTTGGATCTGAATTAACCTCTTTCATTCCTTTGCCAATAAATTCAAGTGCCGGACTAACTGCTATTAAGCCATTTTCGCCTAGAAGCAATCTTTGATCGCCTTCAAATACGCTTCTACCAGGATCTGTTAATTCTCCCCTAAGTGCCTCTAGGCTACCAAGTGCACCAATAACACCAATTAATTTGCCATTTTTAGTCATTGGAATAACAACATTATAAGCTAGTATTTCTTGATTATTAATGCTGAAATTTTGCGGTCTTCCAACACCTTCTTCTTGCTTTGAAATGGCTGCTGCAACGCTTCTTTGATTGATTATTCTATCTTCTGCTTGCATGATTTCAACTCCGCCCTTTTGGGCTAAGTTTGTATCGCTAAAGAGCATTAGAAATTTACCACTTTCTGTAAGATAAACTGGTTTAACACTTTGCAATAAGGATTTATCAATAATATGGACATATAAGTAAGCTATCCATGGGTTTGAATCCATAGTAGCTGTTAGAACATTCTCAAGTCTTGCTACATCTCCACCACCCACTATAATGTCATCTACAACACTCTCTGCTGCAAACAATGTAGAATAAACACTCGCTGTCGCACCCCTTACGATATTTGAATATCTATATGCACTAGTAGAGAGCAATTTATCTGCTTCTTTAACGAGTGTCTTAGAGGATTGATATGCAATTACACTAGCAAGTATAGATATTCCAACTAGAACAACTAATACTACAACCGATACTATCTTTGTGCCTATCTTTAAATTGGAAAACAAATTATCTCCTTTATAATATTAAATGTGCTAACATAGAAATTTATAATTAAAAAACTCTTAATTATATAAAAAAATAATTTAATTATTATTTAATTTATAACATTTATAAAGTAGCATATATCCTCGATAAATATTTACATAAGATAAGTTTATGTTTCAAATAAAAAACCAAAAATTAATAATATTTTATTTACTTTAAAATAGTTTTTGAAAGAAACTTGCTTATAGAAGCAAAATTGCATCGCTACTTCTTTATCTTCTATTTTTTGTTTATAGCATAGATATATAAGGTTTGCTCGTGCATCTTAGTTGTTTAGCAGAAGTATAAAATGCACCCAATTTTTTTGTAGCATAGTATGTGTTTCCATATGTAATAATAGCTATACACACTAAAGCAAATATGCAACTTTTATCCTCAAATGTAGAACCTAAATAGCTCAAGCTCAAAATTCCTAGCACTACTTATGCCATTATTTGGCTTACTTGCTAAAAGATTATAGAATCTTTTTATATTTTTTAGCTATCTTTTCGCTTTCATCAATGCTACCACCACTAGCTAAGATTGACTAAAAGTTGCTTTGATGTAGCACTGATTATATGGTTTAGATACATTTAGATGGCTAAATGCAACCATTGCAAATACTTCATCACCCTAGCTTCTCTTTTAATAACTCATTTACTCTTGCTGGATTTGCACCTTTGCTATTTTTCATCACTTGCCCCACAAAGAATCCAAAAAGCTTGTCTTTTCCACTTTTATACTCTGCTACCTTGTCTTCATTTGCATTTAGCACAGTTTCTATCACGCTTAAAATCACTCCATCATCATTCACTTGTGCTAAGCCCATAGAATCTATTAGACTATCTACATCGCCACCTTTTTTCTCAACCAAAACATCAAGGATTTCTTTGGCACTTTTACCACTGATTTTTCCTTCATCTATGCGTTTTACCAAAGTTGCTAGAGTGCTAGAATCTATCCCACAAGTTTGCAGGGTATTCTCTCCCTTTAGCCTTCCTAAAAGCTCTGTTGTTAGCCAAGTTACAGCCCCTTTAGCACTTGCTCCTTTTTCTAGCATATCTTCAAAATAAAGTGCTATTTCAAGCTCACTTGTAAGCACGATTGCATCACTTTCTTTTATACCAAAATCTTTTACATATCTTGCTCTTTTTTCATCTGGCATTTCTGGAATCTTTTTGCCCTCATTCATCAGATCTTCATCAATAAACACAGGCAATAAATCAGGATCTGGAAAATAGCGATAATCCGCTGCTTCTTCTTTGCCTCTCATAGATCTTGTAGTGCCTTTGTTTGTATCAAAAAGCCTTGTCTCTTGCACAACTTCATTTTCATATTTACCATCTTCCCAAGCTTCAATCTGTCGCTCTACTTCGTACTCTATGGCTTTTTGAATAAATTTAAAGGAATTTAGATTCTTAATCTCCACTCTAGTATAAAGCTTAGAATCTCCTTTTGGGCGGATAGATACATTCGCATCACATCTAAAGCTACCTTCTTGCATATTTGCATCACTAATGCCTAAGAATCTAACAATAGAATGGAGCTTCTTAAGATAAGCAATGGCCTCATCACTACTTCGCATATCAGGCTCACTTACAATCTCCAAAAGTGGAGTGCAAGCACGATTTAGATCCACTTTAGAATAGCTATCTTCATGGATATTCTTCCCTGCGTCTTCTTCCATATGAGCTCTAGTTACACCGATTATTTTTTTCTCTCCATTTACTTCTATTTCTATCTCACCTCTGCCAACTATTGGAATCTCAAATTGACTAATTTGGTAGGCTTTGGGTAAATCAGGATAAAAATAGTTTTTTCTAGCAAAGATAGAATTTTGATTGATTTTTGCATTGATTGCAGTTCCAAAAGAAATAGCCTTTTTTACTACTTCTTTATTAAGCACTGGCAGGGCTCCGGGTAAGCCTAAACATGTAGGACATACATTTTTATTAGGCTCTTCTCCAAAGCTAGTCGCACAAGAGCAGAAAATTTTGGTTTTGGTATTTAGTTGGACATGCACTTCAAGTCCGATAATCGTTTCGTAAGCTGACATAATTTTACCTTAAATTGCAAATAGAATAATTTTAGTAATTTTATCAAAACTTCTCTTAAGTTCTATTGCAAAGCTATATAAAAAAGTTAATGAATATTTTAGTTATATTTAAATATTTTTATGAAATAATTTAAATTTATTTTAATTTAAGGAGAAAAAATGCAGGGGATAATCTTAGGCAAAAATATTATTTTAGGTGATGATGGCAAAAGGTATAGATTTGACAATCAAGAAATTGAAAATGGTGAAAATCTCACAGAATTAGAGGGCTTAAAAGTAGATTTTGAAAGCCAAAAAGATGGAGAAGCAACCTCAGTCTTTATTTTAGACAACCTAAAAAAGCAAACAAGCCAACCCCAAACAACAAATATTCAAGAGCATACAAGCACCCAAAATAGCGAATGTATAGAATTAGATCCGGGTTTTCCAAGCAAATTTAAAGTATTCCGCGGAATTGGTAAAAGATTCTAGAAAAAGCTCTCTTACAGAAATAAAAGGACGCTTTCATAAAGGCTCTGGAAACATAAATACATTAACTACACACGAATCTTTAGTGATTATAGGAGATAGAGCTTTTAGGCAAATTGGTTTTAATCAATTCCGCCCCATTCCATTTGAAGTAGGCGATGAAGTAGCGATTATTACTAAAAAATTATTGTTTGGTGATACTTATACAATTTGCTATGCAAAAAACTTTACAACTAAACAAATTGAAGCTCAACTTTTCACTACACCACTTTTCACTATAATTATTGCGACATTTTTATTTCTAATCAGCCTAATAGCTGGATTTTCCTTTTTTATCACAGCCATAATTATCACAGCAGTTGTATATTTTATAGAATCATCTTTTAAAAAACAAAGAAAACAACTTGCAAAATTTGTTAAAGATTTACCACAAAATCCATAAAGCCTAAATATTTAGGGTTAAATTAAAAAGTAGAATATTTTTAACTTTTAAGCCAAATGGCTTAAAAGATTTGCTATAAATTTTACCTAAAATGTTTTTAATAGCCCTCTTTGAAAAAGAATAAACACAAAACACTTTAAATGCTTTTAAAGAATCCTAAATTCTTATTAAAGATTTTATGAAACCCTTTAAGAAACCAAAATCAAAATAATTTATAAGTTTTCTTGAAGAGATTCTGCTTGAAAGTATGCTACTATGGGATCAACCACACAATCCAAATTCCCACTTAGCATAATCTCCTCTAAACTATAAAGCGTTAAGCCTACTCTATGATCTGTAAGACGATTTTGAGGATAATTATAAGTCCTAATCCGCTCACTTCTATCCCCACTACCTACTTGATTTTTTCTTGCTTCTGCATTTTGACTTTGCTGTGCTTCAAGCTCTGCTTCATAGATTCTAGCTTTTAAGATTTTCAAGGCCTTGTCTTTATTTTTATGTTGGGATTTTTCATCTTGCATAGACACACTAATTCCAGTAGGAATGTGCGTAATCCTAACTGCCGAATCTGTGGTATTTACACACTGCCCCCCATGTCCTCCTGCTCTAAAAACTTCTATTCTTAAATCATTAGGGTTAATCACAACTTCCACATCATCTACTTCGGGCATAATCGCCACAGTGATTGCTGATGTGTGGATACGCCCTTGTGATTCTGTTTCTGGAACTCTTTGCACTCTATGTGTGCCACCCTCATATTTTAAGCGTGAATAAGCACCTTTTCCTTTTACTAATGCAATGACTTCTTTATATCCACCTACATTGTTTTCACTTGAGCTGATGATTTCAACCTTCCAACCTTTAAGTTCTGCATAACGAACATAAGCACGGAATAAATCCCCTACAAATATTCCTGCTTCATCACCCCCTGTCCCTGCACGAAGCTCTAAATAGATATTTTTATCATCATTAGGATCTTTAGGAAGCAGTAAAATCTTAATCCCTCCTTCTAAAACTTCGTTTCTCACCTCTAGAGTTTTAATCTCTTCTTTTGCTAAATCACCTAGCTCCTTATCATCAAGCAAAGCCTTGTTGTCTTCAATAGACTGCAGATTTTTGAGATATTCTTTAGCTTTTTCTACGAGTTCTTCTAAGTTGCTTTGCTCTTTGCTTAATTCTGTCATCTTCTTGACATCATTTAGCACATCTTGAGAAATTAAAGCTTTACTTATTTCCTCATAACGATCAATAAAAGGTTGAAGTTTGCTAGCAAGCATAGGGAGAAATCCGCCTTATGCGTTTGCAAGTTTTTTAACAGAAGCGTTAAGTCGGCTAACTTTTCTAGCAGCTGTATTTTTTGTCAAAATACCTTTGCTTACATAACTATGGAAAGTTTTATTTACTTGTTTAATAATCTCTTGTGCCTTTGCCACATCCTTAGCTGCAACTGCTTCATGAAGACTTCTTGTGATGTTTTTAATCCTAGTCTTATAGTAGCGGTTTCTTTCTGTGCGTGTTTTTGTTTGTCTAATACGCTTTTGCGCCGATTTATGATTTGCCATAGAGCGTTAATCCTTTTATAAAAAAATTTAAGCTAAAATTCTATTTCAACTTTTATTAAAAGCAAATAAAAAGTAAATAAAACATTGCAAGGATTTTAAAATGAAGCTTTTTGGAACAGATGGAGTAAGAGGCGAAGCAGGCGTAAAACTCAATGCACTTTGTGCTTTAAAACTTGGAATCTCTTCAGGAATTTATTACAAAGAACATTCTAAAACCAAAAAGATTCTAGTGGGTAAAGATACAAGGCGTAGCGGATATATGCTAGAAAATGCCCTTGTGAGCGGACTTACAGCAGTAGGATATGAAGTAATACAAATTGGTCCTATGCCTACACCTGCTATTGCTTATTTAACAGAGGATATGCGATGTGATGGGGGGATTATGGTAAGTGCTAGTCACAATCCTTTTGAAGATAATGGAATTAAATTCTTTGGTAGAAGCGGATATAAACTTGATGAAAAAGATGAAGAGAGGATTGAAAAAATCTATTTTGATGAAAAGCTAATAGAGCAATCTCAAAAGGTAGGCAAAGAAATCGGCTCTAGCAAAAGAATTGATGATGTGGTGGGACGCTATATCGTGCATATTAAAAACTCCTTCCCTAAAGAGCTTTCCTTGCATGGCATTAGAATCGTGGTGGATTGTGCAAATGGTGCTGCTTATAAAGTAGCACCTACGATTTTTAGCGAGCTTGGGGCGGAAGTTTTTGTGATTAATGATGAGCCTAATGGATTTAACATTAATGAGGGTTGTGGCGCTACAAACCCCACAATGCTTCAAGAAGAAGTAAGACGCGTTAGGGCTGATATTGGCTTTGCACTTGATGGAGATGCTGATAGGCTTGTGGTTGTAGATGAAAAGGGTGAAGTGGTTAATGGAGATAAGCTTATAGGGGTTTTAGCCCTTAGTGCAAAACTAAAAGGCACACTTAAAAACAATGGCGTTGTGGCTACGCTTATGAGTAATCTTGCACTAGAAGAGTTCCTAACAAAGCATGGTATTAAGCTTGTGCGTTCTCAAGTGGGTGATAAATATGTGCTAGAAAAAATGCTAGAAAATGATTTTAATTTTGGTGGAGAACAAAGCGGACACATCATTTTTAGCGATTTTGCAAAAACAGGAGATGGCTTAGTGAGTGCTTTACAAACTATTGCCTATGTGCTAAAAACAGAGCAAAAGGCTTCTGTGGCGCTTAATTGTTTTGAGCTTTATCCTCAAATTTTAAAAAATATCCCTATTAGCTCTAAACCACCTCTTGAAACCCTAAAAGGTTATGAAGAACTACTAGCTTCTATTAAAGCCAATAAAATGCGTCCTCTTATCCGTTATAGTGGCACAGAAAATAAACTAAGAATCTTACTAGAGGGCAAAGATAAAAAACTTTTAGAAAAAACTATGCAAGAATGCCAAGATTTCTTTGCAAAAGCAATTCATTAAGGACTAGCATTGTGGATTAAATTCTTTTTTGCATTTTTAGTAGTTTTTTTATGCGATCAAGCCATTAAATGGTTTTTTGTCCTAAGTGAGTTTGGCTATGAAGGGAGTGTTATCTCTTTAGTTTTAGTTTATAACAAAGGGGTGGCATTTTCTATGTTTGCCTTTTTGCAAGAGTGGCTCAAATATTTACAGATTCTACTTTTAGCAGGAATTTTCCTCTATCTTTTAAAACATAAAGAAATCTTAAAAACTTATTTATTGCCTATTGGCATTATCTTTGGTGCGGGTATTTCTAATATATTAGATCGCTTCATTCACATAGGTGTGGTGGATTATATTTACTGGCATTATGGATTTAATTTTGCTGTGTTTAATTTTGCAGATGTGATGATAAATTTGGGCGTAGCGTGGATTATTTTAAAAAGTCTTAAGAAAAAATAAAAGCAAATCTTGCTACAATCACGCCCTAAGTGGTTCTGTAGCTCAGTGGTAGAGCACTACCTTGACATGGTAGTGGTCGTTGGTTCAAGTCCAATCAGAGCCACCATTATTTATTCCATTGATTTTCTCTTGTTTTTAAAAATATCTCTTTAATTACCATAAATAAGTCATTTTAATGATTTTTGATTTCAATTAATTTCTTTTGTGTTATAATTATTTCTGATTAATTAAGGTTATTATTAAGGTTCTTAAAACCCATTAGGGTTCTTTAAAGGAAAATGATGGCAAATATAGCAAAACAAAGCTTACAAGATAAAGATATTAGAAATTTAAAGCCTAGCGATAAGCGATACAAAAGAGCCGTAGGCAATCCAAAAGAGCTTTATATTTTTATATATCCAAGTGGTATAAAAACTTTTAGTATCAAAATTAATGACAGATACATAAAGTTAAAAGAATTTAGAGAAAGCATTTATAGTGTGGCAGAAGCAAGAAAAGAAGCTATTAGCTTCCTAAAAGCATTGCAAGACGGCAAAGATATACAAATGCTAAAAAATGGGGATGCAAAGTATAAATTTAAAAATCTTTTTGCTATTTACATAGAGCAAAAACGCAAAAAATACCTAAGCGAAAGCTATATTAAAAAAATTATTCAAATGAGTGAAAAATATCTTTTGCCTAGTTTGGGTGATTTAGATGTAAAAAACATAAAATACACTGATTTACTTGTTATATTTAATGCTATCTATAATCCAAATAATCCATATACAAGCCGATTAGAAACAATACATCGCTTGATTAATCATTTACAAGGTGTTTTTAAAATAGCTTTAAAAGATAGATATTTAGACTTTGATCCGAGCAGTAATTTAAAAGATGAATTTATTTCTCCAAAGAGATTTCAAAATAGGCATAATATTGATACTAGATATCCAGCACTTACTCACACTGAAGATTTGTCAGATTTTATTCAAGATTTAAAAAATGACAACAGAATAGAAAAACAAACTAAAAGAGCCTTGTATTTACAAATTCTTAGCATTAATCGCCCTTTTAATACTGCTAGTGCAAAATGGGAACATATAGATTTTGAAAAACAAATTTGGACTATACCAGCAAACGAAATGAAAACAAAAATGGCACACAAAATTCCGCTTACAAATTTAATGATAAAAATCTTAAAAGAACAATATTTATTCAGCGGAAAGATTAGTGATTTTGTTTTTCCAGCTAGAACCATACAAGGACATATTAATAGGGATAGCATAGGAAAAGCAATTAAAAACTTAGGAGGTAAAAATAAATGGCACAAAAAAGCAAGTTCTCACGGATTTAGAGCAACTTTTAGAACCATTTGTTCTCAACACAAAGCAGAACTATTAAAACTAAATATAAGCGAAGAAGTGATAGAAAGCATTTTAGCACACAAGGAACTTAATGAAATAAAATTTTCTTATGAGAGAGAAAAAGCCACAATAGCACAAAAGCGAGAGTTGTTGCAATGGTATGAAAATTATCTCAATAGTTTAGAGCATTTAGGGTTATAAAACTCTTTTTACTCCTTATTTTTGTTGCTAAATTCTTCTAATTTTGCTTTAAAATCATTTGCGGATTTGTTTTGTTGTGGTATAATATTTTCAACAGAGTTGTGAAAATTGGAGTCGTTAATCTGTCGGTGAGGATGACTCCGCTCACCCCTCTCTGTTTTGCTATGAGCAGTTAATAATCTATGTCCTCTTCCAAAATCTAAATTTTGTTATACATTATCATTATATGAAGAAAATTTGAAATCTATCTTTTAAAGAGCCAAGATAGACTTCATCATCGCTTATAAAATCTAGTTTTTGTCCAGACTTGAGATTTCCTCTTTCATATTCTCCATTTCCTGTTGTAACTTCCAATACTGATCGTTGATTGTAACTTCTTGCATCTGTTGTTTGTCTTTCATCATCATTTCTTGAAATAAAGGAGAATAAATTTGGGGTTCTATCGCTATGTATTGAATGAGATTTATTTGTTCTTCTGCTAGTATCTCCATATCTGTTAGCCCCTGTTCTCTCTTCTTGTTTGCTTCTTCGCTCTCCAAGATTGCTAATTCCATTTGTGTCTGTGGCAATGCTAGTGTCATTAATCCGACATTCCTAGATTCTTGATTGTGTTCGGATAAAACTCTGCCCATCTCTCTAGTATTATCAAGCTGTATTGTGGAATTTTCTTGTCTATCCACGCTTGATGTATTTGATGAAATGCCAGTTCGTTCAATACTGCCTGTAACTTCTCTATGTTTGGATAATTCTCTATTCTGTTGCTCATTTTCTTCTCCTTGTGAAAATTCTAATTCTATGAAGTCAAATAGACATACTCTCTTGCTTCTACTTTTTTATACAGCATTAATATCTCTTTTTGGTTTCTTTTTACTCTCTTTTTAATTTTGTTAAAAAGAGAGTAAATCCCTATTTTATAGCATTTACAATCCCAAAAAATCTTACTTTTTATTTTTGCGTGTCAAAAACTTTTATAAAATCAGAAATCTTTTTAAAATTATCAAATTTTTCAGGATGTTTTTTATAAAGCTCTTTTAAATTTTTTACTAATTCTTCATCTTGCAAGAGTTTTTCTAATTTGCTATAAAGTTTAAGAATTTCTAATCCCTTATCCATTTAAACCCCTTATATTGTTGGACTAAAATCAGATTTCAAAATAATACTTACCTTTTATGTTAGCTACAATCTTTACTTTCTTTTTAAATTCATCACTTGTAAGTTTTATTTCTTCTCCACCAATGCTTTTAAGTCTTATTATGCCAAACTCATCAAAATATTGAACGACAAGAATGGTATTTTTGTATTCAATAATTATTTTATCTCCATTTTCTGCATATTTATTATTTAAAACAACTAAAATTTCACTATTTTTAGCATAAGGCTCTAATTCGTTATGTTTTACTTTAATAAAACATAAATCAAAACCACCTACATCACCAAACAAGTGATTTAAAACCCACGATTTAACATTAAAAGGCTCCAAACATTTTCCATCTATATAATTTTTAACACCTTCATAAATGGTGCAAATACTTTCTTCTATTTCTTTAAATGCAATTTTACTTGGATTTATATTATATTTTTCAAAGGCTTCTGCAAGTGTCATATCTGTATCAAAATAATCAAATCCTATACCAGTAGCTTGTAAAATTTTCCATTTCGCACCTTGCGTAATTGGATTTACATTATTTTCATAGGAATTAATACTACCTTTTGTAATGCCAACTTTTTCACCAAACTCTCTCTGACTAATGCCATAAGCATTGCGTAAATCTTTTAATTTCTTGCCTATCATATTCTTCATAGAAAATATTATACTATAAAATAATTTTAAAGAAAATAAAAAAAATTAATGAAAATTATTGACAATTTTATGAAAATAAAATATTATTTTATAAAAATTAAAAGGATATTTAATGCAACAAATGGAACCAAAAAATAAAAATTTTTTAACACCAAAACAATTAGAAAATGAATTTGGTATCAGTATTAGCAAACAAAATAAAATGCGTATGCAAAAAAATCAAAATAACGCAAATTCTCTACCTTTTATAAAAATAGGAAAAACTATTTTATACAAAAGAAGCGAGATTGAAATATGGCTAGATAAAAATATGATTAAAGGCGCCTTATGAATAATGGGAACGATAAGTTACTGCTTGAAATTATACAAAAGAAACAATTTAAACAAGCAAATATTAAAGAATTAGAAAATTTAGAATTTGAATGGCTAATTGATGATTTTCTTGTTAAACAAACTTTAGTAATGATTTATGCTGGTGCAGGAAGTGGAAAAAGTTATTTTATGCTTTACCTAAGCAAATATTTACTAGATTCTAATAAGATAAATCGCGTAGTGTATTTTGATGCTGACAATGGCATAAAAACCCTAAAAGAACGCAAGGGCAATGAATTCTTAAAAACTCCAAATTTTTATTACTATTTCTCAAATAATATTCAAAAATTTACGCTCTTTAAAGATATGCAAAAAGCAAAAGATCTAAATAATACTTTAATAGTAATTGATAGTATTAGAAACTTCATTCAGGATGATTTTAATAAAGATTTTACAATGATTAAAATTTTTGATGAATTGCAAAGAGCTAGAGATAATGGTGCTACAATCATTTTTCTACACCATCAACCTAAACAAAATCAAGATGAAAACAATAAAGCCTACAAAGGAGCAACAACTTTTTTGGATAGTGTAGATGAAGGCTATTTTTTACATAAAAAAGATACTAAGGAAAACGAAGAATTTGTTATTTTGCTAGAACCACAAAAAAAGAGATTTGCTACAAAATCGCAAGCCTTTAAAATCAATACTTTAAGTTTAAAATTTGATTTTGCTGATTATTTAGAATATGGAGAAAACAACAAAGCACAAATTACACTAAACCTTGTTAAAGAGATTTTAAACGAGCATAAAAATGGCATTTGCCAACAAGAGTTGGCAAGTAAAATTAAAAAGAAAATAGAACAAGATTATATTGAAATTGTAGGAAGAAATGCCTTGTGGAAACTGTTAGATAAATATGAAAATATTTATTGGAATATTTTTTACGAAGCACAAGAAAAAGGCGGAAAGAAAAAAATTTTCAAAATCATTTAAGGAAATCTAAATGACAAATAAAAGTTTTTTGATTAAAGTCAGTCAAGAAGATAAAATAATGCTTGAGAGAATAAAAAAAGCGACTAACATTCCATATAGCAAAATTTTAAGATATTTGTTAATTTTACACTTTGAAGATGAAAAGACAAGCAATTCCCTTGTAATACAAAAATATAAATTTTATTCAAATGAAAAACATACTATAAGCATTAAATTAACGCAAGAAGAATACGAGAGCTTAAAAACTCTTTGTAAAGAAAATGGCTTTAAGAGTGTTACAAAACAAGCAAAATACTTACTTTTAAACTCCATACATAAAGAAAAATTTTTTAAAAATAACGAAATAGAGCATTTTGTAAAAATAAGGTCAGAAATGGCAAAGGATTATTCAAATCTATATCAACTTTTAAAAGCTCTTAGGGGTAAAAATTTAATAAAAATAAATGATGAAGCTTTAATCAATATGATTAAGAATATAAATACAAATACTCAAATTATTTTAGAAAGCTTTGGAAAAATAGTAGAAAAAAACAAAGAAAGGATTTAAGAAATGGGTAAATTCAAAAAAGAAAGAAAAAAGGTAAAAAATTTAAATAAAAAGTTAGAAAACATCATTTATAAAATCCAAAATGATGAAAATATTAATGAAATAGATTTAAACAAGCAATTAGAAAATCTTTTTAAAAATATTGATAACTCTTTAGATAATATGAAAAAAATTTTGGATAAAAATACAAATGATTAGCTTAATTTCATTAAGTATAAATTTTTGTTAGCAACATCTTCCATTCTTTCAACAATACTTATAGCTTACAATCTAATTGCTTATTATTTTTGAAAAAATCTTTTGATTTTTTCTCTTTGGAGTTTCTAAAAAATGTAATTTTTTATAATGAGCCTCGCAGAGTTTATCGGCTCTTATGTTTAAAAAGTATACTTTTTAATAAGTAAAAGCCTATCCTGTATTCATTGATAAATTCAAACACCAAATTTTTAATTTTTGCAAATTCAATTCTATCTATCACTTAAATTATATTAGAAAAATGGGTTTTATTTTTTATAATGAGATTAATATTGTATGAAAGTTTTTTTACTAGAATTTATTAAATTTTTTGATGAAAGGATAAAAATGGCATACCCACTTTTAGGCACAAAAATAGTTTTAGATGAAGAAAAGATTTTAAAAGAAGGCAAATATAATTTAGAAGATATGTATAAAATGATAGATGAATATGCTAAAGAATCAGGAATGATAAAAATTAACAAAGAAATTTATCATTGTAGGGGGGATAAGTATGATTTGGGTTGTATGACTTTATTTATATATAAATATTTGATTGATTCTGAATGGTTTACAAAAAATGCAAAAGAATGGATTTGGATTAGTGAAAAAGAAGGAAATAGCGATTTGATTTCTGCAAGTAAAGCTGAAGGAGAAGGAATTTGGGAATAAATCGCAAAGCAATTAATTTTGATTTACACAAACAAATATTTTTAAAAAGAGTTTTTTATAATTCAACTAAATATTTGCAAAATAGAGGGCTTACTCTCTTTTTAATAAAATTAAAAAGAGAGTAAAAAGAAACCAAAAAGAGAAAAATTATAATTATTTTTTCAATATAAGACAATTGCATAACAAATTAATGTTTTTTTATTTTTATAAATAGGGTTCTTTTTGAGGTTCTTTGAAAAATATAAAAAGCTATAAATACCTAAAAATAAGTATTTATAGATATTGGTTAAAACTCAATCAGATCTAAAATTTCTAATCTTTCTTGCTTGGATAAATTTTATTTTTTGAAAATTTAACTTTTAATTGACAATTTTATTAATTATGGAATATTATAGCAATAGCAAGTAATTAGTTTATTATAAACGATTTACAATAAACTAATTTTAAAATTTTTAAAAACTTTTGCTATAATTTAGCATTTATTAAAAGGTAGATTTCTGGAAGCTTTAACCCCCACTTTACAAGACTTTCTTTTAAATGCTTCGCAAAATTATTATGATTATCTTTTAGAAAATAACTTAGGCTATGATGTTATTAAAATCCACTCCATTAATGAAGATATTTTTGGGATAGTTTTAGGACTAGAAAAAAGGATTTTTAGTCTTGAAGATTTAATTTTTAGCTTTAAAAATGAAGAATTTAGCCTTGAAGATTTAGGGATTGAGCCTCTATACTATGATGAAAACAAAAAGACACTAGCACTAGCAATCCCCTCTCCTTTAAAAGAAGAAATTTTACAAAATAAAAATGAATTAAAATTATATTCGGATTTAAAATTTCTAATCTTAAACCTTATCCACTTTTATTCTGCAAATCCTAACCTTTCTTTGCCTAGCAATCCCCCCACTCTTCTCAACAAAACAGAGCTAGAAAACCATTTGCAAACACTAAAAGATCTTCAAAATCCTCCTAATAGCGAACAACTTTTGGCTTATCAGCAAATTTTTACGCAAAAATTATGCTACATTTGGGGAGTAGCAGGGAGCGGAAAGACAAAAGTAGTCTTACTTCACGCACTTGCCACCTATCTTAAAAAAGGCAAAAGAGTAGCCCTTCTAGCACCTACAAATACCGCCTTAGAGCAGTCTTTAATCACTCTTTTAGAAAGTTTAAAAGAGCTAGGAATCTCCACGGATTGCATTTTAAGGCTTGGAATGCCAAGCCTTTATTTTTCACAAAACTACAAGCAAAATTGCGACCCCTTAATAGAAGATAGAAAAAATTACAAAAAATTATTAAAAGATTCTTTGCTTATAGCTGCAACTTTGGATACTTTTTTAAAAAGAGAAGAATTAATGGAGCTAGAGTTTTCGCATTTCTTTGTAGATGAGGCTGGATTTTCCCCTCTTATTAAAACACTTCCTTTATGTAGCTTTAATAAACCCATTACTCTTTTAGGAGATCATAAGCAATTAACTCCCATTCTCGCTCTTAAAAAACAAGATTTAACTAATCCAAAATGGCATTTATCTAAAATCTTTGGCTATTCTAGTCTTTTTTTGGAAGATTTTTTTAAGCTAAAAGATAAAATCCTTAATCTCTCTTATATCCACTACTCTCACTTTTCTATCCAAACTCACAAACTCATCTTTACTTATCGCTATGGGGACAATCTAGCTAGAATCTTGGATTTTTTTGTGTATAAAAATGGCTTAAGAGGGCTTCAAGAAAGCACACAGATTTTTCATATGCAAGCAAATTTTGCCAAAGATGAAAAACTCCCCAATGCAAACATTAATGAAGCAAATAGCATCTGCACTCTAGCACAAAATTTTATCCTTGCAAAAAAGGATTTTGCAATCCTCACTCCCTTTGTCAATCAAAGAAAACTTATTTTAAGCAAAATGCCAAGCCTAAGGGCATTAGAATGTGTCTTCACTATCCATTCTGCACAAGGGCAAGAGTTTGATAGCATTCTTTTAAGCCCTGTGATTTTAAATTATTACCTAAGCGATTCTAGGAATCCTCTAGCACTCTTTACTCTAAATGTAGCACTCTCTCGTGCTAGAAAAGAAATTATTTTAGCGTGTGATAAATTTTATTGGCAGAGTTTTCCTGCTCAATTTTTAAGCGCACTTTTAAAGATTGCAAAGCCTTATAAAATAAATTAATCTTGCTTTTGTTTTGCCATTTTTTGTAAAAATTCTTCTAAATTAAACTTTTTTCTTTGATTTTCTGTGAAAAGATGCACGATAATATCGCCCAAATCTGCCACAATCCAATCTGGATTCTCATCATCAATATTAAAAAAGCTAATCCCCTCTTTTTTAAGCTCCACTTTTAAAGTATCTAAAAGTGCCAAAGCGTGTTTATCCACAAGTGCTGTGGCAATCACGACATAATCCACAAAATAATCACTATTTCTTAAATCAAAAGTTTCTATATTTTCGCCCTTTTTATCCTCTAGTAAGCGACAAATTAATTCTATTGTTTGTTCTATTTGCAATTTATTTTTCCTTTATTAAATCTTGCAAAATCACTTTTGGAATATATCCTAAAAGCTCTTTTTGCTCTTTTTTTAAATCCTCTCTTAGCTGTGTGGAGCTTATTTGCACCTTTTGCATAGGCAAAACTCTAAAAGAAGCTGGTATCTTATAACCTTCTCGTTCTATTATAACAAATTCTACCTTTGTTTTTAATTTTTCATAAGAATGCCACTTAGGCAAAGATTGTATTTGATCGCTTCCTAAAAGCAAAAAGATTTGTTTTGGGTGGTATTTTTGGCTTAAAAATTCTATCGTTTCTATCGTGGGTGTAGGCTTGTTTTGTCTTATTTCATAATCTAAAATGCTAAGCTTATCCTCTTTTAATTCTTCTTGTAAACATCTAAGCCAAAAAAGTCTTTTTTGTGGGCTAAATAAAGAATTCTTTTTAAAAGGGCTTAAAAAAGTAGGCACGACAAATAATCTATCAATCTCTAAAGTTGCAAGTGCATTTTTAATAATCTCCAAATGCCCTAAGTGTGGTGGATCAAACGATCCCCCAAAAACTGCAATTTTCTCTATTTTAGTCATCGAGCGCCAAAGTTTTTGTAAGCTTTGAAAATTTTACACCCTTTAACCCGCCAATTTTTAGGCTTAGCTCCTCAATCTCTCTTGAATCACCCCTTAGCATAATGGTTTCAAGGCAATTATTGTCGTTAATATGTGTATGTGTGGTGCAAAGAATCTGGATACTTTTATGAGAAGCAGCATGCTGCAAATCTATCAATTTTTGGTTAAGTTCCTTGTGGTGATGATTATAAATAATCGTTAAAACACCTATACTTTCATCTTGAGTTATATCCCATTCTTTTTGTATAATCTTCTCACGTATTAAATCCCGTATCACTTCAGACCTAGAGGAATAGCCACGCGTTAGATTGCTATCTAATTCCTCTAAAAGATTCTTAGGTAAAGAAACGCAAAAACGGATAAGTTCTTTCATAATGCACCCTTATTTTCAAAGTTTAATGTAAAATTGTATCAAAATTTTAAAGAGATAAAATGGAATATATATTTATATGCATTCTTGGCTGTATTTTAGCTTCATTTTTTAATATATTTGTGAGTAGAATCCCAAAAGGAGTTAGCATTATCGCTCCACGCTCCTTTTGCCAAAACTGCCACAAAACATTAAAATTTTATGAATTAATCCCTTTGTTTTCTTATCTTTTCTTAAAGGGAGTTTGTAAAAATTGCAAGGCTAAAATTGGCTTTTGGCAATTTTTAGCAGAGCTTTTTGGTGGGATAATGGGGATTGTTTGCTATTATCTTTTTGGAATTTTAGGCATTTTTTATCTTTTGTTTTTTCTTTGCTTTTTGGCTTTAGCGCTTTTGGATTATTTTTATTTTGAAATTCCTGATAATCTTAATCTATTGCTTTTTTTATTTGCAAATTTATGTGGATTTTATTTTTTAGAAAAAACAGATTCTTTAGGGTTTTTAATAAGCGGTTTAGTTCTTGTTGGTTTTGCAGAAGTTTTACGCTTTTTGGGCGGAGCCCTCTTTAGAAAAGAGATTATGGGCGAAGGAGATGTGTTAATCTTTGGTTCTATGGGGGCTACTTTTGGAGTAATTTCTGGAATGATAGGAATTTTTTTGGGGAGCGTTTTTGCTCTTTTTTATCTTTCAATCTATAAACAAAAAAAGATTCCTTTTGTCCCTTTTTTATTTTTGGGAACTTTTAGCGAATTTTTAGTAAAATACTTTTTTGTTTAAACATAAGGACAAGGTAGGCGATTTTGCGGATTAAAAATTATCTTTTTTTAAGCTTTGCACAAATATTTTTTCCCATCTTTTTGGTGCTATTTTTTATTGCCTCTGTCGTAATATTTATCCGTATAGCTGGGGTTACTTTTGTAGTTAAAATAAGTTTTTTAGAATTATTATCTCTTTATCTTTATACATTGCCTACAATGATTTTTTTTGTGATTCCACTTAGCTTTTTTGTAGCGTGTGCTATTTCTCTTTCACGACTTTCTTTTGATTATGAATTACCTGTCCTCTTTGCTTTGGGAATGAGTCCTTTAAAAATTATAAAAATCTTTTTACCCATTGCCTTGCTTGTTAGCTTCACTCTTTTTATGGTTTCATTAGTGCTAACGCCTCTTAGTGATGTAGCTTATAGACAATTTTTAGAACAAAAAAAGAGTAGTATCCATCTAAATTTATCTCCCAATGAGTTTGGCCAAAAACTCGGTGATTGGCTAGTTTATACCCAAAATATGAATGAAGACAAAAATTCTTATGAAAATATTGTCTTGCTTTCTTTTGCAGAAAATGGTGGTTTTATCTTAGCCAAAGAAGCTCATATGGCAAACCAAAATGGCATTATGGAAGTTTTTTTAAAAAATGGAAAAATTTATAGGCAAAACCAAAATGAATTAGAAAAAATTGATTTTGAAAAGCTTACCTTGAGAAATAGTCTTATAAGCGACTTTAGCGATAATCTTGGAGTATTCAACTATTGGAAAAGAGCTTTTTTAGACAATCCCAAAAAAGACAAAATACGACAAAATTTAAGCCTTTATGTAATTGTATCGCTCTTCCCTCTAGCAAGTTTATTTTACTTCCCTCTTATTGGAATCAAAAATCCACGCTATGATAAAAACTACACAATTTTGCAAACAATGTTAGCAGTAGGGGGATTTTATGGAATCACTTATCTTGCTACAAGCTATCTCCCTTTAGTGGGTATGATTTTGGTGCCTCTTTTGTGGTTTTCTTTAGGATATTTTGCTTATTGTCGTTTAATTAGGAAATATTATTGAAAGTAGCAATGAAAATCGCCTACAATGGAGGGGATTTTTATGGTTTTCAATCTCAAAAAGAAGGGATTCCAACCATAGCTAATAAACTACAAGAAGTTTTTTATAGTGTAGGGATTTTTGATAAATTTATAGCAAGCGGGAGAACAGATAAAGGAGTGCATGCAAGCGCACAAATCATCTCTCTTGATTTACCACCCTTTTTTAAAGACTTTAAAAAGCTTCAAACTCTTTTAAACACTAAGCTCTACCCTGCCTTAAAAATCAAGCAAATTTGGAAAGTGGATGAAGAATTCAATGCAAGATTTAGCGCTAAAAAAAGAGGTTATTGCTATCTCCTATCACAAAATTCATCGCCTTTTTTAAATAGCTTTTCTCATTTTTATGTTATTAAAAATGAATCTTTAATCAAAGAAGCTTTGGGATTGCTTATCGGAACACATAATTTTAGTGCTTTTATGAAAGTGGGTAGCGAAACTAAAAGTCCTATAAGAACAATTTATCGTGCAAAACTACGCAAGATAAGAAATTTTTATGTGATTTCTATTTGTGGCAATGGATTTTTACGCTCTCAAATCCGTCTTATAGTGGGATTTTTATTAGAAATTGATAAAGGAAATTTAAAAGTATGCGATTTTAAAGCCCAGCTTTTAGGGAAGGAAATTTTTAAAATCCCTTGCCCTCCAGAGGGGCTATTCCTCTCTAAAGTAAGCTTTTAAGATAATTTTGCTAAATTTATAGAATCTGCAAAAAGCTTGTATAGCCTCTATTTAAGAGGCTATGGTTTTTTAGATTATTTAAATACTTTATCTATTTTATCTTATGGGATACAAATTTTGACATATTATTCATAATCTCTCCTCCCTTTCTAAATCCTAACGCACAAGCCTCATAAGCATAAAAAACATTAGCTTGATAAAAGCTTCCATTATGAGAATTTAAAGTAGCAAACTCTTGATAAATTTCAGGATAATTTGAATAATCTCCGCCATTTTCTTTTATAGGATTCCCTAACGCATCTAAAATGCTCACGCTCTCACCCTCTCTACCAAAAGCATGTTTTTTAACCTGCTTAGAAGCTAGGGGTGTATAAGAAGTCTCCAAAAGTAAAGGATGTTTTGGGAAAAGATCCCATAAGATTTTTAGCATTCTCTTGCTTTGAAACATTAAAGTATAAGCCGGATTTAAAAAGATTGTATTTTTGTTTCTAATCATTGCAGTGATTAAATTTGCAAGTTCAGGTTCATCAATAGCAATGCTCTCCCAAGGAATAAGCTTAAACCAAAACTCATAATTCTCCCCATTATAGCTTAAGCCCTCGCTCTCACTTAAATTTGCCTCATGTGCATAGCAAAAGCCAGTATTAAATCCAATTTCCCTAGCAATTACTTCTAAAAGCTTCACCGTGCGTTCTTCTTCAATACTTCCTGCAATGCTTGAAAAAAGAATCTTCCAACCCTCATAAATAGAATCAAAGTTTGAAATATCCTCTCCTAGCGTAATCATACGCATAAAATTATGCCCCAAAGCTTCATAAAGGCTATTAAATTGCAAAGATTCGCTAAATCCATTTTTCTTTAAAAGCGCCCATTGGATAATCGCACTCTCATACACCATAGTAGGCGTATCTGCGTTAAATTCTAAAAGCTTGATAGGAGTTCCATCTAGCCCACCTGCCAAATCAAATCTCCCATAAAGATGCCAATGCACCTCTTCTTCCCAGCTCATCTTAATCGCATCTACTAAATTAAAAGGGATTCCTAGCTCAAAGAATAAATCATTATCAATAACATACTGCCCAGCCTCTACAAACATATCATAAAGCTCATTGCTCGCTTCATAATAGCCTTCCGCTTCTTCTTCGCTTACTTCTATGATTTCATCACTCACATAGGGGGTATTATCCACATCTGTATGCCAAGAAAGCCCTAATTCTTCTAAATCTTGATTGCTTAAAGGATTTGCTTTTAAAATATTCACTTACTTATCCTCCAAATGAGCTAGATTGACTAGAGCGGGTTGTGCTAGCAGGAGAATTATTAGAATTTGGTGAGTAAAATCCACTACGCCCTGCTGTGCCTGCTGCATTTTGTTTAAAAGAATTTTGAGAACGCTCATAAGCTTGAGGGCTTTTATAAGTCGTTCTTTGCTGTGTTTGGTAGTTTTGATTGTTAAAAAGCTTACTACCTATCCAGCTTCCTAAAATCGCTCCAGCAGCACTTGCTAAAATCGTTTCTCCTAAAGATAGCCCCCCACCTGTTGGGTTTGTAAGCTGTGAAGTACCAGCTTCTATCTTTTTGTTTTCTTCAGCGATGATTTTATCAATCTCTTCTTGGCTTAAAATCCGCTCATTGCCATCTTTTTCTTTTAAAATTACCCTTGTGGTGCTACTTGGATATTCTTCTAAAATCTTATAGCTTCCATCACTTTGCTCTTCAATCATCACAGTAGCACCCTTTTTAGTAGCCTCTTCTAGCCCACTATTTGCACTATTATTTTCAGAGCTTCCACAACCACTGATTGCCAAAACCGCAACAAGCCCTAAACCACTTTTAGCAAAGATTCCCGCGATCTTTGGATCTTTAATCTTCTTTAAATATTGCTTCATACTAAACTCCACTTGTCTTTAAATTTAAAGTAGAGAGATTATAACATAACTTTATCTAACAAACTTTCACACAAAACTATAAAATTTTAAGTTCCTTAAGCTATAATCCTATTTTATTTTTCAAATTTAAGGGTTTTAAATGACTTTTTATTATGTCAAAATTTTTCACATTCTTTCTTTTGTATCTTGGATGGCGATGCTTTTTTATATGCCACGCCTTTTTGTTTATCATGCAGAACACATTAGCAACAAAGGCTTTTGTGATGTGGTAAAAATCCAAGAAGAAAAGCTTTTTAACTTCATTGGCTATCCTGCATTAATTTGCACATTTATTTCAGGAATTTGGTTACTTTATTTAGAGCCTAGCTTCCTTAGCGGGGGCGGATGGATGCATGCTAAAATCCTAATTGTAGTCTTACTTGCACTTTATCATTTTAGCCTTTATCGCTATATGATAGCTTTTAGAGAAGATCGTTGTAAAAAAAGTGGTAAATTTTTCCGCGCTTACAATGAAGTCCCAACCCTTGCCCTTATCATTATTACAATCTTAGTGATTTTAAAGCCATTTTAGGAAATTTTTATGGAAAATTCAAAACTTTGGGGCGGAAGATTTAAAGAGGGTGCAGCTAAGATTTTAGATACTTTTAATGCTTCACTCCCTTTTGATAAAAAGCTCTATTTGCAAGATATTTTAGGCTCTAAAGCACATTCTAGTATGCTAGAGCGTTGTGGGATTTTAAGCAAAGAAGAAAAAGAAGCAATCCATAAGGGACTAGATAGCATTAAAAAAGAAATTGAAAATGGGGAATTTATCTTTAAACTTAGTGATGAAGATATTCATATGGCAATAGAATCTCGCCTAACAGAACTTATAGGCAATGCAGGTAAAAAGCTCCATACTGCAAGAAGCAGAAACGATCAAGTGGCACTTGATTTTAGGCTTTTTACCCTAAGTGCTAATTATCAAATTTCTTCATTAGTTTTGGAGCTTATTTCTACTTTGCTAGACTTAGCCAAAGAGCATACCACAACCATAATGCCCGGTATGACGCATCTCCAACACGCCCAACCTGTAAATTTTGGCTTTATAATGTGTGCTTATACTTGTATGTTTGTAAGAGATTTTGAAAGGCTAACTTCAAGCTACAAACGCAACAACTTCTCTCCGCTTGGCTCTGCTGCACTTGCAGGAACTCCTTATGCGATTGATAGATTCTATACTGCAGAAGCACTAGGCTTTGAAGCACCTACGCTAAATGCCACTGATAGTGTAAGCGATAGAGATTTTGCACTAGATTTTTTATACGATTTAAGTATGCTTAGTATGCACATCTCACGCCTTGCAGAAGAGCTTGTATTGTGGAGTAGCTATGAATTTAGATTTATCACACTAAGCGATTCATATTCTACTGGAAGCTCCATTATGCCACAAAAGAAAAATCCCGATGTCCCTGAACTCCTAAGGGGGAAAAGTGGGAGAATGTATGGGAATCTTTTTAGGCTTTTAACCGTGCTTAAAGGGCTTCCACTAGCTTACAACAAAGACACTCAAGAAGATAAAGAAGCTGTATTTGATAGCTTTGAAAATATGGAGATTTGTCTGCAAATTTTAAAAGATCTTTTAAAAACGATGCAAATCAACAAAGACAAAATGCAAGAAGCTTGCAAAAAAGGGCATTTATGTGCCACAGATTTAGCGGATTTTCTAGTAAGCCACTGCAATATCCCCTTTAGAGAAGCCCATCACATCACAGGAAAAGCAGTAAGCTATGCTGAAAGTATAGGCAAAGATTTAAGTGAGCTTAGCATAGAAGAGCTTTGCAAGGTTGATAGTGCTATCCCAAAAGAAGCCCATAGTGCTTTAAGCTTAGAAAACTCTATGAATAGCAGAAACTCTTATGGAGGGACTTCCACAAAAAGCACTCTCGCTCAAATTGAAAGTCTAGAATCTTGGCTAAGCCTTGCTACAATAGCACACCATAAAAATCAAAGAAAAATGGAATTTTAAATGTCACAAAAACAACAAGAAATTATTAGTATGTTTGATAATATCGCAGATAGCTACGATCTAGCTAACCGCGTGATGAGCTGTGGGATAGATATAGCTTGGCGTAAAAAAGCTTGTAATTTTGTCTTTAAAAGTCTTAGCACAAAAAGCTTGGAAAATCTCTGCATTGCTGATGTTGCTTGTGGCACAGGCGATATGATAAATCACTGGATAAAAAACGCAAAATCTAACCGCATACAAATTAATAAAATTGTAGGGATTGATCCTAGCAAAAATATGCTAGAAGTAGCCAAAAAAAAGCTTCCAGAAATTCAATTTTTACAATCTGAAGCCACAAAGCTTCCACTAGAAAGCACTTCTTTTGATGTGCTCTCCATCGCTTATGGAATCCGCAATGTAGTAGAACGCAAAAAAGCCTTTGAAGAATTTAATAGAGTTTTAAAAAAGGGGGGGCTTTTAGTGATTTTAGAATTTACAAAATGCGAAAATCCCAGCCTTTTAGAAAAACTTATGGGATTTTATACTAAAAATATTTTGCCTTTTGTGGGCGGGATTATTTCTAAAAATTATAAAGCTTATAAATATTTACCCGATTCTATTGAAGAGTTTTTAACTGCTAACAAGCTTATTTTAGAGCTAGAAGAATTAGGCTTTAGCTCCATATATACAAAATCATTTTCTGCAAATGTCTGCACACTTTTAATTTTTAAAAAGAATTAAATTCATCTAGCATTTTGAGTATTCATTAAGCTTTATGGATTTACTCGCTTTTAAATAACCTAAAAATCATTACAAATAAATGCGTTAGCATTTGCGTGGCAGTCTAAAGGAATTTATCCTTGGATGTTATTCTTTTAGATTGCTTCGTCGCTTTGCTCCTCGCAATGATAATATAAGTAGCTTAGGATTATTTGCAGTAACAAAAATAATTATAAATTCTAGTAGTTATTGCATAGAATAAAAGTTTTAAAGGGCTTTTCAAGGAGTTAATGTTTTTAAAGATCAGTAAGTTTCAAAAAGATAAAAAGCTAAAATAATAAATTATAGTAGTTACGGCATATAGCTTTAGCTTTTGGGAAATTTTAGAATGTTAGCGAACTTAGTGTTCGTGCATTCTAAAATCTTCCCAAATCTTCTGCTAGATGTCTTAAATATGAATCTTAGATTCTTTCTGCCATACAAGGATTATTTGTTTTAAAATTCTCACTTACTACACAAGTTCTACTATTTAGAGTTCCTTTTTCTTCATCTAGAGCTTCTTTTTCTTCTTCTGCTGGTTTTACTAAGACTATCTTTTCTTTATTTATCATAGAAGCATTAATGTCTTTTAGAGGAGAAGTTATCTTTTGATTATCATCCTTATCTACATTAGGGATTAAAGGAATAAGATTTAAAGAAGCAAGATTAAATCTTACATTGTTATTGTTTGCTAATGCTTTATAATCTTTATTGAGTGTAAAGATAGTTCCTATATCTCCTTGTAATTTATTATAGGATTCTTCCATATCCTTTCTTAAAGAAATGAGTTCTTTATACTTTGCTTCTAATTGTGGTTTTAGCCACTCTTCTAAACCTGTTAGATAAGTATTGTATTCTTTCATATATTCTTGAAACTTTTGATTAAAGGCATTAATCTTTTGAATATTTTCTTGATTCTTTAATAAAGCATTGTAGAGATTATTAATCTTTTCTTGTGTAATCTCATTAGCTAGATTTTTATTTGCTAAATCAAATTTACTAAAGATACCTAATTGTTCTAATCCATCGCTTCCTATAAAGGCTAATAAGAATTCTAGGGTTTGTTTGATAGCTCTTATATCTTCTTCAGTTTTAATCTCTAAGAGATTAAAGTTTAAATTGCCTAGGATTTCTTCTAGGATTTTTGGGCTGAAGTCATCTTTGGTTAGAATTACATCATTTAAGCCATCTCCGTTTTCATCTTTGAAGCCAGAATCGTTATTGTTATCTCCATTGCTACCATTACCATTATCCAAAGGTTCAAAGAAGCTTAGATTGCCCTTATCATCTTGATAGATTCCTGCCTCTTTTAAAGCTTTATCTTCTAATACTGCTTGGATAAATTCATCGTGGGTTTTATCTTTTATAGAAGTGATTTTGCCTGTGATGGTGACATTACCTCCCTCGTATCCTATATCTTCTAATCCTTGAAATTGACTATCTGCATAGTAGAGATTGACATTATTGAAGACAATTTCAAAGACATGGGAGGCGTTGTTATTATAAATTTCCCCCACAAATTTACCTGCATTTTCTTTACCTTGGATTGTAGCATTAGGATTAAAGTAGATATAGATGTTTTCAAAGGTTATATCTACTTCAATACTTCCAGCAAAGCCACCCACAATAATACCACTAATACTTCCTATATTATTTAAAACGATATTTGAAAAAGTTCCTCCATAACCTATCCCAATAAAACCACCAGAACTACCTTTGCTACTGATATTTCCTATATTGTTTAATGTGATACTAGATAAATTACTACCACCATAAATTTCTCCAACAAAACCGCCAGAATCATAACCGCAGATATTTTCTATATCATCAAGTTGGATATTAGAAAAAATTCCATAGCCATTAATTTCCCCCATAAAACCACCTGCATATATTTCACTTTCAATCTTTTTTAAATCACTTAAGGAAATATTTTGATAAACTCCTCCCGAATAGTTTACCCCCGCAAATCCACCTGCATATCTACCTTTAATATTGCCTATATTGCTTAGATTAATATTTTTGAAATTTCCATCTGTACTCCCTGCAAATCCTCCCGTAAATGAATTATCGCTTTCAATATTTTTTATATTATTTAAAACAATATTTAAAAAAGTTCCTTTGTCAATATATCCTGCAAAACCACCTATAAACGACATATCAGCATCCATTTTAGCTCCTCCACCCATATAATCCACATTAATATTTTTAAACTCTCCTCCATCAATATACCCAAATATCCCCACATATTTAGGTTTATAATCTCCCGTAATTGTCGTATCAATATTAATATTCTTTAGTGTATATCCTTGTCCATCAAAGTTGGCCCTAAAAGCATCATTAATGCCTGACCCCACAATCATACTCGCACAACCAAGTCCCTCTATGCAATAATTAGCATAATTTTGCCAATCTTTACCTACTTTTCCCTCTCCTTTATTTCCACTAAAATCAATATCCCCCACTAATCTAAATTCATCAATACTTCTAATATCTCCTTTGCCTTTTGCATCATTTTCGTGATAATTCCACCCATTAGCAAAATACCACCATTCTATTGCATTTTTCTTTTCATCTCCCATATTGCCTAGAGTTACAATCTTTTGAAAGTCTTTTCCACTTGTGGTATTGTTTGTATAATCTTTATAATCAGCTTTTACAATCTCCCCTTGTATGTTTTTATAAAAGTTATAATCATCTTCTGCAAAATCAATCATTGTTCTTTGAATTTCTGCTTTGTTAGTTGCAGTAAGATTGATTTTATCAGATTTAATATAAGAACTATCCGCATTAATAAATACATTATTCCCTACGAGATGTAGTTCTTCATTTACATTTCCACTAGGTTTCTTTAGTTCTTCATTA
>NZ_QXJG01000024.1 GCF_003670295.1 Helicobacter burdigaliensis
ACAATATAATATACTTAATATAAGTAAGTATTATGGCTAGATTAAATATTTTAAAAAAGAGAAAAAATTTTAAAAAAATTTAGAAATTTTTGTAAAGAGATTAAAAAATTAGATTGTTTTTTATAAAGAATTTTTTAAATTTAATAATTTTATAAAAAGATTTGTTTTATGAGATTTGAAAATTATTGTGTGAATTTAGCAAGGATTTTAAAATTAGATAAAATGTGTGTATGAATTAAAAAGGCATAGAATTATAGCTTTTACCCATTTTGCTATAAATCTAACTATATCAATAAAAAGGCAAAAAGGAAGATTCCAACCTGCTTTGCATTTTAAAGATAAAATTTGTGTATTCTTAATAGAATATTGCTTTAAGTCTAAGTTAAATAGGGTTTAACTAAAAACACATTGAATTTATATTATGTGTTTGTTTTAGTGAAATTACAAATATAATTATTAATTCCACAATTAGTTCCTTTGTACATCTTCAAAAGACAATAAAAACAAGCTTAAAGCAATGCAAACATAACTACTACTTAATAAAGTTTAAAATATTAATTATGATTTTAGATATTTATAAATTTTAGAAACCAACAAAGTGGATAAAAGACAATGCTACAAGCCTTAGAGCTTGTAACTTTAATCCTTAAATTTTGAAATAATCTTTGATTTCTTGTGCTTTGTCGGTTTTTTCCCAACTAAATTCTGGTAATTCTCTACCAAAATGCCCATAACTAGCAGTTTTTCTATAAATTGGACGCAATAAATCAAGGCTTTCAATAATACCTTTTGGAGTAAGGCGGAAGATATTTTTCACACATTCTTCAATTTTAGAATCTTCTACTTTACCTGTCCCATGCGTATTTACTAAAATTGATACGGGTTCTACCACACCGATTGCATAAGCGATTTGAATAGTAGCTTTATCACAAATCCCACTTGCAACAAGGTTTTTAGCTACATAACGCATAGCATATGCCCCACTTCTATCTACCTTGCTAGGATCTTTTCCACTAAATGCACCTCCACCATGCGGACAACTTCCTCCATAAGTATCTACGATGATTTTTCTACCGGTTAATCCCGCATCTCCTTGAGGTCCTCCGATTACAAATTTACCTGTTGGATTCACAAAATAGCGGATATTGTCGTTTGCAAATTCTTTAGGAAGAGCCTTTTTGACAACCTCTTCAATCACTGCATTTCTTAAATCATTTTGTGAAGTTTCAGGGCTGTGTTGTGTAGAAACTACAATCGTATCAATCCCAACAGGCACACCATCAGCATATTTGATAGTTACCTGGGATTTTCCATCAGGACGCAAGAAAGGCAATGTGCCATTTTTTCTCACCTCTGCTAACCTTTCAGTAATTCTATGGGATAAATAAATAGGAAGTGGCATAAGCACATCGGTTTCACGACAAGCATAACCAAACATTAGCCCTTGATCTCCTGCACCTATCTCGCCATCTTCTCTATCTACCCCTTGATTAATATCGGGACTTTGCTCTCCTACTCCATTTAGCACACCTGCACTTCTATAATCAAAGCCATATTTTGCATCCACATAGCCTATCTCCCTAATCACTTCTCTTGCGATATCTTGCATAGGTGCATAAGCGTGGGTTTTAAGCTCCCCTGCAATTACACAATAACCATTTGAAAGCAGGGTTTCACAAGCAACTCTAGCCTTAGGATCTCTTTCAATAATATAGTCTAAAATCGCATCACTAATTTGATCTGCCATTTTATCAGGATGTCCTTCGGTAACTGATTCTGATGTAAATAAAAACTCTTTTTTCATAAATTCACCTTGTATTTTTATTTTTTAAATCATATCATAATAAAACTTAAATTTTTTAAGCAACATTAACTCTATAAAAATAAATTAAAAAAAATGAACTTCTATAAATTTGATATAATGTATTTTTAGTAATTGACAAGGAGGAAAATTGCGAAATTATTATGCGAGTTTATGCACAAGAATGTATGAAATATTACATAAAGAAGCCCCAAAAGATGAATTGGAATTTTATTTAGCTTATGCTAAAAAAGGAGAAAGAATCTTAGAGCCACTTTGTGGAAGCGGAAGATTTTTAGTGCCATTTTTGCAAAGAGGTTTTGATATTAGCGGAATGGATTCTTCTAAGCAAATGCTAGATGCACTAAAAGCGAAAGCTCCTTGTGCGAAAGTTATGCAAGCGGATTTTTTAGATTATCCTACAAAAGAAAAATTTGATTATATTTTTATTCCTTCGGGTTCTATAGGGCTTTTTAGTGATATGCAAATTTTACATAAAGTTTTATGTAAATTAAAAGAGCTTTTAAAACAAAAAGGCAAGCTTGTTTTTGGAGTGGATACGATTTTTACAAAGTTACCCAATGATAATGCATATAAAGAAAATGTTTGTGTAAAAACAAAAGAGGGTTTTAGTTTGCATCTAAAAAGTAAAAATTTTTATGAAGAGCTTACTCAAACGCAATTTTCTCCTGGAATTTATGAGCTTTATGATGGGGATAAACTATTAAAGACGGAGAGTATGGATTTTGTTATCCATCTTTATAAGATAGGAGAGATGGAGCAGTATTTAAAGAAAGTGGGTTTTAAAGAGATTAAAGTTTATTCTTCTTTTGATAAAAAGATTGCAAAAGATATAGATAATGAAGCACTAATGCTTTTGTATGAATGCAGTTTTTAAAATGATATCTTTTGATTTAGAGTTTTTAAGCCTCTAAATCTTTTTCAAGTTTTTCTTTAGTTTCTTTAGGTAACTTGTTTAAAAAATTTGCAAGTTCAAAATGAACACCTTGAGTTTGCGCTTCATTTAAAAGAGCAATAGCCTTTTTAGCATTGAAATGGCTTAAGGGTTGATAAGGCTCAAAAAGTGTATTAGTAATAGCAAGTGCATAAGCTATTTTTTGGATCTCCCCTTCTGCTGCATGGGGATTGTCTAAAAATGCAATACCTTGTATAAGCACTTCATCAAACTTCCAATAATCAAATAAAAACCCCAAAAAGGCGATACTATCCACACCGCAATATTGATTTTCTAGCTCATGAATATCTCTAAATCCATTTGTTTCATTTGCATACAAAAATTCTTTATCTTTACCTATGCGAATAAGAATAGAAGAAAGCAAAATCATTCCAAGCCTTAAAAGCATCGCACAAGGCACTAGAGTATTTGCCAAAGATTTATCTTCCTCCTGCAACCATTCTGAAATAAAATCCACTTCTTTAGCACAATTTTCCAAAAAAGTGCTTGTTTCTAAACCATAAGGAGATACATCAATAATAAAATTACTTCGGATAGAATTTGCAAGAACGATATTTTTAATGTTTGTAATACCCAAAAGAGAAATCACTTGTTGCAAAGTTGAAACCTGTCTTGAAAAGCCATAAAAAGGAGAATTTGCCAATCTCAAAAGCTCTCCAACCAATAAGGGATCTTTAGAGATAATTGTCGCAACATCTCCTAATTTAACATCTGCACCTTTTTTATCAATATAATCACGCAGTTCTATTACCGTTTTTGGCAAGGGTGGTAGATTATTAATAGTCTCCAATAAAAGAGGATTCATAATTATCCTTACATTAAATTTTAAATTTACTGCTTGCTCAAATCTCTTTAAATTATTTTGTGAGATTTTTTACTTTTAATATATTTTAACATTATTTTTTTAAAAAACTACTTACCAAAGAATTTTAAAAAGTGTTAAAATTAAACTTTAATATTTTTGTAAATAAAATTATATTTTTCTTATTAGGAAATACAAATGCGTTTTGGAAAAATTGACTATCTTAATCTTTTGCCTTTTGAAGTATTTATCAAAAGCTATCCTTTACCTGCTTCTTTTAAGCTTTTTTATCAAAAGAAAAAATCTTATCCAGCAAAACTCAATCAAGAATTTATCTTTGGAAGAATTGATGCAGGATTTGTTTCTTCTATCACAGCACTCAATCAAAAACGCTATAATTTTCATGCACACAATATAGGAATCGTTGCTAGAAAAAAGGTTTTAAGTGTAATTGCATTAAAAAATCAAAGCGGAAGCGACTATCAATCAGACACTTCTAATGCACTTTTGAAAGTTTTGGGGCTAAAAGGACGCGTTCTAATAGGAGATAGAGCGTTAAAAGAAATCTTAAAACAACAAAAAGAAGGCAAAAAAGATTATATAGATATGGGGGAATTTTGGGTTCAAAAACAACATTTACCCTTTGTTTTTGGAAGGGTTTGCATTAAAAAGCATAGAGAGTTTTACAAAAAAATTTTTAAAAAATTTCAAAATTCACACATTAAAATCCCACACTATATTCTTTTAGAATCTGCTTTAAAAAATGATTTATCCAAAAAAGAAATTTTAGAATATTTAAAAGTTTTAAGTTATAAAATTGACACAAAAGCAAACTATGGAGTTAACCGCTTTTATAGGGCTTTAAGAATATTACAAATCAAGCCTCCAAAAAGATTTTAATTTATTTTAATCTTCATCGTAGGTTTAAGGTAGTATAATAGCAACCTTTAAATTTAAAATTTCCCAAATTTTGGGGTAGGAGTTATGAATGGAGCAGACATTATCCATTATCAAACCAGATGCTGTTAAAAAAAATGTAATTGGCAAAATTATTGATAGGTTTGAAACTAATGGCTTAAGAGTTGTAGCTATGAAAAGAGTTTATCTTAGCAAAAGAGATGCAAAAGAGTTTTATGCAGTACATAAAGAAAGACCTTTTTTCCCTGATTTAGTAGATTTTATGGTTAGCGGACCTGTTGTAGTTATGGTTTTAGAAGGACTAAATGCAGTAGCTAAAAACCGCGAACTTATGGGTGCTACAAATCCAAAAGAAGCTGCAGCTGGAACAATTAGAGCAGATTTTGCAGATAGCATAGATGCAAATGCAGTGCATGGTAGCGATAGCCTAGAAAATGCACAAAAAGAAATCGCATTTTTCTTTGCAAAAAGAGAAATTTGCTAACAAACCATAAAATACCCTTTGCTAGGGCTTTACAAACTTTAAGAAACGAGCAAAAAATTCCTTTTTGCTTTGATTTCAAGAGTGAAAATGGTAAAGATAATGTGGTTTTAGAAGGGGCTTTAACCCCTTGTGAGTATGATACAAGACTTTTAAAATTCAATGCTAGATTAAGCGGAGAATTAGAATTAGTCTGTGATATTAGCGGACAAGAATACATAAAAACCTTAGATGAAAAATTAGAATTTTATTTAAGTGAAGGTATTTTTGTATGCGAATCTGAAAATTTTGAAGAAATTATTGAGTGTGAAAATGGTATGATTGACTTTTCTGAAATTTTGAGAAGTGAATTAGAAATGATTCGTTGCGATTTTCACTCAAAAGAAGATTAAATTAATTTAAGGAGTAAATTATGGCAGTTCCAAAAAGACGCGTTAGTAAGACAAGAGCAGCAAAAAGGAGAACACATTATAAAATCACTTTAGCAATGCCTGTTAAAGATAAAGATGGCACATGGAAAATGCCACATCGTGTTAATAAATTCACTGGAAACTATAAAGGTTAAGGTTAATTACTTCAATGAAAGTTGCCATTGATGCAATGGGGGGAGATTTTGGATCTCTACCTTTAGTTGAAGGTGTTCTCTTAGCATTAAAAGAGAAAAACTTTGAAGCAATTTTAGTAGGAAAGAAGGAGATTTTAGAGCCTCTTATTCCCGCAGAATTTGCCAAAAAAGTTCAAATAGTACATTGTGAAGATTTTATCACAATGGAAGAAGGAGCTACTTCAGCATTAAAACGCAAAGAAAGCTCTATTTATGTAGCGATTGAAATGCTAAAAAACAAAGAGGTAGATGCGGTCGTATCCGCAGGACATAGTGGTGCCACTATGAGCCTAGCAACCCTAAAAGTTGGCAGAATCGAAGGGGTTTCGCGTCCTGCTATTTGCACACTTATGCCACGCATTGATGGAAAGCGTTCTTTGGTGGTAGATGCAGGTGCAAATGTAGAATGCAAAAGTGAAAATCTCTTTGAATTTGGCATTATGGGCTATGAGTATGCCACTTCTGTGCTTATGCACTCTAATGCTAAAATAGGTATTTTGGCAAATGGGGAAGAAGAATGCAAAGGTAATGAAATCACAAGAGAAGCTTCTAGCTTACTAAAAAAACATCCTGCATTCATAGGGAATATTGAAGGTAATAATATTTTTGATTCTTCTGTGGAAGTGATTGTATGCGATGGTTTTGTGGGTAACATTGTCTTAAAGACAAGCGAGGGTGTTGCTGATTCTATTGTATATCTTCTAAAAAAATACATCAAATCCTCTCCCATAGGAATTTTTGGTGCATTGTTTATGAAAAATGTTTTTAGAAAACTTAAAAAACAAATTGACTATGCAGAATATGGTGGAGCACCGCTTTTAGGGATTAATGGTAGTGTGATAATTTGTCATGGAAAAAGCAATGCAAAAGCTATGAAAAATGCTATTTTTCAAGCAATTAGCACCCTAGAAAATAATATTAATGACAAAATACTCGATGCCATTAAACAATACAAACAAGGTTAGCCAATGGAAAATGAAATTTATGCATCTTTAAAATCCATTGGTGCATATATCCCAAAAAAAATAATTACAAATAATGATCTAGCAAAGATTGTGGATACAAGCGATGAGTGGATTAGCAAACGCACAGGAATAAAAGAAAGGCGTTTTGCTGATTGCAGTGAAGCTACAAGCGATTTAGCGACAAAAGCTGCTAAAATTGCGCTAGAGAGAGCTAAAATTAGCCCCGATGAAGTAGATATGGTGATTGTTGCTACTATCTCTCCAGATTTTCTCTGCATGCCCTCAACCGCTTGTGTGGTAGCCCACAATCTTGGGATTATCAATAAACCTGCATTTGATATTAGTGCTGCTTGTAGTGGCTTTATCTATCTTCTTTCTTTAGCAAATTCTTTTATTGTTTCTAAAACTTACAAAAACATTCTCATCATCGGTGCAGAAAAACTTTCAAGCATTATTGATATGCAAGATAGAAGCACTTGTGTGCTTTTTGGAGATGGTGCGGGTGCAGCACTGATTTGTGCTACACAAAACAAAGAAGAAAGTATCCTAGATGTAAATATTTCTTCTAATGGACAATATAAAGACTTTTTAATAACTCCCGGTTGTGGCAGTAAGAATCCAGCAAATGAAGCAATGTTGCAAGAGAGAATGCAGTTTATTAAAATGAAAGGCAATGAAACTTTTAAACTTGCAGTAAAAACACTCACAAATGATGTAGTAGAAATCCTAAAAAGAAACAATCTAAACAAAGAAGATATTGATTATTTTGTGCCACATCAAGCAAATTTACGCATTATTTCTGCAGTAGGAGAATCATTAAATTTTCCAAAAGAAAAAGTCGCACTCACGGTGCAAAAATATGGCAACACTTCAGCTGCTTCTATCCCTATGGCAATTAACGATCTTTATGAAGAAGGTAAAATCAAAAAAGGCTCTAAATTACTTTTGGATGCATTTGGTGGTGGGCTTACTTGGGGTTCTGCTATCTTGTATTTTAACCCACAATAGCCAAAACTTATTTTGCTAAGGGTTTTTCCTTTAGCTACAAAATAACTCTTTAATATAAATTCTAAGTATATCCAAAATAATCACCACAAAGCATTAGCAAAGCTTGACATACATTTTCATCTTTTACATCAAAATGATTTTAGTGTATCTTGCCTTTTATTTCTTATTTTTGGCATTTAGCCTTATTATTAGAAAGATTGCAATCTCATTTCATATTCTATATTTTTTTCATCAAGTCTTTTAGTTAATTCTTCTAAAATTTGGCATTCAAAATAAATACATATCCCACAATCACTGCTAAACTCTCTAGGTGTTGGCATAAGCTTGATAAGCGTATTTTGCATTTCTTTTAAAATTTCTTCACCATAAAAAGCATCTGCACTGCTAAAGAGCAAAATATATCCCTTCTTCATTTTCTTCCTTTAACTTTTGCTAATTTCTTTTAAAGCAAATAGCAAATAATCCATCTCTTCTTTTGTATTAAAAGCTCCAAGTCCTACCCTAAGCGTTCCACCCCATTTTAGACTTCCTAAAACCTTATGCGTGGCAGGAGAGCAGTGCAAACCAACTCTTAAACAAATTCCATAAGTCTCCCCAAGCTTCAAACCCACTTCTGAAATACTTTTATTTTTTAATCTAAAGGAGAAATTTGCTATCCCAAAAGATGGAAAATAGGTTTGTATATTATTAAGAGAGCTCAACTTTTCTTTTAAATATAACCCAAGCTCGTATTTTTCTTGATAGATGTTTGCAACGCCCTTTTGCTCTATCCATTCTAAAGCCGCCTTAAGCCCTGCTATACCATGCATATTTGGCGTTCCACTTTCAAATTTATCGGGTAAAAAGTTAGGCTGAAACTCCTCCTCGCTAAGACTACCTGTCCCACCATAAACAAGAGGCTCCAAACAATCTTGATTAAAAGAATCGCTTAACGCTAAAACTCCAACTCCCATAGGTGCTAAAAGCCCTTTATGTGCACTAAGTGCAAGTAAATCCACTTTTGTAAAAATATCATTTAAGGCAATTATGCCTGCACTCTGTGTTGCATCTAGCAAAAATAATGTGTTTGTGCTTTTTGCAATTTGGCTTAGCTCTTCTAGAGGCAAGATGGCTCCCATTACATTATTTACATGCACACAAGCGAGCACTCTAGCTCCCTTGCATAAATTTTGTGCTTTTTTTAAATCAAGATTTCCTAAACTATCAGTGGGTATCTCTCTAATTTGTAAATTAAGCTTATCTTTTAACGCATTTAAAGGACGCTTGATTGCATTATGCTCCATTTGCGTGGTTACTACAATATCCTTTTCTTTTAAAATACCTTTTAAAGCCATATTAATCGCACTTGTAGCATTTAAAGTAAAAAGGATTCTTTTTAAATCTTTTAAACCCAACATTTTAGCCAAAAGACTTCTACTAGAATGCAAGATTCTCCCAGAAGCGATTGAAAGTGGATGTGCACTCCTACTAGGACTTGCACCGATATTTTCTAAAAAATTGCTTATTGCTTCTTTAACGCCGGGTGCTTTTGGAAAGCTTGTAGCAGCATTGTCTAAATAAATAAGCCTTTTATCTTCCAAAATCAACCTTTCTTTTTAAGAAGATAGACAAATTCATCTGTGTTAGATTCTACTAAATTAACCTCATAATTATGGTTTATAGCCATTCTTTTGATGTTTTCACTAGAAGCACCACAACTACATAAAACCTTAATTTCTAAATGCCCCTCATCAATAAGGGGTTTTAAATTTAAAACAGGTTCGGGGCAAGATAGCCCCCTTACATCAAGCTCTTTCATTTATACTCTCCTTTCTTTAGCAAAAAATGCCACAATAATACAAAATACAATCCCTAAAAATACCGCTATGGGCGCATTAGCTCCAATCCCCGCAGGAGAACTTGCTAAGCCAAAGTTATGTGCTATGGCTGCCCCAAAAAGCAAACCAAAAACAAATACTCCCGCATCTCCATCACCTTCACCCGCTAAAACAAGCTGTCTTCCAGGGCAACCTCCAGCAAGTGTAAAAGCAATACCAGAAAGTAACATTCCTAAAAAGTTCCACAAAGTATCATTGTGTGCTATGGGTTGATTAGAAAATCCAAGATGAAAGCTTCCTAACATAAGATTTGTCAAAAAAGCCGCCACAACTAGAGCGATTACTCCTTGTAAGATATGCGTATCTTTAAAAAGAACTGTATCTCTAATAGCAGCTATCATACAAAAACGACTTCTTTGGAAAATTGCCCCTAAAAATAAACCCACTATCAAAGAAATTAATAAAGGAGCATGTTGAGAACCTGGACCTTTTTGGGAAGTTTTAACAAGTGCATTAGGATCCCATAAGCTCCACAATAAAAGCCCAAATAATATCAGTGTAAAAATAGGAAATACTAAGCCTACAATCTTACTTGCTTGTCTATTTCTCCCTAGAGAAAAACCTCTTTTTAGAAAAAATAAACCGATTAAGATTCCAACAATAAGCCCTCCAATACCTGCTAATGCACTTAAATCCCCTCCGCTTAGTCTAAGCCACATTCTCCAAGGACAACCCAAAAATACAAGCGCTCCTATCATAGCAAAAGCACCAAGCATAAAGCGAACAACAGGTGCTGATCCAGCTCTAGCCCTAAATTCCCCCAAAGCAAAAGAGGCAATTAAAGCTCCAAAAACTAAACCAATAATTTCAGGACGAATGTATTGCACAATTTGCGCTTGATGTAAATTCAGCGCTCCTGCAATATCTCTACTAAAACATGCAGCACACATTCCCATATTTCCCGGATTTCCAAAATATACTAGCACGGGCGCTAATACACCTAAAGCAACTCCTGCTAAAATAGGCAAAACAGCCAATTTCATAAGATTCCTCCAAAATTAACATTATAAAAAGACAGCATGATTTTTCTAAAAGAAGTTTTAAAAAGCTGTGCGCTTAAACCTTAAGCAAAATAAAGAAAATATTTTATCCAATTTAGCTTAAAAATACTTGTTTTATAAATGGATATTTTTTAAACACTCTAGCAACAAATTACATTTATCTTGATAAACTTTCTCTTTAATAGCTAAGGGTGCGATGGGTTGCTTTTGTGCGATGAGCCATTCTTTTATAGAGTATTTTTTTAATCTTTTATAAGTGCTTAAAATCCATTTTGCATTCAAAGGTAGATTTTCTTTTGCATTATAAAATCTTATTTGTTGCTTTAATAATTCCATATCTTTGTATTCTTCTAAAAGTTGCAATAAATCTTTAGGTGAAAGCTGTGCTAATTTTTTAAAAGAATCTTGATTTCTTAAAAGAAGCAAAAGTGGGATTAGAGTTTTTTTAGGAATTTGCAAGTCTATTTTTACGGTATTTAAAAATAAGGAGGTAAATTTTAAAAGTAAATTTTTATTATCTAGTTTTTTTAATAAATTCAAATTCTCTAAAAGTGTGGGAGTTTTATAAAGGTTTGGAAAAATGTATTCTAGCACTCTAAGTTCTATTAAAGTAGCAAAAAAAAGTGTAGAATTTTTATGTTGCATAACATTTTCTATTTCTTTATAAACGCGGTTTGGCTCTAGCTCTTTTAAAGTATCCCTCATAGAATAGACAAGCTTTTTTGTATCTTGATGTATGCTCCACTCCTCGCCAAAACGCGCCCTAAATCTAGCAAGACGCAAAATCCGCAGAGGATCTTCACAAAATGCTCCACTAACATGGCGTAAAATTTTATTTTTTAAATCTTCTAATCCACCAAAATAATCTATAATTTCTTTTTTTTCTTCATCATAGGCTAGAGCATTAATGGTTAAATCTCGACGCTTTAAGTCTTCTTTTAGGCTGATATTTTGCGCATCATATGAAAATCCATTATAGCCTTTAGAAATTTTAAATTCTTTGCGTGCAAGTGCGATTTGTGTAGAATTATCTAGTAAAAATACAGGGAAGCTTTTACCTACTTTTTTTAAATGGGAGAAATCTTGCTGTGTGTAGCCTACTGCCACATAATCTTTGTCTTTTAGGGGCAGTTTTAAAAGCATATCTCTAACTGCCCCACCTACTAAGTATATTTTCTTAGTAGAGGCCATATTTACCATCAATCCTTTTATAAATCACACGCATTTTTGAATCTTTATCATTAAAAACAAAAAATTGTTGCGAGCTACTTTTTAATCTCTCTAGTGCATCTTCAATATCCAAAGGCTTATGCAAATCTAAGTCCATAGGCACGATTTCATCTTCGCTTTTTAGCGTAAGTGCTTCATCGGCTAAAATAGGTGCCACCATTAAATCATCGGTTCTTATTGCATGCTTAATATTAATTTTATCATGATAACGACGCAAAATTTTATGCATTCTTGAAATTGCTAAATCTGCTGCTACATATAAATCTTTATCTTTTTGGCTTATAACTACGGTGTTTGTTTTTGCCATTGAAAGAGTAATGTCAAAATTAAAAAGCCTTTTCTTTTTTTCTTTGCCCTTTTTTTCTTGATAGGAAATAACAACCTTTGTGCTGATAATATCTAGGTTGTATTTTTCTAGGCTTTCAATGAGGCGTGTGATGTAGTCTTTAATAGAATCTGTTAGCTCAAAATGCCTTGCTGTGATAGTTACATTCATAACTTACTCCTTTTTAGTGAATAAGCATATTGTAGCATAAATTTAAGACAATGTAGATTGCATTGTTGCTTTTAAGATTTGTGTATTAAAAGTTTTATTAAAAGATTGCATAAAAATTTCAAACGCTAAAATCGCTTGATTTATAAGCATATTTTTGCCATCTTCTATTTTTAGATTGCAAGCTTTAGCAAGATTTAAAAAAGGCGAATCTACTCCATAGACTAAATCAAATGCCATTTTAGCACCTTGAAAAACATCTTTTAAGCAATTTTCTTCTAAAGGCAAAGTATGCGTTGTTAGACTGCTTGGGGTGGTGTTGATTATAATATCAAAAGATTTTTGTACATTAAAATCTTTAAAAGTAGCGGTTTGTATTTTGAAATCTTTAAAATTTTCTAGTCTAAGTTTAGAGCGATTTATAAGCGTGGTTTCAATTTCCTTTTCTTCTAAGATAGCTACAATGGCTCTAGCAGAACCTCCCGCACCAATGACTAACGCACTTTTAAAATTCTCTTTTTCTATGCATTGATAAAAACCTAGTGCGTCTGTATTGTATCCATAGATTTTATTCTCTTTAAAAATAAGCGTATTAGTAGCACCCATTCTTTTAGCAATCCCAAAAACCTCATCACACATACTATAAGCCACTTCTTTAAAAGGTATCGTAATATTTGCCCCATTAAGTGCAAAAGAGTTTAGATGAGTGCGAAATTGCTCTTCATTTTCTAAAAGAATTCTACCATAATATGCCTCAACCCCTAAAACCTTAAAAGCACTATTGTGTAAAAGTGGGGAGAGTGAATGAGAGATAGGATTCCCAATGACTGCAAACTGCATTAAAATGCCTCTAGGGATCTTTTTACTACCCAACCCTCTTTATTGCCACCTTTTGCATCTTTGATTTTTACCCAACTGCCTTGTTCTTCTATAATCTCCACCATATCCTCTGGGGTTAATTTACCTAAAATCTCACTTTGTGTGTTAGGAGCTTGTCTAATGTTTAATGCTGGAACTCTTGAAGTGTAAAAAACCATAGAATCTTTTTGCAAGGAACTTTCTTTTGCATTTTTATTTACTTCTTCTAAAGGAGGATTATTTTCTAATATATAGGGTTTAGTGTAGGATTTTAACACCCAACCAAGAGTTGCATGGTTATAATAATTTCCTATTAAGATCCAATCGCCTTGTTGCTCTAAAATAACCGCATAAAGGGTGGGAGTGAGCTTTCCCATAATATCTGAATTTGTGTTTGGTTCTTTTCTAATATTCAAAGAAGGAACTTTTGAAACAACTAATTCTTGTTTTTTGGGCTCTTCTAAAGACTTAGGTAAGTCTTCTAAAGAGGGTAAAACTTCTTTGGTTTCTTGTTGTTTAGGTGGCACACTTGGAGTAAAGGGTTCTTTGCTTACTTGTGTGATTTGCATAATTTCTTCTTCGGTTTTTGCTATTTTTGTATTATCTTTAGTGCTAACAACTTCAAAAATAATATAATAAATCCCAAAAGAAAGCACTAAGATAAATATAGGAATAGAATAGAGCTTAAAAAAACGCTCTAAAATAGAAAATAGCTTCAAATTTTTTGCCCCTACTTTAAAAAATTCCTACATTTTATCTAAAAAATGCAAATTAATCAAATTTGCTATTTTATAAAGATACCTTCTGCTTTTGTAAGCTCCCCTAGCACATAGCCCCCACTTTGTCTTAAAACCTCATCTACATTTTCACTATCCACTACTAGCACCATACCCACACCCATATTAAAAGTTCTATAAATATCACTTTGTTCTACATATTGGCTTAAAAAATCAAAAATGGGCAATCTTTGGATACTGCTTTCTTTGATATAGGCTCCTATCCCTTTTGGAAGACAACGGGGCAAGTTTTCTATCAAGCCACCCCCTGTAATGTGGGCTAGAGCTTTAATCTTGCTTTCTAATTTTTTAAAGGTTTTAACATAGATTTTAGTAGGAGTTAGCAAAGTTTCAATAAGGGGCTTACCATTAAAATCACTCTCCAAATCTATCTTATTTTCTTGTAAAATTTTTCTCACCAAAGAATATCCATTAGAATGAATCCCGCTACTTGGAAGTGCGATTAAAACATCTTTTTCTTTAGCCGTGCTTTGTTGTTGTACTTTAGCTCTCTCTCCTATACCCACTGCAAAACCCGCTAAATCAAAATCCTCTCCTGCATACATTCCGGGCATTTCCGCAGTTTCTCCACCAATTAGCGCACATTCTGCCTCTTTACATCCTTGCGTGATTCCTTTAATTACCTCTAAGGCTTTGCTTTTATCTAGCTTTCCAGTTGCATAATAATCTAAAAAGAAAAGGGGTGTAGCAAAATTACATATTAAATCATTCACACACATTGCTACCAAATCAATCCCTACTCCATCAAGCCTATTAAAATCAATAGCAAGTCTAAGTTTTGTCCCCACTCCATCAGTAGCCGCTAAAATAACAGGCTCCTTGTAGCCACTAGGAAGCGCATAAGCACCACTAAATGAGCCAATGCCTCCTAAAACATTTGCATTAAAAGTAGATTTCACAAGACTTTTTAAGTTATCTACAAGCGCATTGCCTTCTTCTATATCTACGCCTGAATCTTTGTAGTTTAATTTTTTCATTCTTTAAATCCAAAAAATAAGTAAATTTCTACGCAATAATACAAAAAAGCAACTAAATTTTTAATAATTTTAGACAAGCATTAGGGATAAAATTTATTTTTAAAAACTTTCTAGCTATAATCTAAAAAAGACATAATTATAGGAGAATAAATGAATACTCTTGAATTTAAAGAAGCAGTAAGCAACATTCAAAATAAAAGCGATTATAGAGAGCCTCTAGGCTTTGGGATTTGTTATGCAGATGTTGGGGTTTTAAGCAATAAGGTGCTTCAAGCAACCTATCCTGTATTAAACTGGAAAGAAAATTTTGGCTCTTATGCAATTTTTTGGGATTTAAGAAATGAATGCGAGATTTTAAACGATGAACCAAGTGAGCTTGTTTTTGGAATTACAGAAGAATTTGTCATTAAAGCTTTAGAATATTTTACCCCTTATATTCCACAAACTTTGGAAAATCCTAACGCACACAAAAATGTTGCCGTACTTTTAGAACTTCAAAGAGCTTTACAAGAAGATAGAATCTATACAGAAAATGGAGATTTTCGCTATCGTTTTTGTGCTATCTATGAAGATACACAAGCAAAAAGTGTAGAAAGTGCTTATATGAAGCTTCTAGCGCTCTCTTTAGGCAAAGCACCTTTAAGAAGCTTATGCCTAGATGGGATTTTTGGACTTTTAAGCAATGTAGCTTGGAGCGGCAATGTGCCTTATGAGCTAGAATGGCTAAGAGAAAATGAAATCGCTCTTAAAATGAGAGGAGAATTTCCAGCAATTGATTTTGTAGATAAATTCCCACGCTATTTAATGCAAGTAATTCCACAATATGATAATATCCGCTTACTTGATAGTGCTAAAACTCGCTTTGGTGCATATCTAGGAAGTGGTGGATATACGCAAATGCCGGGTGCTAGTTATGTAAATTTCAACGCAGGTGCAATGGGTGCTTGTATGAATGAAGGTAGAATTTCATCAAGCGTGATTGTAGGCGAAGGAAGTGATGTAGGTGGTGGTGCTAGCATTTTAGGTGTGCTAAGCGGTGGGAATAACGATCCAATCAGCATTGGCAAAAATTGTCTTTTAGGTGTAAATAGCTCCACTGGAATTAGCCTAGGAGATGGTTGTATTGTAGATGGTGGAATTGCAGTTTTAGCAGGAACTGTGTTTAAAATCTCAAGCGAAGAAGCACAAAAACTAGCAGAAATTAATCCTAACTTTACTATTAATGAAAGCGGACTTTATAAAGGCAAGGAACTTTCAGGCAAAAATGGCGTGCATTTTAGACAAGATTCTAAGAGTGGAGCTATGATTGCATTCCGCTCTAATCGTAAAATTGAACTAAATTCTGCATTGCATTAAGTTTATTGCTCTTTTTAGAGCAATAAAAACGCTTATTTCCTTTACAAATTTGCTTATAATATTTTAAGTCTATTAGACGCATAATTTCACATTTATTTTTAACATAATTTGGGAGTAAAAAATGTTAGTTTTTACCAAAAGAAAAGAACTGCAAGATTTTATTAAAGATTATAAAGCCAAAAATCCTACAAATTTAATAGGTTTAGTGCCTACAATGGGGGCTTTACACAATGGACATCTTTCTTTAATAGAATCTTGTAAAAAAGAGTGCGATTTAAGCGTGGTTTCTATTTTTGTAAATCCTACACAATTTGGAGCAAATGAAGATTTTAGCAAATACCCAAGAAAAGAAGAAGCGGATTTAAATGTATGCCAAAAGGCTTGTGTAGATATTGTCTTTATGCCAAAGGTTGAAGAAGTCTATCCGCTAAAAGAGGAACTTCAAACCACATTTAATGCACCCAGTGCTATGGTAAATGTGCTAGAGGGTAAAGTGCGTCCAGGACATTTTAATGGAGTTTTGCAAGTTGTGAGTAAATTATTTTTCCTAAGTCAAGCAAATAAAGCTTATTTTGGCAAAAAGGACGCTCAACAGCTTTTAATTATCCAAAAAATGGTAGAAGATTTATTTTTACCCATAGAGATTGTGCCTTGTCCTATTGTTAGGAGCAATGAGGGCTTAGCACTTAGCTCACGCAATGCTTATCTAAGCAGTGATGGCAAAAAAGAAGCCCTAAAAATCTCACATTCTTTAAATGTTGCCATGCGTTTAATCATGCAAGGAGAGCTAGAATCTAAAAAGATTATAGAAGCAAGCCTAAAAGCACTAGAAGGGTTAGAAGTGGAGTATTTTGTAATTGTAGATAGAAGCTTACAAAATCAAGAAAAAATAAAAAAAGATTCTACTTTGATTTTGGTTGTAGCAAGAGTTGAGGGAGTTAGATTGCTAGATAATCTTTGGATTTAGACAATTTAGGTTTTAGAATGAATGTGATAAAATACTTTATTTTTATTTGGAGTTAAATTATGGAAGAAATGATTGTAACGCGTTTTGCTCCCTCTCCTACGGGATATTTGCATATTGGAGGATTAAGAACAGCGCTTTTCAACTATCTTTATGCAAGAAAAAATAAGGGGAAATTCCTTTTAAGGATAGAAGATACAGATCTAGCTAGAAATTCAACAGACGCCAAAGAAGCTATTATAGAGGCTTTTAATTGGGTGGGAATGGATTATGATGGGGAAGTAGTTTATCAAAGCCAAAGATTTCCACTTTATCAAGAATATGTAAAAAAACTATTAGATGAAGGCAAGGCATATTATTGCTATATGAGCAAAGAAGAACTAGATGCCCTACGTGAAGAGCAAAGACAAAGGGGAGAAACCCCAAAATACGATAATCGCTATCGTGATTTTAAAGGCACACCACCTAGTGGAATCACTCCTGTTGTTAGAATAAAAGCTCCTTTAAGTGGAGAGATTAAGTTCAAAGATGGCATTAAAGGAGAGATGAATATCCAAGCAAAAGAGCTAGATGATTTTATCATAGCAAGAAGCGATGGAACACCTACTTATAATTTTGTAGTAGCGATTGATGATGCACTTATGGGTGTAACAGATATTATTAGAGGAGACGATCATTTAAGCAACACTCCAAAACAAATCATTATCTATGAAGCACTAGGATTTAAGATACCACGCTTTTTCCATGTGCCTATGATTTTAAACCCACAAGGACACAAGCTTAGCAAACGCGATGGTGCTATGAGTGTAATGGAATATAAAGAAATGGGTTATTTACCCCATGCATTGTTAAATTTTTTAGTAAGACTTGGTTTTAGTCATAAAGATCAAGAAATTTTTAGCAAAGAAGAAATGCTAGAGTTATTTAACCCCTACACTCTTAACACCTCTCCTTCTGCTTACAATCAAGAAAAACTACTTTGGCTAAACCACCATTATTTAAATCTCTTAAGTAACGAAGAGCTAAATGCCCTGTTGCCTTTATATGGAGCCAAAATCCCACAAGAAAATGCACAAGATATTCTCTATCCAGAGATTAAAGAACGCTCAAAAACCTTGCAAGAATTTGCAAATTTAATCAATGAATGCTTAGAAGAAGTGCAAGAATTTGATGAAAAAATGAAAGCCAAAGTCAATACACAAGAAAATATTCACCTTTTAGAAGAATTTATTGTCTATCTAAAAGCCCTAAAACAGCCAATCTCTAGCATTAGCGAAGCAGATAATGAAATTGCAACTTTTGCGGATTTTCAAGGCATTAAGCCTAAAAATTTATTTATGCCTTTGCGTTATGCACTTCTAGGCAAAAGTGGCGGTGTAGGTATGGCACCCCTTTTAGTTGCACTTAGCACACAAGAAGTGATTGAAAGAATACAAAAAGCCTTAGAAAGTCTTGCTTAGTCGCAAACTTTCTTTAAAGCTTTACGCAACTCTTTAACCTTTCTTTTAGGAATAAGCACTTTCCACTCTGCTTGTGAAAACTCCTTAGGATTATCCTCTAAACTCAAAGAAATAGAAACGATACTTTTCTTTTTTCCCTTTTTTGTAGGCACTTCAAGCCTTGCTACGATGATATTTCCTCCCTCTACATATTCACTCTCTAATGGAATAGTATAGGCTAATTTTTTAATTTTTTGCTTCATGGTTTCCCCCTTAAAATTTTTTCTGTTTAGCAGAAATACATATTACAAAAATATTACTTATAATATTTTAAAATATTTTTTATCACTAATATTTTTTTATAAATCATCACCTAACACCCTCCCCCTCTTAATCCTCCAAACTCACAAAGAAAAAACATAAAGCTTAAAAAGATAAATAACACCCATTTCTAAAGCAAACAAACCAAAACTTACCAAAAGCCATTTTGGAGCATAAAGAATATTAAAAAACTTTCTCCAACCAAAAAAATGCAAAGTAAGAAAAAAGACAACAAACCCACTAATACTCCCAGCAAGTGCCAAGCCAACTGCTCCAAAAGATTGCATAAGGATTAAAGAAAAAAGAGTTCCCACACCCAAAGAAAAGGCAGAGATTTTAGCCGCAAGAGCTTGTTTGTGCTCTGAATAAAGCCATAAAGAGAAAATCTTCGCAAGCCCAAAAGGCAAAAGCCCCACCATATATGCTCCAAATACATTAGCAGTTACATAAGTATTTTCTCTTGTAAATTTTCCACTCTCATATAAAAGCCAAATAATCTCATTTTGCAACATTATTCCGCCAATTACGCAACCTCCAAGCAAAATATACAAAAGCCAAAAAGATCTTTTTAACTCTTTTAATGCCAAAGCTTCTTGATGATTTTTAATGTATTTTGCTACATAGGGAAAAAGTGCCGTAGAAGTGGCTATAGCAAAAATTGCTAAAGGTAATTGAAAAATTCTATTTGCATAATACAAATAAGAAACAGCCGCTCCTCCCACAAAAGTAGCAAGCAATGTATCAATCAAAGAAGCAAGTTGTGCCGTAGAGCTTCCTACCATGGCAGGAACAAATTGTTTTTTAAAAGAGATTAGAGATTGATTAATAGAATCTTTTTTTCTTTTTAACTCCTTAAAACCCGCATACAAAAGCTTTAAAAAGCCAAGCTTCTTAAGAGGATAAAAATGTAACAAAATCTGTGCAATCCCTCCTGCTAATACCCCATAGCTTAAAATCAACACCGCATCATAACTTGCACTATCTTTAGCTATAAGCAAAGCTATAATCATAGCCACATTCAAAAGTGCAGGAGAATAAGCCCAAGCACTAAAACTGCGTTTATATTGCAAGATTGCTCCCAAAAATGTTGCGATAAATACAAGCAGTAAATACCAAAAATTAATAGCCACTAAAGGTGCTGTTAGCTTGATTAATTCTTCACTAAAACCCCAAGCAAGAATTTTTGTAACTTGTGTGCTAAAAATACACACTATTAAGCTCAATAAGAATAAAAATATACAAAAATAGATTAAAATCTTAAGTGCAAATCCCCCCTTATAACGCGCTTGAATAAAACTAGGCAAAAAGGATTGATTAAAAGCACCTTCTCCAAAAATGCGTCTAAAGAGATTGGGCAATTTAAAGGCAACAAAAAAAATATCGCTATAAACTCCAGCACCGAGTATATTGGCCGTAAGCAAATCACGAAGATACCCTAAAATCCTTGAAGTAAGTATCCCACTACCATTTGTTAAAAATGCCTTAAAAAACATAGAACTATCCTTACATTAAATTATTCTTGTAGTAAGTTTTGGTAAAATAAGTTATATTATTTTTGCATAAAAGGTTTTAGAATATGTTAAAAGAGAACGAGGGAGCATTAGTGCGATCTAGTTATATCAATGAATGCGAAGATATTAAAGTAACGCTCAAACAAGTTGCCTCTCAATACAAAATTGACATGGACTTATTAGATTTTGACTTGCAATCTGTGATTACATATACTAAAAAAGTCTATGACTATGAATTTTCCTCTCTTAATTTAGCTCAAGCAGAAGTTTTTTTAAGCAAAAGAGATAATCTTGTAGAACCCAATCTAGTTATCAAACAATGCTATGGGATTGTGATTAGAAAAAGGGAGAGGAGAGAACACCGCTTTTTCTTAAAAACTGACAAAGATTATTCTTATTCTACTCTTTATTTTCAAATTGGCTTTGTCTATAATGAAGAGAGTTTTGATGAACTTTATATGCAAATCAAAAAGCAAAAGGCTTGGAATAAAATCCTAATTTATAACGAAACAGAAGAGAAAAAAGCTCTTAAAAGTTTTTTAAAAGAGCTTAGCTATCCCCTAAAACAAGAAGTAGAATATCGTCTAAATGTCGCGATTAATTTTATCCCTACAAAAGAAGCCAAACTAGAATTCAAAAAACAAATCTTAATGCACCATTTTCAAACCATTTTGCCTAATGAAGTTGTTTGTGTTTTTTATAAACCTATCATAGGAAAACCCGGAAGAAATATTAAAGGAGAATATATTATCCCAAAAGAGCCAAAAAGTATCCATGAAGTAAGCCCTTTGCAGTATGATAAACATTCTATTTTGGTAAAAGAAAGTGAATTAGTAATTGAATATATTGCAAAAAATGGAGGGATTTTACACTATGAGGATGAATTCCTCCTCATTCAAGATACACTAGAAGCAAAAGAAATTAGCGCCAAAACAACAGGTTCTCTCATCGGGCAACTAAATAGCGGAACCACGATCAATGTAACAGAAAGCGACAGCTTAAAAGAGGCAATAGGTAGAGGTATGAAAATCCAAGCTTCTTGTGTCAATATAGAGGGAAATGTAGGGGCAGATGCTATTATCCACGCAAAAGAGGTTAATGTAGGCGGACAAACCCATCAAGATTCTAAAATTTATGCTGATACCATTTCTATCCACAACCACAAAGGCTATGTCAAAGGCAAAAATATCAAAATAGATACACTCGAAACTGGCATTATTGAAGGAGATAGAGTAGAAGTCAATAAAATGTATGGGGGTAAAATTTATGCGGATGAGATTATTGTACATTATCTGCATTCCCATGCACTCTTTTGCGCAACACATAAAATTAGGGTGCACTCTATGGATAAGGGCGAAAATAGATTCTTTATAAGTGCGAATTATAGTCCAAGTGCTAGGGAAAATTACAATGCTCTTTTAGAAACCAAAAATAAAAGCATTAAGGAGGCTATCCAACTCACAAAAGAGCTAAAAGTGCAAAGCCTAGAAGCAAGGAAGCAAAAAAGCATTGCGGATGAAAATAGAAAGATTCTTATCCATTATAAAAATACCAAAACCATTCCACCAAAATATTTATTAGATAATTTTGAAACCTATCACAAGCTCATCACCTCTCTAAAAGAAAAACGCCAAAAAATCAACGAACTTAGTGTAGCTTTTAAGGATGCTAAAGATAAACTTGCAAAGCTAGATTTGCAAACCAAAACTGCCACCATAGAAGTGCAAAGTGGCTGGGTAGGCTATAATGAAGTGCGTTATACTCTTCATTCTCCCAAGCTTGAATTAAGTTTAACGCCCAAATTTGGTGATGGGACGAAAGTGATTTTTAACAAAAATGATGAAAAATTAGAATTAATAGAGGAATAAATATGATTATAGGATTAGAGGGGCAAATAGTTTTTAAAGAGCCCACAAGATTAGGAATTAAGTGTGCAGGCGTAGTGTATGAAGTATTTACATCTTTGCAAACAAGCCAAAACTTAACCCAAAAAGTAGGCGAGGTAGCAAATCTTTTAATCACACATCTTATACGCGAAGATGCATGGCAACTTTTTGGATTTTTGGATAATTTAGAGAGACAACTTTTCTTGCGCCTTATTAAGATTAATGGTGTGGGTCCTAAAGTAGCTATGGCAATTCTCTCTACTTATAGTCCGCAAACTTTTGCACAAGTTGTAGAAAATAATGATATAAAGTCTATGCAAAGAGTTCCAGGGATTGGTCCTAAAAGTGCAGGAAGAATCTTAGTAGAGCTTTCTGGCTGGTCTTTAGAGCTTACACAAGATTCTAAAATGCCAAAAGAAGATTCTAATCTCCATCAAGTAATCTTAGCACTAGAATCCCTAGGCTACAAAAACGATGTAATACAAAAAGCCATTAAAGGCTTAGAAAATGATGAGATAGGCGCTATGGTAAGAGTAGCACTTAAAAAAATACAAAATTTATAATTTAGGAAAAATATGGATAAAAAACTGCATTTAATTTCTTTGGGCTGCACCAAAAACCTTGTAGATAGCGAAGTAATGCTAGGCAGATTAAAAGATTATGAAAATACACAAGAATTAGAAGAAGCAGATGTAATCATCATCAATACTTGTGGCTTTATTGAAGCAGCTAAACAAGAGAGCGTGCAAGAGATACTAAAAGCTCTAGAAAACAAGAAAAAAGATTCTATTTTAGTGGCAAGTGGATGCTTAAGCGAACGCTATGCAAAAGAGCTAAGAGAGGAAATCCCAGAGATTGATATTATTACAGGTGTTGGGGATTATGATAAGATTGATTTAATGCTAGAAGAGCGTAAAAAAAGTGGTAAAAAAATTGACGCAGCAGAGCATAAGGGGACTTTTCTAGCCACAGAAGAAAATACAAGAGTGATTAGCGGATCTAGTATCCATGCTTACATTAAGCTTTCAGAGGGCTGTAACCAAAAATGTAGCTTTTGTGCTATCCCCTCTTTTAAGGGCAAACTACACTCACGCACACTAGAATCTGCACTCAAAGAAGTCAAAAATCTAGTCAAAGAGGGCTATAAAGATTTTAGCTTTATTTCTCAAGATACAAGTTCTTATATGCTAGATTTAGGCGTTAAAGATGGGCTTGTTCAGCTTATTAAAGAAATAGACAAGCTTTATAATGAAGGCTTAGAAATAAGAAGTGCTAGGATTTTATATCTTTACCCCTCAACCACTTCTAAAGAGTTAATCCAAGCAATTATAGATTCTCCTGTATTTGTAAATTATTTTGATATGCCACTCCAACACGCTTCAAGCAAAGTTTTAAAAACAATGAATAGAAGCACAAAATATAAAGAACTTCTAAAACAAATGCAAAAAGCTCCGAATGCTTTTTTAAGAACAAGCTTTATTATAGGGCATCCGGGCGAAGAAGAGGAAGATTTTAAAGAGCTTTGTGATTTCATAGAAGAATATAGATTTGATAGAATGAATCTTTTTGCCTTTTCAAGCGAAGAAGGGACAAAAAGTGCTAATATGGAGCAAATTAGCCCAAAGGTTATTCAAACTAGACTAAAAAAGATAGATAAGATTTTTAGCAAACAATACAAAGAGGGCTTAAAAAGGCTCATAAATTGCGAAATAGATGTGATTATAGAGGGCAAATCTAGCGAACATGAATTTTTCTTTAGTGCAAGAGATGTTCGCTTTGCTCCACAAATTGATGGAGAGATTCTTATAAATGACAAAGAGATAGAAGAAGAGCTAAAGACGGGTTATTATAGAGTGAAAATCACTCAAATTGCAGGAGAAAATCCTGTGGGTTGCGTGATTGGAAAATTATAATTTTACCTTAGAACATCTTTCTTGTCTAAGTGGGGGCAAAAATCTTTTAGCTTTTTCTGGGGGAGTGGATTCTACGGCACTCTATTTTCTTTTAAAAGAGGCAAGAATTCACTTTGATATAGCTATTGTAGATTATAAAATAAGGACACAATCAAGCCTAGAAATCTCTCGTGCTAAGCAACTAGCATTTTTTGATAACAAAAAATGTTTTATTTATGAAGCGCCTAAAATAGAACAAAATTTTGAAGCAAATGCAAGGGCGGTGCGTTATGAGTTTTTTAACACACTCATACAAAAATATGAGTATAAAAACCTCATTTTAGCACATCAATTAGACGATTTATTGGAATGGTTTATGATGCAACTCTCCAAAGGGACTGATGTTTTAAATACTCTTATTCCAAGCTTAACAAAGAGAAATTATCAAAATAAAAATTATTATATTGTGCGTCCTTTACTTTATATAACAAAAGCTAATCTTATAAAATACTTAGAAAAAAATACAAGATTTTATTTTGAAGATTATAGCAATAACTATTTGTTTTACAAAAGAAACTATTTTAGAAAGAATTTCACGCAAAAATTGTTAGAAGAATTCCATTTAGGAATCGCTTTTAGCCTCAAGTTAATGGGAGAAAAAACCTCTTTAGAAGAACCTGAAGATTTAGGAGGATATTTTTGTTTTGAAAGTTCTAAAGAAGATTTTATTTTTGTGGATAAAGCAAGCAAAAAATTAGGATATTTACTTTCAAAAAGTCAAAAATTTCAGTTACAAAACCTACTAGAAAAAGAGGAATTTTCTTATATATTTGGAGATAAAATTGTAATAGAAAAGTGTAATAAAAAACTTTATATATTCCCTAATTTAAGGGAAAAACAATCTCTTAACAAAGAGGAAAAAGAATTTTTTAGAAAGGCAAAGATACCTAAGCGTTTTAGGGTATTTCATAAGGCTTTTAAACTCCATTTACCTTAAATAAAATAAACTATATTAAAAATATATTTAAGTTTTTATTAATAAAATTTTAAATTCAGTTCTTGTAAAATTATCCTTACATTATTAGAGTTATTTATTATTGCAATAGCCTTATTTTGCAGTAATAAATAATGTTTTGATTGGGTTTATATACATAAAACACATCAAGGAAGGAGCAATCGTGAAGCAAAAAACTCAAAAAAAATTCGTAAGCATGTCTTTTAAGTTAATGTTATGGCTGGGTTCATTAATCACCCTTATTTTAGCCATTATCAGTGTTGTTGGCTATTTTGAATCTAAGAGCAACACTTATAGTTTGCTCCAAGAACTTCAAAAAAAGGCAATGGTGGATGTTGCGCAAACCTTTAAAAGCTACGAAATGGGTAAAGGGCAGACAATTAAGGTTTTAGCAGAAGAAATCGTAAATCGCCCCAATATCACACAAGAAGAAATTTTATCTTTGGTAAAAGCATTTGAAAAAGCGGATGATTTTGAGCTTGTTTATGTGGGGCTTGAAGATAGTGGTTTGAATTATCAATCTGATGGTGAAATTTTGGGTATGGCACAAAATTATGATACAAGAAATCGCCCTTGGTATAAGGAAGCAAAGGCGGCTCAAGATTTTATTATTACAGAACCTTATAAATCTGCAAGCAGTGGAAATGTAGGCGTAACCTATGCAATGCCAATTATTAGAAATGGTCAATTTATAGGCGTTGTAGGAGGGGATTATGACTTAGCTAGGTTTTCAAGAGATGTTTTAGCCCTCGGCCATACAGACAATTCTTATGTAGGCGTTTATGCACCCGATGGAACAATTTTGTTACACGAAGATGAAAAAAGGATTTTAACAAAAAACGCACTTAGTAAAAATATTTCCACCACACTGAAAGAACAACCAGAACTACTAGAAGCAGAGAATTTGGATTCTATCTTTTATGCTAAAGATGACAAAAATATCTCTTATGCGGTGATGTGCGATAAACTCAATGCAAACTTTAGAGTTTGCTCTATCACACAAGAGAGTGCCTATACAGATGCTGTGAATGAAGTTTTAATGTTGCAAGGCTTAGGTGGAGCTATTGCGGTTATTTTATCCTTAATCTTAATTAAAATTGTAATTACTATCGCACTAAAACCCCTCTCCTCCATTCAAAATGGCCTAAGTGGTTTCTTCTCTTATTTAAACCATGAATCTAAAAATGCTCCT
>NZ_QXJG01000025.1 GCF_003670295.1 Helicobacter burdigaliensis
ACACTCAATAGTAGAACTTGTGTAGTGAGTGAGAATTTTAAGACGAATAATCCTTGTATGGCTGAGAGGATTTAAAATTCGTATTCAAGACATCTAGTGGGAGATTTATAAAATTTCAAGAGGCACGGACACTAAGTCCGCTAACCTCTTAAAATTTTATAAAAGCTAAAGCCATATGCACTTCACTGCTAAAGCTCATTTTATTGTCATAGAATCTTAATTGTTATGCGCAGGTTTCAGGCTTGAAAGCTAAATTTTTTAACTTTTAAAAAGATAAGGCAGGCTAAAAGAGCGATTATACCGCCAACTCCCCCTATGAACTCCACTCCAAATCCTTTAAAACTTATGGTATCTAACCCATCAATCACTACTCTACCTACAAAAGCACCGCTTCCAATTCCTATGTTATAAATTCCAGAAAACATAGACATAGCAATTGAAGTGTGGTGGGGGGCTAGATGAATAATTTTAGATTGAAAAGTAAGGTTAAAAATTGTAATACAAAGTCCCCAAATTACACAGATTAAGACTGCTAATATAGGATTAAGTGAGGAAATTTCTAAAGCAAAGAGACTAAGAGTAATCCCAAAAATTGCAATATAGCTAAAAGTTAAGCGATTTTTATCATAATATTTTGTAAATAAAAAGCTACCCAAAAATCCAACAGCACCAAAGGCTACAAGTGTTAATGTGATGCCATCTTGTGAGAAATTTGCAATGCGTTTTAAAAACTCTTCAATATAGGTATAGCCTACAAAATGTGCAGTGGTTAAGAGGATTGTTAGCATATAAATGCTAAGAAGAGCTTTATTGGAAAGGAGTTTGGGCAATAGGCGTATAGAAAAGCCTCCATTGCTAGGTAGTTTTGGCACACTATAAGCCATCAACATCAAGATAAGTAAGGCTAAAATCCCAATACATAAAAAGCTAATCCTCCACCCAAGCCATAACCCAATCACGCGTCCTAAAGGAATACCACCAATAAATGCAATGGCTGTGCCTGTAACAACTAAGCTTAATGCTAAAGATTGTTTGTTTTGTGGGATAATACGCACTGCCATAGGGGTGGCAATAGACCAAAAGAGTGCGTGTGAGAGTGCTACACCTATGCGTGAGGCTAGAAGCATTTCATAATTTGTGGCAAGGCTTGAGAAAATATGGCTAATAACAAAAACGCTTAAAACTAAAAGCATAAGGGATCTAAGCTCCATTTTAGAAAATAACATCATCAAAGGCAAAGAAACCAAAGCAACAATATAAGCATAAATGCCAACCATTAAGCCCACGCTAGAAACTTTCATATTAAAATCATCCGCAATAAGGCTAAGAAGCCCAACAGGAACAAATTCAGAAGTGTTTAAAATAAAAGCTCCAAGACTAATTGCAATTACTCCAAGCCACATTTTAAAGTTTTCTTTATTTTGCATATTGCCTCTTTGTGGGATTAAAATTTCTGATAAAAAAGGCGTAATTATACTATAAAATCATTTAATCATATAAACCTTTTAAGTTTTTATTATGTTTAATTTTATGAGATAGATTAAAGGGTTTAATTTCATCTTTAAAAATAGCTTGAATCTTTGCAATATCTTTGCATAGAAGTGTGGAATCTCTTGTGTCTTGTTGCCTTAAAGAGAAGCTATAAAAGCCTGCTAAAAAAGCACTATAAAGCATAGAAGAGTTTTGAGAATAGGTGGTGATAAGGCAATCTTTTGAAGTAATCTCATAAAGGCTTTTAAAATATTCAAAAGTCCAAAGTTCTTTATTTTTGTTTGGACTAAAAGCATCTTGAAAGATTGTATTAAACTTTATCCCTCTTTCTTTTAAAAGCAATAGATAATCTCTAGCATTTCCAATATAGAGTTCTAAAGAGGAATTTGCATCTTGGTAGGACTTTTGTGTGATGATTGATTGTAAAATTTTGTGATTTAAATCGTTAGGATAGATGAAGTTTGTAAGATTTTGTAAAAGAGATGAATCTTTTTCCGGAGAATAAATAAAAAGTTGCTTATCTTTTGCTAAATGATGCAGATAAAGGCTGTTGTATCCCAATCCAAAACAAATATCAAGCGCAACGATTTTTTGTGAGTTTTGATGAAATTTTAGTGCAGGTAAAATGTGTTTTTTTAGAGTTTCAGCTTTTGCTCCATCGTTTGTGTTGTGATAGTGTTCTTTATATTCTTCACAAAAGAGAGTAAAGCTTTCATCATGCGTTATTATTTTATCCATATTTTTACCTTGAAATTTTTTGTGATTGTAACATTTAATGGAGTTTATCATAAAAATTAGGATAGAATTTTGAAAAAATAAACGAGGTTATTGATGTTTTTTAGTAAATATTCAGCAAGTGGTAATGATTTTATCCTTACACATCTTTTTAGATACAATCAAAATTCTTATTCTAATCTTGCAAAAGAGATTTGCCATAGAAATCTTGGAGTGGGTGCTGATGGGCTAATTATCTTAAAGCCACATTTAGAATATGATTTTGAATGGGAATTTTATAATTTAGATGGTAGTGAGGCTAACATGTGTGGTAATGGGAGTAGGGCCGCTGTAGCTTATGCTAGAGATTTGGGATTAGCAGGGGATAAGCAAAGATTTTTAAGCAAAGCAGGTGTTATTTGTGCTAGTCTTGATGGAAATATGGTGGAGAGTGAGCTAACAAGTCCAAAAATTTTAGAAACAAATATTCAAGAATATGGTTTTAGTTGGTGGCTTATTGATACAGGAGTGCCACATTTAGTATGTGAGGGAGCAAAGCTTAATAAAGAAGATTTGAGAGCTTTAAGGCATAAGTATAATGCAAATGTCAATATCGCTACCTTAGAGAATAATGTAATGTTTGCTAGGACATTTGAGCGTGGTGTGGAGGATGAAACCTTGGCTTGTGGCACAGGAATGGCGGCAATGTTTTTATATCTTAAAGAACAATCCAAAGTAGGAGAAAATGCGCTTGTGTATCCTGCAAGCAAGGAAGAAATTTATTTAAGATGGGAAAAGGGTAGAATATTTTTAAAAGGGAAAGTTAAAAAGATTTGCGACTTTATTTATTAGATTAAAGGCTAGATTTTAGATAAGTTAATGGGGGAGGGTTAGAGTTATTGAAACTCTAAAAGCCCTTCTGTGGGAGAACTTGCTGTGGCATAAGGCTTTTTAGGGATTCTACCTGCTAGAAAACTAGCTCTTCCTGCAATGACTGCATTTTTCATAGCTTCTGCCATTAAAATGGGATTTTTAGCTTGTGCGATTGCAGTGTTTGTCAAAACTGCATCTGCACCAAGCTCCATAGCAATGGCTGCATCTGAAGCACAACCCACTCCTGCATCTACAATAACAGGTATTTTTACTGCATTTTTAATAAAAGCAATATTATAGCGGTTTTGGATACCAAGTCCGCTACCAATAGGTGCTGCAAGTGGCATAATCGCACTTGCACCTGCATTTTCTAAATGCTTTGCCATAATAGGATCATCATTGCTATAAGCAAGCACACTAAAGCCATCTTTTGCTAATTCTTCACAAGCCTTTAGTGTTTCTAGCACATCAGGATAGAGAGTTTTTTGTGTATCTCCTATGATTTCAAGTTTGATAAAATCAATCCCAGTAGCTTCTTTTGTAAGTTTAAAAAGTGTGATAGCCTCTTTTGCATTCACACAACCTGCAGAGTTTGGTAAAAATTGTATATTTGTATCTTTAAAATAATCTAGTAAATTTTCCTCATTTTTATTTGTAATATTTACTCTTCTTATGGCCACAGTTATAATTTCAGCCTTAGCAGCTAGAGTAGCTTCAAAGGTAGTTTTAAAATCTTTATACTTTCCACTTCCTACAATCAAGCGGCTTTGGAAGCTTTTGTTGCCTATTTTTAATAAATCATTTTCTAACATTTTGTAATCCTTAGAATTAAAAATTTAAAGATAGCGGATTTGAGAAATTAAATCAAGAGGAGAGAGAGAAAAGTTTGCATATTTTTTGGTAAATTTTCTAGCACATAAGCTATGTGCTAATACTCCTTGAATACTCGCATTTAGGGGTGTGTATCCTTGTGCTAAAAATCCTCCTATAAGCCCTGCTAAGACATCTCCGCTTCCACCTTTAGCTAAAGAATTATTGCCAAGGGGATTTATAAAAATGTTGCTTTGAGTAGCAATTAAAGTATTTGCGCCCTTTAGCACAAGAGTGCAGTGTGGGAAACTTTGGAGGAATTTTTGAGTAAATTCTATTTTATTTTCTAAAATATTTTGTGTGGTTGCTTCTATATTGATTAAAGAAAGTAAATGTGAAAATTCTTTAAGATGGGGTGTCAAAATAGGATATTTTGCGTTTTTTAGCATTTCTTTAAAGTTTGGGTGATAGAAAATATCTGCATCAAAGAGAATAGGCAGGTGCAAATTAGCCTCTAAAATTTTTAATAAATCCATTTGAGATTGTTTTAGATTCTTGCCAAATCCCATACCGATTATAATAGAAGTGGTATTGTAGGGTAAATTTTGGTTTTGCATAAGTTCTATGGGTGCTTGGATAGGGCTTTTACAAACAAGAGTGCAAAGTCCAGATCCTATTTTAAATCCTGCACTAGCTGAAAGAAGGGGTGCATTAGGGTTTTGCCCGACAATTAGGGCTAAATGCCCAAAACTTCCTTTATTGCAGAGATTTTTAGTCCTTTTTGGAGGTGTAAAATCCCCTTTTTCTAGTAGCTTAAAATTTGATTCTAGCTCATAAAATTTTCTTTGAATCCCTAATGATAGACAATAAACTTTGCCTACAAAATCTTTAGCTAAATCGCTAAATAAAGAGAGTTTTAAAGCTCCCATAGTTAGCGTAAAATCAGCATTAAAAGCGATAAAATTTTCATCTAGTTTTTGGGGTGTGCCACAAGATTTAATCCCGCTTGGAATATCACAAGCAACTTTAATGGCTTTAAAGGAGTTTAAATCTTGCAATAGAGCTAATAAAGTGCTATTTAAATCTCCCTTTAGTCCTATACCAAAAAGGCAATCTAGCACAATATCAAATTTATTTTTTCTTAAATTTTTTAAGTTTTCTAAAAGATTAAAATGTTCTTTTAAACACAAAAGCCTATCCATTTGCTCTTTTGCAAGAGGGCTTTTTAAGGGGAGTGGTAAGTATAGATACACTTTAAAAAAGCCACATAGCATTCTAGCAGTGGCTAAACCATCTGCGCCATTGTCGCCACTTCCGCATACAATGAGGATTTTTTGATTTTTTTTAAAGCGTTTTTTTAAAAAGTCTGCCATTCCTCTTGCTGCATTTTCCATTAAAAGAGAAGGAGGAAGCAAAAATTCTTTTGTAGCTCTTAAATCTAGCTCTTTTACGTTAAAATAGAGATTTTTCATGCAATTTTTTGTCGCAAAAAGCTAAAAGGAGGAAGAGAGAATGGAAGAATAAAGCGGTTTTCATTGCCACTATGGATAGATTCTAGCTCTTTGCCATTTTCTGTTAAAATTTTGAAAAATCGCATAAAATATTTGCCATTTTGTGTAAAAATCTCTCCCATTTCATTCTTGTCTTCTTTGAGTGTATTTCCTAAAGGCATAACAATTTCTTTAGCCTCGTTTAATCTAATAGTATGGCGACAAAGTGCAAATTTCCCATCTTCGCTCACCTCGGCATTGACTTGGTAGCTCCCCTCGCTAATGGCTGTGAAGTGGTTTTGTGTGTTTAGTTTCTCATAAGGGCGACGGATTAAATATCCATCACTAAAGCCTCTATTTTTTAGAGTTTCTAGCTCCTTTTCATATTTTTCTTCTTGAAACTTATTTTCATAAAAATCGTCCAAAGCCATTCTATAAGCATAAGCAGTGATTCCAGCATAATAGCTTGATTTTGTTCTTCCTTCAATTTTTAGGGAGCTAATTACGCCACTTTCTAAAATCATAGGGATATGTTCTAGGAGTTTTAAATCTTTAGAGTTAAAAATATGTGTGCCAACTCCCTCTTCTTCTACAAGTCGCATCATTACACCATTGTCGGGGTTTCTTACATAGTATTCATAATCAAATCTACAATCATTTGCACAACTTCCGCGGTTTGGAACTCTTCCACTTTGCAATGCGGAGATAAGACAACGCCCAGAAAAAGCAAAACACATACTTCCATGAATAAAAATCTCTAGTTCTAAATCTGGAAGCGCCTCTTTGATTTTAATCGCATCTTTTAAGCTAAGTTCCCTAGCAGCTACAATCCTCTTCACTCCCATTTCATAAAAGACTTCCGCATCTAACACATTTAAAACATTTGCTTGGGTGGATAGATGAATAGGGATATGGGGGGCAATTTTTTTAGCAAGTTTGATAACCCCAGGTGCTGCGATAATAAAACCATCAGGATTTAAAGTAGCCATTTTTTCAATGTGGGTTTCTAAGAGTTTTAATTGAGAATTAAAAGGAAAGCCATTGATGGTTACATAGATTTTTTTGCCTCTTTGGTGGGTATAATCTACACCTTCTTTAAAGCTATCCATATCAAACTCTTTTCCCGATCGGTTGCGTAAAGAGAAATGGCTCACTCCACCATATACAGCATCAGCTCCATAATTTAATGCAATTTTTAATTTTTTTAGATTCCCAGCAGGGGAGAGGAGTTCAGGGGCTTTGAATGTATTTTTCATGTTGTCCTTATTTAACGAAATTTGCAATCAATGCTTCAATATCATCTTCACTTACGACATTTTCAGTGTTATCTCCTTGGATATGCACCGCAGAGCTTACGCGTTTGTTATCATCAATTTTACCTTCAAACAAAGAGCTCATATAGCGTGAGAGTGCGCGCATTACATTAATAACGCGTTCAATTTTTTGTCTATGAATATCTTGGTATTGCATAATATCCATAGCCTCCAAAGAAGCATTGCTAATAGTTTGTGTTGCTTCTGTGATTTTAGAAAGAGAATCTCTAGCTGCTTTTGCCTCTTCAAGTTTTTGGCTAAAAGTGTGAAATTCAGGAAATTTATTTAAAAGCTTGTTGAGTAAATCTTCTTGAGAAGAAATAAAATGCTCCAAGTTAGAAATTGCATCTTCAATATCCATACCCGCATTATTGATTGCTTCTAGTTTATCAAAAGTTTCTGTTGCTTTGACTTCTGAATCGCGCGTTACATCATCTAACTGATGTACAACTTTATGTTCGCTTGTGGGAGGAGGGGGAGGCCAGCTGATCTCTTGATCAATTTTATAATTATTTGCATTGATACAAGCATCTGTGCTAATGCCATCTTCTGTAAGCTTTTTGCTAGATTGTGTTGAATCATTTTGATTATCTTGCTCTTTATTAGGAGCTAAATCTTCGCTTACAGCATCCTCTTGAACTTCGGATATATCGCTATTTAATAGAGCATCTAATTCTTCTTGTGTCATAGGTTTAGCCTTGAAATAGAAATCATCAAGGCATTTTAATAAAAAAAAGATTTGTTTTTGCTTATTAGTGGGTTAAATTAACTTTCTTTAAACATTCTTCGTGCTAATTTTTTAGCTTTGACTTCCGCTTCTTCTTGTTTGAGTGAAGAATAGGTGGTATTTGTATGATCCTCTAAAATTTTTTGGCTATTAATTGTAGCTTCTTTATCTTTGGGGATTAACTTTTGATATTCTCCATTTTCTAAAAGTTCATGTGCGTTTGTGTTGTCTTGACTTTGTAGATTGATGATACCAAAAAGCTTGTCTGCAAGGTCTTGAGTAAAAATAGGTGTCATAAGTTCTACGCGTCTTTCTAGGTTGCGTGGCATTAAATCAGCACTTGCAAAATAAATTTGTGGTTTTGCATGCTTAAAGTAGTAGATTCTTGCGTGTTCTAAGTATTTTCCTACAATAGAGATTACGCGGATATTTTCACTCACGCCTTTAATGTTTGGTCTAAGGCAACAAATCCCTCTTATGATTAAATCAATCTTCACTCCCGCACTAGAGGCTTTATAAAGAGCTAAAATCACATCCGTATCTACAATAGAATTGGCTTTTAAGATAATTCTTCCTTCATTTCCTCTTTTAGTTTCACCCTCTATTAACTCTAAGATTTTAGGTTTGATTTGCAAAGGAGCAGCAAGGAGAGTATCTAATCTAGATTTATGAGAAAAACCTGAAAGATTATGGAAGAATCTTGTCGCATCTTGCGTAAATTCACGCTTAGAAGTCATATAACTAATATCTGTATAAATTTTAGCGGTGCTTGGATTATAATTTCCTGTGCTTAAATGCACATATTCTTTTAGTTCTTTGCCGATGTTTTTAATAACTAGTGCGATTTTAGCATGCACTTTAAGTCCAGGGACTCCATAGATTACATGTGCTCCAGCAGATTCTAAAGCTCTTGCCCAATGCAAGTTATTCTCCTCATCAAATCTAGCTTTAAGCTCTACAAGTGCGGTTACTTGTTTGCCATTTTCTGCAGCTTCAATAAGAGATTTTACGATAGGAGAGTTTTTACCCACGCGATAAAGGGTCATACGGATAGAAAAGACATCAGGATCTTTTGCAGCACTTTGGATAAAATTTACCACAGGATCAAAGCTTTCATAGGGCTGAAAGGTAAGAATATCTTGTGAATCTAAAATAGAAAAAATATTTGCATCTAAATCTAGTGGCGGGAGGGTTTTAGAAGTATAATTTGGAAAAGTATATTTAGCAAAACTTTTAGAGCTTACCACTTCCCATAAAATGCTAGAATTCATAGGCGTTAAGCATTCATAAATATCTTCAGGAGTTACTTTGATATATTGTGTGATAAATTTTTTAAGCTCTAAATCTTCTGTTTTTCCAATCTCAAGGCGGATAATCTCTCCTTTTCTTCTTGATTTTAGCCCTTCTGTCATTAAAGCCATAAAATCATCTGCTTCCTCTTCTTCAATCTCCATATCTGCATTTCTTGTAACTCTAAAAGCACTCCAGCTTAAAACTTTAAAGCCCGGGAAAAGCTCATGGGTAAATTCGGCTACAATACTATCTGTTTGCACATAGGTATCCCCACCTAATTTTACAAATCCAGGTAGCATTCTTGAAATTCTTGTCATACCAAATTTAATTTCATTAGGATTATCGAGATTTTGGAGTTTTAGGGCTAAGACATAGCTTAGATTGTTAAGATGGGGAAAAGGGTGGGTAGCATCTACGGCAATGGGGACGACAATAGGATAAAGATGGTTTAAAAAGTAATTTTGTAATTCCTTTTTTTGCTCTTTTGTAGTTTCTTCAAAGGTTTTAATAAAAAGTCCCACTTTTTTTAGCTCTTCTTTGATATTTAAATAGCATTCCTCTAGCTTTGTTTTTTCTGCTTTTAAATAGCTTCTAATTTCTTCTAATTGTTCTTTTGGGGTTAATCTATCTGCACCACTTTCTGTGATACCTGCAGAATAGAGGCGTTTTAGCCCTGCTACTCTAACCATATAAAATTCGTCTAAATTTGTCCCATAAATTGCGATGAATTTTAATCTTTCTAAAAGTGGATTGTTTTCATTTTGTGCTTCGCTTAAAACTCTTGTGTTAAAACGCAACCATGAAAGCTCTCTATTAATAAAGTGAATAGGTTTGTTGAATTTTTGCATAATTGCCCCCAAAATTTATAAAAACTTTTATTAGATTATAGCAAAAAGTCCAAAAACTAAGCTAATATTGTTATAAAGATTATCAAAATTTTTATAATGAGGTGCAAAATGCCGATAGAAGATTGGATTTTGGTTTTAGTGTTTTTGATTATTGGTTTGTTGTTTATCGGGCTTGTTTTTGTATTTTTTGCTTTTGGGGGTAAAGAAAATCAGCATTCTTCTAAAAGCAAGCTAAGTGCTAAAGAGCTTTTAAAAGCCTTAAATGCTAAAGAAAATGATTTGCAAAAATTGCAAGAATATTCAGAGATTGCTAAAAATTATTATTTGGAGTATTTAGAAGAATATAAAGATTTTGATGTGGAGTTTGTGGTGGGTTTAAGTGCGCATAAATCTGTGAATGCAAAACTTGTTTTGGAAGTGGAAAGATATTTTAAAAAAATAAATCCCACAAGAGAAAAATTAATAGAAAGGGCTTTAGTTAAAGGACTAGATAAGCGTTGAAATATCAATTTTTAAATTAAAATATTCTTTTTAAGAAAAGATTTTTGCTTGTAGAGTTGGAATCCTTTTTGCTTTTTGCTTTTTAGTTAAAGTTTTTAAAAGTTTAAAGGCAAGCAATGTTAGTTAGAGATAGTGGAATTAATAGTGTTATTAATGAAGCCAATAGACTCCTTGGTGATAGAGGGGAGGTGCAATCTGTAAGTTCTCTTAAGAAAAAAGAAGAAGCAAAAGAACAACAAAAAGAGGAAATTAAACAAGAGAGGGTAACCTATGGAATGCTAAGTTTAGAGCTTATGAGTGATGAGCAGTATAGAGCATTTGAGCGGGTTACTGCTAGTATGTCGCCTAATGAAAAAATAGCAGTAGCTCAAACCTTAACACGCGCAGGGAATTTAAGTGCAAGTGTGGAGAGAGTGGAAGCAAAAGAAAAAGAGCTAGAGAAAAAAGCAGAGGGGCTTTTGGGAATCTCACAAGAGGGCTGGGGAGATATTGCTTTAGAGTTTCAAGATAATTTAAATAATTTGCAAGGAATCTATACAAAAGCTTATAATAAAAATCTTTCAAGCAATTATAATGATATTCTAAGGCAGACAATCGAGGCAAAAACGCAAAGGTTATTGCGAGAATTTTCCCATGCTATCCATATAGGGAATACACAAATTGATACGATGAGTTAGTTTTTAATAAAATTTTAAACAAAAAAGAGTATAATTGCGTTCTTTTTTGGTGTGCCAAGGTAGCTCAGCTGGTTTAGAGCGCTGGTCTCATAAGCCGGAGGTCGGGGGTTCGAGTCCCCCCTTTGGTACCAAAAATCTTTCATGTATGCGCTCATAGCTCAGCTGGATAGAGCAACGGCCTTCTAAGCCGTAGGTCAGAGGTTCGAATCCTCTTGGGCGTACCACTTAATCTACTTAAAATCAAACTTCAATTTTTAGTTTTATTGGAATTTTGTTAAAATTGTCTATTATTTTCTTGCATTGGGGGATTTTATGAGAGGTTTTAGCACTTTTAGAGCTTTTTTGCGTCTTAAACTAAAAAATATAGAATTTAAAACGCGTGATATTGTTATTCCTTGTGTAATTTATGGAGTTTGTTGCCTTAGTATTTTATTTTACCTCCTAATCTTTTAGAAATTTATCCTACATTAAAAGAATTTGTAAAGTTGTTTGAATTTTTACCCGTGATGCGTTTAATAGCACAGAAGAGTTATTTAGGAGAGTTGGCACAATTTTATTTACTTTATATGATGGTGATTGGTTTTTTATGTGCTTTATGGGTTTTTGGCAAACTTGCTTGTAAAATTGTGAAACTAAAATTGCACCCTTATTCTAGCGAGGCCAAAAGTGCTAGGCATCTTAGGTATTATCTCATTACTACTAAAATTAATTTGCGATTATGGCTTGCTTTTGTGGGTGCCTTTTTGATATATGTTTTTTATAATGTTTTATTTATTATGGGGGAATTAATTGCAATAGGGAGGCGTAGCAATCATTTTATTGATAATGCTTTTGAAATGTTATTTTTTATGATACAGCCTTTAATGTTTATTTTTGTTAATTTTGTAGCATTATTTCTTATTGTTGTGATTATGGGGGTTATTATAGATTGGATTAAAATTAAAAGAGGGAAGTTAAAGCCCACTTCCCTTTTTGATCCAAAAGAGGTTTTTAAACTATAAAATTAAACAGATAGTGGGATAAAAAGCTGTGGGAGATTACTAAGATGGGAGCTTAGGTTTTCAATATCGGTTAGATTAAACCAAACCGATTTTTTTATCCTTTCTTTTTTTAGGGGTAAGATTTGTAGGGTGTTTTTTTGCTGGTTAAGCCAAAGGATAGGATTAAGGGAGTTTGATTGGATAATCTCAATCTTTTTTTCAAAGATTTTTTCTATGTGTTTGTAGTATTCTATGGCTAATTTATGGTAGTTTTCATCAGGATCAAAGTCATAAAGCCTTATTTTTAATCCAAGTTGTGTAGAAAAGTCAAAGACAACGGAAGAAATCTTTTCAGCCTCTTCTGTGATTTTTGGGATAACTACTGCACTATGCGTGATTTGCTCTAGCGGAGTGCTACCAAATTTAAAAAGTGGAATCCCACTCTCAAAAAGAATATTTTTGTATTTTTCAAACACAACAGATTCGCTTAAAATTAATCCGATATTTTTGTTTTGAATATCTTTTGCTAGGATATTTTTTAAAGAGGTTTCATAAAATTCTATATGGTAGGTGATGTTTTCTTGCTGTAAAATGGGGTTGTTATGCAGTGTGCTTATAATATCAGGAGTGTTTGGGTTAAAAAAGCAAAAATGCAAGCGTTTGTTTTTAAAATTATTAAATAAAAGCTGTGTTTGCTCTAAATAAAATTCTAAAGAATGTGAATTTAAAAGATCAAAATACAAAATTACATCGCGTCCAAAAGGGGTTGGGAACTGTCCGATTTCTTCTTTAATTCTATGATAAATATCCCACAAGGTTTTGGGTTCACCCACAAGCAATAAAGAATCATTAGGAAAGATTACGGTGGAATATTTTGGTAAAATCAATTCTTTATTGCGATAAATGGCTACAATTTTCCACTTTTTTTGCTTGATAACGCCCACGGTTCTATAAGCATAAGGGCTTCCAAAAGGCACATTAATTTGCATAATCTCGCCCTCTCCTAAACCTATATATTTTGCTGTGCGTGGGACATTTGGGAATCTTTCAAAAAGCTTTGCAGCTAGGATTTGTGCTTCATTAATGAGGGTTAATTGTTTGTCTTCTTCTTTTAAGTTTAGTTCTCCAAGAAGAGTGATTTGTATATTTTTGTTATAACTTCTTACTATATTGTAAATAAGCTCTCTTTCTTCTGCTTGATCTGTGATGATATAGCAATCTGTGATTTGTGGTTCTAAGACTTGTTGTAGCTTTTTAGGAGAACAAGGATCAAAGTTATAAGCTTCATTGCCTTCGCTTAAGTTTTGGGGTAATAGTTCAGGATTAAGTGAAACAAAAATATAATAATTTTTGTCAATATGTTTTTGTGTGAGTGTTGTTAAAAAATCTTTTGCTACAATTCCATCTAAAATTAAAAGCACTTTTCGCATAATGTGTTAGCCCTTATGTTTAAAAATCTTGAAAATGTAACAAAAAAAGGTTGAAAATGGAATTTAATTTGCAAAAAACAGATGGAGAAGCAAGAGCTGGGAGTATTAAACTGGCTCATGGAGAGGTTTTAACGCCTATTTTTATGCCTGTTGGCACGCAAGCTAGTGTAAAAGCACTAGATTTTAACGATCTTTTAGAGCTTGATTGTCCTATTGTTTTAGCAAACACTTATCATTTATATTTGCGTCCTGGTGATGCGGTGGTAGCAAAATTAGGAGGATTGCATAATTTTAGCAAATTTCCTAGAAATTTTCTTACAGATAGTGGAGGATTCCAAGCTTTTAGTTTGGGCGGAAATGTAAAAGTGCAAGAAGAGGGGATTATCTTTAAAAGCCATATTGATGGAAGTAAGCATTTTTTCACTCCTAAAAAAGTTTTAGACATTGAATACAATTTAAATAGCGATATTATGATGATTTTAGATGATTTAGTGGGGCTTCCTGCAAGCAAAGAAAGGATAAAAGAATCCATAAAACGCACAAGTTTATGGGCTAAAGAAGCCATAGAATATCATAATTTTAAAAAAGAGCAATTTAAAAATGAAGGCAGAGAGTTAAGCAATAATATTTTTGCGATTAATCAAGGGGGAACGGATAGAGAGTTTAGAGAAATGAGTGCAAGAGATCTTACATCTATGGGGGATTTTGATGGATATGCCATAGGAGGACTTGCAGTAGGTGAGCCAAATGAGCTTATGTATGAGACGCTAAGCTTCACCACTCCACTTTTACCCAAAGATAAACCACGCTATTTAATGGGTGTGGGAACTCCGCGTGATATTATAGAAGCAATTTATAGGGGTGTGGATATGTTTGATTGTGTGATGCCCACTAGAAATGCAAGAAATGGGACTATTTTTACACATTTTGGTAAGCTTGCTATTAAATCTAGTCGTTTCAAGCTTGATGATAATCCACTAGATAGCAAATGCTCTTGCTATACTTGTCAAAATTTCTCTCGTGCTTATTTGCACCATCTTTTTAGGGCAGGGGAGATGAGCTATTTTCGCCTAGCAAGTATCCATAATTTAGCCTTTTATTTAAAGCTTGTAAGAGATGCTAGAGAAGCAATTTTAAAAGGAGAGTTTATAAAGCTTTATAGAGAGATTTGTGAAATTTATTAAAGGTTATGGTTTAAAAATATTCTTATATTTTGTGGGGTATTAGGGATTTATTTCAATCCTTTTTAAAGGAAAATAAATATAATTTCAAACTTAACTTAATTTTAAATTTAAGGTGCAAATTTTGAGCGGTAAAGTCATAACAATTACTTCAGGAAAGGGTGGTGTAGGTAAATCCACCACCACGGCAAATTTAGCTGTGGGCTTGGCAAATGAGGGTAAAAAAGTTGTAGCAGTAGATTTTGATATTGGACTTAGAAATTTGGATATGATTTTGGGGCTAGAAAATCGTATTGTTTATGATGTTGTGAATGTTATGGAAGGGGAGTGTAATCTTTCACAAGCTCTTATCAATGATAAAAAAAGTAAAAATCTTTATTTTCTACCTGCTTCACAAAGTAAAGATAAAAATATTCTAGATACAAAAAAAGTAGAAGATTTAATTTGTAAATTAAAAGAGGAATTTGATTATATTTTACTAGATTCACCTGCAGGAATTGAAGGAGGATTTGAGCATTCTATTTTTTTGGCAGATGAAGCATTAATCGTATCTACTCCAGAGGTTTCAAGCGTTAGAGATGCAGATAGAGTGATTGGGATTATCGATGCAAAAAGTAGAAAGGCAAAAGAGGGTGGAGAGGTTAAAAAGCATATTATAATTAACCGCTTAAAGCCAGAAATGGTAGAAAAAGGGGATATGCTAAGCACAGAAGATGTGCTAAAGATTTTAGCTTTGCCTTTAATAGGTATTGTTCCAGAAGATGAAAAGATTATCTCTTCCACAAATACAGGAGAGCCTGTGATTTATGGGAACTCTCAAGCTTCTCAAGCTTACAAAAATATTTCTAAGAGAATCTTAGGAGAGGAAGTGCCTTTTATGGAGCTAAAAAGCAAAAAAGGCTTATTTAGGAGGTTGTTCTCATGAGTTTTTTGGAGCGAATTTTAGGAGGCAAGAAAAATTCAGCTCAAGATGCTAAGGATCGTTTAACACTTATTTTAGCACATGAAAGGGCTGTGAATGTGCCATATATGGAAGAAATGAAACAAGAGATTCTAGCAGTGATTCAAAAATATACAAAAGCTCAAAAAGTAGAAATGAAAACAGATTCTAATCGTGAATTCAATACTTTAGAGGTAGAAATTTTACTTGAGAAATAGGATAAATTTTACTCCTTTTAATATTGGGATTTTATTTTTTATATTTCTTTGTATGCTTTTGGTGGCTATTTTTGTGATAGCCCCCTTTTATCAATCTTCTTTTAAAAAAGAAGTAAATTCTCCAAAAACTCCATTGCAAAATACGCAAAAAAATTACAAAGAGGGGAATCTCACTAACGAAGAGATGATACAAAAAAATATTGATTTTATTAAAAATAATCTAGATTCTCTTAAAAAAGAAAATAATACTACCAAAGAAGCAAATAATATAGAGGATTTGCAAAAACAAAATGCAGTTTTGGCTGAAGATTTGCAAGTCTTAGAGAAACCCAAAATACAAGAAACTTGTCAAAGAGAAAAGCCTCAACTTGCAATTATTATTGATGATGTTGCAAATAAAACACAACTAGAGAGGGTTTTAAATTTACCCTTTAAGGTTACTCCTTCTTTGTTTCCCAAAAGTGAGGCTTCTAAAAATACTCCTCTTTTAGCAAAAAGTGCGCCTTTTTATATGGTGCATTTGCCACTAGAAGCAAAAAATTTTTATCAAAAAGAACATGAGTGGCTAAGGGTTGGAGATAGTAAAGAAAAAATTATACAAAGAATTAAAGAAATTAAAAAAGATTTTCCAAATTTAGCTTATTTAAACAACCATACAGGGAGTAAATTTACAGAGGATTTAACTTCTATGCAATATTTGCTAGATGCACTCAATAAAGAGGGGATTATTTTTTTAGATTCTAAAACTACACCTAAGAGCGTAACGCAAAAATATTATCAAGATAAATTTAGAGCTTTTAATCCATGCTATAAAAACCCTTTTTTGCAGAGAGATGTATTTTTAGACAATGAATTAGAAGAAGAAAAAATAGCAATTGCACTTAAAAATTCTATTAAAGTGGCAAAGAAAAAGGGTTATGCTATTGCTATTGGGCATCCTCATCCTGTTACAATAAAAACTCTCAAAAATATGGAAGGGTTTTTAAAAAAGAGTGGCGTAGAGTTGGTTTATGTTAATGAGCTTATAACAAAATATGATACAATAAGCAAAAAGTAAAGAATATGATAGAGGCAAAAGCAGTTTTAAGATTAGAAGGTAGTGTGCTTGGCATTAAGCAAATAGAAAATGAAATCTTATGTATTGATAGTGCGTTTAATATCGCAACTATTGAAGAAGAGAGGGTTAAGAAAAATATTCAAATAGCCAAAATGGCCATCACTCCTCATAGATATGCTCATATTTTTAGTATTTCTCCTAAAAGATATTTTTGTGTGCCTATTTTGCAAGAACATAAAGTAATTGTTTTAAGATATGAAGATGCTAAGATTGCTCATAAAGCTACCTTAGAAGATCATGATGGTGATGTTGAAGTGAGTGCTTTTTCTCATGATGGTAAGCTTTTAGTAACGGGCGGACAAGATGGGAGGGTATTTTTTTATGATACGCAAGAGTTTGCATTGCTCTCTTCATTGATGCCAAGGGGAGATTATATTTCTAGTATTGTTTTTGCTAAAAATGATGAGTTTTTAGTTGTCTGTGGGTTTGATAAATTTAGTATGATTTTTGATTTGGTGCGTCATAAAATTATTTTTAATTTTGTAACCAATGATGTGGTTGAAAATGCATGTTTTTTTGATAATAATGAGAAGTTATTGTTAGTTTGTCGGAATAATTCAAGTATTATTTTTAGCTTAAAAGAGGGCAAAATAATTTCCCAAGAATATCTTTTTGCATTTTGGCCCACAAGCATTGTGGTAGATGAAGAGGAAAATTATGCCATTATTGGAACAAGATCGGAATATATTTATGTTATTTCTTTAAAAGATAATTCTAAAGTTATGGAAATAGAGAGCAAATATTTTGGGGTTGCTTCTATTGCATTTTGTGGGGGGAAACTGGTTTTTGGTTATGTAGATGGCGGGGTAATGATAGTAGATTATAATGAGGGCAGAGAGGAGTTGCAAACTAGTTTAGAAAATAAAAATTATAAAAGGGCTAGAGAAATTATTAACCAAAATGTTTTTTTAAGCATCCATCCTTTAACAAAAATTTTTGATGAAGATTGGCCTTGTATTTTAGAACAAGCCATTGCACTTTTAAATCAAGATAGAATCGATGAGGCAGTAGAGCTTAGCGCACCCTTTATGGCAAGTGAAACCAAAAAGAATGAATTTGAATTTTATTTGGCTCAAAAAGAGGGTGTTAAAAGCTTTTTAAATTGTTTGGAGAAAAAGGACTATCAAAAAGCCTATGAAATGTTAAAAACAACGAAGTTTTTATTGAAAACGAAAGCTTATGAAAAACTAGAAAATACTTGGAACAAAGCCTTTATGAATGCTAAAAAACTTTTGATTGAAAATGCAAGTATGAATCAAAGATTAGCAGAGCAGATGTTAGCGCCTTTTGAAAATACTCCTAAAAAAGAACTAATTATTCATTTGTTAAAAAATTGTGATGTATTTGAAAAAGCAGATTTACTCATAAAAAAACAAAATTTTAAAGAGTATTTTTCTCTTACTTTTCAATTTTCTTTTTTAAGGGATACAGAGCTTTATAAAAAAGTTTTATTAGTGGGTGAAAAAATGCTTGTAAATCTTATAGAGCTAGAAAAAAACTTTGCCTATGAAGAGGCAAAAAGAATTGCGCAAACTCTTTTGGTATTTCCAAATTTAAAGCGTGCGGTAAATGAAAGACTTGTGAATATTCAGCAAAAAGAAGCCTTGCTAGATGCTATCCAACAAAGAGAGATTAAAAAAGTTTATACGCTAGTAGACAATAATGAAAATCTAAAATCACTCCAACAATTTAAAGATTTTACGCAAGATTTCTTAAAGCGGTATGAGGAGGCTAAGCCTTATGCGTATTTGGGGAATGCACAGCATATAATGGTGATTTTTGGGGAATATATGGAGGTTAGCTATTGGGTGGATAAAATCGCATCTTTAATGAAAATTGCTTATTTGAAGCAAATTGCTCGTGCTATGGGAGAGATTGAAGTGAATTGGATTATGAGTATTAAGCGTTATTTTGAGCGTTTTGGAAAAAGCATAGAGTTAGTAAAGCTTTTATCTAATCATAGTGCTAAAGAGATACTAGATAGTTTTGAAGGAGATGGAGAGTATGATGGATATAGGCATTATGGATTTGTAGAAAATATAGTGATTTATTATGTGCAAAAGGCTTAAAATTGCAAGAATGCGATAATATACCTAAAGAATTAGAGAATCTAGGTTTAAAAAAACTTTATTATAAGGGAAATCTAGAGCTTTTAGAAAAAAGAAAAGTTACAATTTTAGGCACAAGAAGACCTAGTCCTTATGCACAGAGTTTCACTCAAGAGATAGCCTCTAAGCTTTCATCTTTGGGGGTAGTTGTGGTAAGCGGAGGGGCTTTAGGGATTGATATTATTGCACACAATAGTGCTTATCCTAATACTATTATGATTTCTCCATCTTCTTTGGATATTATTTACCCAAAATATAATCAAAAAAGTATCCAAAAAATCTATGAGGGAGCTTTGGCGTTAAGCCAGTTTGAATCTCCTTATAAACCTAGAGAGTATTCTTTTTTAGAACGCAATAAATTAGTAGTTAGTTTTGGAGAATGCGTGATTATTCCTGAAGCGGATTTGCAGAGTGGTTCAAGCAATAGTGCAGCTTATGCACTAAAAATTGGAAAAAAGATATTTGCACCTCCTCATAGAATCCAAGAAAGCAAAGCAACAAATGGGCTTTTAAGCAGGGGTGAGGCAGAAGCTATTTATGATATTGATGAATTTTTAGAAAAATATTTTAAAAAGCCAAAGATTCAAGAAAATACCACAGACAAAAAAGAAAAAGATACAATTTTAGAGTTTTGCAAAACAAACCCACTTTTTGAAGAAGCCTTAAAGGAATGTGGAGATATTTTGTATGAATATGAGTTAGAGGGTAAAATAGAGCGTAAAAATGGTAGAGTGTATGTAGTATGGAAAACTTAGAAAAAGAGTGCATAGTAGCCATAGATATTGGATTAAAAAGAATAGGGATTGCTAAGAGTGCTTTAGGGATTGTCTTGCCACTTAATCCTATTATTAGATACAATCGCAATCAAGCAGCTAGTGAGGTTAAAGAATGTATCATAAAAGAGAGGGCAAAAGTGCTTGTGTGTGGAATCCCACAAGATAATGAAGAAATGTGTAGAAGAATTTATCATTTTATAAAGCTTTTAGAGCTTGATAGTAGTATAAAATTAGTTTATATAGATGAGTCTTTTAGCTCCCATGAGGCACTCTCCAAAATGGCTGGAAGCAAGAAAGCAAGAAAAAAAGATGGAAGCTTAGATAGCCTTGCTGCTTGTGTGATTTTGGAGCGATATTTAATGCGCCAAAAATAAAATTAAAGGCTTATTGTTTAAAAGCAAGTTAATTTGCACTCCTTGTTTGCCTTCTAGCATTTTGGCAATCATATCTTCATCTTTACAGGCTTTAGGCAAGGAGATAGAAATAGAGATATGATGCTCTGCTAAAATTGCTTTAGAGCGTCCAGCGATAATGTTTGTAAATTCTGAAATAACATCTAATAATTCTGTATCACTCTCGCATTCTTCTCCAAGCAACATCATAGAAGCTTCTTTGACAAGAGATTTCGCAAAGGAAAGTGCCACAACTCCGTTAATATCCCCTTCAAAACTAATCATCGCACCCATAATATCAGGCTCTTTGGTTTTGATATAAGGAGTTACTTTATAGTCTGTCTTTTTGGCTTCTCCGCCTGTAAGTGAAGAGAGTGTTTCAATGGAGGCATTAATAAATATAGGCAATTGTGCTACAAGGTGCTTCGTAAGTCCTTTGCGATTTTTTTCTTTTTGTTGATAGCTTTTTGCAAGCTCTATAAACTTAGCATCTTTAATACATTCTTCAACGCTATCAAAAAATACAATATGGCTACGATAGCATAAGCAAAGTTTGTCTTTATCAATGCTGCTTTTAAGTCCACAAATTGCGATATAGGCTTCAAATCTAGCATTGTTAAGTGCTAAGGACATAATAAAATCTAAAACAGCAAGATTAAATTCTTTTGTTTCGCTTGCATTAAAAATAAAAGCCCTATAACCCTCACGCAATCTTGAATTATGTGCTTGAACATTAAAGGAAAAAGAAATGCTTTTATCCACCTTTTTACCTAGAGTATAAACGACAACCCCATTAGAAATATTTACAGGGATAAAGTTGCCTGTTACATCAAAACAAACATCATAAAGATAAAGTGCTTTTTCTAAATATTCTTTCTTTTTTTGTATAAAATCCTCTGGTGTATGCACACAGACTACATTAGCACCTTTTGCATCTAGCTCTTGAGCTATAAGTGTTTGCATCATTTGATCAGTATCATAATAGATAATAGGCTGATTAAATGCAGGAAGTTTTACTCCAAGTAAAAGATTTGCCATAGTTTCTGTTCTAAAAAGTGGCAAGCTTTTATTTGGAAAAAGCACTTTTAATTTTTGAAATTGCTTATCATCATAACCGATAAAAGCAATCATGACGCCTACTTTATTTTGCATAGCAAGGAGGGCTTTGGCGATTAAAATCACAGCCCCCTCATCAAACTTGTCAATATTTTCAAATGAAAAATATACAGCTTTTAAAGATAAGCTTCTAATGGTTGCACTATTAGAGATTAAAATCTCACAAACCTCTTTTGCTTGTTTCATCTCTAAATCAACTTGCGGAGCATATATGGCTACATCTTGCTTGATGATTGGACGCATTGTCCCTCCTCTAACTAGTCTTTAATTAATTTGCATTATATACTTCTGCTTCTACTCTTCTATTTTTTGCTCTTCCTTCTTTGGTAGCATTTGTAGCAACAGGTTTGTTATCTCCATAGCCTTTAGCATCTAGTCTATTAGCATCTATTCCATGCTCAATAATTCTGTTTTTTACTGCAGTGGCTCTTCTTTCTGAAAGTTTTTGATTATAAGCTTTTGCTCCTGTGCTATCTGTGTGCCCACTAATAGTAGCAGTTTGGTTTGGATTCTTTTTTAAATATTCTGCAAAGTCTTTAATTTCTGCATCATATTGTGGATTGATTGCACTAGAATCAAATGGGAACTGCACAGAGAATGTATGAATATGTGAGAGTGTAGGTGCAGGTGCTACTTCAGGCTCACTAGGTGCTACGCTAACTTGCGGTGCTGGTTCATTTTGGCTAAATTTACCAAAAGGAATGCTAAAGCCAAGCATTGCCACTACATCACTTCTTCCATCAAAGCTTATTAAATGTCTTACTTCTGTTTTTAAATGCAAATTTTCAAAAGCCTCCCATCTAAGACCTACACCATATTGTCCAAAAACGGCACTATCTACACTATATAGGCTATCGCTAATATGCTCATATCCAAAACCACCCAAGATATAAGGGGAAACTTTATTCCAAACTTCAAATTCTTTAACCACATTCATATAAAAGCGGTTAATATCTGTATCATAATTAACATGGCTATAATCTACATTATCTAATCTTTCATAACCTACCTCTACTAATACTCCAGGTGTTACGCGGTTTGCAAACTTTAATCCATAGGTTAAATCCGCATTACTTTTTAATTTATCATTGCTAATGTGAAAGCTACCGCCTACTTGAGGTGTAACTTCAAATAAATTATCCGCTGCAAATAGAGAACCGCATAAAACTAACGATAGAGAAAGCGCTTTTTTTAACATCTTCCACTCCTTACTAAGTATTTTTTATTTTAAAAAGGTTTTTAGTTGCTAGAGCAATAAAGTTACTCTTCCTTTTTATTTCTATATTATACCTTAATATTTTTAAATTGTTTTTTTACAATAAGAATTTTATATATAATTTTGTTTTAATTTAATATAATTAATGTTTTATTTTAATATAAAAGGAGAAAAAATGGAGTTTTTGGAACTTTTATTGGTATTAATAGCACTAATACTAATAATAAAAAAACCCGAAAAAGAAAAGTTAGCTTTTGGCTTAGTTATGGTGGCTTGGTGTATTATGGCGATTTATTATATAGGACATAAATCTAGCGCATTTTTAACAATGATTAATCTTTAAGGAGAGGCTAGTATGAATGAAATAAATAAGACAAAAAATTTTTACACATTGATGTGTTTGGCAGGTTTTTTAATTATTCTCTTGCCAGTTGGAATTGCAAACTTTGTATTTGGGTATATGCTAGGAGATAGTCCTTGCACGCTTTGTTGGGGACAAAGAGAAGCTATGATTTTTATTGGTGTTATGGCTTTATTTATCGTGCGTTATGGAATGAAAGGAAAATATCTTGCTGCACTTTTAATTATGACAGCAGTTGGGCTTTATCAATCTTTTGCGCATTTTGGAAACCATGCACACAGAGATTTAGATCAAGGTTTTGGTTTAGCAGTTTTTGGGATTCATACTTATTTTTGGGCTGAAGTTGTATTTTGGGCGGTTGTATTGCTTTTGGGTGTGATTTTCGCTTTTGCTCCTAAATTTAGTGCATTTGATGAAGAAATTGGAAGTGAAAAATATAGAAAATTCACAAAATTCAGCTTTGCTGCTGTTTTAATTAGCACTATTGTAGTAGCTTCTAATGTATTCCAAGCTTTTGTTAGCACAGGCGTTCCTCCATTTGTAGGGCAAAGTGATCCTGTTAGATTTAGTTTAAATCCTAAGTATATTATTTGGAGCACAAAGGGTTGGGATGGCTTGTGGCAAAACATTTCATTCTTAGGTAAACGTGATGTTAAAGCTCCTGATTATGCTTTTGCTCCTAATGGGGAAAAATTAGGAATTACTTTTAGCAATGATAGCAACAATGCTCCTTTTGCAAAAATTGATGAAAAGTTAGAGATTAGCTCACAAAGTAAAGTAGAATTTGCTAAGCCTATTAATACAATGGATTATATTAGAGGCGAATATGTAGTAAGTTCTAAATGGGATGTGGCATTTTTAGATGATAATTTTGCACAAAAAGAAAGTTTTGTGCTTGATCCTTATTTTTCAGCCACGATTGATCCAATTATCGGCATTACTCCTTACGAGGAAGATAAATTTATCCTTATGGGTTCTAATAAATCTTTCTTAAGATTTAAGAAAAATCCTAATGCAGATGAGGTTTTACAATATGCTGATTTTATGAGTGGAGCTGATAAATTTGAAGGACAGGGCGATGGCTTAGGACGCGGTAGAATTGATACTGTTAGAGCAAAATTCAATCACATAGCAAGCACTACAACAGATGGCAAATATCTTTATTTAGCGACTACTCCAAACAATAAAGATAAAAAAACTTTTGTAATTTCTAAAATCTCTTTAAAAGATAGAGTGCTTTCAGGAGAATTTACTCCAAGTGCAAATCTAAAAGAGGGTAAAACTTTGGGAGATTTATATGTAACTTCTATGGCATATAGAGATGGAAAGCTTTATGCACTGAGTAAAAATCACAATGTGATTGTAGTAATAGATCCTATAAAAGAAGAAGTGATTAAGAGTGTTGCATATCCAAGTGAGATTACAAACGCAAGAAGTCTTTTCTTCAAAGAGGGGCAAATCCATATTCTTTCTTATCAAGAGGGAGAAAACAAACTCTTTATCTTAAAATAATACCACCTTTTGGGTGGTATTCTATCCTTTAAAGCTGCAAATTACAATAAAAATAAAATTTAAGATTCTTAAAAGCATTTTAAAAAAATTCAAGGCATTTATAAAAGTTTTTAAAGATTATTGAATGGTGTTAGAGGGCAAAAGGCTATTATATTTTGTGATTTTTAATTTCTTGTCTTCCACAAAAAGAGATTTTCATTTTTTAGGCTTTGGCTAATGGCTAGTTTTGCTAGTAGTTTAGATAAGGTTTGAAGTTTGAAATTTCATGTAGAAATTTTATTCAAAGTGGGTGGAGGGAGCGTTCTTATATATTTTCTTTGGACTTGAAGGGATTGCGTAGGAACTACCTTATTTTTTAAATAAAAAGTTGCAGGTTGTTTGGAAGTGATATAAAAAAGAGAATCTTCTTTGTCTAATATCTTATGAAAAGTATTTTAAAAAGTAGATGTAACTATCTCAAGATATTTTTAGTGAAAATCCTATAAATGCGATATTAAACGCATATAAAAAGTGCCATTTTAAATTTCTGCAAA
>NZ_QXJG01000026.1 GCF_003670295.1 Helicobacter burdigaliensis
CTAAAATTTCTTTTAGCTTTTAAACATTATCTTATCTTTTTACACAAAGCTAGTTTTAAGACTTTTTAAACCCTTAAATTCAAGGGTTGTAAAGTTTATCTTACAATATATTTATCTAAAATATAAACTTAAGAAATATCAAAAATTAAATTGATTATTTTGAGTTTTTTGGCTGTTAGAAATTTTACAAACTTAGCTTTATGAAATTTTAAATTTTTAGAATAAAAGCTAAGAAAATATAGTTTTTAGCCTATTTGTATTTAGTTTTTTTGTATTTTTTGGTATAGTATGCCTTAAAAAAAGAGTGTCCATGTCCTTGCAGAATCTTAAAGCAAAATTGCAACATTTAAATCTATCTCCTACCTTTGGGCTTATTATGCGTGTAGATCAAGGGTTTTTGGTAGCAAATGGATTATCCCCTAGTATTGGAGATATTGTAAAAATTGTGGGAGAATATGGTGCTAGTTTGGGTATGGTAACTTCGCTAGAAGAAGGAAGTTTTAAAATCACCCCTTTTTCTTTTATTGAGGGCACAAAGGTGGGGGATAAGGTATATTTAAATACAAAAGGTTTGCAACTGCCAGTAGGGCCTGAACTTTTAGGGCGCGTGATTAATCCTATGGGGGAACCCATAGATGGTAAGGGAGAGCTAAGGGCACAAGGTGCTATGCCTATTATTAGGGCACCTATTGCTGCAATGAAGAGGGGAATGATAGATGAAGTTTTTAGTGTTGGGGTGAAGAGTATTGATGGACTTTTAACTTGTGGTAAGGGGCAAAAGCTTGGAATCTTTGCGGGAAGTGGGGTGGGAAAATCCACTTTAATGGGTATGATCGTAAGGGGTGCTAGTGCTAAGATTAAAGTAATTGCACTTATTGGGGAGAGAGGTAGGGAGGTGCCTGAATTTGTGGAAAAGAATTTAGGTGGGGATTTAACGGATACAGTGCTTATTGTAGCTACCAGTGATGATTCTCCTCTAATGCGTAAATATGGGGCTTTTGCTGCTATGAGTGTAGCGGAGTATTTTAAAGTAAAAGGTGAAGATGTGTTGTTTATGATGGATTCTGTTACGCGTTTTGCTATGGCACAAAGAGAAATTGGATTAGCATTAGGAGAGCCACCTACAAGTAAAGGTTATCCGCCATCTGTGCTAACACTCCTTCCACAGCTAATGGAAAGAGCAGGTAAGGAAGAGGGACATGGTTCTATTACTGCTTATTTTACGGTGCTTGTAGAAGGTGATGATATGAGTGATCCTATAGCCGATCAAAGCAGAAGTATTTTAGATGGGCATATTGTGCTTGATAGAAGCCTTACGGATTTTGGGATTTATCCGCCTATTAATATTTTAAATTCTGCTTCTAGGCTTATGGGGGATGTGGCAAATAAAGAGCATATTGAAGCAGCTAGAAAGTTTAGAAGACTTTATTCTATGCTTAAAGAAAATGAAGTGTTAATCCGTATAGGTGCTTATCAAATGGGTAATGATAAAGATTTGGATGAAGCAATTTCCAAAAAAGAAGCCATGGAGAATTATCTAAAGCAAAATTATGATGAAGCACTTCCTTTTGAAGAGAGTGTTAAGAGGCTTGTAGAGATTATGAGCTCTTAAAGTTGTTTGATTTTTTAGATTCGCACTTCGTTTAGCTTGTATGTCATACTTTGCAATGACAAAAAGCAAAGCTCTAGTAATAACAAAAATAGATTTGCATTGCGATTGGATTGTATTTTAAAAAGTATCATTTTCTTAAATACAAAAGGGCGCTATTTATTTGGAATAATTATTGCTTGTAAAATATAAATAAATTTTTTATAAATAAGAAGGAGAAGAGGATATGCAAATTGATTCAAGTTATAATACTTACTATTTGCAGAAAAGTTTTTCTGCAAATCAAAGTAATAAAAATAATGAAATTACAAAAGAAGAGAATAAAATAGCAACTTATGAAGATGTTGTAGAACGGTCTTGGGAAGATTATGTGAATGGAAAATTAGATCAAGATACCTTTTTTAGAATAAATTGTGCTTCTTTAACAGCTTCATTGGTTGAAGCTTCAAAAGATGGATTTCAAGGGAATCCTTTTGGAGAGATGAAAAGAGTCCAACAAGAAAGGCTAAAAGCGGATACTCCGAGTGAAATTGCAGTGGAGATTAATAAGGATATTTCTGCATTAAATAATAATTTTAATATTCCTTCTTCAAATATGACACAAGAAGAAAATCAAAGACTAAACAATAAAGCAAAAGATATTTTATTTGAAATTTTACAAGATTTAAAAGCTTAAATGTTTGTGAGAGTTTTTGGATTGCCTTGTCGCTTTGCTCTTTGTAATGGCAATATGAGTAGTCACTGCGAATGAGTGCGTGAGCATGAGTGTGGTAGTCTAAGATTTGCACTTCGCTATCGATCGTGGATAAGCTTTGCTTATATGCCACAGCGGACAAATCCGCCTCGCAATGACACCTCCCACTTATTGCTACAAGGAGCAACGCAACGAAGCAGTCTAAAGAGATTGCCACAAACCCTGTGGATTCTCACAATGACAAAAGGAGGCAAAAATCCTCGTAATGACAAAGTAGAGTTCTAAGTTCTTATAATTACAAAAGAGAAGGAAGTTTTTGTATTATTGATATGAGTTTTTAGAAATGTCTATTAAAAATAAAAATGAGTAAAAAATACCCTTATTAATTTTAGCTACATTGTTCTAAATAGCGATTCTTATAAAAATATAAAAAAATATATATCCATAAATTTTTTATAAAAACAAAATAAAATTTTTATAAATTTTATTACAAAACATAAATATAGTAGTAAAATAATAAATGGATATTAAACAAAAAGGAGGGAAAATTGAGTAGTCAATCCAATATTAATAGACGCGATTTTCTAAAGGGAGTTGGAGCCACTTCTGTTGCTTTAGGCTTTATGCCTGGGACTTTGGGGGCTTTTAGTGGAAAAATAGAAGGTTCTTCAAAATTTGTTCCAAGTATTTGTGAGATGTGCAGTACTCGCTGTCCTATTGAGGCTAGAGTAGATACTTTGCAAGAGGGGCAAAAAGTTTTTATTCAAGGTAACCCTTACTCCACTAGCACAGGTGGTGCAGTGTGTGCTAGAGGTGGTTCTGGAGTTAATCAGCTTTTTGATCCAAATAGGCTTGTTAATCCTATTATGCGAACAGGTGAGAGGGGTGAGGGAAAATGGAAAGAAATTTCATGGGAAGAAGCTTATGATTATATAGCACAAAAACTTAATGAAATTAAAGAAAAATATGGGGCTAAAAGTGTGGCCTTTGCTTCAAAAAGTGGTCCAGAACAAACTTTTTTAAATCAATTTGCCTATGCTTATGGAAGTCCTAATATTTTTGATCATGGAAATACATGTCCTTCAGGCTATGCAGTAGCACTCACAAGTGTGTTTGGTAATGGATCTATTAGTAGAGATTTTTCAAATTGCAAGTTTATGCTAAATTTTGGGCACAATGTGTATGAAGGAATGGTAATAAGCTATGCAAGAGGGGTAACACAAGCACTAGAAAAAGGTGCTAAGTTAATCTCGCTTGATCCTAGATTTTCAGTGCTTTCTTCAAAGGCAAGTGAGTGGATTCCTATCCGTCCAGGTGGAGATACTGCCTTTATGATGGCATTTGTGCATACTTTAATTTTTGAAGAGCTTTATGATAAGAAGTTTGTAGAAAAATACACAATAGGCTTTGAAAAACTTAAAGAAAGTGTTAAAGAATACACACCAGAAGCGATGGCTAAGGAATGTGATATAAGTGCAGAAAGAATAAGAGAGCTAACAAGAGAATGTGCAAAATATGCTCCACATTCTATGGTAGATTTCGGGCATAGGGCGACATTTACGCCAGAAGAAATAGAATTTAGAAGAGCAATAGCTATAGCAAATGCACTCTTAGGTAATATTGAAACAAAAGGTGGTTTGTATTTCCCTAAAGCTCCAGCACTTTATAATAAGCTTGCAGGAGAGCATGTGGCACCCGAGTTTAAGGGTTCTATTTTGCCAAAATTAGAAACTCCTAAAGAGCCAAGAATTGATTTTGTAGATGTCAAAGAGGGGGAATTTAGCAAAATTTCCAAAACTAGAGGCGTTTATTCCAAAGTTTATAGGGCAATTTTAGATGAGAAGCCTTATGCAATCAAAGGATTAATGATTACGCGTTCCAATCCTGTAATGACGGTTAATAATTCTAATGAAGTTGTAGAAGCACTTAAAAAGTTAGATTTATTTGTGAGTGTAGATGTGTATGTTTCAGATACTTCACAATATGCAGATATTATCCTGCCAGAATCTACTTATTTAGAAAGAGATGAACAGTTTTTGGCAAAAAATGGAAAAAATCCTGGCTATGAAGTAAGACAAAAAGTAGTAGAACCCATAGGTAATACAAAACCATCATGGCAAATTTATTTAGAACTTGCTAAAAAAATGGGCTATGAGAGTGCATTCCCTTATAAAGATATAGAAGATTTTAGAATGAAGCAGGGTTATAACTATCCTGATGAGATGTTTGAATTAAAGCATAAAGGAATGACAAGTTATGGGATTCCTCTTCTTGCAAGGGATAAAGAAAGTGTTAAGAAATTCTTAGAAAAATATCCAAATTCTAGGGCAAATTTAGATAGCGATGGAGAGTTTAGCGAGGTTTTAAAATGTAAAACAAAAAGTGGCAAGATTGAACTCTTTGATGAAGTGCTAGAAAAAGCTTGTGGTAGAGGTGGACTAACCTACAACAATCCAAAGTTAAAAAACGATGATGAATTTTACTTCATTCAAGGAAAGGTTGCTGTGCATACCAATGGACACACAATGAATGTGCCTTGGCTGAATACGCTAATGAGTGATAATGCTGTGTGGATTAATCAAAAAGTGGCCGATAAATTAAGACTTAAAAAGGGCGATAAGATAAAGCTAACTAGCAAAGTTGGAAGTCAAATAGCAAGTGTATTGCCTACAATTGGAATTAGAGAAGATACGCTTTTTGCTTATTTTGGATTTGGACATACAAGTAAAAAGCAAGATATAGCTTACAACAAGGGAATGAGTGCTAGTCATCTACTAGAAAACACCATTTCTCCAGTTGCGGGAAACAATGTGCATACCATTGGCGTAAAAATAGAAAAAGTATAGGGGGTAAAGATGAAATATGCAATGATACATGATATGGAAAAATGTATTGGCTGTCAGGGTTGCACGATTGCTTGTAGAAGTGAGAATGCAATACCTGATGGCTATTTTAGATTAAAGGTTAAGATTGATGGTCCAAATGGGGAGTTTCCAAATCTTAATTTTAATTATGTAAGGCATTCTTGTGAGATGTGCGAACACACTCCTTGCGTAACTGTTTGTCCTACACATGCTTCTTTTATGGATGAAAATGGGATTGTAGATATTAATGCAGATGTTTGTGTGGGTTGCCTTTATTGTGTGGTGGCTTGTCCTTACAATGCAAGATATGTAAATCCACAAACAAATGTGCCAGATAAATGCAACTTTTGCAAACATACGCACCTAAAACAATATGGCGAACCAGCATGTGTTGCTGTGTGTCCTACGGACGCACTTATCTTTGGGGATTTAGACGATCCACTAAGTCCGATTTTTAGCTATTTAGCAAACAAGCCTTTTGTTACAAACAAACCACATTTAGGCACAAAGCCAAAATTATTTGTCGTACCAAATAAAAAAGGAGGGATAAAACTATGAATGAAATATGGGGACCAGATAGTGCAACAATCATTTGGCATTGGCCTATTGCACTTTATTTATTTTTAGCAGGGCTTAGTAGTGGAGCGATGATGACAGCTTTAAGTGTGGAGTGGATGAATCCAAACAAAAAAGCTCCATGGGACGCATTTGTAAGAGCAGGTGTGCTTTTAGCTCCTTTTAGTATTATTATTGGTTTAATTATTTTGATTTTTGATTTAACTAAACCTCTAAATTTTTATCAACTTCTAATTACCTACAATCTAAAATCTGTAATGTCTTTGGGAGTGCTTTTGCTTTTATTTTACACTCCGCTATCTTTAGTGTATGCGGTTATTAGATTTAGAGGTGCTTTGGAGCAGAGCTTTTTAGGGGGGATAGTGAGAATCTTTAGCTCACTTTTAAGCTTTTTAGAGAGAAACTCTTTATGGTTTGGAAGATTGGTTTTTGCCCTAGCAGGTGGTGTTGGAGTTTATACAGGATTCTTGCTTTCAGCCATTCAGACATTCCCGCTTTATAATAGCCCGATTTTGCCTATTTTATTCTTAGCTAGTGGGCTTTCAAGTGGGATTGCAGCTTGCATTTGCTTTGGGCTTATATTTTTTGAAAAAGAGGTTTCAAAAGACACGACAAAATACCTTCTGACAATGGATTTAAGGGTGATTCCTATTGAATCTTTATTGCTTTTTGCACTTTTTGTAGGACTTTATTTTCAAGGAGGCGAAAAGGCAGTTGCTGCTATTACCTCGCTAACGAGCGGAAATTGGGCGGGAATCTTTTGGATTTGTGTGGTTGGATTTAGCGTTGTCATTCCTAGTGTGATCGCTCTAACTGCACTTAAAAACCACGCTTATAAGGTTAATTTCATACTTTTAAACTCCCTTTCTATTATGATTGGAGTATTTGCTTTAAGAATGTATATTCTTTATGCAGGGCAAATTTATCTAGGAGTATAGCTAGCTAGCACTTTTGTGCTAGTTTAGTATTTTTTACATTTTAAAAACATATCTTTAAAAGCTGTGTTGGCTTTTTTGATTAAATCCTTATCTTCTAAAAAAAGCAAAGTTTCATAGTTTGTTTCAAAGGCGCTTTTAGACCAGTTTGCTGAGCCTAAAATTAAAGTTTTGTTATCAATAATTGCCATTTTTGTGTGCATTAATCCAAAATATTTTCCATTTTTAGAACGCAAACCACTTAGAGTGCAAACTTCTATATTGTTAAGTTTTGCAAGATAACCTATGGTGGATTGTTTTAAGTCTTGATTAGCAGATTTGTCATAAACGATTCTTATTTTAACGCCTTTTTTGGCAATCTCTCTAATGGCTTTGCTAATCTCTCTATTTGTGAAACTGTAAATTGCTATATCTAGTGTTTTACTAGTATTTTTAATATTTGAAATAATTGCAGAAATGGCTTTTTTTTGATCTTGTGGCATAAAATAAAGTTCTTTTGCAAAAAGAGGAGAGAAAAGTAAAAGAAAGCTACTCAAGAGAAAAATTTTTTGTAACATTTTGGTATTCCTTGTCAATCTATAATAATAAATGTTATAATTTTAACACTTGGTGTATAAAAACTCAATAGTTATAGTTTATTGCATTAAAATATAAAAACCTAGATTTTAAGGAACTTGCAATGAAAGTGTATTTAGTAAATAAAAATCCAATTATCGCAAAGTTGGTGGCATTAAGTGCTTCTAAGGCACATTTAGAGTTGATACAATCAGAAAATATTGAAGTAGAAAAAGAAGCAGGGATTATCCTAATAGATGATGAAAGCTATGATGAAGAGTTATTTTTGGCTTATAAACAAGCACATGGGGATATTAAGAGTGCATTTTTTTATTCTAAGTCAGGAGAGAGAGTAGAGGGGTTTAGTGAGTATATTCAAAAGCCTTTTTTGCCAACAGATTTATTTAATACTTTAAATTCTTTCACGGGTGGATTTGAGTTTGCAAAAGAAAATTTAGTGGATGTTAAAGGGGAGGAGTATGAGGATATTGTAGAAGTGAAAGATACGCAGGCAACAAAAGAAAATGATACATTTACTCAAAGCGATTTTATTGCTGAAGAATCTACAAAGGATTTGCTAGAGGATTTAGATTTAGAATCTAATAAAGAAGAAAACTTAGAGGGGTTTGCAAGTGAGGATTTTGGAGCGAATATAGAAGAGCATAGCATAGAAGATAAAAATGAATTGGAGCTTGCGGATTTAGGCTTTACAGAAGAGAAAGATTCTAAAGAGAGTGAGGGGGTTTTGGATTTAGATGAAATTAATAATCTAAAAGAACTTTTAGAAGATAAACCGATACAAGAAGAAGCAAAAGAAGAAAATCATAAAGAAGAAAATTTGGAAGATTTTGGATTTGAAGAGAGTGCTCCAAAAGATGAAAACGAGAAATTAGAGGGGTTTGAAGAAGCTACAATAGATACTCAAGATAAAACACAAGAAAAAGAAGAGAATTTAGAAGATTTATTAGAAGGACTTGGGAAATTGCAAGAGGATTCAAAAGAGCAAGAACCACAGGAGCTAGAAAAGACAGAAGAAACCAAAGAAGAATTAGCAGAGGTTAGCTGTGAAGAATCAGGAATAGAGGATTTAGAGGGGCTTAGCTTGGAAGAAGATATGCAACCCAAAGAGGAAGCAACAAAAGAAGATTTAGGAGATTTAGAAGAGTTTAATTTAGATATTTTGGATAATTTACCTAATGACTTAGAAGAGCAAGAAAACAAAGATGCAAATAAAGAAGAAAGTATAGAACAAAGCGAAAATAATATAGATAATGCACTAGATAATTTTGAACTAGAAGATACGCCTAGTGAAGATGAAGAAGCTAAAGTGTCAGAAGGTGATACAAAAGAAGTTGAAACCAGCTTAGATAATGCTTTAGATGAGGAGTTTAAAGAGGATTTAGGGGCTAATACACAAGAGGAGGTTAAAGAGGTAAAAGAAGCTTCTAAGGATTTAGAGGATGAATTTGGAAGCTTAAGCTTAGAAGGAATGAGTGAAGCTTTAGGGGAGCCTATTGCTAAAGAGCCAAATGTTGCCCCTATCGTGCCTCAAAATGAAGAAAAAAAGATAAATGGTGATTTGCAAGTAAATTCCATAGAAACTCTTATGATGGCTTTGCAAAGTCTTCAAACGCAAGGGATAAAAGAGATTTTAAGTGGTGCTACGATTAATATTAGTATTCAATTTCCTAAAAAAGAGCAAGAATAATGAGAGAGATTAAGCAAAAGGGTGCTATTTTAATTCTTTCAGGCCCTAGTGGAGCGGGCAAAAGCTCTCTTTATAAAGCAATAGCTAAAGAGTTTCCAAACCATTATTTTTCTATCTCTTCTACTACAAGAGCTAAAAGAGAGGGCGAGATAGATGGAGTGCATTATCATTTTATTAGCAAAGAAGAGTTTCAAAAAGGTATAGAAGAGGGGAATTTTTTAGAATGGGCATGTGTGCATGAGAATTATTATGGAACCTCTAAAAAGGAAGTTTTAGAAGCATTAGCGCAAGATAAATTGGTTATTTTTGATGTAGATGTGCAAGGACAAGAAAGTATCCATAAGATTTTTTCTAAGTTTGCCACTTCTGTTTTTATAACTACCAAAGATAAAACAACATTGCAAAATAGGCTTATTGCTAGAGGGAGTGATAGCAAAGAAGTGATTACTAAGCGTTTAAAAAATGCTCTTTTTGAAATGGAAAGGATAGAAGAGTTTGATTATTTAATCATTAATGAAAATTTAGAAGAAGCTAAAAAAGAGCTTTTATCCATTGCAAGAATTGCTTTTTGCAAGGCAGGTTTATATGATTTAAAAGAGCTTTTGAAGAGTTGGAATGCTTAAAATTAAAACTTTTTAATTAAAATTCTTTGTTTTATGTAAAAGGATTTTAAAAGTCTAATAATTGTTTTATGTGATTTTCTAAAGTTTTTTTATTTTTTAGAGAGATTGCAATATTTTTGCGTAAGTTTTTACGCAAGGTTAAAGGAAGAATCTCTAAAAATTTCTCTTCTAGTTTTTGTTGTAATTGTATTTTGTTGAGTTTCCAGACTTTGTGGATACTTAAAATACATTCTTTAAAACCTTGAATATTAAAGGCTTGATTTTGTGTGATTTCTAGAGCGATAGTTGGGATACCACAGGCTAAAAGCTCTCCTAAGGTTTGTCCTCCAGCACTGATACAAATATCCATATTTTGCATAAGGATTCGCATTTGTTTTGGATTAAGGTTATAGTGTGTGATAATGGGGGGAGGCATAGGGGTTTTACTTATGCAATGAAGAGTGAAGTTGGATAAAAAACTAAACTTGCAAATTGTGGGTAAAAGCCCTAAAATATCTTCCCCACCGAGAGTTAAAAGAATGTTTTTAGGGGTTTGTAAAAGAGGAGGGGGAGTAGAATTTAGTGCTTTTAAAAATTCTTCTTGAAGTAAAAAAAACTCTTTACCTATCCATAATCTACATAAAGGATAGACTTTTTGATATTCTTTTAGATTTGCTCCAAGTGAGCTATTTAGGATAATGCTGTTTGTAGGATAATCTAGGCGAAAAGTATCGTCTAAAAAAATGCAATGTTTTGCATAATTTTGTGCAAGTTTATAAGCACTTAGAGGCAAAACATAAGAATCAATCACAATAATATCACAAGTTCTCAAATTTTGTTCTAGTGTATCACTTTGGAAAAGAAGAGTTTTTATCCCACAGCGTTCTAGCAAGGATTGTAAGGCTTTTGTCCTGCTAATGTGTCCTAGTCCTATTCCATTGTTGCCATCTGCAAACAATAAAGCCTTAGCCATAGATTTTTTTAAGATTCTCTAAGGTGCTTGAAGTGTTTAATAAAAGCATATCTGCTAAAATGATGGCTAGCATTGATTGGCATACGATACTGCCTCTAATGGCAATGCATGGATCATGTCTGCCTTTGATGTTACAAATACAAGATTCACCCTTTATATTTTGTGTGTTTTGCTCTAAAAAAATGCTAGGAGTTGGTTTAAAATGCACTTTGATTAGAATCTCTTCTCCATTGCTAATGCCTCCTAAAATTCCTCCGCTATTGTTACTAAGAAAGCCATTTTTATCCATAGTATCATTATAAGTTTTGCCATCTGTTTGAGCACTTTTGGTTCCAAGTCCTATTTCTACACCCTTTACTCCATTTAGTCCCATAAATGCTTCCCCTATTGCTCCATCTAGCTTATGATAGAGGGGTTCTCCAAGTCCGATAGGAAGATTACAAGCACGGATAAGAACGCTCCCTCCTATGCTATTGTGGGATTTTCTAATCTTTTCTATTAAATCTTTTTGTAAAGATTCTACTTCTTTATCAAGGGAGAAAATCTCACTTTTTGGTGCATAGGAATAATCAATCTTTTTAGCTTCTATATCTCCTATGCTATAAATTCCTCCTTGAATTTGTATATTAAATTCCTTTAAAAGCATACTAGCAAATGCCCCTCCTGCTACTCTAGCAACACTCTCTCTAGCACTTGCTCTCCCGCCCCCTCTATAATCTCTAATGCCATATTTGTGAAAATAAGTAAAATCTGCATGGGAGGGACGAAAAATATCTTTAATATTTTCATAATCACTGCTTTTATTTTGGGAGTTTTTTATAAAAAATCCTATGGGAGTTCCGGTGCTAAATCCCTCAAACACACCGCTTAAAATTTGCACCTCATCTTCTTCTTTTCTTTGTGTGGAATAGCGATTTAATCCGCCTTTGCGTTTTTGCATATGTTCTTTTAGAAGTTCTAAATCAATTTTTATGCCTGATGGCATTCCATCAATCACACCTCCAATGCCTTCTCCATGGCTTTCTCCAAAAGTAGTTAATCTAAATCTTTCTCCAAATGTATTCAATTTCTTTCCTTTAGGGCTTCTAGTGCAATTTTAGCACAATTTTGTTGGGCTTCTTTTTTGCTTTTGCCTTTAGAAGTTGCATATTCTTTGCCATTAATTAAAACGCTCATTACAAATTCTTTATTATGGTCAGGTCCTTGTGAAGAGCGCATAATATATTCAGGGGTATTTCCAAAAATGGCTTGTGTGAGTTCTTGTAAGGCGGTTTTATGATCATAAAAGAGTGCTTTTAAATCAATAGTGGGATAGACTTCTTTTAAGAGTCTATGGGTGATTTCTTGTGCTACTTTTAAGCCACTTTCTAAATAAATCGCTCCGATGGTCGCTTCAAAGGCATTGGATAAAATGGAAGCTTTTTTGCGTCCTTCATTGGTTTCTTCAGAGTGGGATATAAAAAGGAATTTGCCTATTTGCAAGTAATTGGCAAGTTTTGCAAAAGCTTTTTCATTGACCATAGAAGCACGCATTTTAGAAAGCTCACCTTCTTTTGCGTTTGGAAACTTTTTATATAAAAATTCCCCTATAATTAAATCAAGCACCGCATCGCCCAAAAATTCTAATCTTTCATTATTGTGAGATTTTTTTGTGCTTTTATGCGTGAGAGCTTCTTTTAAAAGTTCTTGATTTTTAAAATGGTAATGTAAAATTTGTTCAAACTTCTTTAGTTGTTCCATATCCCATCCTTGCATTTTTGATTTTTTGTGCCTCTTGTTTTGCTATTTTATCACACTTTTCATTTTCTATATGTCCGCTATGTCCTTTCACCCACATAATCTCAATTTTATGAGGTTTGGAAACTTCTATAAACTCACGCCAAAGATCAGGATTTTTGACATTTTTAAAATCCTTTTTTATCCAATTTGGAAGCCATTTTGAAAGTCCATCTAATACATAAGTAGAATCGCTTACTACTTTGACATAGCAGGGTTCTTTTAAAGCTTTTAATGAATTTATAAGGGCTTTTAACTCCATTTGATTGTTAGTAGCGTTGCTTTCGCCACCGCTTATGATTTTTTCTTTATCTTTGTAGCGTAAGATTCCACACCAACCACCATCTCCAGGATTTCCTAGAGAGGAGCCATCACAAAAAAGAGTAACCCATTTCATACTTTTTCTCTTTTAAAAAACTTTTAACTTGCATACTAAGGAGTTCCCCACAATGCGGACAGCGTTCAAAAAATAAAGGACTAGAACCTTTGCATTCTTTGCAAAAATAATGAAAAGCCAAATCCCCTGTAAAATTTTGTTTTTCCCTTAAAAGACAAAGGGCTTCTAGTTCAAAAGTGGCCTTTTTGCTAGGCGTTAGAGTAAAATAGCCTTTTGCTTCATAAAGAGAGCTTAAAAGATTGTGATTTTTTGGGATATTTGGCAATTCTTTTAAAGGTATGTTCCATAAAATATCCAAAATATCCAAAATATCTTTTTGTTCCAGTTTGAAAATAATCTCCCAAAACTCTCTAGGATAAAAATCTTTCAAAAAGCCTAAAATTACTCTTAAGAGTTTGGGTTCTTGTTTTAGAAGTGTAAGAAGTTTTTTAAGAGGAGAATTAAGGCTTTTAGCCTGTAAAATAAGGATTTTACTTTTTAAATACGCACTTTGTAAGCTTGTGTTTCCCATAAGTTCTTCAAGACAATCTGTGCTATTTAGGGCATCTTGATATTCTCCAAGCTCTTCTTGAATCTTAATGAGCTTTTCTAAAATATTTCCTAGGCGTGGGTGGTAGCGTAAAATTTCTAAAAAAATTTCTTTAGAGCGTTTTAAAAATCCTGCTTTATAGTAGGCTTCTCCTAAATACTCTAAAATAGGCACTTTGTCTAAGGGGTTTTTAGTGTATTCTAAAAGGGTAGTGTAGAGGCGAATCGCTTTTTCATAGTTGCCACTTTTTTGATACATATTTGCCATAAAAAGAATAGAGGAAGTGGGATTAGCACTTAGGGCTAAAAACTCTTTAGCTTCTTCATCAAAGCCCACATAATCAAAGTTTTGCATAAATTTTTTAAGGGCAATATTGCGTCTTTTGCTAATAAAATAACCCCAATAATAGCCTATAAGACTTACAATACCCACTAAGAAAATAAAAACAATAATGCCAAATAAAGGATCTCTATAATCAATTTCCCAAAACAATGTTGCACCTAAACTAAATTTTGCTTATATTATAGCAAAGAAATTTCACAAGAGTAATGGTATAAATGAGCAATTTAGCAATATTTGTGTAAAATATCCTTAAAAGTTTAAGAGATTTTAAGGGAAAGGCGTGATTACACAAGCAAGCATCGAAGAAGTGAAAAATCAAATAGATATAGTGGATATTATCTCACATTATATTGAAGTTAAAAAAATGGGTGCAACTTATAAGGCTTGTTGTCCTTTTCATGATGAGAAAACTCCAAGCTTTGTAGTCAATCAAAATAAGGGTTTTTATCATTGTTTTGGTTGTGGTGCTAGTGGAGATGGCATTACTTTTGTTATGGAGTATGAAAAGTTAAGCTATCCAGAAGCTATTGAAAAACTAGCACAAATGTATAATATTTCACTAAGCTACACGCAAAGCACACAAAAGCAAAGCGATACTAAAATTTTTGAGATTATGCAAAGATTTTATAGGCAATCTTTAAAGAGTAATGTGAGGCAATATTTGCTTGATAGGGGATTAAGAGAGGAAACCATAGAAAGCTTTGAGCTTGGATTTGCACCGAGTAATTTTGAAATTATGTCTTTTATGAATGCAAATGCAATCAATCTTCAAGAGGCTTGTGATTATGGGATTTTGGGGGTGGATAATGAGAACAATCTTAAAAGATATTATGCTAGATTAACTCAAAGAGTGATTTTCCCTATCCGTTCTGCACAAAATAAAATTATAGGCTTTGGAGGGAGGACTTTGGGGGATCATCAAGCAAAATACATTAACTCTCCTCAAACAAAAGTTTTTAATAAATCTAAAGTTCTTTATGGATATGAAAAAGCAAAGGATAGCATTTTTAAATTAGAAGAAATTATTATTAGTGAGGGGTATTTAGATGTGATTATGTTGCATCAAGCAGGTTTTACAAATGCGGTAGCAACTTTAGGAACTTCACTTACAAAAGAGCATTTACCACTTTTAAGTAAAGGGAATCCTAAAGTGATTGTCGCTTATGATGGGGATAAGGCAGGGTATAGTGCGGCTTTTAGAGCGGCTACTTTATTGTCTTTAGCCAATAAAGAGGGAGGAGTGGTGTTTTTTGAAGGGGGAATGGATCCAGCGGATATGGTAAAAGAAGGTAAAATTACAGAATTAAAAAATATTTTTTCAAATCCTGTGCCTTTTGTGCCTTTTGTTTTAAATGAGATAGCTTCTAAGTATGATTTGCATAATCCGCTTAAAAAAGATCAATGCCTTAAAGAAGAGCTAGAATATTTAAAGCAACTTCCTATTGTGATTCAAGAAGAATATAAAGATTTTTTAGCTTCTCTTTTAAGGTTACCAAGACAACTTATAAAAACTAAAAAAATCCATACAAATGAAGCTAAGCAAGAAAGAAATGTAGAGAGTTTGGGGGGTGATTTTTATACTTTGGCGGAGAAGATTATTATTAAGAGTATTTTAGAAGATAATTCTTTAATGGATTTAGCATTAAATTATCTAAAAGAGGAAATGTTTTTAAGTCAAAAAGAAGCTTTTAGGGCGCTTATACATAATGATTTAACCCATTCGCTTTTAGTGGGAATTTTACTAGATAATAAAATCTTATCTTTACCCAAAGAGGGTTTAAAAAAGCAGATAATTATGCTATTATATCGCTATTACGAGGGGCAAAAAAATGCTCTAAGTAATCAAACAAAAATGACTTTAAGAGAAAAGTCCTATCTTTTAAGAAAATATCAAAATTATTTAGAAAAATTAAAAAAAGGAGAACTTGTTATTTATGAAAGCACTAGCACTTTTTAGTGGTGGATTAGATAGTTTATTGTCTATAAAAATTATTAAAGATTTAGGAATTGATGTAAAAGCTATCCATTTTAATATTGGTTTTGGTTCTAGGAAAGATAAAAGTGAGATTTTAAGAAAGACTTTAGCACAAATTGATGTGGAACTAAAAATAGTAGATATTAAAAAACAATTTTTTGATGAGGTGTTATTTAGTCCAAAATATGGCTATGGAAAGTATTTTAATCCTTGCATTGACTGCCATGCAAATATGTTTTCTCATGCACTAGCTATGCTAGAAGAAGAGGGAGCTAGTTTTGTGATTAGCGGGGAAGTGTTAGGACAAAGACCTAAAAGTCAGAGAGCAGAGGCTTTAGGACAGGTAGAGAGATTAAGCGGTGGAAATGGGTTGATATTGCGTCCTATGAGTGCAAAATTATTGCCTCCTACAATTCCAGAAGAAAAAGGTTGGGTAGATAGAGAAAAACTTTTAGATATTCATGGAAGAGGGCGTGATAGACAGCTAGCACTTGTGAAATCCTATGGTATTGAATATTTTGAAAAACCAGGCGGAGGTTGTTTATTAACAGATACTAGCATTGCAAATAAGATTAAAGATTTAAAAGGGCATAGGGAAGTTGTGTTTGAGGATATGGAAATGGTGAAATATGGACGCTATTTCATACTTCCAGAGGGTGCTAGATGTGTGATTGCTAGAAATCAAGAAGAAAATGAGAAATTAAGCAAGCCTCACTCAAAAATGAGTATAATAGAATTGCTTGATTGTTTGGGACCTGTGGGGCTAGTAGAAAGCGATGCAAGCAAAAATGATAAAGAGTTAGCCATTGCTTTAACTTTAGTCTATGGCAAAACAAATGCTAATGAAAGCTATCAAGTGAATTTTGAAAATGAGATTTTAACAAGAACTCCTTTTTCTAGTAAGGAGGAGGCGTTAAAATTTGCATTAAAGGGAGCATAAAATGAAAGAGGAATATCAAAAAATAGTTACTAATCGTTATTCTTGTAGAGATTTTATTAATGAAAAAATTTCTAAAGAGGATTTAGAATATATCCTAGAAGCAGGTAGAATCTCGCCTAGTTCTTTAGGGTTAGAGCCTTGGAAGTTTGTAGTAGTGCAAAAAGAAGAAAAAAAGCAAGAGATTTCAAAAATTGCCTATAATCAGCCCCATGTGGCAAATAATGGGGCTTTAATTATACTTTTAGTGCGTTTAGATTTTGCAGAATATTTTGAGCCTAAACTTAGGGCTAGAAATATGCCACAAGAGGAAATAGAAAAAAGACTTAATACTTATAAGCCTTTTTTAGAAAATATGAATGAAACCCAAAAATACGCCTATGCTAAAGAACAAACACATCTAGCTTTAATGAATCTAGCAAATGCAGCGAGTGCTTTGGGGCTTGGATCTTGTATTATAGGTGGGTTTGATAATGCAAAGCTTGATGGTTATTTAAAGTTAGATACAAAGAAATACAAAAGCTCTGTAATGCTTGCACTTGGCAAGAAAAAGAGTGAAGAGATTCCACCAAAACTTCGCTTTAGCTTTGATGAGGTTGTGGAGTTTTTAGAATAATAAAGATTTGTTTTTTTTAGATAAAAAATTTGTTAGAAGTGTGGTATGAGATTTAAAATTTCAAACCCTATAACAAGCAATTTTTTCTTAATAGCAAAAAGTAATAAAATTCTAAAAAATGCAAGGGATATTAAAAGGCTTGATTGATGAAAACAATTCTTAAGCCCTAATATCTATGCTTTTTGGTGTAGAATTTAAAGAAAGAATTTTATTGAATTCTCCTGCATCATCATCGCTAAATTTCACACCAAAAAGAATTTCTAACTCTTCACTTTTGCCAAATTTAGCTTCCAAAAGCTTTCTTAAAAGCTCATTTCTTTTATTATCATCTTTGTAAGTTTCTTTGTTTTCACTTTCGCTCTGTATGGGTTCAAAAGGTTTATCTTTTTCTTTGTTTGATTTTTTTGTGCTAGAGCAATTTCTCTATTTTGTTTTGCTATTTCAGCTTTATATATTTCTCCCATTTCATCGCTTTTAGCTTTCATTTCTAGCCATTGTTTTTTAAATTCATCTATATCAGTTATTGTATTTCTAAGTTTGGTTATATATACACTATCTGCAAATACATCTCCTGTTATACTCCATTCAATAGGATTTTGTTTTATAAATTCGTTTAAATCTTCCACTTGACTTTGGCTCATATTTTTATCATAGCCAAGAAGCTTTCCTGCTATGGTTGTTTCGCCATCTATAAGAGGATTTTGCCCTGACATACCTGCAAAAAATGCCATTAAAACACCACCTTTACTTATAGTGCCATTATCATTTTTATAAAATGATGCTCCAATATTGATATGGGAGCTTGGAGCAAATATATCATTACTCTTTTTAGTATAATCACCAGGAGCATTCTCGTGCCAACTTGGGAAACTTAATGCTAATTGCTTAGGATTCTGATAGATTTGCAAATCATTATTTACACTTAAAGCACTTTCAAACGCTTTTTGAGTTTGAAAGATATTAGTTACTTGAAAACTTTTTTTATCATAAGAAAATCCCAAAGGGATTTTTTCTATATCTTGGGTGCTAAATTCTTTGCTTGGTTCATCAATAAGTTGTGAAAATACCTTATAAGCATTGCCTAGACTTTTGGCAATATCTATATTGACAAAAGATTTAGAATTAAGATTGGTTATATAATTTACAAAATTTTCAGCACCATTAGCATAAATTTTATAATCTTTTGGAATTCCCGCTGCTTCGTTAAAATCACTTGTAAAAAACCATCTTTATCTACACCATAGCCTAGTATTTTACTTACTGCTTGTGATTTATCGCTTACAAAGCTTGAGTTATCATTTGTAACATTAGATGATTTTGTATTTAAAGTATTATTGCTAAAAGTATTTGTGTAATTGTAGCTTGAATAAGAATTTATACCATTAATCATCTTTGCCATCTTGTAAAAATAAGATTTACAAGATAAATCGGCAGTATGATTAATAAACTTTAATATTATGCAAAATTAAATTTTTCATATTTTCAAGAAAATTTTTAATTAAACATATTTTTAAATGCAGTTGCATCAAAGTTTTCAAAATCGTAATTTTGAGAATTTGGTGCAATAGGCATACTTGCTTTTTCAATAAGTCCGCTCATTTTGGAAAGGTTTTTGCTAATTTCATCATGTTTATTAGAAAAATTTTCCACTAAATCTCCATTAATCTGGCTAGGCAAGGGGAGTGAGAGAGAGATATTTTCACCTGCTAAAGACATACTAAGTTCTTTACCAAAGAGAGCTTCTCCTTTGAATTTTGCTGCATTTGCCGTATTATCTAGTTCTTGTGTAGAGCTTGTGCCAAGTTTTGCTTGATTGCTTAGTGCATTTAGTGTAATATCAGCAATTTGCATAGCACCTATCATTTCATTAGCACCTTTAATATCATTGCTAAAGTGTCTAATATCAAGATCTCTTTTTGAGAGAGTTGGTAGCTCTTGTAATTCCTGTGATTGTTGTGTTTGTGCTACATTTTGTTCTTGTGGTTTTTGAATATTTTGCGTTCCTTGTGGTGTAAAAGCATTTCCTATTCCATAGGGATTAACTGATGAAAGCATAAAAACTCCTTTTATTTATGTTTATTTAGGAGTTAAAGCATTTTGTGTTCCAAAATTAATTTTTTTTGTAGTTTTTCTTCTAGGATTTTTATTTGTTTGGCTTGATTTTTTTGTAAAATAAGAAGATTGTCTGTTGCTGTGATTTGGTTTAGTAGAACCCAAAGGCTAAGTGTAGCAAAGACAATAGTAATTACACAAGAAATAAGAGCAATTTTTACCGCATTATGACTTGTCTTTTTGCAAAGTCGAAATTCTTTTTGTAACTCTTCCATGAAGTATCCTAAAAATTTTTATGGTTTTTAAATTATAGGCAAAAATAAATTAAGAAATGATGATTTTTAGCTTTTAAATATAATAAAATCATTTAAGACTTTAGGGTGTTGTGTTAAGAATAGTAAAATACTAAATATTCCCATATGTTGGGTTTAAAACATAAAAAGAGCATAATAATATGGATTTTAGATAAAATTTATTTTATTTTTATATTTTATTTTAAAATTAAATCAATGAATTTTAGTTATAATGAAAATATATTTTATATGAATTTTGTGTGAATGGGGAAGCATAAAAAATAAAGGAGAAAGCGTGAGGTCTATCACACTTAAAATTTCTAGTTTTATCATTATAACTTTTGTGATTATTATGGGAATCAATTCTTATTTGGGTTATAGAGGCATCAAAACAAGCACGACAGAGATTTATGGTAGTTTGCAACAAAGTATTTTAAAATCAAGTTATGAAATTGTAGATGAAAAGCTTAATCTTTTGGCTACAAAGCATTTGAAAGTGGCTTTAAAAGGGATAGTGCAAGAATATGCTGATTTTAAAGCACAAGAGAGAATTTTGCAAACTTTAGTAGAGGGAAATGGCTATGAGGGTGCGTTTTTTTATGTAAAAAATAAAGAATTAATAAAATATGGTAAGGTAAGCAAGAATCTAAAAGAAGTTGATGTGATTTTCAACGAAAGTAAGGAGAAAGCAGAAATATATTTATCCGATATTACAAAAATAAAAGATAAATATATCCTTAGTATTGTATTGCCATTCAATCAAGAGGGTAAAATGGGTTTATTAGGTGTAGATTTGGATATGGGATATTTTCAAACAAAATTCAAAAGCTTTGTAAATCCGCTCTTACCACATCTTTCAATTTTTATTTTAAATAAAGAAGGGCAAATCATTTCACACAAAATGCCTAAATTCATTCTTGATGGTAAGAAAGATGAAGCAGAAACTTATATAGCAAACGCCCTAAAACAAAGCAAAGAAGCAAGTATTGATTATATTAATGCAAGGGGTTTGCCTGCAAAAGCAAGCTATAAGCAATTACCCTTTGATTGGACGCTTGTAGTTTCTGTAATCACCACAGATTATACAGAAGGGATCAATAGAGCAGCGATTAAAGATGCAATTGTGGGGCTTATTTTTTTAGTTATAGGAGTAGCAGCGCTTTATGGTATTATTAAAATATATTTAAAACCCCTCTCCTCCATTCAAAATGGCCTAAGTGGTTTCTTCTCTTATTTAAACCATGAATCTAAAAATGCTCC
>NZ_QXJG01000027.1 GCF_003670295.1 Helicobacter burdigaliensis
CCTTTAGGGATATTAGTATTAGGATTAGCTAATACTAATTGATTAGATAAGAGTATAGAAGCTACTATGCTAATGCTTAATGTCCTTTTGAAATTTGCTTTATTTATTTTTACCATAATTTCTCCTTTTTATATTTGACAATTCATTAGATTCTTTGTGTTTGGATTAAAATATAAAGAATCTAATAGAGGATTCATAAATGGGGAAAAGAATCCTCTAGTAGATTCTTTAGAAGTTTTATTTGTCACTGCGAGAGATTTAGCTTGTGGCAGTCTAAAGGAACTCTTAGAAAATATTGCTATGTCTTTATTCAAAAGTAATTCTCTTAGGCGGGAAGTGGGATCCCTAAAACTGCAAGCAGTTTTGTCCCAACCGCCACGAGAATTCTTTTGCAATAAAGACAATAAAAACTTAAGCTTTGCAAGAAAAAGAAATGATTTAAAGTTTTTGATTAATCTTTCTAGATTGTTTTGTCGCTTTGCTTTTTGCAATGACAAGGTGGATAGTTTAGAATTATTTATAGTGTTTGTTTTAAATTTAAATAAGAATTTATTTGCAAGATTTGTATATGTATTATGTAAGTATGGATAAAGAGTATAAGAAGGGGTTAATAAAGAGCTAGAATGCCCCCCCCCCCCGCACTAAGAGTGGAGTAATAAATAGATTAGTTAAAGTCTGCATAGATTCCCTAAAATGTATTAATTATTAAATAAAATTAACTTGCTTTAATTCTACATTTTTAAAATTTAAAGTTTAATAAAATAAAAAATAGTTATTTATAGCTTTATATTATAAAATAAAAAAGATTTGTATTTTTTAGATTTATACTTCACTTTGCTTATATGCCATAACTTCTTTACAACAAATTTAAATAACTCAATCTATCCTTTATAAGTAAAATCTCACTTCAACATAGCAAAAAGCCCAAATCTTCCACATTTTTTATCCAAACGATAAGAAAAATATTCCTCTCCCTTGCAATGCGTGCAAACCTCGCTTACTGCAATTTTATCCACTCCACATTTTTGAAGCTGTACCCTAATCACTGCTATTAAGTCTAAATGCACTCTTCCTTCTTTTTGTATTCTACCTGCCTCTAGCTCTCTATCCACCACTTCTTCTCCCACTTCATAGCAACATCCTCTAATAGAAGGTCCCACATAACACGAAATATCCTTCTCTCCACAATCTTGTCTTAAAATCTCCACTGCCTTATAAATAATCCCCTTTTGCAAAGAAACCCTACCTCCATGAAGAAGCACAAGGGAATTAGAAGAGTGAAGCAAAATAGGATTACAATCTGCTACCATCACCATACCCATAACCCCGCTACTTTGAAGCACTATCCCATCGCCATCGCCCAAAAATCCACCTTTTGTAGCAGTTTTAATCTCGTTGCCATGCACTTGATTAAGCCAAGCTAGGTTTTCTAGCTCTACACCCCATTCTTGTAAAATCTTCTTGCGATTTTCTAGCACATTTTTTACATCATCACCCACATGCAATGCAATATTTAAGGGGGCTTTACTTAAAAAAGCCGTAATTTTGTCGGTATTTAGAATCTCTTTAGAGTTTTTGTGCATAGCGTTCATAGCTTTGCATAATCAAAGCCGCCCCTTTTGAAATATCCAAAATCGGATCGGGAGAAAGTCTGATTTTCATCTTTAATTCTTCTTCTAAAATCTCTTTAAACCCACTCATCAAAGCCATACCACCTGTTAGAATCGCTCCATCATCAATAATATCGGGTGCAATTTGTGGAGGCGTGTTATGGATAGCCTCTAGCACAATTTGCTTGATTTTTAAAATCTCTTTTAAAAGTAGATTCCTAAGCTCTTGCATATCCACTTCAAAGAGTGAAGGCAACCCGCTTACTAGATCTTTAGCACTGATATTAATAGGCAGATTATCTTCTAAAAGCTTGATTTTATGCTTGATATCTTCTGCGATTTCTTTGCTAATAGCAATATTTTTATTATGTCTAAAATGCTCTACCAAAATATTATTTAAATGGTCTCCACCCTCTTTAGAATACGAGCTTGTAACAAGTCCTCCTAAAGAAATAATACTCACTTCAATCACGCCTCCACCCGCATCAATTACCATTGTAGCCCTTGGCGTGCTAATATCCACTCCAGCTCCTACACTCGCACTAAAAGGATCTTCTATAAGCAAAACTTCTTTAGCACCTGCTGAAATTGTCGCCTCATATAAAGAATACCTTTCTACTTGTGTGAGATTTTGTGGGATACTAATCCCAACACGCGGGGAGAGCGTGCCTACTTTGCTTCTTTCTATTAAATTTTTCATAAAGATTTTAGTTGTTTCAAAATCACTAATTGCACCATTTAACAAAGGATTAATCACCAAATAATCCTTAGGGGCTCTACCTAGCATTTTTTTAGCTTGATTGCCCACAGCCACAATTCTTTTTGCTCCAAACCTACAATCTAGTGCAATACAAGTCGCCTCATTAAAAACCACATTATCTATATCATTTCTTAAAATTGTATTCACAGTTCCAAGATCAATTGCAATATCACTTCTATTTAAAATAGCCATATTTCTCACTTACTTAATATTTCTCTAGTTTGTTAAAAATTGCCATTATAGCAAAGTCATTTATTTTTATTTATAAAAAACTTACAAAATTTACATAAATTTTAATAAATTCTCCAATGTTTCTTTATCTATATCTCCCTAAAATTTGCCTAAAAAACACATTTTTGATACAATTACCTTTATGGAAAAACTAGATACACAAATTATTCGCAATCTAAAAAATATCTCTCTTTCAATGTTTCGCAAAAATTTTTTTGGAATCTTTCATGGTTCTATTTCTACAAAGCTTGAAGAGGGACACTTTTTAATCAACAAAAAAGATGCTATCTTTGATGATTTAAACGAAGATTCTTTTATCACTCTCTATCACAAGCAAGATTATCGCTGGAATGATGCAAGCATTGATGCTTTTATCCACTCTTTGCTTTATCAAAATATCCCAAATGCTAAATATATCGCCTATGGTATGCCTCCATTTACTATCGCTTATACACTCTCACACAATCAAATCATACCTAAAGATTATTTTGGCTATGAGCTTTTGGGCAATATCGAAGTATATAATCCAAAAGATTATGATACTTGGTATGAAAGAGCGGATGTAGAGATTAACCGATTTTTTAAAGAAAATGATAAAAAGATTATGGTAATCAAAGGATATGGAGTGTATGTCTATCACCGCGATTTAGAAATGCTTTCTAAGCTAATTGCGGTGCTAGAGAATAGTTGTAAGATTTTGCATTTTGATGCAATCTTACAAAACCACAAAAGCAATGAAGATTTATTTGATATTTAACTTCACATCTTTGCTGATAATATCTAAACTTCCATCTTCATTTTTAACAAGTTTGCTTTTTTGATTAAAAAGTGCAGAGCTAATATCCGCTTCAATCTCCATAGAATCAGGATCACACATCATTCTTGTCATACCACCATTGCCTATGCTTAGGGTATTTCCCTCTATGCTATATCCACCAAAGAAGTTATTACACCCTGCATAACCAAACATTTTTCCCTCTTTAAAGCCTAAGAAAAACTTTTTCTCTCCCTCTTTGATTGAGAGGATATTATCCACACCATTTTTAGTGTATTTTGTGATACTCCATTGCTCTTTTTGACTTAAAATCTCTTCAAAATTATAATTTTGTGCTACTCCACTTTTACTAGAACAAGCACTAAATACAAGTCCCATTCCTAAAATTCCTGCTAATATTTTCTTTTGCATTTTTTCTCCTTATTTTAGACGCACGATATTAACTTTTGCGTTTGAGCGCAATTTTTCAAAATACTCATAGATGATATAATCTTCTTTTTGGGTAATCATCTTTTGCATTACGACATTTTTAACATTTTCAAAAGGTAATAAAGTAGGATTGTTTTTAGCCACTACTTTAAAAGTAACAAACTGCCCTTCAATTGGGTAAATAGGAGTAAATCCCCCTATTTTAGCTTGTGTAAAATCTCTAACAATTTGAGGATTTAACCCAATAGTTTGCAAAACTTCATTTTCTTGTGCCACGCCTTTTTGTAAGCTTTTCCCGCCACTCTTAATCACCTCTTCAATACCCTTAGAATCCTTGCTATAAAACTTCACAACATCAATGCTTTGAGGAATAGAAAACTCCGCAGCATTTGCATTATAATAGCTCATAAGCTCACGCTCATCAAGATTTTTTAAATTTTCTTGCGTAATAGATTGATAGAGTTTCTGCTTTAAAAGCTTTTCTTTAATTTCTTTTTTGTAAGCTTCAAAATTTCCCCCATTGCTCTCTACATAAGCTTTTATTTGCTCTATGGTTGTTTTGTTTTTCTTAGCAAGTGTTGCTAATTCTTCATTGATTTCTAGCTCATTGACATCAATATTACGCTTTTTAATCTCATCTTCATGAAGCTTTTTGTTGATTAAAATATCAATCGCAACATCTTGTGTAACTTTTGCTTCTTGTGCAGTAGAATAAAGCTCTAAAAGAGTAATGGGTGAACCATTTACAAAAAGTGCAATACCATTTACCAAAGAAGGAGCGGCGACTACTGCACTACCTAACATACTACTAAGCACTAGACTTACTAGTATTTTCTTAAAGTTTATCTGCCTCATAAATCTTCCTTAAAATGAAGTGCTTTATTTTAGCTAAACTCTTTTAAGATTCCTTTTAAAATCTCCCAAAATTTCCAAAAACTTGTCACATCTAAATGTTCCCTTTTAGAATGCGGACACAAAATAGTAGGTCCAATGGATACAAAACTTTTATGAGGGAATTTTTGCTTTAAGATTCCACATTCTAATCCTGCATGAATGCTTTTAATATGGGCTTGTGCGTTGTGTTCTCTATATACTTTAGCCACTTTAGTTACAAACTCTCCCTCTTCACGCTCCCATGGAGGATAAAAGTCTTGCACATCACTTATAAAGCCTAGTTGCTCTAGAACATTTTGCTTCTTTTCTAAAAGTTTTCGCATTTCTTCTTCTTTATTGCCCCTATCCATAAAGACTAAAGTAAATTTATCTCCCTCTTGCCTCACTTTGCCAAGATTGCTTGAAAGCACTACATTACCCTCTTCACTTTGCAATACTCCTAAGGGCATTTTTAAAATCACTTCCATTAAAGATTGTATTGCATAAGCTTGTTTTGGCATACTCTTTATTTGTTCTACTTTAAAAGAATTTACATCAAATTTTAATTCTTTTAAATCTTGCTTAAAAGCCACCAAAGCACTCGCATTTACAGGGATAGAGTTTCGCTTCTCTCCACCGCTAAATTCTATAATCTCACCATGATTTGTAGCGATCATTTTTGCAAGCTCTATAATAGCATTTGGGATATTTTTGTGGATATCCACACCACTATGTCCGCCTTTAAAATTTTGTGTTTGCACTCTAAAAAAATTCCACTCTCCCTCTAGTGCTTTTTTAGAAAATTCTTGTGAAGCGATTAAATCATAACCTCCAGCACAACTAAGCACAATTTCACTGATATCCTCACTATCACAATTTAAAATAAAAGGACTTAAAATCTCTAGCTCACAATCTCTAGCACCCTCCATTCCCACTTCTTCATCTGCACTAAAGAGGCATTCTATATGGCTAGATTCTTTTAATGCTACTAGCATACAAGCAACCGCTACTCCATTATCCGCTCCTAAGCTAGAATCTTTTGCTCCAAGCCATTCCTTACCCTCTTTTGTAAAAAAATAAGGCTCTATTTTAAAGGGATTATCCCCCACATATACCATATCATAATGCCCTTGTAAGCATATTTTTGGACTTCCTTTAGAACATAACACATTTCCTGCCTTATCCTCTTTAACTTCTGCACCAAATTCATGTGCTTTTTGTATAATCCATTCTTTTAATAGCTTTGCATCTCTACTAGAATGAGGGATCTTACAAATCTCTAAAAATAAATCTAAGGGGCATAATTTTTGCATCTTCTCTCCTAAAATTTTTGTGTTTTACAATATTCTACAATCTTGCCATGAAACCTTGCATAAAGGGTGTTTAAAGGTATTTCATAGCCATACAACTCGCATACTTTACTAAAATTTTCCAAAATTCCCTCTTTTAACCATTCTTTAATCTCTTCATAGCCCTCTAGCTCATATCCCAAGCTTTTTAAAAGTTTATAAGTATATTTATCTGCTACCATCTCATCTTGCAACGCTCCATAACAAAGAATGCTATCACAGCTTTCATTGCCAATTCCCTTTTGTGCTAAAAGCCACTCTCTAGTTACACTTTTACAAAACTCTTCAAAACTCCCAAAATCTTCTAAAATATTTTGACAAATCAAAATGCTTCTTTGTGCCTTTTGCCTAAAAAACCCTAAATCACTCATCAAAACTTCTAAATCTTTATAGGGAATGTTTGCGAGTGCTTCTAGGGATAAAATCCCCTTATCTCTAAGTCTATTTAATACCTTAAAAGCTTGCTCCCATTTAGTATTTTGCACAAAAATAGCTCCCACTACCACTTCAAAACTCCCAGCATTTGGCCACCAAAGAGGGTGTGGGGGATTTTTTAAATAGCCTAAGGATTTTAAAAATACTAAAAGCTCATAACTATTTTGTATTTTCATCTTTTTCAATTTGTGTGATGTTTAAAAGCACAAAACGATAGGAGAGATAAATCACTAAAGGCCATGCTAATAATAAAATTTCACTCATTTTTTCTCCTAATAAATATGATCGTTGTTTTTTAACTCGTTTTTAGTAAGTTTTACTCTATCCATAGCCCTCCACACATATGCAATATAGCCCAAAACAAAAGGAGTTAGCAAACTAACATATCCCATAACACTTAGTGTATAATAACTAGAACTTGCATTTAAAATATGCAAAGAATCTTCTAAATTTACTAAGCTTGGATAAAACACCTTATTTCCAAAACCTAAAGTCCCAAGTAAAGCAAAAACCACTAAAACACTCCCTAAGCCTAAAATAAAAATTGCTTTTTTGTGGAGCTTAATTAAAAGTATTATACCAGCTAATACCAAAAATACTCCCAAAATAAATAAAAATGCAAAAAAGGGACATTCTTGTAGATTTAAAAAATACACTTTTGGCATTATTTGCACTAAACCATCTTGCAGGATAAAACCCTCTTTATTAAAAATCCATCCTAAAAATACCAAAAAGAAAGCTAAAAATAGCACTCCATAAACTAAAGCGCCTTTTTTGATTTTAGCATGCAAACTCTCTTCATCAATATGGTTTAAAAAATAGCCAAGTGCTAAGATTCTACTTAAAAACACAAGTGCAAGTCCAAGAAGATAATTATAAGGATTTAAAAGTGCTTCTAAGCCTCTAGCAGCTCCCCTCCATTCTACAAAATTCCCTTCTTTTAAAATAAATTCCGCACCACTAAAAAATGTGCTTAAAGCAATGCCTATTAAAAGTGGGGCTAATACTCCATTAATCCACAAAAAGATTTCATAAGTTCTAGTGCCTAAAAAATTCCCCTCTTTTTTTCTGTATTCATAGCTTACAGCCTGTAAAATATAACAAAACAAAATGCAAAGCCAAACCCAATAAGCTCCCCCAAAGCTCACACTATAAAAAAGCGGAAAAGCCGCAAAAGCAGCTCCACCAAACATCACTAAAGTCGTAAAGCCAAGCTCCCATTTTCTCCCTAAAGAGTTAATAAGGAGTGTTTTTTCTTCCTCATCTTTTGGTAAAGTGAAAATTAATCCTTGTCCTCCTTGCACAAAGAACATAAAAACCAAAAGCCCTCCAAGCAAACTCAAAATCCCCCACCAATATAGCCTTAATTCTTCTAAATCCAGCCCAAAAAACATACTTTCTCCTTAATGTGTAAAACCTTTTTTAATCTGTTTTAAAATAATCCCAATCTCTGCAAGAAGCAATGCACTAAATAAAACTAAAAAGATAAAAAAGGAAATCTTAATATTCACACTGCCAAGGTTTGTTGCTGCAACACTTACAGGCATTAAGTCTTGAATAGCCCATGGTTGTCTGCCTACTTCTGCTACTATCCAACCACATTCTGCTGCAATATAGCCTAGAGGAATAGTTATCACACAAAGCCATAAAATTTTTCTAAATTTTGTAATATCGTTTGCCATAACCAAATAAAGCACGATAATAAATTGCACAAAAAATAAGCTTCCTAAAGCCACCATAATATGAAAAGTATAAAAAGTAAGTGCAATAGGTGGCACAGCTTCTTTAGCCTCTTTTAAATATCCATAGCCAAAATAGGCCATATTTTCTTGCACTTTTTGCACCAATTCTTGCTTTTGTGCTTGTGATAGAGAATCTAGTGTATTTGCCCTCTTATGCTCTTGATAGATAGAATAAGCTTCTAGTGCAATTTTACCTTTAGCAATCTTTTCTTCCACTCCCATAATGCCCCTTTCTTCATTCCCATACACTAAGTCATTAATTCCTGCTACAAAGCTATCTGGACTTCTATTTCCTAAAATAGAAAGCGCATAGGGAATGGTAATATCAAATAAAAAGGTGCTTTGCTTATCTCCAATTTGCTTGTTTGGATTTAAGATTCCAAATGCTACAAGCCCCGCTCTATGCTCTCCTTCATAAATCCCCTCCATTGCCGCTAATTTCATAGGTTGCTTTTGGGTAACTTGATAAGCACTCTCATCTCCACTAATAAACAAAAATACAGAAGTAATAAGCCCAAAACTAGCCCCCACAACCAAAGATTTTTTAGCTTCTATTTTGTCCTTATTTTTTAAAATAAACCAAGCAGACACACCCACTACAAGCAATGCTGAAATCACATAACCGCTTGAAACCGTATGCAAAAACTTAGAAATTGCCACAGGAGAGAGTGCTACTTCAAAAAAGTTTGTCATTTCATTTCTTGCACTATCTATATTAAAGCTTGTGCCAATAGGATATTGCATCCAGCCATTAGCCACTAAAATCCAAAAGGCACTTAAATTAGAGCCAAGTGCTACAAGCCAAGTAGAAAGCAAGTGAAACTTAGGAGAAACTTTATCCCAACCAAAAAACATCACTGCAAAAAATGTAGCCTCTAAAAAGAATGCCAAAAGCCCCTCTATCGCTAAAGGAGCACCAAAAATATCCCCCACAAACCAAGAATAATTTGCCCAATTTGTCCCAAACTCAAACTCCATAATAATGCCTGTGGCAACACCAATGGCAAAATTAACCGCAAAGATTCCTAGCCAAAATTGTGTGATTTTCTTCCACTGCTCATTTTTAGTTTTTACATAAATGCTCTCCATAATCGCCAAAATAAATGACAATCCCAAAGTCAAAGGCACAAACAAAAAATGATAAATTGCAGTAAGAGCAAACTGCGCCCTGCTCCAATCTACACTTAAAACCCTCTGTGCTAATTCTTGCTCCATCTTTTCTCCTTAAAATTTTACTAGATTTTTACTCACAAACTCACTTCTTTCCTCTTGTGTGCTAAAGCGTTCCTTAAAATCCTCTCCATAAATGAAAATTTTTAAAAAACAAAAAATTATAAGTAATTTAAGAATAACTACTACCCACAAACTTTTCCCCAAAGTCATATTCTTAAATCCCTCATAATAAAGCAAAAAAATCTTTTTAAAAACCTGCACTATGCTTTCCTAAAATATAAAATTGAACTGCAATTCTATTCCTATAAAAATTAAAAATAACTAAAAAATAAAAATGCTTCAAAGTGCTTATTTATAGTGCTTTGAAAAGGTTAAATAATTTTAAACCTATTTATGATAATAAATTAATTTTAGATTTTATATATAATTTTACTTTATAAAATATTTTAATTAAATCTATAAATTTTAATAAAAAGGCAGTTTTAAATCTTAAAAAGTTTTTTAATCTTATTAGTTTTTACAAAAGGAGGGGTAAAGGGGGAGATATTCCCCTCTAAATTATCGGAGTTTTTAAGCGCCTTTTTTCTCATTGATGATAGAAATAATATTATCTCCCACCATAAGAGCGATTTTTTCCATAAACTCTTCTGGACTTGTAAAGCCTACACAAGAACAATTAATCTCACCCAAAACATATTTATCATTGCCCTTAGAATCAGTATCTAAAATAAAATCCGCTGTCCAAATAAGTGGCAAATCATAATTTCCAAGTTTGCTTCTAATCTCTGGAAGCTGTGCCAAAAACCAATCAATAAGTGCTTGCCATTCCTTTGGCTCATCATAGCGATATTTTGCACCACTAAATAAAGTTGCTGAGAATGCATCTCCTCCCTCTGCAGGTTTTTTATGCACTACATACACAGGAGTTTTATAAAGCATTAAGATTCTAATTTCACCCTCTTTAATACGTGGTAAGAAAGTCATATCCACAAGCATTCCATTATCGCCTACAATATATTGCTCGCAAAACTCCATAAATTCGCCAAGCTCTCTTGTTTCTGTATGATTATCTTTAGCTTCTGTGCAAATAATCTTAGTATTTAATGGTAAAGATTCACTTTTGTTATACGCATCTTCATTTGCTAGTCGCACACGCCAAATCCCCTCACCCGTAGAACCGCGATTTTGCTTTAAAACCCTCTCTCCTTTTGCTAAACTCTTTGGAAAAGTTTCTTTAAAAGTTTTTATATCATAATAAGCATAAGTATCATTAGGCACTAAATCGGTATCTGCTAACTTTGTAAGTGCATCTTTAGCTCCATAGCCCACCATAGCATCAGGATGTGGCATACCCACAAGCCCATCAGCACAAAGCTTTCTTAAAACATCAAAATAAAGCTTTTCTTCTTTTAAATTACCCGGATTTACACGCGATACATATCCATCTGCATTATTTTTTACATATTCATAGATTTTATTTCTTTGAGCTTCATTTCTTAAAATTGCATCATCAAAAAACACAACTTCTGCATCAAAACCCTTAGCCTTAAGTGCATTTACCATAGGCATAGTATCTTTTCTATGTCCATCAGCACCTTTATCACTACCACCTTTTGCTTCAAAAAATACGATTTTTCTACTCATATTACCTCCTAAATTATAAAATATATTTTATAATAGTATCAAAAAATATTTTAAAACTTTAATAATATTTAATATAGCAAAAATATAAATTAGTATTTTGCTACAATTTGATACTTACATAATATTTTTACACAAAAATAAAAAGATTGCTTGAAGCTTTTTAAGATACCTATAAGGGTATCTTAAAATTTATTGCAGAGGTGTTGCCTCTATAAGCGCAGGAGCAAAAAACATTAACTCGCTTAAATCTGCTGGAAGCGTCTCATCTATCGTGCAAGGACGGATTCCAAAGCGATTTTCAATAGGGACATTTGGATTATAAAAAGTTACAATACATTCACTTGCATCAAGCACGAGTGAGCGTATTTGAACTCCTGCTGTATTTGTAGGCATAATAGAAAAAATAGTTTCAAGCGTGCCATCTTGTAAATCAAGTGTGCAAGACTTCCCACCAAAAAATCCATTATCTAAAATTGCTAGACAAATATCATCATTGCTAGGATTTACAAACTGCACATAGCCAAAAGGCACTTTCTTAGCAAGTCTTCTATCCCTTTCCTTGATAATATCATTTGGTTCTATCTCTCTTAGCTTCCAGTTTTGATCAATAAGTCTTTGGGAAGTCTCTCTAAAAGGACTTAGGCTAATGCCTGTTTCAAGAGAGCGGATTGTAAAAATATCTGTAAAATCACTAAGCTCTCCTGGATCATCTGCTAAAAGTGGGTTAAAACCTAAAGCTACTACAAATAGAGCAAATAATAATTTATTTAGTTTTTTCATAGCATCTCCTTTTAAAATCTTCTAAAATTTACCGGAAAATGATCAGAAGCTAAATGCGTCCTAAGTCCGACTAAAAGTAAGATTGCCGCCAAGGGTGGAGCTACATAAGTGCCTCTTGAGCTTCCAGTAATTGCATAATCAAGCACCCTACCACTTGCTTGAGTAGCACTGCTTTGTGCTACAATTGTAATCCTATTTAAAAGCTCTCTATCCAAAAGCTGTGGGATCATATTAGGTTCTCTATTAAAATCTCCTGCTATAATCCAGTTTCTTACATTTGCTTGATTTCTCATTTGCATATCCACTGCTGTGATTAATGCTCCCGCGTCATTTCCACCACGAGCAAGTGCATGGACATTAAAAAATGCACTATCTCCGATACGGATTCCTAAAATCGGTCTTGAAGCCACTGTGGGTGGTGGGATAACAAACACCTCATCGGCCCTTTGTCTGCTCACAATAGCAAGATTCACGCGATTTGCACCCACATCAATGCGTGAATAATAAATCCATACAGATTGAGGGCGTGAGGCTGTGCCTAGATTCCACTCATACTCATGGGTTGGGATTCCAACACCCACAGGTTGCACCACGCGTTCTGTCATTATCGCACTTTGTGGCAAAACCCCTGCTTCTTGCACCATTAAGACATCAAGCGGAGAATCTCCTGCGATTAACTGCCTTATGCTTACATTCCACTTACTCTCTGTTGCTGCTGAAGAGCCTTGGAGATTCCAAGTGCCTGTGTTAAAATCCTCTAACCCTGCATAAGCAAAGCCAAAAAAGAAAATAAAAGCTAAAAATATCTTTTTCATTTACGCCCTCCTAATTATCAATAATAATTGCTTTTGCAGCAAAGGTTGGAGCAACTAAATACCATTGCTGATCCAAGTTACTAACACCGGGCTTTACGCAAGTGGTTGTAAAAATCTCAAAAACTTTGAAAAAATCGCCCAAAGGGTTGCCAATGGGAGATTGCAAACATTGTCCATTAGCGAGATTTTTAATCTGCATAGCCTGATTACTCATAGGCTTTAGCTCCCAAAATTGACTTTGATTGCTAGGATCGCATGGATAATGCACCACACCATTTCTATAAGCTGTGAGGCAGTTTCCTGTGCGGACATTTTTAAACATTACAAAATTTTTGGGATATTCAATCACGCGCCAGATTCTCGCATTCCCAAAAGGCTTACTATTAATATGCGTATAGCCCCAAATCCAATTCCCAGAAGCTAATGCCCACACGGTTAATATCTCTCCTCCTGCACCCATAATACCTACATACTCGCTAAGTTGCCCTTGATTTTCAAACACTTGCATAGTATTTAATCTACCATCGCTTCCTAGCAGTGGTTGTGGCCCATTTACCGCACCTTTTGCATTTGGGTTTGGAGTAATCTTTGGCGGATTAAGCGGAGTTTGCGGGACGATATTTTTCCCATCTACTAAATAAGGATCTTTTAAAATATTTCCTTCTTCTAATTTCATAGGAGGTGTCGGATTTGCCCCTAATTTTAGCGGATCGTTATCATTCCATGCACCATAAGATCTACCAAGTGGATTAATCTTTGTTGCTTCTATTTTACTTGTTTCAGGTTGCTTTTTAGAACAACTAATAAAAGCAAATGCCACTAAACTTAAAGCTAAGATAAGCTTCATTGTTCTCATAAATCTCCTTTGTATTTTATTCTATCATCATAAGCTCTTTTAAAGAATTATAAAATGATATTAATTATCATATAGAAACTTTTATTAAAACTATTTTTATTTTACAAACATTTTAAAACATTATGTTTTTTGCTACTTTTTGATATAATTTATAGACTTCTAGCAATCTAAAGAGAGATTTTATATAACAAGCACTTTAATGAACTAGAATATAAAACCAAGCAAATGTTTCCTAAAAAATATGCACAAATCATAGAAGAACAAAAAGCAAAAAATAAAAAGCGGCTGCATTCCCTAGCTTTTGAAGATATTTGCAACTCTCTAATTCTATCTTTAAATTACACTAAGATTTTAATCCACTTTTTAATCAAACAAACTGGGAGTTTGGTTTTGTTTTTGCTCAAAATTGTTAAAAATAAAAGCGGGTGCATTTTTAGGATATTCTTGATAAATCTTGCCATCAAGCTTTGCGCCATTTTCTTTCTTGCGTCTTTTAACGCCATCTTCTCCATAAGCACCCCACTGCTTAAAGAAAAAAGCGACATTTTGCTCCTCGCACTGCCTTTTAATATTTAGCACCCATTCTTTTTGCATACGCCTAGCCCTAGCCCCACTCTCTCCGCCTACCACCACCCAACCAATCCCACTTAAATCAAGCTCACCCAAATCACTAAGCAATGGCTCACAGCACAACCATTTTATAGGAGCAGGAATATCACGGATTAGCTCAATTCTCTCTTTTACTTTATAGGATTCTATTGTAGTGCCTAGCCACACATTTTTAGGGATTTCTCGAGTCTTGCCACCGCCAAAACAATGAGAACCCGCATGAATACTTTGATAATTACTTATACCCTCCTCTAAACCTTTTATTAAAACCCTCTTAGCATTACCATCATCTTTTTTTAAATCACCGCTTAGATTCTCATTAAACACACCACCAAAATCACCACTATCACCTAGAAAATATTGTCGCATTCTCAAAGGGCGTTTGGTTAGGATTTGATATTGATGATGTGGAGTTTGCTTAATAACTTGTAAAATAGAATCCAAAAAAGTATAATCCATTTTTTCACGAAATAAATCGCTCATAGAATTTACAAAATAAAGCGTGGGTTTTTTGTTTCTTAATGGCTCTTCTAAACGCTTTGGCAACATTTTAAAAGCAAAGCCATCTTTATAGGTTTCATTCCCTAAATCTTGCAATCTCTTTGCCATAGATTCTGCATAGCAGTTTTTACACCCATCACTAACCTTAGTGCAACCAATGGTGGGATTATAGGAGGTAAATTTGCCCATTTATATTCCTATAGCTTTTAAATTTTCTGAAATTGTAACACTATTATTGAAAACTTTATATAAAAAATAATCCAATAAAGAGCGTAAGCAAAAAAATAAATAACATACAAATACGCAAAATGAAAACAAAATGGGGTAGTTGTAATCCAAATACAAAAAATATAAATCTCCATATAGAACTTATAAAAAAGCCAAAAATATGTATAAAATATGTAATTTTCCATGAATTAGCACATCTAATTTATCCCAATCACTCTAAGGAATTTTATTGCTATCTTACTTGCTATATGAGTGATTGGCAAAAGAGAAAGGAGCTATTAGAAAAACCAAATATATAATTATAAAAATGTGGCAAAAATTCCTCTATACTACTCTTTTTATAGCTTTCAAAATCTTTAAATTCGCCCATGCTTTTATTGTAGTAAAAAAGATGAATTTCGATTCTTTTACCCCTGTGTAAAATTATTTTTCACACTATTTTCTAATAATCAAACTCTACAAAGCCAATAGCTTCCAAACACTCTTTTATAAACTCAATTTGTGCCCTTTGTGAGAGATTGTGTGCTTTTGCATATTTTTCTAAGCTTTTAGAATCTGCATTAAAAGCAAAGGTATAACGAGCCTTGTGAGAATTTTCCAAATTAGAATCTCTTAAATTTGTTGTGCCTCCTCGCCCTTTACCATCTGCGTCAAAATTAATCTCTATAAACCCTACAAACCACGATACCCCAGAGTTATCCCATTTGCTTAGTCCAGTCTTACCATAGAGGGTATATTCTTTGGTGTCTTCTAGTTTTATTGTCTTAATCACCTCTTGCTGTGCCTTTTTAGATACAGGTAGGTTGAGATTACTTAAGCTAGTAATAAGCTCTAATTGCTCTAATGCACTAATTTGCAAACTATCATCAAGCCAAAAAGAATCAATATTTTTACCAATTTTTTCATTCCCATAGTGGAGCTTATGTAAATACTCATGCATTTTCTCCCTGCTAATTTTTCTTGCTAGCTCTCTAAATGCAGGGACTTGTGAGATTTGCATACCGCTTTTAAGACTTGCATCACTTCTCCAAGATTCCAAACTTACAGGCTCTCCATCATAGTGATAAAAAATCTCCTCACTATCACGCACGATACCTAGATCAAGCCCAATAAGTGCATTATAGATTTTAAAGGTAGAGGCAGGCATATAACGCACTTTGGCTCGACTCATATCATTGCTTACGAGCTTTCCTTGCATATTTATAATAAGTGTGCCTTTAATGCTGTATTTACTTCAAAAGCTTTTGCAAGGTGGGGTTAGTTTGCAATTTATTTGTAGAATCTATATTTGTATTTGCATAGGCTATGCTGCAAAGCAGTAAAAAGATTAAAGAGAGTTTTTGCATGGGATTTCCTTAGAATCTAAATATCTTAATTTTACTTATTAAATAGTCTTTTGTTCTATTTGTTTTTCTACTTTTATTTTAGCATCTTGTAGTAGTTTAGTCGCTTTGTCTTTTAGCTCAAAGCTCTTTGTGATAAGCTCTTCTATATCTTTTTGAATCTTAAATGGCAAGACTGGGATAAGCACTTTTTCTATTTCTTCAACTCTCCAATGCTCTATAATGCTTCCACCACAATCTCGTTCTGCTTGAAGCTTCACAAAAAGACTATTTAATACAAGCGTCAAATATTGTGGCAAGATTTTAGAATCTTCTATTCTTAAATGCAAAATCGCCCCACTACTTACACATTCTAAATCTTGCATTACACAATAGGCAATCCCCACGCTACCATCCTTGCTAAGTAAAATTGTGTCTTTCTTGGGATATAGCTTGTCTAACTCCCCATTTTTAAAATCTTTAGAATCTAAAAATATTTCACTATTCCCCAAACCAAATTTAGATAAATTACTCACTCTAATAAATGGGATTCCACTTTCTTTATAATAACTACTTCCGGGTTCTATGGACTTTTTAATATTTACAATTTTGGATAATTCTTTATAGGCACCACTTTTTATAATTTCTTCATTTTTACTAAATTTACTTTGATAATATTCAGAATCTAGGCGTCCAGTTTTTAGAAAAGATGTGAGGGGTATTTTAAAAAGTAGATGTAACTATCTCAAGATATTTTTAGTGAAAATCCTATAAATGCGATATTAAACGCATATAAAAAGTGCCATTTTAAATTTCTGCAAA
>NZ_QXJG01000028.1 GCF_003670295.1 Helicobacter burdigaliensis
ACAATATAATATACTTAATATAAGTAAGTATTATGGCTAGATTAAATATTTTAAAAAAGAGAAAAAATTTTAAAAAATTTACAAAAATGAGTGGAAATTTATGCATGAAAAAACTTGATTTTTCTAAAATATGTTATAATTAACAAAAATTAGGAGGTTTTTGAAAATGCAAATTTCTAATAGCTTCAATTTGCAAGATTTTTATCAAAACCAAACTCCTAATACTCAAAATAATAAAGAAACTTCCAAAGAAGAATCCACAACACAAAAAGAAGAAAAAGAAAACACCACAACCCTAAATGGAAAAGAGCTAGAACCTAGCCAAGTGCAATATGTAAGAAAGCTAGAACAAATAGATAGAAATGTAAAAGCCCATGAAGCCGCACATGTAGCAGCGGGTGCTGGAGTAACTAGAGGGGGTGCTAGCTACACTTACACAAAAGGCCCTGATGGGAAGATGTATGCCACAGCTGGAGAAGTCCCCATAGCCTTAGAAAAAGGCGATACTCCCGAGCAAACTATCCAAAATGCAAGACAAGTAATCGCAGCAGCTATGGCACCAAGCGATCCTAGCCCACAAGATTACAAAGTAGCAGCAAGTGCAGCACAAATGGAGATACAAGCAAGAGCAGAACTTGCAAAAGAAAATGCAAAAGAAAATGCAGAAGAAAAAAAGGAAGAAACTTCTAAAAATGATAAATCCCAAGAAAAACAGCAAAAAGACTGGCAAGATACCCAAGAAAAAAATAAAAGAGATTATGCCATTAGAAGCTATACAAGCAAAGAAAATATAGAAACTTTTAAAATTGCAGGATAAAAATGGAATTAGTAGAAATTACACAAAATGAACTTAAAATCATCTATCCTATTATGCAGGAACTCCGCCCTACCCTAAATTTTGAGGAATTTAGCACAAAATTTCCCCTTATGCAAAAAGAACAAAAATATCAACTTTTTGCTTTTAAAGAAAAAGATGAATTTGTAGCCCTATGTGGAGTAATGCCTTTTAATGTTTTTTATCGCGATAATTGCTTATATGTTTGCGATTTTGTCGTAAAAGAGGAACTAAGAGGCAAAGGCATAGGAGAAAGATTCTTAAAAGAGATTGAAACTTTAGCAAAAAAGCAAGGATACAAACAAATTGAACTAAGCTCTAGTTTTAAGCGAGAAAAAGCCCATAAATTTTATGTAGAAAAAATGGGATTTTCTAAAGTTAGCTTTGTGTTTTTAAAGGATTTATAGAAAAATTATTTTGGATTTTTTATTAACTTTTTAAAAAATTAAGGCTTTAGTGCAAAACTTTATGAGAAGTTGTGGCGTTTTAAAGAATCGCTTTAAAAAGTTACCGCTTATCACTGCAAAGCAAACTTTATCCGCTGTGGCAGTCTAAGTATTTTACCCCTAAAGATTTGCTATCTATCACTGCGAGTAAATGTGAAACATTTGCACGACAATCTAAGGAAATTCCTTTTGGGAATTACTTTCTTGATTGCTTTACTCCCTGCAACTACAAAGAGAGAGTTTAAGTCTTACAATAATCAATGAAGAGGTCATAAGAACCATAATGATGGATAAATCTAAAAAATTTTTATATAAATTTACTTTTTTATGATTAAGTTTTTTAAAAAAATAGTATAATATTTAAAAAATAAAAAAGGAAAGTTATGTTTAAAAATATTAGAAAAAGTTTAGGAATCTGCCTTAGTCTTTGTTTAATGGGTGGGCTAACTAACGCACAAGAAACACAAACCTATGATGCACAAAAAATTGCCGATATTTTTTACAAACTTAATGGAGATCCTAAAAATCCCAAAACAAGAGTAAATCATGTAAAAGGTTTTTGTGCAAGTGGAGCTTTCACTCCTAGTCAAGACTTCCATCAATCTTCTCTCAATTTACCTCTTTTTAAAGAGAGTAAAATTCCTGTGCAAGTGCGTTATTCTTTAGGAGGTGCTATCAAAGATGATAAAAGCAAACAAAGAGGAATGACTCTTAAATTTTTAGGCAATAATGATAGCTGGACTATGGTTATGCTAAATACTGAAATTAATTTTGCAAAAAACCCTCAAGAATTTGGACAATTTTTTGAGATGAAAATTCCAAACCTCTTAGATAAACAAAAAATTCAAGAATTAAGCCAAAGAGATTCTTATAAAAATTTCAATGCTTATCTTGATAAAATTGGTATTTCAAGCCTAGAACACACTCCTTTTTACAGCATTCATACCTTTTGGTTTAAGGATAGTGCTAACAATCTAATTCCTGCAAGATGGAAATTTATCCCAAAAGATGGCATTAGCTATCTAAGCGATAAAGATTTACAAAAAGCTTCCAAAGATTTTTTAGAAGAGAACTTTAAAAAATACACTAAAAACAAACCCATTGAATACAAAATGTATCTTGAGTTTGCCAACAAAAATGATAAAACAGATGACACAACAGCCCTTTGGAGTGGGGAACATAAAAATCTTTTTATGGGTATCTTAAAAGTTTCAAATTATGAAGGAAAAGATTGCAATCAAGATGTTTATTTTCCTTCAGAATTGCCTAATGGTGTAGAAGAGCCAAAAGATCCGCTTTTTAATCTTAGAACTCCTACCTATGCAATTACTTTTGGTAAAAGACAATAATTTTTAGGCTAACTACCTAAAAATTATTAAAAATATATTAATTTTTAATAATTTTTAAATATAATTTTAAAAATAAAAAAGTGAGGTGTAACATTGATAATTTATTAGTAATTGTTTGTGTAATGGCTATGGCTGTAATTTCTGGCATCATCCTCAATAAGCTCAAAATACCAACTATCATAGGCTACATATTGACAGGAATCTTAACTACCTATATTTTTGGTTTTAGATTCGAGCATTCTGGCGATTTAAACGAAACAGCCGAATTAGGTATTGTATTTTTGATGTTTATGATAGGACTTGATTTTAGCTTCAAAAAAATAACTTCCATGAAGCAAGAAGTGCTTCTTTTTGGTGGTCTTCAAATACTGCTTTCTATGGCTGTATTCTTTTTTATCTGCTTTTTTGTTTTTGGATTTAATTTTGATACTTCTATTATTGTTGCAAGTGCAATCAGTCTTTCATCTACCGCCATTGTGCTAAAACACCTTAATGAAAACAACCTCACAAAAACACCTTATGGGGCTGCTTCTATTGGTATTTTAATTTTTCAGGATATTGCAGTTATCCCTATTCTTTTAATGATAAAGCTTCTTAGCAACAAAGACTTGGGCACAGGAGAACTACTTCTAACTACTGGAATTTCTGCTATCATTGTATTGTTACTACTTCTTCTTCCGGGTAGATTTTTAGCAAAACTTGCCCTTAGATCTTCCGCTAAGATGAAAACGGATGAAATCTTTGTTGCTACTGTTTTTATTATCGTTCTTGGTTCTGCTTATTTAAGTAAATATTTTGGCTTCTCGCTTACTTTAGGGGCATTTTTATCAGGTATGATTATCTCAAACACTCCTTATCGCTACCAAGTAGCCTCTGTTTTGGTTTATTTTAGAGATTTGCTTTTAGGGGTTTTCTTTATCACCATTGGAATGCAAGTAGATTTACTCTTCTTAGCTAAATATTTTATTATTATTATTCTTTTTGTATTCCTCACAATTCTTTCTAAAACACTTATTATGTTTGCCTTTTTAAGCCTTTTTAGAAATGCAAGAGTAGGGATGAAAGTCGCCCTATCTCTTTCACAAATTGGAGAATTTTCTTTTGCTATTTTCCTTTTAGCTTCCCAACAAGCAATTTTAAATTTACAGCTTAATGGGGGGATTTTAGAATATATCTTTGGACGTAATCTTTTTGCATCTATCACACCACAAGAAATCTATCAATTTTTAACCATTATGGTAATCTTCTCTATGATAGCAACTCCTTTCATTTTGGATAAAATAGATAAATATTCTGAATATCTTCTAAAGCTTTTAAAAATTCCTCTAAAAACTTCTGCCACGATTGCAAATATGCAAAAAAATGAAGATTCTAGCAAAAGAAGGATTTTAGTTTGTGGTTATGGGCTTTTAGGACAAAAAACCATTCAATATCTAAGAGACTGCGATATTGCTAGTGTAGTAATTGATTCAAATTATGAAAGAATTGAAAAAGGTTTAAAAAATGGACAAACTATGGTATATGGCAATATTACCGATAAAATGATTTTTAGAGAAGTGGAAGTAGAAAAATTTGCCGCAATTTTATTTTGTGTAGAATCTAGCAGTGCGATTTTAAAAGCCACACAGCACATTCTATCTCTATCCCACCATGCAAAAATTATCGTCCAAACAGAAGATGATACCATAGAAAAAGAATTAAATTCTATGGGGCTTTATGGCGTTGTAAATGGTAGCAGAGAGATAGCTAAACTCTTAGGAGAACTCGCCCAAGACGCTTTTAAAGAAGAAAAAGAAAAAGAAGAAGACAAAAAAGAGGGAGAAAATCTTTAAAATAGCATTTTCTCTAGCATAATAGATAGCACCACAATATACATTGCCAAAAGTGCATATTTATGTTTTTTGGCCTCTATGATACTAAGCAAATAAATACCAATTCTTACCCCTATTAAAGAAGTCAAACCCACAATAAATCCTTGTTTATAATCCACATAACCATGCATCGCTAAAGATGTAAAACCTGATATTGAAGAAAAAGTAACAAAAAACAAAGAAAGAGGGATAATTTTTTTAGAACTATATCCCAAATAATAGGCTAAAAGTGGAGCTAAAAGCATTCCGCCGCCAATTCCTAGTGAAATTGCAAAAATACCTACTATTGCTCCACAACCTACCAAAAAAATCTTAGAACTTCCCCCCTCCTTAATCTTAGAACTTCCCCCCTCTGCTTTTGCTTTAAAAAACTTTACCAAGCTATAAAGAATAAAAAGTGTAAAAATACCCTCTAGCACATTTGAAGGGACTTTATCAATAATAATTCCACTAAAAGAAGCACCTATTAAACCACCAACTCCTACATAAAAACCCTCATAAAAATCAAGATTCCTCTTTTTATAATTTACATAAGAGCCATATACAGAAGAAAAAATCATCTGCATAATAGAAATCCCAATAGCTACTTTAATATCATTACCTAATGCAATCATCATAGGCACGATAATCGCCCCACCACCAATCCCAAAAAATCCTGCTAATATACCCGTCAGCAAACCTATTGCTAAAAGTGCCAAAACTAAACCCACATTCATTTCCATAATTGCATTTAAAAATTCCATTATTTTTCCTAATTTTTTTATTTTGGGTAACAATTTATCACAAAGTATAGAATAAATTGATAAAATACACAAAAAATATCTTTAAAAAGCGTGAAATTATGGATACTTTAAAAATTACAAATTTTGTTAGTGTAGCAGGTTGAGCAGGAAAAGCAGATCTGGAAGATCTATCACAAATTTCTTGCAAACTTACAAACAAACTAGATAAAAATCTTTTAGTGGATTTTAGCAGCAATGAAGATGCGGGCATTTACCAACTAAACGAAGATTTAGCACTCGTGCAAACAGCAGATTTTATCACACCAGTAGTAGATGATCCCTATATCTATGGGCAAATTGCTGCTGCAAACTCATTAAGTGATATTTATGCGATGGGCGGAGAAGTAAAATGCGCACTCAATTTAGTGATGTGGGATAGTTGCAATCTCCCAAAAGAAATTTTAGAAGAGATTTTGCAAGGTGGGCTTTCAAAAATAAAAGAGGCAGGTGGAGTGCTTTTAGGAGGGCATACGATTAGCGATAAAGAACAAAAATATGGGCTAAGTGTTAGTGGCATCGTGCATCCAAAAAAATTTTGGAGAAACAACACAGCACAAATTGGAGATGTAATTATCCTAACAAAACCCATAGGCTTAGGCGTCTTAACCACTGCCTTAAAAGCAAATCTTTTGCCTAAAAATGAAATAGATAAAATTTCTAAAATTATGGCAACACTCAATCAAAAAGCTACTCTAATCGCTAAAAACTACACAATCCATGCTTGCACTGACATTACTGGATTTGGGCTTTTGGGGCATTTATATGAAATGTGCAATAAAAATATTTCCTTAAAAATTGATTCTAGTAAAATCCCCCTTATACAATCTGCTCTAAATTTTGCAAAAGATGGCATAATTCCGGGTGGTAGCTATGCAAATAAAGAATCTTTAAGTAAGTTTGTGGATTTTAAACTGCAAAAAGATTCTAAATTTTTAAACTTAGAAATTTTACTTTTTGATGCACAAACTTCTGGAGGCCTAGCCTTTGCGCTCCCACAAAAAGAAGCACAAAACTTCCTAAAAGACTTACATAATAACGGCATAGAAGAAGCAAATATCATTGCAGAAGTGCTACCTATTTCTACTTTGCCACTTTGTGTTATCTAACTATTAAAAATCTAAAAAAACCTTTTTAGATTTTTTCTTTTTTATCCACTAATCCTAATCTTATATAGAGATATAATTTTATTATTTTATTTTAAGAAGTTTTGATAAAAATTTTTGGAGCTTTTGTATTGTTTTTAATGCTTGCAGGCAATATTTTTGCACAATCCAACAATAAAGATAAGCAAGAACAAAGAGATAAAAAGTTGAGCAAAAAGCTAATAAAATGACTGATAAAGCAATTGACAAAACCACAGATAAAGTGCTTGATAAAACCGACAAATAAATGGATAAAGCACTCAATAAATTACTAGATTTTTAAACGAAATCTTAAAAACTGACAAAAGTGCCTATTTTGGCACTTTAAGATTACTTTTCAATCTACAAAACTTAACTTTTACCACTTAGCACTGCAATAGCTTTAGTTTGCAATAGCCTATTTTAGATTGCTTCATCATTTCACTCCTTGCAATGACAGGTGGGAATGGGTTCGTAATAATTTTAAAAAAGAAATGCTCTTTATTACAAAAGAATTCTCGTGGCGGTTTCCAAAGGATTAACTGCTGAAGCAGTAAATGAGATAAAACTACTTGCAGTTTTAGAGCTCCCACTTCCCGCCTAAGAGAATTACTTTTAAATAAAGATACTTTAGATTTGTATTTATTTGCAATAATATTTAAAATTACATACACTTCGTTTATGAGATAATGCTTTACTTTTGGCTAAAGCCCTTACAACAACAAAAGAAGTGGACTTTTAACAATATACCTCACAACACTTTATAGACACTAAGATTATTTAAAATAGTTTTTAATTATAAAAAACTAAAAACTATTGCATTTCTTGTTCTTGAATTGTCTTTTCTAGAATATTTTGTGTTTTATGCAAATGTTTATCATCTGGATAAAATCTAAACTCAACACGCCTATTTTTTGCCCTATTCTCTTCTGTTGTATTGGGTAGCACAAAATTACTAGAACCTCCCCCAAGGGTTGTAATTTTTTCTGGCTCTATACCCTCTTGCATTAAAACCCTACTCACTTCAAGTGCCCTAAAAGCACTTAAACTTAAATCATTTTTATTAAAGATTTTTGCTTCTTGTGAATCTGTATATCCCACAATATCCACATGCAAACTTGAAGGCATTCTTTGTAAAATCTGCCCCATTCTCTTTAAAAATAGCAGATCATCATTATTTTCTAAAGCCACCCCACCCTCTTTAAAAAGCAACTTACCGCTAAAGCGCAATATAAAACCCTCTGTCCCATCATCATTGATACTTGAAGGCCCCAAAGAAACTTTCACATTTTCTCTAAAATCCAAAATATCACTTTGAATCTTTTTAACCTCTGGAGCAGTTTCTGGTTCTGTTGTCATATCTGCTTGTTGTTGGATTCTTGTATTATCAGGCTCAATCTTAATCCCACCACTTAGCAAACTCATACTTCCTTTTAAGCTTCCCTCAGCTTCTGTAAGCTTTTTTGCATCAAAAGTAACCATAGATAAAAGCAAAATAAAAAAAGTAAGGATTAAAGTAACCATATCCCCATAAGTCCCAAGCCATAAAGGCAAAACATTAGGACAATCACAAGGAGGACATCGTTTAGCCATTTTTAATTCCTATTCAAACTGGCTAACGCGTTGATTTGGAGGCAAGAAAGTAAGCAATTTAGCCTCCAATGCTCTAGGATTATCCCCGGCTTGAATAGACATAATCCCTTCAATAATCAAAAGTTTTACCAACGCCTCATCATTTGCTCTAACGGTTAAAATATTTGCAATAGGAGATCCCACAACATTTCCAATAAAAGAACCATAAAAAGTGGTTAAAAGTGCAACCGCCATAGCTGGACCAATAGAAGCTGGATCAGACATATTAAGCAACATCGCAACCAAACCAATCAAAGTCCCAAGCATTCCATATGCACCTGCATAAGCAGCCCAAGTATCAAAAATACCTGCATTTGATTTATGCCTATCTAGTGTTCTATCCATATCTGTTTCTAGCAAATCTCTAATGCTATCAGGTTCAGCACCATCAATTGCCATATTTAATCCGCGTCTTAAAAATTCATTTTCTTCTTGATTAGATTGTTGCTCTAAAGATAGAATCCCATCACGCCTTGCTTGTGTAGAGTAATCCACTAATTTTTTAATTAAAGCAGGAACATCATAAGTTTGTGGCTTAAAAGCAATCATAAAAAATGTAAAGATTTTTTTCATACTTTCCATTTTATAACCAATCAGCAAACTTGTAATAGAACCCCCAACAGTAATCAAAATAGATGGGATATCAAAATAAGGACCAATCCCAACACCCATCATCATAGCTACACCTAAAAGAATAAAAGAGAGGGACATTCCTACGACTGTTGCTATATCCATATTCTACTCCAAAAACGCTCTTAACAAAGCAAAAAGATTCTTATAAGTTTGCTAATTCTAAACTTTATTGTGTTAAAATACAATTAAATCTATATAAAATAAAGAGAATTTGCAAAAAATATTAAGAAAAAATAAAGGCAGATTAAATGAGTTCTACAAACCTATCCATCGTGATTCTAGCCGCAGGAGCTGGAACAAGAATGAAATCTAAAACCCCAAAAGTTTTGCATAAAATCTGCGGAAGAGAAATGCTTTATTATTCTATAAAAGAAGCTTTTAAGTTAAGCGATGATGTAAGTGTAGTTTTGGGTTTTGAGGCTAGTCTAATACAATCGCGTATTCAAAATCTTTTTGAAGCACACATTAATTTTTTACATCAGGATATTCAAAATTATCCAGGCACTGGAGGTGCTTTAAAAAACTATAAGCCTAAATATTCCAAAATATTAGTGCTTAATGGAGATATGCCCCTTATACAAAGCCATCAATTAGAGGGTTTTTTGCATAAAGATGCAGAAATTGTTATGAGTGTTATTGATAAACCAAATACGAGTGGCTATGGAAGAGTGATTTTAAACAATGGAGAAGTAGAAAAAATCGTAGAAGAAAAAGACGCTACTAAAGAGATTCTCTCTCTAAGCACATTAAATGCGGGAATTTATTGCTTTAAAAGTGAGATTTTACAAAAATATCTTCCTAAACTCCAAAACAATAATGCCCAAAAAGAATATTACCTAACTGACATCATTTCACTTGCAAAATCTGATGGAGCTCGCATATTACCATTATTTGTAGAGATAGAAAGCTTCAAAGGCGTTAATGATAAAATAGATCTTTCTTGTGCTGAAGAGATTATGCAAGATCGTATTAGACAATTTTGGCAAAAACAAGGTGTTATCATGCGTCTCCCAAAGACGATTTATATTGAAGAGCAAGTAACTTTGGAGGGAGAATGTATTTTAGAAAATGGTGTAAGCTTAATAGGAAAATGCAAAATTACTAACTCCCACATCAAAGCCCATAGTGTCCTAGAAGAGAGTATCTTGGAAAATAGCGATGTAGGGCCTATGGCACATTTACGCCCACAAAGTGAGCTTTATAGCACACATATAGGAAACTTTGTAGAAATAAAAAAATCACAACTCAAAGGCGTAAAAGCTGGGCATTTAAGCTATCTTGGCGATTGCAGTATAGATGAGGGCACAAATATAGGCGCAGGTTTTATCACTTGCAACTACGATGGCAAAGCAAAACATAAAACAAAAATAGGAAAAAATGTTTTTATAGGTAGCGATTCTCAAGCTGTTGCTCCTATTAGCTTGGAAGATGATTGTATAATTGGTGCGGGTAGCACAATCACAAAAGATGTCAAAAAAGGCGAACTTTACCTCACTCGTGCTAATGAGAAAAGAATAGAGGGATTTTTTTATAAATTTTTTAATAAAATTAAGGAGTAATTATGCAAATTAAACTCAATGGAGAAGCAATTGATATTGCACCCGATACTACTCTTTTGGATCTTTTAGAGCAATACAAAATTGAAACAAAAAGCATTGTAGTAGCTATCAATTTAGAGAGCATCAAAAAAGAGCAATGGAGTAGCTATATCCTAAAAGAAAACGATACGATTGAATGCCTCACCTTTTTAGGTGGCGGTTGATAAAAGGAGTGAAATGGAATCAACACAAACAAAAATCAAAACTGCTATTGTAGGCGTTGGGGGTTATACTGGCTTAGAGCTTTTAAAACTCCTTATACACCACCCCTATTTTGAGCTTAGCGGGGTTTATGCCACAGAAAAAAGCGAAGATATTTCTCTTTTACATCCTTGTTTAAAAAATGTCTTTAAAAAAGAAGTAGAAGAAGCAAATATTCAAAAAATTGCCTCAAGTTGTGAGCTAGTATTTTTAGCTCTTCCCCACCAAAATGCAATGGAATATGTAAGTGTGCTTTATGAAAAAGGCGTTAAAATTGTAGATTTATCTGCAGACTATCGCCTAGAAGCCAATACTTATGAATCGCATTATTGTAAGCATTTAGATAAGGATAATATCAAAAATGCAGTTTATGGGCTACCTGAATACAATCGCACTTTAATCCAAAAAACAAACCTTGTAGCAAATCCTGGTTGTTACCCCACAGCTACTTTGCTTGGATTGCTCCCCTTTATCCCCTATATCTGCCAAAATCAAACCCTATTTATTGATGCTAAGAGTGGTGTAAGTGGAGCAGGCAAAAAACTTAGTCAAAATTCTCATTTTGTCACTATTAATGAAAATATTTTCGCCTATTCTCCCATACAACACCGCCATGCTCCTGAAATAGAAGAGCAAATTTTTAAAATCTCACACACACAACATAAAATTATGTTTGTCCCTCATTTATTACCGCTAACGCGCGGAATGCTTGTATCTATTTATTGCGCTCTAAAAGAGGAAATCAATCCTTTGCAAATCTTAAAGGATGCTTATAAAAATGAAGCTTTTGTGCGGATTAAAAATCAATGCGTGCAGATTAAAAATGTAGCAGGAACACATTATTGTGATTTATTTGCTAAATGCGATGGTAAAAATTTATTTATTTCTTCAGCCATTGATAATCTTTTACGCGGTGCTAGTTCTCAAGCTCTTGCAAATGCAAACTTAATGTTTGGCTTGGAAGAAAAACTAGGATTGCCACAAATCGCCTATGCTCCCTAAAATCATTCAAGAAAATGCGATTTTTATCGCAGATTCCCATCATCACAGCATTTACAACAATAATTTGGATAATTTTTTTCTCTATTTATCAAAACTTCCAAAAAGACAAATTTTTCTTATGGGAGATATTTTTGATTTTCTAGTAGGTGGGGTTTCCAAAAGTTTTGATGAAAACAAAACCACTTTAGAACTCTTAGAAAAACTCTCCTATATCCACGAAATTTATTATTTTGAGGGAAATCATGATTTTTTATTAAAAGATTCATCCTATTTTAAAAATATTCAATATTTTTCTTATTCTTTACAACCTGCCAAATTTTTCTTAAATAATCAAGCTGTATTTCTCTCTCATGGAGATATTTTCCTTCCTTTAGGCTATCAAATATATACTTTTTTTATACGCTCTTTTTATACCATCTCTTTTTTAAATCTTTTTTCAAATATCCTTTATCCTAAGATTATAAAACACTTAAAAATAAAAAATAATGGCTACAATTCAAATAATTTTACATTTTTGCTAGAAAATAGAATTAAACATTATTTAGATAAATGTCAAATACCGCCCCATTCTATCGTTATTGAGGGGCACTATCACCATGGCAAAATGGATAAAATACACGATATTTTATATCTAAATTTACCCCCTTTTACTTGTAAAAAAAGCTATTTTGTAGTAGAATTTCAAGATAGTTGTTTATCCTTCATACAAAAGGAGTTTAAAAGTGACAAATATTGAACAAAATAATAGCCTTAAGGTTGCTAGCAACGAAATGGAGCTAGTGGATTTTCGCATTTACAAGATGGAAAAGGGGAAGTTTTATGAGGGAATATATGGTATTAATGTTGCCAAAGTAAATGAAATCATAAGATTGCCAGAACTTACAGAATTACCAGGAGTTCCTGAATATATTGAAGGCATTTTTGATTTAAGAGGAGTGGTAATACCTGTCATCAATCTAGCAAAATGGATGAATGTAGAAATACCCAAAAATAAAAAAATTAATCCTCGTGTGGTAATTACAGAGTTTAATAATGTAATGATTGGCTTTATTGTTCATGAAGCAAAAAGGATTAGGCGTATTAGCTGGAAAGATATTGAGCCTGCACATTTTAGCTCTAGTGCAAGTAGCAATAGTCTTGATAAAAGTAAAATTACTGGAGTAACTAGAATTGAAAATGATCAAGTTTTGCTTATTTTAGATTTAGAAAGCATCGTGCAAGAACTTGGCTTCTATCAGCCTGATATTAGCGCTGATCATAGCTACAATAAGTTCTCTGGTCTTGCTCTTGTGGTAGATGATAGTTCTATTGCTAGAAAAATTGTCAAGGAATTCTTAGAAAAGATGGGCTTTGATGTCGCAGAAGCTAACGATGGGGAAGCTGGATTAAATAAGCTTCAAAAGCTTTATGAAAATTATGGGGACTTATTACAAAAGCAACTAAAAATTATTGTTTCTGATATTGAAATGCCTCAAATGGATGGCTTTCATTTTGCCGCTAAAGCAAAAGAAGATCCTAGATTCTCAAAAATACCTATTGTATTTAATTCCTCTATTAGCGATAAATTCAGCCAAGATAAAGGTAAAGTCGCGGGAGGAGAATCTTATTTGGTTAAATTTGATGGCAATAAATTTCATGATGAAATTTCAAGAGTTGTTACAAAATACGAAGAAGAGCTTGCAAAAGAAGCTTAATTAATCTCATAAAAGAAAGGGTAAAACATGGATGAAATGCAAGAAATATTAGAAGACTTTTTAATAGAAGCCTTCGAAATGATTGAACAGCTTGATCAAGATTTGGTAGAATTAGAAAACCATCCTGATGATTTGGATTTACTTAATAGAATCTTTAGGGTAGCACACACCATTAAAGGTTCTGGTTCTTTTTTGAATTTTTCGGTTTTAACACATCTTACACACCATATGGAAGATGTATTAAATAAAGCAAGACATGGTGAACTCACAATTACACCTGATATTATGGATGTTGTCTTAGAATCCATTGATTATATGAAAAAGCTTCTTAGTGCGATTAGAGATAGTGGTAGCGATGCAAACACTGGCTTAGAAGGAGAGATTGAAGGCACAATTTCAAGACTAGATGCAATCTCAAAAGGTGGAGAAGCACCTAAAGCTGAAGAAGCTCCACAAGAACAAGTTGAAACTCCTAGCAATTCTCAACAAGAAGAAATCCAAGAGCCAGAAGAAGAGCTAGATTATGCAAATATGTCTGCTGAGGAAGTAGAAAAAGAAATAGAAAGATTACTCAATAAACGCCAAGAAGAAGATAAGAAAAAAAGAGAAGAAAAGCGTGCAAGGGGTGAAGATCTAGATATTCAAGCACCCAAGGAAGTTCAAGAAGAGCCTAAAGCTACACAGCCTACACCTGCGCCCATCACTCCAAAAGCACCTACTCAACCTGCTACTCCAAAGCCTGCACCAAAATCTAGTGCTTCACAAGGCAAGCAAGATGAAAATAAAACTCCTGCAACTGCCGTTGAACAAACCATTAGAGTAGATGTTAAAAGACTTGATAGTCTTATGAATCTCATTGGTGAATTAGTGCTTGGAAAAAACAGACTCATTAAAATTTATAACGATGTAGAAGAGCGCTATGAGGGCGAAAAATTCCTAGAAGAACTTAATCAAGTTGTTGCCTCTGTATCTATGGTAACCACAGACATTCAACTTGCCGTTATGAAAACAAGAATGTTGCCTATTGGAAGAGTATTTAATAAATTTCCGCGTATGGTAAGAGATCTTTCAAGAGAATTAGGTAAAAATATTGACTTAGTGATTAGCGGTGAAGAAACAGAGCTTGATAAGTCTATCGTAGAAGAAATTGGCGATCCTTTAGTGCATCTAATTAGAAATGCTTGCGACCATGGTATTGAATCCAAAGAAGAAAGAATAGCAGCTGGCAAAAAAGAACAAGGAACAGTAGAATTAAAAGCCTATAATGAGGGCAACCATATCGTCGTTGAAATTAAGGACGATGGTAAAGGAATGAATCCTGAAGTTCTTAAAGCCAAAGCGGTTGAAAAAGGTATCATTAGCGAAAGAGAAGCAGATACTATGACAGACAAAGAAGCTTACTCTCTTATCTTCAAAGCAGGTTTCTCCACAGCGAAAGTGGTTACAAATGTTAGTGGTCGCGGTGTGGGAATGGATGTTGTTAAAACTAATATTGAAAAGCTAAATGGTATCATTGATGTAGAAAGCACATTTGGCGAGGGAACTACATTAAAACTCAAAATACCTCTAACTTTAGCCATTATCCAATCTTTACTTGTAGGTGTTCAAGAAGAATTCTATGCTATTCCTCTAGCATCTGTTATTGAAACTGTAAGAATCTCTCAAGATGAGATTTACACAGTCGAAAATAAAAGTGTATTAAGACTAAGAAACGAGGTTCTACCTCTTGTAAGACTTGCTGATATTTTTGGAGTAGATTCTGTATTTGATAGCTCTGAACAAGCCTATGTAGTTGTAATAGGACTTGCTGAAAACAAAATAGGTATTATTGTGGATTTCCTAATTGGACAAGAAGAGGTTGTTATTAAATCTTTAGGAACCTATCTCAAAGGGACAGAAGGAATTGCAGGCGCAACAATTAGAGGAGATGGTAGAGTAACTCTAATTGTGGATATTGCTGCAATGATGCAAATGGCAAAAAATGTCAAAGTAAGTATCAACAAACTAATCCAAGAAAGTGAAGCAAAACATGAAAAGAATTCTCCAAGTGATTATCATGTTTTAATTGTAGATGATTCACTCACCGATAGAAGCATCATGAAAAAATCTCTCAAGCCTTTAGGTATTACTTTAACAGAAGCTACTAATGGACTTGAAGCGCTCGATATTGTAAAAAATGGAGATAGCACTTTTGATGCAATTTTGATTGATATTGAAATGCCAAAAATGGATGGCTATACCCTAGCAGGAGAAATTAGAAAATATGCTAAATTCAAAAATCTACCTTTAATCGCAGTTACAAGCCGAACAAGCAAAACAGATAGAATGCGTGGGGTAGAATCCGGTATGACAGAATACATTACAAAGCCTTATTCTCCTGAATATTTAATGAATGTTGTAAAACGCAATATTAATCTAACAATGGAGGTTACAGAATAATGAGTAATCAATTAAAAGATGTTCTACAAAAACAACAAGAACAAAAAAAACCTGTTGCAGAAACTGAAAATATTATTCAATTAGTTGCCTTTGTGGTTGGTTCTGAAGAATTTGCTGTGCCAATTTTAAGTATTCAAGAAATCATTAAACCTCTTGAATACACAAGAGTTCCTGGAGTTCCTAACTATGTTTTAGGCGTTTTTAATATGAGAGGTTGGGTTGTCCCACTTATCAATTTACGCTTAAAATTTGGTTTGCCTTATGAAAAAATCACTGAAGACACTCGTTATATCGTTATTAGAAATCAAGAAGAGAGAGCTGGTTTTGTGATTGATAAGCTAACAGAAGCTGTAAGAATTAAAGAATCAGATATTGATCCCACCCCTGAAACTATCTCTCAAGATGAGAATCTTATCTATGGTGTGGGTAAAAGAGATGATAGATTAATCACTATCTTAAGACCTGAAGAACTACTAAAGAGAACTTTTTAGTTCTTCTTTGCTTCTTTCTAATAAACACATAATACAATCTTTTAAAAATTTAATTTCTAAAATTTTTACACATTATCTCTATCAAACTACCTAAATTATTAAAAATAAATCTTGTAAGAAATATTTTTGCTTTTTCCAAATAAATATAATCAAATCTTATTTAAATTACTTTAAGCAAAATATTCTCTTTAAAATTCTTTATAAGTAAATCCATTTAATTGCCACTCCATAAAATTTATAGCCAAATTTCCTCAAAAAATCACTCAAAAACAAACACTCCCTATAAAACTTAAATAATTTTACTACAAATCTTCAAGAATACAATGTAAATCAATATTATATATTTTATAATCTAATTATCCATCAATACCCTACTTTATAAATTTTCTAATGACAATAAGTTTCTTATAAAAATATTATCAATATCTAAAACCCACAATCACGCCCATACAACAATAATTCCTAACCACTAAATAAAATTTCAAATTGCAAGAAAAGGTTTCAAAGTGAAAGGAAAATAAAAACAAAAGAAGAATATTTGTGTTAGAAA
>NZ_QXJG01000029.1 GCF_003670295.1 Helicobacter burdigaliensis
TAAATCAAAATAAAGATTTTTATTTAAACTAATCGCAAAATAAAATGTTTAAGTTTAAGGTATGAAGAAAGATAAAAAGTCGTAAAAATACGACATTTTATTTTTTGCAGATATATCCAATATAAAGAAATGCGTGAATATTTACCGAGGCTCGCCAATACTGTCTATCTTTTCTGATTCTATTTTTACACCACTTTCCTAAATTCCATAAAGGCAAGTGGTATGATGACTTTCTAAAACATCAATGATAAAATTGTTTAAAAGTGTTTTTTGCATAGAGAATCTAATTAATATATTTGTTAAAATCATTTTAATTCCAAATCCAGCTCAGATATGTATTTTTTTGGTATATTGCCTTTAAATAAAACATTTTCTAAAAAATTATCACCTTGGTTTTTCTTCTCTTTTTCAACAATTTCCTGTATAATCTTAAATGCAAAATTATAAACCTCTTCGTGATTTATGTCACTTAATTTTAAATTATTGTTGTTGATATAGGTTGCACTAAAGTATAAAAGGTAATAAGTTGCATATTTTAAGAATGAATATGTATTTGATAGTTCTTCCTTTTTATTCTCTATGTATAGATATATTTTATACTTGTAAAGTATATTTTCTGCGCTTATATTATTAAAAATATTATTGTATTCAGTATCAAAAATCATACTCTTTTTACTTTTTGCTTCTGCTGGTTTACCTAAATCATACACTAATAAAATTTGACCTATTTTTTCGCTATCAAGTCTTCTGCTTCTTGGCTTATCCCTATATTGATTTTTTTGCGTTCATAATAATATCCCAGATTTTCAAATTCTTTTTCAAGTTTAATTTGTATATCATCTATAGAACGTATATCTCTACCTCTTATTGGATTTTGATTATTTGTGTATTGTGCAATTTTTGCTTTTAAATTGTTGTTATTATTAACTTGGTAAATTTTACATAATAATGATACATCATCTACAATATCACTTGAATCAAGTGCTTCTTTTAAGGAGTGTATAGTTTGACCACCATTAACAATCTGTATGTTTTTAAGAATTATTGAAACATCTTTTCTGCCTTGATATTCAATATTATCACATATAATTGTTATACCATTATTGTAAAAGAAAAAATTTACAGATTCCACTTCATCCTCAGCAGTTTGTTTGATAGATTTATTCACATTTGTTCTTTGATGTAGATAAATGCGGACATTATCGTTAAAAGCTACTTCTTCAATTTTTGTTTCTCTAATATCCTTTATTGTAGCATTGATATTGTTTCTGAGACTTTCATTGTTACTTACGATTCTTACGATATCCTTAGCATATAACTCCATAATAAGAGCCCTATTTCCACCCTCACTCTTTTCGAAGAAGTTTCCAGCAATGCTTTTAATTTGCGCATTGATTTGATAGCTTGGATTAATTATTTTATCTACCAAATTCTTTAAAGAAACATTATTAATAGTTATATATTTACTTATTCCGCGTTCGAATATCTTATTTTTAAAAATGTTTAATTTGTGCTCGATAATACCACTAGAATAATTACTAATAAAAAATATATTGAAATGCAATATATTTCCCAATTCTTGCAAGAAGAATATTTCTTTGCATTTTATTTTTAGTACTTCATTTTTAATACTGTTAGTATCCTTGTGAAATAAACTATCTATAAATGAATAAATTTTGTCTAATTCATTTGAGGGAAAATTTTTATTTATTTTATCAAAATTAACCCCATATTTACAATTAACAATATTAACTACTTTATTTTCTTCATCTATAAATATGGCATCAACTCCATTATCATCATATGAAGTTTGTTCTAATAATTTAAGGCATGAAGTATCAGTTATGGCTTCCTTAGCTTCATCTTCTTGGAGATTAAAAAAATATTCCAATATAAAGAAAATAAATGATATACCGCTTTCTATTTCTTTGTCGTATTTTTCTTTTAATTCGTTAGCAATTCTTTGCACATATGAATTAACAACACTAAAATTCTGATAATTAGGACTTTCAATCATCTTTTTGTCTCCTATATGAATAAAAAAATATTTTAACCATTCTACTCCCACTCAATCGTGCCTGGTGGTTTAGAGGTTATATCATACACCACGCGGTTAATCCCTTCTACTTCATTAATGATTCTATTTGCCACGCCCTCTAAGAAGCTATGTGGGAGGTGAGAGAAAGTTGCTGTCATACCATCTAGTGCCTCTACTGCACGCACACAAATAGTATTATCATAAGTGCGGTTATCGCCCATCACGCCCACACTTTTGACATTTAGAAGCACACAAAATGCCTGCCATACTTTATTGTATAGATTGTGTTTATGAAGCTCTTCAATAAATATAGAATCACAAGCCCTTAGCAAGTCTAAATCCTGCTTATTCACCTCTCCCATAATGCGTATTGCTAAGCCTGGCCCTGGGAAAGGATGACGCATAAGCATAGATTCAGGCATTCCTAGCTCTCTTCCTAATGCCCTTACTTCATCTTTAAAAAGCTCTCTTAATGGTTCAATAAGTTCAAATTTCATCCAATCAGGTAAGCCCCCTACATTGTGGTGGCTTTTTATCGTCTTGCTAGGTCCTTTTACACTTACAGATTCGATGACATCTGGATAGAGTGTGCCTTGAGCGAGGAATTTTATCTCTCCATTTGTATTGTGTTTTTTAGCTTCCGCTTCAAAGACTTCTATAAAGGTTTCGCCAATGATTTTTCGCTTCACTTCTGGATCGGTTACGCCCTTTAGTTTGCCTAAGAAAATCTCACTTGCATCTACGGTGATAAGTGGCACGCCTAAGTTTTCTCTAAACATTGCCTCCACTGCTTCTCTCTCTCCTGCCCTCAAAAGCCCCGTATCTACAAATACAGGGATAAGATTCTCCCCAATAGCACGATAAAGAAGTGTGGCAACAACGCTAGAATCCACCCCACCACTCACAGCACATAAAACTTTGGAAGATTCAGCTTTTTGCGATAAATTGTGGAGTTTGTTTGTCGCAGCGTCGATAGACGCTCTAGTCTTATCTCCTTGCTCTGCACTGCACAACCCCAATTTCTCATCAAAAATCTTAGAATCTTCTTGTGTTGCTGTTTTGGGTTTTGCTAAACTTCCTTCGCTATTCGCTCCAAAACCACTAAAATTGCCTAAAGACATAGCATTCTGCAAATCTAAATCTTTTTCACCTAGCACGATTTCTTTAAGTTTTTTAATCTCGTTTTCTGCAAAATATTTCATATTCCAATCGGTTTCACTTTTGCAAATATGTACTGCGAAATTCTTTAGGATTTCCCCTCCGCATTCGCTATGCACGACTTCAGGGTGAAATTGCATTGCATAAATATGGCGCTCTAAATTTGCAATCGCGCAATAATGTGTGTTGCCACTCTTTGCAAGTTCAATAAAGTCTTGCGGGATTTCTTCTACTTTATCAGCATGGCTCATCCATACGATAGAATTTTGCTTAATGCCATTTAATAGCACAGATTTAATATTTTTCTTATGGGATTTATAAAGATAAGAATGCATAATATCTTTGCTTAAATCTTGTTTTACTTCAATGTTTCCAATAGTTTTGGCTAAATCTTTAGCCTCTTTTGTATCAGAGTAGCATACAGAGTGGATTTCTCGCATATTGTATGTTTTTAGAGCATAGTTTTTAAGTGCCTCTGCTAATTCTTCTCCATAGCCTTTTTCAAAAGCTTTTTGGTTTAAAATGATATTCGCTTCTGCAACTTTGGTAAAGTGTAATCCAAGAAGTCCCATAAACTGATCTTGTGTTTTATCAAAGACAGCCCAAAAACCACAGCCAAAATTATAATAATTATTAATTTCTTCAGAAATCCAAGCATCTAAATTGTTTTTATCGATTGTTTTATTTGCGGCTCCTATGATATCTTGATTTTCAAAGAAATTTTGAATCATAGGAGAATCTTCTAGCATTAATTCTCTTATAATTGTATGTTGTGTTTCTATGAAGAATTCTTTGCGTTCGTGTTTAGTGGTGAGGCAAAATACAGAATGAGGAATTTTTGTGTTGTCAAATTCTTTGGAAATGCTACCAATACAAGGCATTTCAAAAATTTTAGCTCTATCAATAGCACCACGATCATCATGCCTTAATGTTGCATAAATTTTGTGGCAATGGAGATTGTGAATAGCATAGCGTATGCATAAGCGTAATCCCTCATAACAATAGGAAGCTCCCCAGTATTCCTTTTTGATTAGACAGGCTACTTCTATGCCTTTTTTACCATCAGTAATTTCTTGAATGTTTAATCCAATTTGTCCTATGAAATTTCCATCAAGAGTTTCTAAAGCCCACATTCCAAAGCCAAAATGTTTGTAATTTTCTTGTTGTAAATTTAGCCATTCTTGTGTATTAGGATTTGTAAAATCAAAATTAAATCTCCAAGAGCCTACCTCATCATTATCTTGCAAGGAGATTTTAATATTTTCTAGGTCTTTATACTCTAGTTCTCTAATAATTACTTCAGGAGAGCGTAAAATAGGAGCTTTTTTGTGCTTTTGTGCATTAGCAGTAAAATATTCCTTGAGATATTTGACTTCAGCTCTTAGATTGACTACTGGATAGGCTTTGTTTTTAATGGGCATATTTTCTATATTGATTGCTTTAAAGCCAAGCTTTTTAAAGAAGCCTAATCCTTGCATATTATCAAAAAAACAATTAGAATAAATATAATCGTATTTATCTACATAATTTTCTAGTGCATAAGAGAGTAGTTTGCTTCCTACGCGACAAAACCTATACTTTGGTGCAATAAAAAGAAGCCTTAAAACATCTTCTTTGCCGCTAATAAAGCCCATAGTATCTTCTTTATTGCTTGCTACGATGATTGTTTCATTGCTTTTTAGCTCTTCGTAGATCATTTGTTTAATATTTTCATAATCTTCATTATCTAAGAATGTATAGGCTTCTTTTACAGATTCTTCCCAAAGATCTAGCATATCTTTAGCAATTTGTGGAAAATCACAATAGCGGAATTTTGTAAGCACAATATCATCTTCAGGCTCATCTTCTAGTATCTCTAAAATTGCTTTTCCAAATTCTTGCGCTTCTGCTTTGATAACTTTACCTCCAAAATAATGTGCAATATATTGCATACCATAACAAATTCCAAGCACAGGAATACCTAGTTCAAAAATAGCTTCATCAGGCTTATAAGCACCTTCTTCATAAACGCTTGCAGGACCACCACTTAAGATTATTCCTTTAGGATTTTTTGCCTTAATAGAATCTATGCTTTCAAAATAGGGGACAATCTCTGTATATACGCCATATTCTCGCAATCTTCTTGCAATAAGTTGTGTGTATTGACTTCCAAAATCTAGCACTAAAATTTGGACTTTATTCATAATGATACCTTGTAGTTTATAAGAAATTTTAAATAAAAATTCTGCAATTTTACACTAAAAAAGCATAGAAAACTTTTAAAAATTTACAAGATTATTCTCTAAAAATAGAAGATGATGTGGCATATCTTGATTGCGGTAATGTCTTATAAAAGTGCTTTTTTTCTTAAATCCTAATTTATTTGCTAAATTAAGCGAAGCAAAATTATTTTCTTTAATGATGCAATAAATTTCTTTTAAATTTAGCACATTAAAAGCATAATTTCTAATTTCTGTGGCAACTTCTATGCCATAACCTTGCTTCCAATAAGGTTTATCTAAAATCCAACCTATTTCAATAACTTCTTTTTCTTGTATTTTTGTTTTTTGTAATCCTGCAGTACCTATTAGAGTGTTTGTATCTTTTAAAACAAGAGCATAAAATCCCAATCCATCTTTTTGGTAGCTTTGTAGTCTTTTTTCTAGCCAATCTTGTGTATCCTCTGTGCTAAAGCCATGTCCCCATGCATACATTACTTCTATTTTGCTAAAAATAGAGTGTAAAGCTTTAAAATCTCTTTTGTTTAGGTAGTGTAAATTAGTTCTTTTTGTGCTTAAAATGGGGGTGCAAGTGTATTTTAGTAAAGAAGAAAGCTTAGCGCTAAAGTGCGTGATGGGAAAATCTCTCCCTTTAGAATCTTTTGGGCTTTGTGCAAATTCTATAAAGCCTAAGTTTTGATAAAAGATAAACGCATTTGTATTTTGTGTGTTGCAATCTAGCTCTATTGTTGTATAGTTTTGCAAAAAACGCATACAAGCTTCATAAATTAGCCTTTTGCCGATACCTTTTTTAAAATGGTTTTTAGCGACAAAAAGCATTTCTATTTTGTTTTTAAATACACCTATAAAGCCTAAAATCTCTTCTTTATTTTGTACTAAAAGGATTTCACAAGCTAAAATCCCTTCTTCTACTTCATTTTTTAGGTTAGAAATATCACTTTCTTTTAAAAAAGTATGGCTACTTCTAACGGATTCTTCCCATAAAGAGAGAAGGGCTTTTAGTTTTTTGGTTTTGCTAGTGAGTGTTGTGTAGAAAATATTTTGCATAAATTTCCTTAAAAGGTGAGATAAAGTCCGTAAAGTGCAAAGAATAAAGTAGGTAGCGTTAAAATAAAAGCAAAAAATAAATAAGTAAAAAGATGGATTTTTACTCCATTTCTTTTAAGTCCATCTAGCCATAAAAGAGTAGCTAGAGAGCCAATAGGAGTGAGCTTAGAGCCGATGTTACAACCTAAAAGATGTGCATAGACTAAAATTTGTGAAGAATCTTTTAAGGCTAGATCACCAATCATCACCATAGGAAGATTGTTAATAAGGCTAGAGCCAAAAGCAGAGCTAAAGCCAACAAGTAAAGTTTGAATAAAAAGAGGATAGCTTTGCAAATTTGCTATAAGATTTGCTAAAAAATCTATAAGACCATTGTTATAAAGTCCATATACCACGACAAAAAGCCCAAAACTAAAAATCACAATGCTAAAGGGGGCTTCTTTTAAAAGGGGTAAGATTTTAAAAGTCTTCTTAAAAGCACCATAAAAAATTGCAAGCAAGCTAATAAAAAGCATAAAAAAGCTCATAGGAATCCCTAAAGGATGTGAAAACATAATGCCAAGCAACATTAAAACAATCAAAAAAACACAAAAAAGAAGAGTATTGAGGGTGGGTAGGGATTTGTTTTTTAGATTAAACTCTAACTCTTTATTAAGATTTTTTCTATTTAGCATAAAAAAGAGTAAAGTAAAAGTAAAAATAGCAAAGACTTGTGGTAAAGCCATAATAAATAAATATTCAAAAAAATCTAATTTGTAGGCATTGGCTGTGATGATGTTTGTAAGATTTGAAAATATGAAAATATTAGAGGCAAAATCGCTTAAAAAACTCACAAGCAACAAAAAGATAATAAGCAGTTTAGAATTTGTGCCAAAAAGAATAAGAATAAGAGGGGTTAGGATTAAAATCGCACCATCATTTGCAAAAAAGCTACTTAAAAAACTAGCAAGAAGCACGACAAAAAGATAAAATTTCCAAGTTTTGATACGAAGCGTTTTTTTATGTGTTGAGAAGAGAATAATATAATGGGCTAAAAAATCAAAAAATCCAAATTTTTTTAAACTAAGAGTAAATAAAATAAGCCCAACAAGTGCAAGAGTGCTATCCCACACCATATTCCAAACATTTAAAATATCTTCTAAATCTACCACTTTAGTCAAAAATGCTAAGAGCGCACAAAAAGTGCTTGAGATAAAAAGCGGGATCTTAAAAGGACGCAGATAAATCAAAAAAAGCGTGAGTAAAAAAAGAGGTAATGCCATTATTGTATAAAATGTGCCCCCACAGATTGTTCCCTTTTGAGTGCGGATTCTATGATATTTTTAGCTACAAGCAAACGCAGTTTCAAAAGTCTTCCGATATTGCTTTCTAGCATTACTTCCACGCCTCCTAAGGCTTCATTTAGGCCACTTTTTTTGCGGATAATCCCTGCTTTTTCCCACATAATTTTTCTTAAAAGTGTCTTTAGATTTTCATCTTGCTCTTTTTGTAAGATTTGTGAATGGAGGGGAAATTCACGCCATTTGGGTTGGTAATTTTGATTTAAAATATCTCTTGAGGCACGACGCGAGAAGACTAAACCCTCTAAAAGAGAATTAGAAGCAAGGCGGTTTGCCCCATGCACCCCTGTGCAAGCACATTCACCCACAGCATAGAGATTATTTGCTCCCACTACTTTTCCTAAATGATTTGTTTTAATCCCCCCCATACAATAATGAAAAGCAGGAGAAATAGGGATTTTATCTTTGGGTAAATCATAGCCAAGTGCGCTAAGATTTCTAGCGATGTTTGGAAAACGCTCATAAAAAAAGTCTTTACTAAAAGGGCTTAAGTCTAAATAGACTTCTTTTTGTTCTTCTGTTAGCTTGCTATTTTTTGCTAATTCTAGTTTATAATCAAAAATAGAACGCGCCACTTTATCACGCGGGGCAAGCTCTCCTAAGCTATCATAATCAAATAAAAACCTTTTTCCCCAAAAATCCACAATATGTGCCCCTTCACCTCTTAAAGCTTCGCTAAGGAGCATTTTTCTAGCATGTTTTGTTTTGGTAAATACGGTGGGGTGGAATTGTAGCATTTCCATATCTTTTAGCTCTAAACCATTTTCTAAAATCATTCCATGTAATTCTGCTGAAATAGTATAGGCATTTGTATGGTAGTTAAAAAGCGCTCCTATACCCCCACTTGCTAAAATTACATTTTTAGCATAAAGATTATAATTTCCTCTTTTTGTAAGCACACTTACTCCACAACAAGAATTGCCCTCCATTAAAAGCTCTGTAACGGTGGCATTTTTCCAAAGTGTGTGGTTGATTTGTGAGATTAAGTGGCTATGCACAACTCTTCCTGTGCAATCCCCACCTGCATGGATTATCCTAGAGGTGCTATGTGCGGCTTCTTTAGTAAAGAGTAAATTGCCTTGTTTGTCTTTATCAAAGGGGGTGTTTTTAGAAATTAAATCCTCCAAAACTTCTAAACTTTCATGGCTTAGGGCTTTTACAGCCTCTACATTACACATTCCAGCACCCGCTTTTAGTGTATCATCAATGTGTAAAGAAATGTCTTCTTTATCTTTGGCTACTGCGATTCCTCCTTGTGCATAGAAAGTATTGCATTCCCAAGGCTGATCTTTACACAGGATTAAAACTTTTAGGTTTTTGGGTAAATTTAAAGAAGCATAAAGCCCAGCAATCCCAGCCCCCACGATAATTACATCATAAAACATCAAAAAACTCTTTTTATGGATTTTGTGTGCTTTGCTTTGGGTTAAAAGGATCGTCTTTAAAACCGCAACCATTTAAGCTAAAACAAGCAATTTGTGCTATAATTAGCATATGAAAAAAGTATCTCAAATTTTGTCTTCTAAAGAATTGTCGCATCTTTTTCAAACTCCAAAATATAAAAGCTTACAAGCTATGAATCGCTTTGTTTTGGCATTGCCTTTTAGTTTGCGTCAAGGTATTTTATTTACTTATACAAAAAATCATATTATGTTTTTTGTCTTAAAGCACCAAGGATTTAAGCTTGAATTTAATTATAAACTTACAATTATAAAATCACTATTAAAAAATTATCAAAAAGTAAGTGGAGAACTTTTAGAAATACAAGAAATAAAAAGCTTCGTTACTAACAAAATGGCAAAGGAAGTAAAACAAGAAGTCATTAAAACTTATGGTGAGCTTGCTAAAGGAGATTTTGTAAATTTAGCACAAAATGAAGAGATTTATGCTGTATTTGAACGCATTAGGGAGCATATTTGGAAGAACAAAGGAAATTAAAACCATTAAATTCAGAACTTTTAGAAGTTTTAAAAAATATTCCAAAAGTGAGTGGGGTTTATCATTATTATGATGAATTTGGAAGGCTTTTATATGTAGGCAAAGCAAAAAATCTTAAAAATAGAATTAAGAGCTATTTTAGATTCACTCCAGCTTTAGCACCTGCGCCTAATTTAAGCCTAAGAATTACACAAATGATCTCACAAGTTTGTGCTCTTAGATATTTAGTTGTGGAAAATGAGCATGATGCACTTATTTTGGAAAATTCTTTAATTAAGCAATTAAAGCCAAAATATAATATTTTATTACGAGATGATAAGACTTATCCTTATTTATGTGTGGATTTCAATGAGGATTTTCCACGCATTGTTTTAACAAGAAAAGTATTTAAAAAGGCTAAAGGTTTGCAGTATTTTGGTCCTTTTTCTGTGGGTTGTAGGGATTTAATGGATAGTTTGTATGAGCTTTATCCTCTTGTGCAAAAAGAGAGTTGCAAAAGGGGCAATAAAGCATGTTTATTTTATCAGATTAAGCGTTGTTTAGCCCCATGTGAAGGCAAGGTGGATAAAGAGAAGTATGCAAAAATATTAAAAGAAGCTTTAAAAAGTTTGGAAAATCCTAAAAAGATCATTACTCAATTAGAAGAAAAGATGTTAAATCTCTCAAGCCAAATGCGTTTTGAAGAAGCAATTGTTTTGCGTGATAGGATTGCCAAAATTAAATCCATTAATCCACTAAGTAGTGTGGATTTTGTAAATTTAGGCGATTTAGATGTGTTTGCGTTTGTAGATGAGGGCAAAAGAGGTGCGATTGTGAAGTTTTTCGTGCGATCGGGTAAAATCGTCTCAAGCAGTGTGAATATTATCCAAAGTAATTTTGGATTTGAAAAAGATGAGGTTTATGCTAAAAGTGTTTTAAACTATTATCATAAAGACTTACCCATAGTGCCTAAAGAGATTTTGCTAAGCGATTGTATAGATGAAGATAAAATTGTAGAATTAGAAGCACATCTAAAAATATTATTTGATAAAAAGATTTCTTTGCATACGCCAAAAAATGGAGAAAAAAGAAAGCTGTGTGAGCTAGCGTTAGAGAATGCAAAAGAAGTTTTAAGATTAAATGTAAATAAAGAAAAAGATGTGATAGAGGCTTTAGCAGAACTTTTTTGTCTTGATGAAAGTCCTTATCGCATTGAAGTTTTTGATACTTCACACCACAAAGGAGAAGAGTGCGTGGGAGCAATGGTTGTGTATGAAAATGGCTGGGATAAAGAATCTTATCGCCATTATCATTTAAATGGAAGCGATGAATATTCACAGATGAAAGAAATGCTAATGCGTAGGATTGAGGATTTTAGCAAAGATTCTCCTCCTAATTTATGGCTACTTGATGGAGGGCTAGGGCAGATAAATCTAGCCAAAAGTCTTTTGGAGAGTGCAGGAGTGAATTTGAAAGTTTTGGGGATTGCAAAAGAAAAGCTTGATTTTAAAGCCCATAGAGCCAAAGGAAGTGCAAAAGATATTTTACGCGATGGCAAGGCAGAGTTTAGCTTAAAGCCAAGCGATAAAAGATTGCAATTTTTGCAAAAATTAAGAGATGAAGCACACCGCTTTGCAATTACTCTTCATCAAAAGCAAAAGCAAAAAACCATGCAAAAAAGCAGACTTTTAGAAATTAAAGGCATTTCTTATGCAACACAAAAGAAATTATTAGCTTATTTTGGAAGTTTTGAAGCAGTGCAAAAAGCGTCTTTAGAGGAGCTTTGCAAGATTGTGCCTTTTAAAATTGCACAAGAAATTAAAAGGCAAGATAAATAGTTATTTAGCTTCTATTTGTTACAATAAACAAAAATTATTATAAATTTAGAGGTAAAATTATGGATACTAAATATATTTTTGTAACAGGTGGTGTGCTAAGCTCACTAGGAAAGGGGATAACTTCCTCTTCTATTGCAACACTTTTAAAACATTCTGGTTTTCGTGTGGGGATTTTAAAGATTGATCCTTATATTAATGTAGATCCGGGCACTATGAGTCCGCTAGAGCATGGAGAGGTTTTTGTAACCCATGATGGTGCTGAAACAGACTTAGATATAGGGCATTATGAACGCTTTTTGAATATGAATTTTTCCTCTAAAAACAATTTTACCACGGGACAAGTTTATCAATCCGTCATTGATAGAGAGCGAAAAGGTGGGTATTTGGGTAAAACTATTCAAGTTGTGCCACATATTGTAGATGAGATTAAAAGACGCATAAAGTTAGCAGGAGAGGATAAAGAGATTTTAGTAGTGGAGCTTGGTGGAACGGTAGGCGATATAGAGGGCTTACCCTTCTTAGAAGCTATGCGAGAAATGAAGCATGAATTTGGAATGGAGAGGGTAATTAGTATCCATGTAACGCTAATCCCACTTATTAGAGCAGCAGGAGAGCTAAAAACAAAGCCCACACAGCATAGCGTGCAAGAGCTAAGGAGAATTGGTATCACACCTCAAATCATCGTAGCAAGAACAGAAAAGGAAATCCCACAAGATTTAAAAAACAAACTTTCTTTGAGTTGTGATGTAGATGGGGATTGTGTGATTATGGCAGAAGATGCAAAAAGTATTTATCAAATGCCTCTTAATTTCTTAAAAGAAGGAATTTTAACACCTATTAAAAGATTTTTAAAGCTTCCAGAATTTAAGCCAGATATGAAAGAGTGGGATATTTTAGTAAAGCAGATTTTAGCTCCACAAAGTGAAGTGAGTATCGCATTTGTAGGAAAATATCTCACTTTAAAAGAATCCTATAAGTCGCTTATTGAAGCTTTAATCCACGCAGGAGCAAATCTAGATACAAAAGTAAATATCGTATGGATTGATAGTGAAGAGCTAGAAAAAAATGAGGAACTAATAGAGCAACTAAAATATGTCAATGGAATCTTAGTGCCGGGTGGATTTGGTGAGCGAGGTATTAAAGGCAAAATGAAAGCAATAGAATTTGCAAGAGTTAATAAAGTTCCATTTTTGGGGATTTGTCTTGGAATGCAACTTGCAATTTTAGAATTTTGCCAAAATGTGCTAAAGATTAAAGAGGCAAATTCTATGGAATTTGAACCGCAAACTAAAGAGCCTGTAATTTATCTAATAGAAAATTTTATGGATCAAAATGGCAAAGAACAAATTAGAACCCATAAATCTCCTATGGGTGGAACAATGAGGCTTGGAGAATATGAGTGCAATACGCTAAAAGATTCTAAACTCCAAAAAGCCTATAAAGGACAAAAACTTATTAAAGAACGCCACCGCCACCGCTATGAAGCAAATCCAAAATATAAAGAACAGTTAGAAAAAAATGGAATGATAATCAGTGGAGAATCAAAAGGACTTATTGAAGCAGTGGAGCTAAAAGATCATCCTTGGTTTATAGGAGTGCAGTTTCACCCAGAATTTACTTCAAGACTTCAAGCGCCTAATTTAGTGATTTTAGAGTTTATCAAGCAGTCTATTGATGCAAAAAGACAATCTTAAAAGCTTAAATAAAGAAGAGATTTTAGAGATTTTAAAATCTCGCTTTGCAAATGAAAAAATCCAAACACTCAAAGACTTGCCAAAGCCAAATACGCTAGATAATTTAGAGCAAATGGCACAAAAGATTCACAAAGCTATTTTAGAAAATAAAAAAATTGTAATTTTGGGGGATTATGATGTAGATGGTGTGGTTTCTTGTGCTATTGTGAGTGAGTTTTTTGCTCTTATTCCTTATGAGATTAGCATAGTTATTCCTAATCGTTTTAGCGATGGATATGGCATTAGCGAAAAAATAGTAGAGCGTTTAGAATGTGATATGATAATCACTGTGGATAATGGAATCTCTGCACTTAGTGCTGCTTCTTTGTGTAAGGCTAGAGGGATAGAGCTTTTAATCACCGATCATCATACCCCAAAAGATGAATTACCCGATGCACTGATTGTAAATCCAAAATTATCACCTAATTTTCCACAAAAAGAGATTTGCGGTGCAAATGTGGCATGGTATTTGTGTGCGGCATTAAAGCAACAAATGGGGTTAAATATAGATTTAAGTCAATTTTTAGATTTTTTGTCTTTGGCAATTATTAGCGATGTGATGCCACTTAGCGGGATTAATCGTGTGCTTTTTAAAAAAGGGTTGGAAGTTTTTAAAAATACAAAGCGTTTAAGTTTGCAAGTTTTAAAAGAGAATTTTAGAAATTATAGCCTAAATGCAGAAACTTATGCTTTTTATCTTTCTCCTCTTTTGAATTGTGCTGGGCGAATGAGGGATGCTAAGGAGGCTTATGATTTTTTAGCACAAAAGGATAGCACAAAAATTTATGAGAATCTTTTTTCTTTAGTGGAGCTCAATAAAGAAAGAAAAGCAATGCAAGAAGAGATTTATAAAAAAGCAAGTGAGTATTTTAGCGATGAAGTGCATTTGCCTTTTGTTTGTTTGTATGATCCCTTTTGGCATGAAGGGGTTTTGGGGATTGTGAGTGCTAGAATGTGTGAAGAGTTTTTAAAACCTGCTATTATTTTAACCAAGAGTGATGGGGTTTTAAAGGGAAGTATGCGTGCTCCTTATGGGGTAGATTGTGTAGGGATTTTAGAAACTTGTAAAGAATATTTAAAAGGTTATGGGGGGCATAGTGGAGCAGCAGGGCTTAGCTTAGAAGTAAAAGATTTTATGGATTTTAAAAACGCGCTTATGCAAGTTCCTTATCAGATAGAAATAAAGCAAAATGAAGTTATGGGGAGATTGCATTTAAGGGAAGTTAGTAGGGGATTATGGAGCATTTTAGAGGATTTTGAACCCTTTGGAGAGGGTAATCCAAAGCCAAAGTTTTTAATAGAAGCTAGATTAAAGAGTGTGCGTTATTTTGGCGAGGGAAATTTGCATAGTAGTTTGGTGCTAGAAGAAGAGGGGGAAACTTGTAAAGGCATTATGTTTTTTAATGTGATTAAAGAGGAGTTTTTGGGTAAAAATATAGAATGTATTGCAAGTTTATCTTGGGATAATTTTAACAAAGAACCTTCGCTTAGAATTGAAAAAATAGAGATGAAAATTTAAATCTAGGATTTATTTTTCATTGCAAGCATAGCAAATGCAAATCTAAAAAGAATATAAAACACAAGAAAACCAAGGAGATTATTATTTTCTTGCGCTCAA
>NZ_QXJG01000002.1 GCF_003670295.1 Helicobacter burdigaliensis
TAATGAAGAACTAAAGAAACCTAGTGGAAATGTAAATGAAGAACTACATCTCGTAGGGAATAATGTATTTATTAATGTAGAGGGAATTAAATCTAATTCTGTGATTGCTAGTGCATATAAAAGTGGAGCATTACAGCAAAGCACTACAAACTTTATTACAAATCCTAATGCAATTACTAACTTTAACTTTAGCATAAAAGATTATGAGAATGTAGAGGGTAATAGCAATAATGCTATTAGCAATAGAGAATTTAAAAAGTATGCGACTATGGCTAGTGCAGAAGATTGGAAAAACTTTGCTAATGGGTGGAATAATAATACAAATAATATGCAAACTTTCTTTGATGAATATCATTTGATTGGTGATATTGATTTTAGCACTTATGTAGATAGCGAGGGAAAGCAAATTGCTATTGATCCGGTGGGGGTTTATCAATATGGGCTTGATGAGAATGGACAACCTACTGAAGAGGATATAAAAGTACCCTTTAATAAAGTCTTTAATGGCAATGGATATACATTAAGTAATGTATTGATTGATACAAACTATCATAGTTTGGGATTATTTGGAAATATCAAAAATGCGAGTATTTCTAATCTTAATATTAATGGGTTAAATTTTAATTATGGCAATCAAGATAGAATTATTAATATTGGTAGCTTTGCAGGACATATAACAAATTCTAATGTTTCTAATATCAATATTAGTAATGTAGGGGAAATAAAGGGAGATTCTGTAGGAATAGCAAGTGGATGGATGCAGGTTACAGCAGGTGGATTTGCAGGCACCGTTACCAATTCTAATATTCGTAGTATTATTTTAAAGAATGTTGAAAGTATTAAAGGACAAAATTCGGAAGGTGTGGAGGGTTACTGGGGTGCTGGAAGAGTAGGGGGATTTATGGGGGTGGCTGTTTATAGTGATAATTATCTTATTGAAAATATTTTTATTGATGGAATAGGCAGTGTAGAAAATCACTTTGACCATGTAAGAGCTAGTACAGGAGGTTTCTATGGAGATGGATATATAAGTGGCAAATCGAAAGTAAACAATATAGTCATTAAAAATATTGATAGAATCTATGCTAAAAATGGGCTGGCATCAGGTTTTGCAAGTGGTACGGAGACCGTTAATAATATCTCTAATATCTATATTTATTTTTCTAAAGATGCAGAGATTGTATCTGATAAAGGAGATGCTTATAAATTTTCAGCATTCTATGGTGATGCTAAAAATGTAAATGTATATTATCAAGAAGGAAGATTAGTAGGTGTAGGTGAAGGCTCTACTAATGGTAACCCTATTAATTATGTAACTTATAAAGAAGATATGGAAAAAGAATTTGATAGCATAGTGGCTAAAGATAGTAGCTTTCAAGATAATGGATGGCATGTAGATGATAATGGCAATCTAAGTTTTATAGAAGAAAAGCAATAAAACTTTCTTACCGGCAACGACTTCTCTAGCGATTTAGTAAAACAAATCATCAAAGATTTTTATGAGGGTAAAATCATCATTGATTTACAAAACAGCTTTGATGCTAATGGAAACTTTATCTATTCTAGTTTAGATGAATCTTTAAAACAAAGTATTGCATTCTTATTAGCTTTTAGTGATAAAGACTTAGGAGCATTAGAAACTATTTTAGCAAGTAATCAAACAAATAACTTTGAAATCACAAAACCAGAAATCAACCATATAAAAGAAATCCAAAATAAATTTAAAGAAGATATAAAAGCTCTAGGAAGTAAAATAGCCTTTTTAAAAGAAATGGAAAATCTTATCTACTCTTATAACAATGCTATTGATGAAAGCCATAAACAAGCTTTAGCAAAAGATATTAAAAAACAATTAGATAAGATGAATAAGATTCAAGAAGAACTAGAAAGCTATGTGGCTAAAGGAGAATATCACTTTAAAAATGAAGACGGAGAAGAACAAGTGGGCTTTGTAATGCTAACTAATCCTTTTAATCTTGTTTTTAAAGAAAACACAGATGATACACTAGATCAAACCCTAACCACACCCCTAAAAGACATTAACTCTTCTATGATAAACAAAGAAAAGGTAGTTTTAGTAAAACCAGCAGAAGAAGAAAAAGAAGCTCTAGATGAAGAGAAAGGAACTCTAAATAGTAGGACTTGTGTTGTATCAGAGAACTTTAAGACAAATAATCCTTGTATGGCAGAAAGAATTTAAAATTCGTATTGGGGTAAGCAATATAAAAGATTTGAAAGATTTTAAGGGGTTCGCAAACCTTATGTTTAGCCTCACCCCTAAAATCTTCCAAAAGCTTTCATAGCCTTACCGCCACTACTAGAATTTATTTTTACTATTTCAAAACTTATGAATCTTTTAAGACATTGACTTCCTGAAAAGCCCTTTAAGGCTTTTATTATATGCTGTAACTACTAGAATTTATAATTATTTTTATTGCTGTAAATAATCCTAAACTACTTATATTGTCATTGCGAGGAGCGTTAGCGACGAAGCAATCTAATTGCCAGAATCTTAAAAAAACCTTTCATAAAAACTTAAATTGCAATGTAAGCCTATGGACTGCCACGAGCTAAAGCTATTGCAGTAACAAAGATAAAAACTCTTTACTGTAAAAGAATTCTCGTGGCTTAAGGGAAGAAAACTTTGGTATTCTACTCTCCTTGAAAGAAATTTTTTAAATAAAGAGTATGGTGTAATAAATAAAATAAAAGATGATGAAACTTTATATAAAAAGTGTTTTTTCACAAAAACGCCTCTCCCCCTCCCCACTCCCCCGAGCACAAAAAGCTCCCTTTGTGGTGGAGAACCTCGCCTTTTCTGCTTCTAGCTTTCGTGCAAGCGTTGCACTCTTACAATTCTTTTTCTACACTCCAGCACCACGAAGCAGAGCGAGAGAATGTTTGCAAAAAACCTTTTAGATTTGCACTTTGCTTTGCTCGTGGATAGTTTGGCGTGTATGCTTTGGCACAATGTGCCTCGCAATGACAGGAGAGAGGGGGGTGTAATGATGAAATAGATTTGTAGTGGTTAAAATTAGATTGCTTCGTTGCTTTGCTCCTCGCAATGAAAGGTGGGTGGGGTAAAATCTTGCGATGACAAGAGAAAATATTTTGCTTGTTCTTTTGGATTTGCATTGTGTTTTGTTTATGGATAGTTTCGTTTGTATGCTATTTAGTTAATTTTTGCTTTTTAAAAGAATGATAGTTACCAAAAAGGCGATTTAATCGCCTTTTAATAGGTATTTATTTGCAAATAAAAATTGCTTTAGCTTTTAGTGTCCTTAGTGCTTTTTTGTCTTGAGGCATAGAAATATTTTCAAGTGAAACATCACTAGAAGCTCCTAGCATAAGACTATTTTTTCTCATAAGAGGGGAAGGCATGCTAAGATCATTTTCTCCTAAAGCAACCTCTTGCACTGAACATTTCTTTTGTGTAATTTTAGAGTAATCTTTGGCTTTTTGCATAATTTGAATCAAAATTTCTTCTTGTAATTTTTTGTCAAAATTTTTAACACTTTCTTGAGTGGCAATATTTTCACTTTTTGGAATAGGGAATAATAGCCATTTATTGTTAGAAACTTCTTTTTCTATAAATTTCAAATAGTGATTAAAAGTTTCAATCTCTTTTTGGGTATTGAAATTACATTCTAAATTATATGAGGTTTCAAAGCCACTTTGTTGTTTTGTGTTATTTTTATACTCATAAAAGGGATTGATTTCAAAGCCACCTCCCATACAAATATCCCCTAAAACTTGCTTATTAATTGCATTAAAAGTTTTGATAATAGAGTTTTTATCTTCTAATGAGAGATTTTTTGTTTCTCTTAATTTTTGAGAGCCTAATATTTGGATATTACTTTTATAAGAATTGTTGGGTATTTCTTTTGAAAGCTCAAAGTTTTGTGATATTTTCATCTCTGCTAATAATAGTCCGCTCATAAAAGTAGCAAGTAGTAACATTTTTTTCATAAACAATCCTTGGTGTAGAAATTTGTATATTATAACAATATATAATTTTAGAAAGTCTTATTTTAAAAAATATATATGAAGTATATATGAAGTTTGAGAGTTAAAGCCATTTGGCTTTAACTTTTTATATTAGAGGGCTTTTTTAGCACTCTCTACAATTTTTGCAAAGTTTTCTGGCTCATTCATAGCAATATCTGCTAGTATTTTTCTATCTAGCGCAATGCCTGCCTTTTTTAAGCCAAACATAAATCTTGAATAAGAGATTGCATTCATTCTGCAAGCAGCATTGATTCTTACAATCCAAAGTTTTCTAAAATCTCTTTTCTTTTGTTTTCTATCGCGAAACGCATAACATAAACTTCTCTCTAATTGCTCTTTAGCTTTTCTAAAATGTTTGCGTCTTGCACTATAGAAACCTCTTGCTAGTTTTAAAACTTTTTTGTGTCTTCTTCTTCTTACGACACCTGTTTTTACTCTTGCCATTTTAATTCCTTTACCATATTGTGGTGTGGTATTTCTACCAAACTTGCCCTAACTTTAGGGGAATGACATACTAAAATGTATGAAACTTTAAAACCTTATGCCATACATAGCATTTTTTTAACAGATTCAAGATTTGCATCATGAACATATTTTGGTGCATTTAAGTTTGCGATTTTTCTTGGTCGCTTTTTAGTCAAAATATGGCTTTTATAAGCAGAACCGCGTTTAACAAGATTCTTTTTAAGCTTGAATCTCTTCGCTGCACCACGATTTGTTTTCATTTTTGGCATCGCTTTACTCCTTTCATAAGATAAATTATTTTTTGGGGGTTACGAGCATATTTACATAACGCCCTTCTACTTTGAAATCTCTATCTACATTTGCAACATCTTCTAACATTGTAGCAACTTTTTCTAAGACTTCAAAACCTGCTTGAGGCTCACTCACCTCACGCCCACGCAAGAAAACTCTAAATCTTACATGCTTGTTTTCTTCTAAGAATTCTCTTGCATGTTTTACTTTGTAATTAATATCATTGATTGCTATCTTTACAGAAAGCTTTATCTCTTTGATTTCAATTTGTTTTTGTTTTTTCTTGGCTTCTTTTAGCTTTTTTTCTTGTTGGTAGCGAAACTTCCCATAATCCATAATTTTACATACAGGAGGCTTTGCATTTGCTGCAATCAAAACTAAATCTAGTCCTTTTTGTTCTGCAATTTTTAGGGCTTCTTGTGAGCTTATTACTCCATATTGCTCACCATCATCGCCCACACAACGAACTTCTGGAAAATCAATCTCCTCATTTAGGATCACTTCTTCATTTTTACTCAAAAACTAACCTCACTCATTTTCTCCTTTAATAGTTTAATAAACTCCTCTTTTTGCATTATACTTTGTTCTTTGTTTCTTCTATCTCTAATGGATACTTTTTGTTCTTCTACCTCCTTAGCTCCGATTACTGCTATCATAGGAACTCTTTGTTTTTCAGCATTTCTAATGCGTTTATTAAGAGTTTCATTTTTATTTTCAATTTCTGCATAAATACCAAATCTTAAAAGCTCATTACGCAAATTTTTTGCATAGGCATTTTGATCTTCACCAATAGGTATAATAATAAGCTGTGTAGGAGCCACAAAGAAAGGAAATTCTCCTCCAAAATGTTCTGTTAATATAGCAATAAATCTTTCAAAACTTCCTAAAATTGCTCTATGAATCATTACAGGTTGCTGTGCGCTGTTTTGCTCATCTGTGTATTCTAGTTTAAAGCGTTCTGGTAAGTTCATATCAATCTGAATAGTTCCACATTGCCATTTTCTGCCAATTGCATCTGTGATTTTAATATCAATCTTAGGCCCATAAAATGCACCTCCACCCTCATCAATTTTATAAGGGATTTTGCAAACTTCAAGAGCATTTTTTAAAGCAAGTGTAGCTTCTTCCCATACAGCATCATCGCCTATGGATTTTTCTGGGCGTGTAGAGATTTCCATTTCATAGCTAAAATCAAATGCGGCCATAATTTTTTGTGTAAAATCAATAATATTTTGCACTTCATTTGCGATTTGATTAGGACGACAGAAAATATGTGCATCATCTTGTGTGAATTCTCTAACCCTTAAAAGTCCGTGCAATACCCCACTTTTTTCATGGCGATGGACTACACCATATTCATAAAATCTTAAAGGCAAGTCGCGATAGCTTCTCAAAGTATTTTGATAAACTTTGATATGTCCCACACAATTCATAGGTTTAATGCCGTATTCTACTTCATCAATAGTAGTAAAATACATATTTTCACCATAATTTGCATAATGTCCGCTTGTCTTCCATACTGCACTTTTTAGAATCTCTGGACCCCTTACAGGCTCATATTCACGCTCTATTAGTGCTTGTGTTAAAAGCTTTTCAATATTTCTTCTAAGTCTTGCACCTTTTGGAAGCCATATTGGAAGCCCTGCACCTACTTCTTCATCAAATGTAAAAAGCTCCATTTCCACACAAAGCTTTCTATGATCGCGTTTTTTGGCTTCTTCCATTTGTCTTAGATATTGATTAAGACTTTCTTTATCTGCAAAAGCAATGCCGTAGATTCTTGTTAGCATTTCTGCTTTTTCATCTCCTCCTAAATATGCTCCTGCAATTTTAGTGAGTTTAAATGCTTGGAGAAGCTTTAGAGTAGGCAAGTGGGGGCCTCTGCATAAATCTTCAAATTCACCTTGTGAATAAATGCTAAGTGTCCCATCGCCTTGTGGAATTTTACTGATTACAGCTTGTTTTAAGTCATCATTGGCAAATTTTGCAATTGCCTCTTCTCTTTTTAAGCTATATTTTGTAATTTTTTCGCCTTTTTTAGCAATTTCTTTCATTTTGGCTTCTATTTTTGGTAAATCTTCTTCGCTAATTTTTTGATTCACTCTAAAATCATAATAGAAACCCTCATCTACCACAGGACCGACGAAAAATTGCGCTTCTTTGTAGAGTGCTTTGATGGCTTCTGCCATTAAATGTGCACAAGTGTGTCGCATAATTGCTAAGGATAGAGGAGAATTATCAAAATAGATTTCTTCTCCATTTATATTAAGTTCTTGTGCTGTTTGTGTATCATAAATCTCATTTTGGATTTTATAACCTATTATTTGAGACATTAAAAACTTGCCTTTTTACTTTATAAATTTTAAAACAAAAAGCTTATTATAGCAAAAAAACAACAATTATGGCTTAATCTAAAGTAAGTTCTTTAGATTAAGATAATTTTGGAGGTTGTAAATCGCTTTTTCTTGAAGCTAGAATGATTAATAAAATAGTTGTGGCAACAAAATAATAAAGGAAAGATGGGATAGGAAGTGGATCTCCTGCAGCATAAGAATGCAATCCTGAAAGGTAGAAATTTACCCCAAAATAAGTCATTAGAATAGAATAAAATGCTACTACACTTAAAGTTGCAAAGACATAAGGAGAATTGCCTTTAGGAATAAATCTAGCATGAAGCACAATAATATATACTACAATAGAAATAAGCGCCCAAGTTTCTTTAGGGTCCCAGCCCCAATAGCGTCCCCAAGATTCATTAGCCCATACACCTCCTAAGAAATTTCCAACCGTTAGCATTGAAAGTCCTAAAATCATCGCCATTTCATTAATAACATGTAGTGTGAGAATAGTAGAATCAATTTGTGGGTAGTTTTTATTCCTTAGAATAAATAATGCTAAAGTGATAGCACCCAACAAGAAGCAAAGCCCTAAAAATCCATAACTTGCGGTGATGATAGAAACATGGATATTTAGCCAATAAGATTTTAAGACAGGCACGAGATTTCCAATTTGAGGATCCATAAAGCCTAAATGTGCTACAAAAAGAGAAATCCCTGCTAGAAAGCTTGAAGTAGAGAGTGCTAGATAGCTACGCCTAAAGAAAAGCACCCCTGCAATACCAGCAGCCCAAGCAATATAGATCATTGATTCATAGGCATTGCTCCAAGGGGCATGTCCGCCTACATACCATCTAACTCCAAGACCTATTGTGTGTGTTAAGGCTAATAATACAATAAAAATGTAAAGAATTGTAGTTAAAGGAATAAAGACGCTTTGGTTTCTAAAGATTTGTATAATTACTACAAAAAATAAAATTAAACCTGCAATAATGTAAAAATAGGTTAAATTATCAAAAATATTATAATGGTTTAGGAATATTTCTAACTCTAATTTGCTTTTAGAAGGCAATAAATCTGCACCAAATTTTTCTTGTATAGTTTTAAAAGATTTGAGTGCTAAATCTGCATTTTCCCATTTGTTTTCCACAAGCCCTTGATGGAAGCTTGCAAAATATGCACCAAAAAGCTTTTGTAAATGTGTAGAATCTTTTGTATCAAAATTTGCCATAGCATCAGATGGGGCATACCAAGTGTTGCTTTCTTGTTTGAAATCAGGGATAATTCTTAAAGCTTGTGCTGTGTAAATCAAGAAAGCCGCATTTATTCTCTCATCTACGGCTATGACATCTTTATCAAATGTGCTACGCATTGCGGGTTTTTTTCTGTTGGCTTCTTCTACAAAATTTGTGAGCTTATATTCTCCCTCTTTTGTGAAAAGATCATCAAAAGCAATGCGTTTTTGGTCTTTGCTAACTCCTATTAACTCTCTTAATTTTGGGGTTTTAGTAGAAATCATATTGATGCGTTTAAATTCTGCTGGATAAGTCATCATACCTAGCAAAATTTGCATATTGCTTAGGCCTTGAAAATTATCTGTTTGTGTGATTTTATGCACATATTCCATGGCTAGAGTATCAAGAGGCTTGATTCTTCCTCCAAAATCTTGCACTAAGATTTTTCCAAACTTGTTTGCATGAGTGCTAGAGTTTTTCTTGAGATGATCTAATAAGTCTTGAATATTCTCTTTGGTGATTGTGATTTCTTGGTGTGGATTTGTTGTGTTGTTTTCGTTTGCATAAAGAGGAGCGTTAAAAAGGGCTAAACTACATGCAAATAAAAGTGCCAAATTTTGGTTTTTTAAATATCTTCCTAATTTATAAAAGCGTCCATTTTTCACAAAAAACGACCATAAAAGTCCAAGCGTTAGCATAGCATATCCAATATAAGTTGGGATTTTTCCTGGATCTTTATTGACAGAAAGAACTGTTCCTAGCTCGTCTTGATCATAAGAGGATTGAAAAAATCTAAAACCTCCATAATCTAATACATTATTCATAAAGATTCGATAGGGTTGCTTGATGTTGTTTGTAGTATCTTCTAAAATGATTTCTGAAGCATAAGAAGAAGGACTCATGGAGCCTGCATAGCGATCAAGCTGAAAGTCTTTAAGCTCTAGATAAAAAGGTAAAACTTTATCGATGCTCCCCCATTCTAGCCCAAGTTTTAAATCGCCCACCATTAAAAGAGTTGGACCTTGTCCCATTGTATTTTTTTCTATTTCTATAATTTCTTGATTGTTTTGATAAGCGATTTCTACTTTTAAGCGTTCTAGGGACATTTTGTCTTCTGCTGGGGTGTATTCTAAAAATTTGATACTTAGAGTTTGCTTGTTTTGCGGAAGTTCAAAAGTTTTATCAAAATGTTGTTGGACTAATGGAGTGAGATTGACTGGAAAATAAGCACGATAAACTTTATCTGTTTTTATGAAGATTGATAAAAACTCTTCTTGGGTTTTTATGGTGTTGCTTTTTTCTCCTTCTCTTATATGCATTACTCCTTCAAATCCATAATAGCGTGTGATTGCTGCCCCTATAAAAATCACTACTAAAGAAGAGTGGAATAAAACGCTTGCATACTTTTTTCTTTGCCAAGCACGCGAGAGTAGCAACACGCCTATGAGATTTAAAACGAGTAGCAAATGCAATAAATCAAACCATTGCGTATTGTAAATGAGGGCTTTAGCAGATGGAGTTCCATAGTCATTCTCTACGAAAGTTGCTACCGCACAGGCACTTCCATAAATAAATAATAAAACAAAAGTAACCCAAAAATTACAAAAACCCTTGATAACAAAATTGAGAAAATTTTTAACGCTTTTCATAACTTCCTTTCTTTATTTGGACAACACAAAGTAAATTTGTATTCTAGTTTTACTTGAATAACGATTGATAAACTAGAAATTTTTTATGGTTACTTTTCTAAGAATTCTTGCAAATGTTTCGCAATTTCCTTTTCCTCTAGACTTTCCCAAGCAGGATCGCTTAAAAATTTCAAAGTTTTGAAGAATCTTTCTTTAGGCATAAAGCCTGGATATACATATAAAATCTTTCCTTTTGCACTTAAAAAAACCATTGTGGGAGTAGGCTTAATGCTAAAATATTCTCCTAACTCCTGTGTGTTTAGGATTTTATCTTGCATAAAGGAGATTTTATGCTCTTTAGTGTAGCTAAGATTGATGTAATAAGGAGAATAATTTTCTTGAATATATTTTTTAACTTCTTCATTTTCTTTGATGAGGGTTTTTAATTTATCACAAAAAATGCAACCATTAGCTGCAAATACTAAAAAATAAGGTCTATCGCCTTTGGTTGTAATTTCTTTAGTATCTAAAAAGACATCCGCAACTTCTGCATACGAATTTTTATCCACATTTTGCATTGCTTCTATATGGCTTGTAGAATCTTGCGTCCCACTAGAGACTAAATCTTCCTCATTACAACCTATAAAAAAAATGATTGAAATAGCTAAAATTAAGAATTGAATTTTTTTCATTTTGCTTCCTTTAATTGATTTAAAATAAATTTTGCAAAGTCCTCATCGTCATTAAGGCATTTACAAACTATAAATTCTTTAATGCCTAAACTTAAAGCTTCCTGCTTGTATTGGAGTGAGAGTTCAAAATCGGTTTCAGAATTGTCCATAGTAAATGCAATAGGATAAATGATAACCTTTTTATCCTTGTAGGATTTTAGCAAGTGTTGTAAGCTAGGCTCTAGCCATTTAATAGGGCCAATTTTAGATTGATAGGCTACTTTGATGCTTGCAAAATCTAATCCTTCTTTTGCCAAAAGTTCTTTTAAAATTTCTACATTTTCTAAAATTTCTTTTTGATAGGGATCGCCTCTATTTATATTTCTTTGTGGGAGAGAATGGGCGGAGAAGATGAGATGAAAGTCTTTTGAGTTTTTATCGGCTAAGCCTTCTTTGATTTTTTTGAGAATGGCTTGATTGTAGAGTTTATCCCAGTAGTAGTTTTTGACTACTTTTATTTTTGGATGATAGTTTAGCTCTTTTAATGCTTTTAGAAAATCTTCATAAGAGGATTGAAAAGTAGTGTAGCTAAAATGAGGATACATACTAAAAAGAATAATTTCTTCCACTCCTTTTTGAAAAAGATCAAAAGCTACCATTTTAGCAAAGGGTGGTGTATAACGCATAGCATAAGTAAAATAATATTCGCTATTTAGGACATTTAGTTTTTCGCAAAGAGAAAAGGTAAGGGCGACAAGAGGGGATTTCCCGCCGATTTGTTTGTAGTTGTTTTGGGATTCTTCTAAGCGTTTATTGACGATGAAATTTGCCACCATTTTGCGCATAAAATCGGATTTTATACTAAGAATATAGGGATCATTAAACATATTTTGCAAAAAAACTTTAACCTCATGTAAGGAGTTTGGACCTCCCATATTTAAAAGAACAACCGCTTTATTTTTATTCATCATTTTTCTCCATTATTATCATACCGCAAAATTCATCTCCCTTATAAGCTTCTATTCTAAAGCTATTACCTTGCTTATCTAGGCTAAAATTTTTGTCAATTTTATCAATATATAGATTATCTTCACTGATTATTCCTTTTTTGGAATATCCTATTACATTGATTCTTATATCTTTTGTAGGTTTAATCAAAAAGCCTTTTTGAAACTTTAGAGAATCTCCTAATTTGACATTGCAAAAATCCTTGTCATCTGCTTTGATTTCTAGGCTTTCTAAAGTGCAACGCATACTAAAATAATCAGGCTTTAAAGTGCTTATTTTTTGATGTCCGATGTAGATTTCATAGCCTTTATTAGTTTGCTTTACTCTTCCAAGTGGGTGTGAAAAGCTAAAGGAATTATCCTCTTTTTTTAAAGGTATGAAGTTAAGTTGTGTTCTTATGTTGTTTAGCTTTAGAAGGGTTTTTTGGTTGATATTTAAAGTCCCAAAATCATCTAGCTTTTTTCTAACTCCCTCTAGAGTGAAGTCAAAATCTCTACTAAAAGTGATTCCTAAAATCTCCATTAATGCTTCAATGGAGCTTAGTTGATAATATACTTTTAAATCTAACTCTTTAATGTTTTTACTAGTTTCAATGGCAATAGAGGGTTTTAGGTTTGTAATTGCAAAAAATGTAAGGGAGTTTTGTTGCTCTTCATCTTTAAAACGGGTTTGCGTGTTTCTCACACCAAAAGTGTGAAAATCATAATGCAAATTTTGATTGAGTTTTGTTTCAATCTTTTTAGTAATTTCATCTAAGTTTCCAAAAGGCACATTATCCAATGTTTTTTGATCAATTACATAGGTTTGCCCCCAAGCTTTTGGGTTAAAGATTGCATTTTCCCATTTTTCCCTATAAAATCCATGCCCATCGTGCAAATTAATAATAAAATCCACTTCTTTGTATGTAATCAATTCTTTAATTTTCCAAACATTCTCATAATCTGGATCACTAAGCTTTATAGTTGCAAATTTTCTATTCATATCTTTATAGATTCCGCGCCTAAAGGCTAAAATGCTATCAGGATTTAAATTAGGAACTACATAAAGATTACCTTTTTTGATTTTATAGGAGCTTAGCAACACAGAAGGACTAAAATAGCCCCCAGGTTCATCTCCATGGATTCCACCAATTACAAGCAGTGTAGGGCCTTCTTCCTCTCCTTTTAGATGATATACACTAAAAGGAGCGTTTTGTTTATCTCTTAGCTTTTGCAAAGACATCGAATGAGCATAAACAAAATCCAATAAACAAAAACCAAAAACTAATAAAACCTTTAAAAACAATCCCATCTAATTTATCCCACTATAAATTTTGCCATTTCTAAAATGCGATGCGAATAGCCCCATTCATTATCATACCATACCATTATTTTTGCCATATTACCACCAAGGACAAAAGTAAGATCGCTTGCAACAACCCCACTTAAAGGACAATTTAAAAAATCTTGAGAGACGCCATAATTTTCATCTACTCCTAAAATACCCTTTAAGCGATTTAAAGAAGCCTCTTTAAAAAGGGCATTAATAGCTTCTTGGGTAGTATTTTTATTTAAATTCACATTGAGATCTACCATAGAAACATCTGCAATAGGCACTCTAACGCTGTGTCCATGCAATCTATCTTTCATATTGGGTAAAACCAAATGGAGTGCTTTTGCAGCACCTGTTGTGGTGGGTATCATATTGAGTGCAGCAGCTCTTGATCTTCTAAAGTCATTTTTTTTGTGTGCGCTATCAATTAAGTTTTGATCGTTTGTGTAGCTATGAATGGTGGTTAAAATCCCTTTTTCTACCCCAAATGCTTCCTCTAAAAGCATAACAACAGGGGCAAGGGCATTAGTCGTGCAGCTTGCATTAGAGAGGATTTGCTCTCCTTTGTAATTTAGATGATTTACTCCTAAAACAAAAGTAGGGGTATCATCTTTAGCGGGTGCAGAGAAGATTACGCGTTTTGCTCCCTTTTTTAAATGGGTTTGCACTTCTTCTTTTTGTAAAAATAAACCACTTGCTTCAATCACAATATCTGCATTTAAAATATCAATAGTTTCTGGGTGTTTTTGTTGTGAAAAACGCACAGGAGTGTTGTTGAGTAAAAATAGATTTTCTTCTAGCTTTGTAGAAGTGATTTTATGGCATTGATGCACAGAATCATTTGCTAAAAGATAGTTTAAAACATCAGCATTTGCTAAATCATTAATTCCCACTAGTGTGAAATCTTCTTGCATTTTACTAAGGGCTACTCTAGCAATTGTGCGTCCAATTCTCCCAAAACCATTAATAAAAACTTTTATTTTCTGCATACTCTCTACTCTAAATTTTGCGTTTAAAAGTCTAATTGTAACAAAAAATAGTTTTTTAAAAGCTTGATACAAAAGCTTTTTTACAAAAACTTTTTATTAACAAACTCTTAACAATTTTTAGTTATAATAAAAATTCAAATTTTTTACAAGGATTTTTAGATGTCATTGTATAACAGAAGGTCAGTTGGTGATTATGCACAAGAACAAAATTCTTTTGCACAAAATGATGTAGCGCTGATTAGTTTTGTAAAACAAACTTATCAGCTTTTTGCAGCTTCACTTTTAGCAGCAACTGTGGGGGCTTATGTAGGACTTAGCACAGGTGCAGGAGCAATGGTAGCACAATTTTATATTGGATTTGTGATTTTAGAATTTGCACTTCTTATAGGATTGTTTTTTACAAAGGCAAAGCCAGGAATTAATCTTGCAATGCTTTTTGGTTTTACATTTGTAACAGGTTTAACTCTTACTCCACTTTTAAGTAGAGTTTTGGGAATGCCAGGTGGTGGTGCTATTGTAGCACAAGCATTTTTACTTACTACCATTATTTTTGGAGTGATGAGTATTTTTGCGCTAAGAACTAAAAAAGATCTAGCAAGCATGGGGAAAATGCTATTTATTGCACTAATCGTGGTTGTGATTGCATCTTTAGTAAATTTATTTTTAGGAAGCCCATTGTTGCAAGTTTTAATCGCAGGCGCAGGAGCGATTCTTTTTAGCTTATTTATTGCTTATGATACACAAAATATTGTAAGAGGATTGTATGATAGCCCAGTAATGGCAGCTGTTAGCTTATATTTAGATTTCTTAAATCTTTTTATTTCGCTTTTACAATTATTTGGTATCTTTGGCTCATCAGATGAGTAAGGAAAAAGAACAAACTTTTCGTATTATTGATGCTAACCTTAATCGCCTAAGAGAGGGGATTAGGGTAGTAGAAGACATCTTACGCTATTATTTTAACCACAAAGAATTCTCACAAACTTTAAAAAACTTACGCCATCAGTGTATTTTAGAAAATGAACAGGAATTTTTACCCTTTAGAGATTCTCTAAAAGATGTACTAAAACCCTCTAGCAAAGAAGAGCAAAACCGCACAAGCTTAAAAGACATTTGCATTGCAAATTTTAAAAGAGCTGAAGAATCTTCACGCGTTTTAGAAGAGATTTTAAAGCTAGATTCCATTCCTCAAAGTCAAAAATTTAAAAATATCCGTTATGAGCTTTATATGCTAGAAAAAGAAGTGATATTAAAATTATTTATTTAGCTTTTTTAGAAAGAACTGCTAAAATCCCACTTATTGCAATAAGCAACATTCCCAAAATCACAAAAAGGCTAGGGAGTGCATCGCCTAAAATAATTCCAGCTAGAGTTGCTAAAAAAATGCTTACATAGGAAATTGCACCCACTAGTGGAGGATTTCCCATACCATAGGCTTTTGTTAGGTAGATTTGTGCATAAGTAGAAACCACTCCTAAACCTAAAAGCAAAATCCATTCTTTAGCATTTGGTATAATAAAGGGTTCAAAAAGTGCGATAGGATAGGATTCATAAGGCACTAAAAGAGTAAAAAGAGGCAAAATTGTCCCGCTAAACATTAAAGAGCCGATGATTATGCGTTGATCGTAAAAATGTGCAAGTTTTGCAATAGAAAGATAAGCAAGTGCTGCACCCACCCCGCTATAAATCCCAATTATAAATCCCATTATGCTTAAATCTCCCCCTGTTGGGTTGCTAATGAGTAAAATCCCAAAGAATCCGATTAAAAGTGCAATCCAAAGCTTCAAAGAAACTTTATCATGGATAAAAATAGCACTAATAAGGGCTAAAAAAATCGGAGAAGTATAAGAGAAGCTAAAAGCAAGTCCAAGGGGCATTACAGACATATTATAAAAATATGCCATCATCGCACTTCCTCCTGCAAATCCTCTAAAAAACAGCACAAAAGGTTTGCCTCCTTGTCTATTTTTGGGCGGATTTAATAAAAGTGCGCTCACAATCCAAAGCAATCCAAATAAATTCCTTGCAAATGCTACTTCAATTACTGGCATATTAGGGCTTAACACTTTTACAAACATTCCCATAATGCAAAAAAGACATGCAGCAAGTAGCATGGCTAAAATTGCTTTGTTATTTTGTGACATATTTCCTACTTTAATCAATTTTATGGAATAATATTCTTAATTTTTTAAAAAAGCAATAATAAAAGGTTAATAAATCTATGGAAGAATTTTATGGAACAATCGCGATTGTTGGAAGACCCAATGCTGGTAAAAGCTCACTTTTTAATAGATTTTGCAAAGAAAGAATTGCAATTACTTCAGATGTAGCTGGGACGACGCGTGATGTGAAAAAAAATATTTTTATGCTCAAAGAACGCCCCTTTTTGCTTTTAGATACGGGTGGGCTAGATAGCCAAAATGATCTTTTTAAAAGTGTTAGCAAACATTCGCTCATTGCAGGGGAGGGTGCGGATTTAATTTTGTATTTAGTAGATGGCAAACAAGCTCCAAGCCCTGAAGATAAAAGTATTTTTTATGCCCTAGAGAAAAAAAATCCTAATATTTTTTTGGTAGTAAATAAAATAGATAATGAAAAAGAAGAGGCAAATGCGTGGGAGTTTTCTAGTTTTGGAGCAAAGAAGTGTTTTTTCATTTCTGTTTCACATAATAGAGGTATGGCTAAGCTAGAAAATGCCATAGAAAAAGAATTTAGAGCAAAAGTGCAAAACCTAGATAATCTTTTATGCAAAGAAGAGGATATAGAAAGTTTAGAGGACTTTTTGGAAGAAGACACAAAAGAAGATTTGATTAATATAGGGATTATCGGTAGGGTAAATGTGGGTAAAAGCTCCCTTTTAAATGCACTTTTAAAAGAAGAGAGATCGGTTGTTTCTAATGTTGCTGGGACTACGATTGATCCTGTAGATGAGATGGGCTATATCCAAAATACTAAAGTAAAATTTGTAGATACAGCAGGGATTAGGCGTAGGGGAAAGATTGAGGGGCTAGAAAAGTTTGCATTGCATAGAACTAAAGGTGTGCTAGAACGCACAGATATTGCGATTTTGGTGCTAGATGCTTCTAAGCCTTTTGTGGAACTAGATGAAAAAATCGCAGGTTTAGTAGATGAGTATAAATTAGGTGTAATTGTAGTGCTTAATAAATGGGATATTGCACATAAGGATTTTAAGGCTATTATGGAAGATTTTAGGCTTAGATTTAAATTCTTAGAATATGCACCTATTCTTACAATTTCAGCGAAAAATGGACGCCATATCCAAAAACTAGAAGAAGAAATTTTAAAGGTTTATAAAAACTTTAGCTCACGCCTTAGCACTTCAGTTTTAAATAATCTTATTAAAGAAGCTACACAAAGACACCCCATTCCTAGTGATAGAGGTAAAATTACTAAAATTTATTATGCTACACAATTTGATTGTAAGCCTCCACAAATTGCTTTGATTATGAATCGTCCTAATAGTTTGCATTTTAGCTATAAACGCTATCTTGTTAATTTTTTACGCGAGAGAATGGATTTTAGTGGCACTAGAATTATCTTTATTGCTAGGGGTAAAAACGCCTTTAAAGAGGAAGAAGAATAAAATTTAAAGATATGTAGTTAAGGCAAAGCCTAAAAGGCTAAGAATGCTTGATATTGTAATAAGCTTTTTTGCTTTATTGTAAAGCCTTAATTAAGATTTAAAAGAGTGTTTTTGGGAAACTGCATACTAATGCAATGCAAACTCCCATGCTGTCTTATTAGCACACTACAATCAATAGGGATAATTTTATGGTTTGGGAGTGCTTTTGTTAAAATTTCTATGGCTAAAGCATCGTTTTTATCATTATAAATAGGAAGCAAAAGCGCCCCATTGATAAAAAGAAAATTTGCATAAGTAGCAGGCAATCTTTCATTATCATAATATTTTGGTGTGCAAAAGGGCAGGGCTACAAGATTAAAGGGCTTATTTTCAAGATCTCTTAATTCTTTTAGTTCTTCTTCCATAGCTTTTAGTGCTTCATAATGAATATCGCTTTTATCTTCGCATTTTAGATAAGCTATGGTATTTGGTGTGATAAAACGCGCTAGAGTATCGATGTGGCTATCTGTATCATCTCCTTCTAAAAAGCCAAAATTAAGCCATAAAACTTTTTTAATCCCCAAAACTTTTTTTAAAATTTTCTCTATTTTATCTTTAGAGTAGGCAGGATTTCTGTTTTTTTCTAGTAAGCATTGAGTGTTTGTGAGTAAAATCCCCTCTCCATTGCTTTCAATGCTTCCACCCTCTAAAATTATCTTTTGTGTTTTAACCTTTTTCAAAATCCCTTTTTCTTTGAGTTTAGCAGTGATTTGATTATCAAAATTAGAAGGAAACTTCAATCCCCATCCATTAAAACCAAAATCAAGCACAATATTTTTACCATTTTTGCAGATACTAATGCCTCCAAAATCTCTCGCCCAAGTATCATTGCTAGGAAGCTCTACTAAATGTAAATTTTTAAAATCTAAGTGCAAATTATGCACTTTAAAATAGTTTTCTATGTAATTTTTTGCTTCTATTTTGTCTTGTGCTACTAAAATACAAGCTTCTCTTTTGATAATTTTTGAAATAATTTCACAATAAACATCTCTAACTTCGTTAAGATACTCACACCAATCAGAATCTTTGTGGGGAAAAGCCAGTAAGATTCCATCTTGATTTTCCCATTCAGCATAAAATTTTTTCATAAGGACTCACTCTTTTTAAAAAAATGACGATATTATTACATATTTAACTTTAAGGAGTTTAAAATGGAAATCAAAAAAAGTGCTACCGAATATGCAAATAATTTGCAAAGCAATTTAAACCTACCTATTCAAAATGAAAATCTTGCCAAAAATGAGAATGCTACTACACAAAAAGAGGCAGATATTAAAGAAAGTGCTTCTAAAGTAGATGCAAAAGAACTCATGATGCAATATACTGTGCAGTTTCAAATGAGTGTGAGTGGGAATTTCTTAGCTCAAAGTGGGCTTAATAGTGGTTTTGGTAATTTTGGGAATGGAGAAAATTATGCAAATAATCTCCAAAAATTATTTTCAAGTCTTGATTTGTCAGCTATCGGATATGAGGGTAAGCCATTAAGGGAGTTAAGCAGTGATGAGGCTAAAGAGCTAGTGGGAGAGAATGGATTTTTTGGAATCACACAAACTTCAGATAGAATTGCAGATTTTGTGATAGCAGGTGCAAGAGAGGATATAGAGAAGCTAAAAGCAGGTAGAGAAGGGATTATTATAGGATATGAACAAGCGCAAAAAGCTTGGGGAGATGAATTGCCAGAGATTAGCAAAAAAACTCTTGATAGAGCGTTAGAAAAGATTGATAAGACTTTAGCAGATCTTGGGGTAAATGTGCTAGAGCAAGACGCATAAAGGGTGATTTTGCAAGATTTAATTTTGAGCATAGAAAGTAGTTGTGATGATAGCTCCATAGCACTTACGCAAATTAGCGATAAGAAGCTTATTTTTCATCAAAAAATTTCACAAGAAAAAGAGCATTCAAGTTATGGTGGGGTAGTGCCAGAGCTTGCAAGTAGATTGCATGCAGAGGCATTGCCTTTGATTTTAGAAAAGACAAAGCCCTATTTAAAGCAAGTAAAGGCGGTGGCTGTTACCACAGAACCCGGATTAAATATTACTTTATTAGAAGGGCTTATGATGGCAAAAACTCTTGCTTTTAGCCTAGAAGTCCCTTTAATAGCCATTAATCATTTAAAGGGGCATTTGTATTCTCTTTTTTTAGAAAAAGAAGCGATTTTTCCTCTTGGGGTTTTGCTTGTTTCTGGCGGACATACGATGCTAATAGAAGCTAGAAGCTTTGAAGAGATTAAGATTGTAGCAAGAAGTATAGATGATAGCTTTGGAGAGAGCTTTGATAAAGTGGCTAAAATGCTAGGCTTAGGGTATCCGGGCGGTCCTATTGTGGAAAGCTATGCTAAAAGAGGTGAAGCTAGTTCTTTTAGCTTTCCTGTGCCGCTCAATAGCAAAACAAAATTTGCTTTTTCTTTTTCGGGACTTAAAAATGCAATAAGGCTTGAAATTGAGAAATTTAGGGAAGATGGAGGATTTGAAGATAAAGAAAGACTAGAGATTTTTAGAGCAAATCTAAGTGCGAGTTTTCAAAAAGTAGCTTGTGAGCATCTTTTAAAAAAGTGTAAGATATTTTTTGAAAATGATCAAAAAAGTAAAGATTCTTGGGAACATTTTGCTGTGGTAGGTGGAGCAAGTGCGAATCTATTTTTACGAGAAAATTTACAAAAAATGTGTGAAAGTTATACAAAAACTTTACTTCTTGCACCTTTAGAATTTTGCTCAGATAATGCTGCAATGATAGGTAGAGTAGGCATAGAATCGTATTTAAAAGGAGAATTTAGCTCACCTTTTAATATTAAAACTAAGCCAAAAGTTAGCGATTTTAATGCAAATTTTAGTGAAGATATTTAAAAATTTGATTTTAAATTTAATAAAAAAGGAATAATTATGGTAACTTTTAAAGGTAGTGAAGTAACACTTAAAGGAAAAGAGATTAATGTAGGAGATAATGCACCTAAAGTAGATTTAATCGCAGGAGATTTAAGTGTAAAAAGCGTGGGTGGAGCAAGTGGCAAATATCAAGTAATCAATGTAGTTCCTTCTCTTGATACAGGTGTTTGTGCTATGCAAACAAGAAAATTTAACGAAAAAGCAGCTTCCTTGCCAAATACAGAAGTATTTGTAGTGTCTTTGGATTTGCCTTTTGCACAAGGAAGATTCTGCACAACTGAAGGCATTAGCAATGTAGTAGCGCTTAGCGATTTTAAAGAAAAAGCATTTGGTGAGGCTTATGGTGTATTGCTTGGTTCTTCTCCGCTTGCTGGATTGTTAAGCAGAGCTGTATTTGTAGTAAATCCTGAAGGTAAGGTTATCTATAAAGAGTTAGTGGCTGAAATCACAACAGAACCAAACTATGAAGCAGCACTTGCAAGCTTAAAATAGGGAAGCGATTGTTATTATATATACACGGCTTTCGTAGTGTTGGATTGTGCTATAAAGGGAGTTTGATAAGGGAGTTTAGCAAAGATTCTCTAACTCCTAATCTCCCTTATGCACCCAAGCTTGCCATTAAACTTTTAGAAGAAATCATCCTAAAAAATTTAGAACAATCTTGCAAAATTTCTCTTGTTGGAAGTTCGCTTGGTGGGTATTATGCGATTTATTTAGCACATAAATTTAATTTAAAAGCAGTGCTTGTAAATCCTGCAGTTTATGCTTATAGGAATCTTTCTTTGGCTATTGGAAAAGTAAATGTTCCTTATAGTGGAGAATCTTTTTTATGGACGCAAGATTTAGTAGAAGATTTAAAAGAGTTAGAAATAAAAAATCTCAAAAGTGAATTATTTATGGTGCTTTTGCAAAAAGGTGATGAGGTGCTAGATTATAAAGAGGCAGCTTTAAAATTTAAAGATTCTAAGCTTTTGATTTATGAGGGAGGTTCTCATAGATTTGAGAATTTTGAAGCACAAAAAGAAAATATTCTTCAATGGTGCTCTTAATTTTGAAAAATAGGTCAATTTTTTTTGTTATAATTTGATAAAACACAAGGAGGCAAACTATGGAATCTTCAATGATTAATCTTTTAAATAATTATATGCCGCTTATAAAAAGCTATCGTTCTCAATTTACATCTTTAAATACATTACTTGGAAAGACGACACTCACAGGTAAAATAAGCTCTCTTGATATTGCAGAAAATCTTTTTGAATATATGGAGCAAACGCAAGAAAAATTTGAAAATTTGCAAGAAAAACTTATTGATACGATTATGGAGCAAAGCTTTTTAAATAAGTATGAAGAGGCTTATACTTCTGTTTGTGTGATTTTAGATCAAATGGAAAATAAAATCACAAAATGCACACAAGAAGTTGCTATGTTTGTAGCGAGTAGATATATTTTAAAATGTTGTCAAAAAGAAGAATTTGAAGAGCTCAAAAAATATTTTAATGCTTTTTTAGAAAGCCATCAAGTTTATAAGGATATTTTGCTTTATGACTTGCAAGGAAATATCAAATTTTCAACCAAATTTGAAGCAAAAAATACTAAAAATATTGAAATTGCAGGATATAGCGAAAAATACAAAGATTGTTTTGGTAAAATTGACTTTTATCCTTTAAGCAACGAAGAAGCCTTTTATTTTGTGGCTCCTATTAAAAAAGAAGAGAACGCGTATTTATCACTCATTTTTATTATTGATTTAGAAAAAATTTTCTTTGATTCTTTAAAAAGATATCCTTATAGCATCTCTCAAGCAGTGCTTATTTTGGCAAACCAAAAGAATCAAATAATTTATTCAGACGATAGTAGAAATTTTCCAGTAGGTGGCAACTTAAATCTTCATCATCATAAAGAATATAGTTTTATTGAAAGCCATAATAAGCTTTATTTAAATGCTTCTAAGAGTTTTGAGAATGTTCCTAGAATGCAAGATTGGAAGGTTTATCGTGTAGTTCCTTTGTTGAATGCGTTTGAGCAAAAAAAGGGAGAAGAATTTAAAATTGAAAAGAAATTTTTGGAAAATTCATTGTTGATTACAGAAGATTTAGATAGTGTGATTACAGAGGCAGAAAATATCAATGAGGATTTAGGCGATGTGGTTATTAATGGTGAGATTATCGCTTCAAAAAGCCATTCTTATGCGTTAAATCCTATTTTGAATAATATTAGAATCTTAAGTGAAGAGATGAATACCCTTTGTGTGCAATCCACAGAAGAGTTGCAAAAAGGAATTTATGAAGCACTTTTTAATGTGGTGGGTTATTATTCAAGATATTCTTCTTATAGTGTGTTGGATTTGTTTTTGATGGCTTATAATGATGTGCATTGGATTAGAAAAAATGATGCTTTTAAAGATTTTGCACAAGAATGCACTAAAGAGGATAATCGCATTTTAACCTGTCTTAAACGCTTTAAGCAAGAAAGTAGTATTTATCATAATATCTTAGCCTATGATGCTAATGGGGTAGTTGTGGCAAATGGGTGTGATATACACGCGCTCAATGGGCAGAAAGTGGCAATTTGTGATAGAGTTTCTCAAAGTGTTACTTATAAAAATAATTTATTTGTTTCAGGATATGAAAAAACACCTTTTTATGCAGGAGATAAGACGATTATTTTTTACACGCCTCTTGTGAATTCTAATCGTATTGTAGGGGGGCTTGCATTTGTTTTAGAAGGAAATATTTTTAAAGATATACTTTTAAGAACCCTTTCAAAAGAATCTTCCATTCTTTCAGAAGAAAGTGAGATTTTTAGCATACTTTTGGATGCAAATCTGAATCTTTATGCAAGCACAAAAGAAGATTTTTCTTTTGAAGCTTTTAATTTTGAAGAGATTGATTTGGCATCTTTAAGGGATAAAAAACAGATTTTTAAATTTAAAGAACGCTATTATTTAGTAAGTGTGCAGATGGTAGTGAGTGATTGTGAAGATTTTAAAATGCAAGATATTTTTAGAACACCTCTTTATAATGTTGTGTTTGTTGCTATTAAAGATGAAGAAAAAGAATTTTAAATTTTAGGAGAGATATGAAAAGATTTTCAAATGTTGGATTTGTCTTAGCTACTGCTGGAAGTGCAATAGGGCTTGGTGGAATTTGGAAATTTCCTTATTTAGTGGGGCAATATGGAGGTGCTGCATTTGTGCTTGTGTTTATTGTCGCTTTTGTGCTTTTTGGAGTAAGTGTATTTATAGCAGAAATGCTTTTTGGTAGGCACACAGGGCAAAATGCCGTAAGCACTTTTGAAGTGTTAGCGCCCAAAGGAGCAAAATTCCTAAAATATGGCGGTTTTATGTTTATTTCAGGGATTTTGATTTTTTCTTTTTATGCTGTGGTTTTGGGTTGGCTTGTGCATTATTTGTTTTTAAGTGTGATAGGTATGCCAACTACTTTAGAAGAAGCACAAAGCGTTTGGGGAAATTTTGCTTCCAAAGAAGCTACATGGCAAATATTGTGGCATTTTGTAATAGTGGCACTTTGTGCTTATGTGCTTAATAAAGGTGTAAAGGCAGGGATTGAAAAACTAAATTTAATTTTAATGCCTCTTTTATTATTTATTTTTTTGGGATTGCTTGTTTATGCTATGATGCAAGATGCTTTTTGGCAGTCTTTTAACTATTTATTTGCTTTTAATTCAAGTAAATTAACCCCTCAAGTGATTGCAGAAGCAGTGGGACAAGCATTTTTTGCACTCTCTTTAGGGGTAGGGGTGATTTTGACTTATTCTAACTCCTTGCCAAAACATGGGAATTTTGTAAAATACGCTATTTATGTGGCTGTGATGAATTTCTTATTTTGTTTAGTGGCAGGACTTGTGATTTTTACTTTTATCTTTGGATATGGAAGTGAGCCAAGCCAAGAAGTGGGGTTAGTTTTTATCTCTTTACCACTTATTTTTGCTAAAATGGGAGTAAGCGGACAAATTATTGCGTTTTTATTCTTTGTGGCTCTTATATTTGCAGGGATTACTTCAGCAGTTTCTATGCTTGAACCTTTTAATGCCTACTTGATTGAACGCCATAATATGAGTAGAAAAAAGGCAAATTTTATCGGGATAGCCATTGCCTATATTTTGGGATTAATCGTGCTTTTTAGCGGACTTGATGTATTTAGTGCAGATCTTAGCTTTTTTGGTAAAAGTCTTTTTGGTTGGTTTGCTTATCTTACTAGCACATTTATGTTGCCACTTGCTGGGGTGTTTATGTGTATTTATATGGGGTGGATTTTACCAAAAGAGAAAGTTTATGCGATGTTTGAGGGGCATTTGACATCTTTTTGGTTTGTGGGTTGGTATTGGACGATTAGAGTGATTGCCCCCATTGGTATTTTAATAGTAATGTTTAGCTTGATTTTTAAATAATTAAGCAATTTTATTGTTTGCTTATCATAGTGGCAAGGTGGTTTAGTAATAATATTGAATAGTCCAATTGTCACTGCGAGAGCTGAAAGCTCGTGGCAGTCTAAAGAGTTAGCCTTTTTGAAGGTTGCTCTTTTAGATTTGCACTTACTTACTCTTTTCTGGATTGCTTCGTCGCTTCGCTCCTCGCAATGACAAAAAGAGGGAACTTGCAATTACAAAAAAGGGTGTCATTATGAACGCTTAGGGATTTCTCCACTGTGTCATTGCGAACGAGTGCGTAAGCACGAAGTGTGGCAATCTAAAAGATTGCTTCATTGCTTTTCTTCTTGCAATAATACTCTAACAAGTTTAGCTTAAAAAATTTAGACAAAAGATTTTAAAATAGGAGTGGAGTATTTCTAAGGCTTTTAATTGTATTCTATAAACTTATAGCTTGTGCCTTATCAACATTTATTTCTTCCTGCACCATATTTTTTATCCATGGCTTCTTTAAAGAATTCCCTTTGCGATTTTGGGATTTTATCAGGGTGGTGCTTTTGCATATGTTCTAAATATTTATCATAGCTTGGCATTCCAACGAGCAAGTGAAAAAATCTATCTGATTTTTGATAGATTTTTATAAAAAATAGTAGCAATTTAGAATTTATCTGCATAATCACTTGCTTTAAGATAAGGGGTTTCTGCTAAAGGAATGGTATTTGTCCCATTAAGCGTTTTAAGGCAAATTCTAATAGTTTGTATTAAAACTAATATCGTAATAAACATAAAAAACGCACAAAGAATAGCATTTAAGAGATTGTTATTTGCTAAAGTTTGGAAAGTTTGCATTTTTGTAGTAAGTGCTTTAATTTCATTAGCGTCCTTAGTTTGCTCTATTTGTATGAGTAAATCTTGTGCTTTTGCTTTATTGTTTTGGTAGAGGGCTACATGGCTTACTGCATCGTGAATCTTTTCTCCATTTGCAGGAAGTAGCTTTTCAACTCCAGCATAAAGTGTGCTAACAAGCACCCAAATAGCAGGTAAGATAACTACCCATGAAAGCTTTGCTTTACCCATTTTAAATAAAATTGCAATCACTACTAAAAGAGCCATACCTGCTAACATTTGGTTAGAAACGCCAAAGAGTGTCCAAAGGGATTTAATACCACCTTGTGGATCTGTAACCCCTTGATAAAGGATATATCCCCATCCAGCTACACAGATGATTGTGGCTAAAATCCCATAAAACATAGAGTGGATATTTCCAAAAGGTTTATGCACATTGCCTAGCACATCTTGCACCATAAATCTACCTGCTCTTGTCCCAGCATCCACAGCCGTTAGGATAAAGAGTGCTTCAAATAAAATGGCAAAATGATACCAAAATGCCATAGAACCTGCATTAAATACAGGCACTTGAGAAATAATGGTAGCAAGCCCAATAGCAAAAGTAGGAGCACCTCCAGTTTTGCTTAAGATGCTTAATTCCCCAATTTCTTTTGCGGTGTTTAAAATATCTTCAGGCTTAATCACAAATCCCCATGAACTAATAGTTTGAGCAGCGATTGCAGCAGCTTCGCTTACATCTTTAATTCCTGCAGTTCCTAGTGTTGCGGGAGCCACATTGATAGAAAAATAAAGTCCAGGAGTTAGAATAACCGCTGCAATTAAAGCCATAATAGCCACAGCAGATTCCATAATCATAGAGCCATAACCAACCATTTTAGCATGGGATTCTTTTTCTAGCATTTTAGGGGTGGTTCCACTAGAGATTAAGGCATGGAAACCACTAATCGCACCACAGGCAATGGTAATAAATAAAAATGGGAAAAGTTGTCCGCTAAAGACAGGACCGCTTCCATCAATAAACTTTGTCATACTTTCAAATCTTACTTCAGGAGCAGCCACTAAAATACCAAAAGCCATGATGATGATTACCCCAATTTTTAAGAATGTGCTTAGATAATCTCTAGGAGCGAGCAAGAACCATACAGGCAAAATCGCAGCGATAAATCCATAACCTATCATAATATAAGTTAAAGTAATGGGACTTAGAGTAAAATAAGCTGCTAAAGTAGGGCTAGCTGCTACATCACGCCCATAAAAAAGTGCTAAAAGAAGTAAAACAAAACCTATGATACTAGCCTCCCCAATCTTACCAGGGCGTAAAAATCTCATATGGATTCCCATATAAATAGCAATAGGAATTGTCATAGCAATCGTAAATAATCCCCAAGGAGATTCGGCAAGTGCATTCACAACAACAAGGGCTAAAATAGCAATAATAAGCATCATAATGCCTAAAATCCCAATCATTGTAATGCTACCTACACCTTTACCAAGCTCTAGCTTGATAATCTCTCCAATAGATTTTCCATTGCGTCGCATAGAGATAAATAGCACGGTAAAATCATGCACAGCACCCGCTAGCACAACCCCAACAACAATCCAAATCATACTAGGCAAATATCCCATTTGTGCTGCTAAAATCGGTCCAACAAGTGGTCCAGCACCCGCGATTGCTGCAAAGTGATGCCCAAAAAGTATGGCTTTGTTTGTGGGGACAAAATCGCGTCCATCATTTTGCACGATTGCAGGAGTAGCACGATTATCATCTAGTTCTAAAACTTTTGTTGCAATGTATTTTGCATAAAAACGATATCCAATTACATAAAAGCACACAGCCGCTACAATAATCCAAATAGCTGAAATACTTTCTCCTTGATGGAGTGCCAATACGCCAAAGCAATATGCACCCACTAAGCAGATAGCAGCCCATAGTAGAATGCTAAGAAGTTTTTTCATTACTTTTCCTTAAGGTTAAATTTGTTTATAAAACTTAACAAAATAAATTATAATGTTTAAAAATTATACAATGCAAAAATGAGAGTTTTTTTAATGAAGTTATAGAATAAAAGTTTTAAGTTACTTTTTGTGAAGGTAATGGGGATTATGTTTAATTTTTACACAAAATATTAGAATGAGGAACTTTGCTTTATGAAAAATCTATTTCTTTAAAGAGAGTAAAATTCTTAATTTTTTAAAAAGCTAAAATTATAAGTTATAAACCCCTTCCATTAAAGGAAGTTAGGTATATTTGTATTACTTGTAATTGTGGATAAAATCTACAAGTTTTATTGCATTTTCTCGTGGTAAATCAGGTAGCATTCCATGCCCTAAGTTAAAAATATGCCTTTTGCCTCCCATAAGATCCAAAATCTCTTTAGCTCCGCTTAGCATAGATTTTTCATCATAGAGCCTACAAGGTTCTAAATTGCCCTGTAAGACATAATTTTTGCCTAAAGTTTCTTTAGCTATTTTTAAAGGCGTGCTCCAATCCACTCCAAATACATCAAAGTTTCCATCTATTTTATCTAAATAGCCACTAATGCCTTTGGGGAAGAGGATTGTGGGGATATGTGGGAATTGTGTTTTGATAAAATCAGCAATTTTTTTATTGTATTCCCAGCCAAATTCTAAATAAGCCTCCTCTTCTAATGCACTAGCCCATGAATCAAACACCATTACCGCATTCACACCTGCTTTGATTTGCTCTTTTAGATAGTAGCAAAGATTATGCGTGATTTTTTCTAAAAGAGTGTGGAGAAGTTTTGGATGAGAATAAAGAAGTTTTTTAGATTTTGCATAAGTTTTACTTCCTTCTCCTTCTATCATATAAGTAGCAAGTGTCCAAGGAGCACCGCAAAATCCGATTAAAGCCTTATCTTTAGCTAGTTTCTCTCTTGTAAGGGAAATCGTATCATAGACATAATTTAGCCTTAAATATGAATCATCACTAAGCTTTGCAATATCTTCAGATGTTGTGATAGGATTTGCAAATTTTGGTCCCTCGCCTTTAAAAAATCCAAGCTCTAATCCCATCTCCATAGGGATAACCAAAATATCGCTAAACAAAATTGCTGCATCTACATTTAAAATACCCACAGGTTGCAAAGTTACTTCGCTTGCTAAAGTCGGGTTTTTACAAAGCGAGAGAAAATCACCCGCTTTTTGCCTTACTTCTTTATATTCACTTAGGTAGCGTCCTGCTTGTCGCATAAACCAAACAGGAGTATAAGGGGTGGATTTACCAAAACATGCATCAATAAAAATCATTTTTGTCCTTTTAATGTTTTTGATCTTTGTGTAAAAAATATAATCCCACAGATAATGCTAAGATAGAAATAGCAAAAAACAGCATATCTTGAGTGCTTTTCATACCCATATTTAGCACTTTAGAGAAAAATGCTACTATGAGTGCCATCACGATTACTTTGGCGAGTTTGTCTTTGAGCTGGTCTAATGTATGGATTTCTAGCACTTTAGAAGAATTTTCATCTTTGATTTGAATCTTGCAGATAAAAAGTTCATAAAGTCCAAAGGCAAAAATCAAAAGCACTACCGCAATTAAATACAAATCAATCGCCATAATAATTGTATTTAAAAGGATATTGTGAATATCAGCTCCTGCTTCTAGTGCGTGCGTGTAGTAAAGATAGGTTTGCTTGCCAGCTTTGATAATATCCACACTTGCGACAATGAAAAGCAAAATAGCTCCAATGAGCGATAAAATGACTGCCAAGATGATAAATAGCCTTGCATTCCACATTAAAGATTCAAAAGTTTTTCTCAAAAAAGCCAAATTTTTTCCTTATAGTGTTAAGATTTTTGCAAGTATAGCAAATTTCTTCTAAATGCTCGTTAATTTTAAAGATAATAAAACTTTTAGGATAAATTTTTATTCTTAAAAGCTGTATTTTATATTTTATTCAAATTTAAATTTTTAATATGTAGAATTCACATTATTTTTTTAAGTTAAAAATACTTAAAACTTACAATAAAGTATTTAAATTTATTATTTTAGGGAATCTATGCAGACTTTAACTAATCTATTCACTACTCCACTCTTAGTGCGGGGGGGGGGGGCATTCTAGCTCTTTATTAACCCCTTCCTTTACTCTTTATCCCTATACACATACAAATCTAAATCTTACAAATAAACTTTTATTTAATTTCTTAAACTCTTTATTCAAAAGTAATTCTCTTAGGCGGGAAGTGGGAACCCTAAAACTGCAAGCAGTTTTGTCCCATTCACTGCTTAAGCAGTTAATCCTTTGGAAATCGCCACGAGAATTCTTTTGCAATAAAGAGTATTCCCTCCCTCTGTCATTGCGAGGAGCAAAGCAAAGTTGTAAATCCAAAAAGATTTACCAAAAAATTTAAATCATTCCTTTTATTCTTTTAAACAACAAATCCACACTTTATATAAAAAGCATTTTGAGAGTGGCCTCTCAAAAGTTTGCTTGCAAACTAAGGGAATCCTGCTGCCACGAACAAAATTGCTTTTTGTATAAAGTTTCATTGTTGCACTTGTCATTACAAACCCACTTCCTTTTGTTATCGCGAGCAGTGCTTGCGCTGTGTGGCATACAAGCAAAGCGAAGTGCAAATCCCCTTGCTAGAAACTAAAAATAAATGCAATTTTGGCTTTACATAAAAATTTAAAAACTTTACATAAAAACTTAAAAATTGCAATGTAAGCCTATGGACTATCATGCAATGTTTCACTGCTTGTAGCGGCACTTTACACTAATTTTTTTATAAAAGCAAATAAAATCTAGGGCAGTTTGGCTTTTTGCATTTTTATTTTTGTGCATTGGTTGATTAAGGTATTATAATGCTTAGCAAGATTAAGTAGTGTAGTTTTAGCGGGGCAGTCTTGATTGTTGTCCCGATTTATATAGCAATAATAAAAACTCTCTTGCATTTTGCCCTCTTTATAGTGTTCATAGCTTATTGCATTGTTCCAATAATTAAGCCTTAAACTCTCTTGCAAAATCCCTTCGTTATAGACTTGCACCTCATATATCTCATGGTTATCTTTAATGCACCAAACCCCAATGCGTAAGCCTTTTTCATAATCTCCTGCTATATGCGAAGAGCCTTCATTACCATTATTAGCTAGTAGATAGCTAGATTTTATCTCCCAAGTGCCTGTGCGTCTATGCTCTGTATCATAACTCCCAAAATGCAGTGCCATATGTCTATCAGAGTTATTTGGCTCTGTAGTTAAGCTAAGGACAATAAAAAGCCAAAAAATTGCACCAATCCCTACCATACTGATAAATACTATAATTCCACGCAATACATCTAGCAAGGTTTTAAAATATTTGATTGTTTTTTCTTTGCTTATCATTGCTTTTTCCATATAATCTTGCAATCTTGCACGATGCCACTTGCGATTAAAATCCCATTTTCTATAATTTCAAGCTTTTGGTTTTGCCAGACTTTTTTGGATTTTGCACAAATTGCATCATAGGGCTTTGGTAGTTTAGAATCTTCTTTAAACTCATTTGCAAAATATAGATTTTTATTCCATACTTCTTCATCTAGCACATAGCTTTTATTTAAAATTCGTAAAGCATAGTCATCTCTGCCCCAATCTTTGCCACAAGGATTTTCAAACACAGGGTAAGATTCTGCAAAAATAGCGATATAGGCTTTGTGCCCTAAGATAATCATAACGCTTAGTGCTATGCTAATGCCAATAATATAAAGTGAGGCTTTAAAAGCAAATTTTGTAAAACGCATAAGAAACCTTAAAAAATTAGTAAAATTATAGATAAAATCATTTTAAAGTTTTGCATTGTTTGGGTAGTTTTTGAAGTTTTTAGGGGGGGATTAAAATAAAATGTAACTTGCATAAACAATCCCCCGTTTATAGAGTGAATTTTGCCTTTGGAGAATCTAGAAATTAAAGCATAATCTTTTCTTTAACTTCATTTAAAGAGAGATTAGTATATTGCTCCCCGCTTTCCATATCTTTAAGAGAGTATGTGTTATTTTGTATCTCATCTTCTCCTAGAATAATCACCCATTTATAACCTTTCTTGTTTGCGTATTGAAAAGATTTTTTAGGTTTTGTAACTTCAGGATAAACTTCAATATTCACACCAAGCTTTCTTAAGTTTTTAGCGCATTCATAGCTAGTTTGCAAAGAAGAAAGTGGGATAAGTAAAGCATTTGCCACATTTTCTTGCATAGAGATTAAATTGAGTTCCAAAAGTCCTGCTAAAAGTCTATCAAGTCCGATACTTGCACCTACGCCACTCATTGCTTCTTTGGAGAAATTTTGTGTTAGATTGTCATATCTTCCTCCAGAACATACAGAACCTAAAGAAGGGAGATCATTAAGCGTGGTTTCATAAATGATACCTGTGTAGTAGCCTAGTCCGCGTGCAATAGAGAGATTGATTTTATAGGAGTTTTGGGGTAGTAGATTTTTTAGGATTTTGCAAAGTTCTTCTAGCTCTTCTAGGCCTTCTTTTAAGGTAGCATTATGGCTTTTATACTCTTGTAAGGATTCTAAAAAAGAAAGAGCACTACTTTCTTGCTTTTTTTGTATAAAGGATAATAAAAAATCAATCTTATCTGCTTTTAAAGAAATATTTTTTAATTCTTCTCTTATGGCAATTTCACCTATTTTATCTATTTTATCAATGATTCTTAAGACCTCAATAGTAGAATCTTTTATGCCTAGATATTCACAAAGTCCATTGAAAATTTTTCTATTATTGATGTGGATTGTAAAATCTTTTAATCCTAAATCTTTTAAGGTTTGATAGATAACCTCTACAATCTCTACATCGCTTCCTATGCTTGTGGTGCCGATAAAGTCAAAATCACATTGTGTAAATTCTCTATATCTTCCTTTTTGTGCGCGTTCTCCTCTAAACACATTGCCAACACAATAGCGTTTAAAAGGCAAGCCTAACTCATTTTTATATTGAGAGATAAATCTTGCTAGTGGGAGGGTTAAATCAAATCTTAGTGCAACTTCTCTATTGCCATGATCTATGAAATGATAGAGTTCTTTTTGTATTTCATCACTGCCTTGTTTTTTTAGGATTTCTGCGTATTCTAAATGGGGAGTTTCAATGGGTGCAAATCCAAATTTTTCAAAAGTATTTGTAATGCTTCTTAGCATTTTTGTTTTTGCATAAGCTTCTTTTGGAAGTCTATCTTTAAAACCGCTTAGAGTTTTGGGGGTGATTAGCATAATATTCTCCAAATTTTTTTAAAATAAATTGTATTTTACACAAACTTTTATTATTGATTTATTATTTTATTGGTATAATTACCGCTTTAATTTTAAAATTGCTTCTAAAAACAAGAAGATCAAGGAATAAAAAATGAAAAAAGGAATTCATCCAGAATATGTACCTTGTAAAGTAACTTGCGTTACAAGTGGTAAAGAGATTGAGGTTATGAGCACAAAAAGCGAGCTAAGAATCGATATTTCTTCTTATTGTCATCCTTTTTATACAGGATCAGACAAAGTAGTAGATACAGCAGGAAGAGTAGAAAGGTTTAACAAAAAATACAACCTTAAATAACCTATGGTTACTTTCCTTCCTACTCCCATAGGTAATTTAGAAGACATTACCTTGCGAGTATTGCAACGCTTAAAAGAATGCGAAGTTTTACTCTGTGAGGACACAAGAATCACTAAAAAACTCATCACACTCTTGCAGGATCGTGGGCTTCTTACAAAAAAAGAATACATCTATCATGCTTTGCATTCTCATAATGAAGAACAATTTTTAAATAATGTTTCTTTGGAATTTTTTAATCAAGAAATTGCGTATTTAAGTGATGCGGGTATGCCTTGTATTAGCGATCCGGGAGCTAAACTAATTCTTTTTTTACAAGGGCATAATATCCCTTATGATGTTTATGGTGGGATTAGTGCATTAACTTTAGGAGTGGCTTTTAGTGGAATTGTAGAAAAAGAATTTGTATTTTTAGGCTTTCCTCCTCATAAAATGCAAGAGAAAATGGAATTTTTTAGAAAAAATCTAAAAAATGAAATTCCTTTTGTTTTCTATGAATCTCCTTATAGATTGTTAGAAACTTTAGAGTTATTGTGTAAAATTGACAAGCATTTGCAAGTTTTTTTAGCAAAAGAGCTTACAAAAAAATATCAAACTACCTTTTTTGGTAAAATTACAGAAGTTTTTGAGAATTTAAGTAAGACAAATATTAAAGGTGAATGGGTTTGTGTGGTTAAAGCAGAAGCTAAAGAAGAGCATAAAAAAAGCTTGAGCGAAGAGGAAATATATAGCTTAGATATTCCCCCAAAAATTAAAGCAAAACTTTTAAGCAAGCTTCAAAATAGGGCCACACAAGAGATCTATAAAGAGCTTTGTGAAAAATAGATTTAGGTTAGAGTGATGATTATTTATGGTAAGCAAATTGTGATGTATGTCGCTAAAGAATATCCTAGTTTATGTGAGGAGATCTATCTTGCAAAGGAGATTGAAAAAAGCAATTTTAATCTTTTAAAAAAGCTTGGCAAGCCTATCTTAAAATTAGACAACAAAAAAGCACAAGCACTTGCCCATGGCGGTAATCATCAAGGCTATTTAGCAAAGATTACTCCGCCTTTGCAAACACCTTTTAAAGAACTAAAAAGGGCTAATTTTCTTTTGGTGCTTAGTGGGGTAAGTGATGTGGGAAATATCGGCTCACTTTTTAGGAGTGCTTATGCGCTTGGTGTGGATGGGATTGTGGTTTGTGAGCTAAAAGATTTAAAGCTTGAAGGGGTGATTAGGACAAGTGCGGGGGCAATGTTTGGTATGCCCTTTTGCGTGGTGCAAAATACGCTTGATGTGGCACATGAGCTAAAAGAATCTGGCTTTAGTCTTCTTGGGACGAGTTTAGAACAAAAAGGAGGAGAAAAAGATATAGGATTTAAAAAGGCTTTATTTTTAGGGAGTGAGGATAGAGGATTATCAAAGAAAACTTTAGCTAAAATGGATGTTTGTTTAAATATACCGATGAAAAATGGATTTAACTCGCTAAATGTTGGTGTTGCGGGTGCAATTTTAATGGATAGGATGATAAATGGAAGCATTGGATAAATTAAAAGAAATAGGTGCAAAGGAAATAGCACAAAATACGCATATTGCTATCAATAGAGTAGAGGATATTTTAAAAAAAGATTTTTCTTCCCTAAAGGATAAAACAAGCACAATAGGTTTGGTGCATATTTTAGAGCGTGAATATAGCTTGGATTTAAGTGAGTGGGTTAGTGAATATGAGGGGTTTTTAAAGGAAAATGGACTAGAGGAGAAAGAGGATTTAGAAGGTTCTATCCAGCTAAAAATCACACATGAAGTAACAGAAAATCGCAAAGATAAAGGGGGAATGATTATTATTGCTGTGATTTTGATTTTGTGTGGGATTGGTTTTTATGTGTATAATAATTTTTCTACTTCTTTAACTAAAGAGGAAAATGCTACAGAAATTAACACCACTGCGCAAACAAAAGAAGAAAATATTACAACACAAAGCGAAGAACAAACTTTGCCTTTAAAAGAGAATAATCAAACGGCACTTCCTCAAGTTGCAGAAGATTTGTCTTCTTCAACCCCTATAAATTCTCCATTAGAACAAGCTAAAGAATCACAAATCATACAAGCTCCTACTGCTTTTGAGATTAGACCTAAAGGGAATATGTGGATAGGGATTTTTTATTTAGACAATCATCAAAAGGTATCTTTAACGACTGATAAATCCATTGAAATTGATACAAAAAGGGAGCAAGTGTTTATCACAGGGCATGGAATGCTAGAAATGGGGGAAGGAGAGAATTTGCAAAATTATAATCAAGCGACAAAAATGCGTTTTTATGTGGATAAGGAAGGAAAAGTTGCCCCTATAAATTATACAGAATATATGCGATTAAGCGGAGGAGCTGGGTGGTAAAAAAAATTTTTTTATGCTTGTGCTTTAGCGGTATTATTTTTGCAAATTCGGTTACTTATAGCATTATTTCAATCTTAGGACCTCATGAATTTCAAAGGAATGAGCGTTTTATTCAGAGGATTTTTGCTAAAGAGGATAATTTTTTAGATGGCAAGGGGAATCCAAATCTTTATAAAATTTCGCAAAATCTAAAGACTAATGGGCTTTTAAATCTTACCTTTGGTGCTCCAAAAGAACTTCTAGTAAAATTTGAGGTTAAGGAAAATCCCCTTATTTTTATGAATGCACTTTATGAGGTTTTGCGTGCAATGGGGTATTATTATTATTTAGTGAAACAAAGTCAAATTGATGAAAAGGGCTATCAATTTACTCTATCTATGAACACAGAATATGCAATAGATCCTGTAATCTTGCAAGAAAAGTTGCAAGAGTTTGGCTATGAGGCAACTTTGATTGAAAAAATAAATCTGCAAGAGTGGAAATATTCTTTTAAAAATTTAGAATTTAACTATCCAAAAGCAGTGCAACTTCCTTTAAATGAAATAAAATTTATGGCAAATTTGGGGGGAGAATATTGGTATATGTGCGATGGGGGTAATAAGCTTGTTTTAGAGAGTGCAAATGGGGTAAAATGGTTTCCCAAGATTGTATTTTTTGATCAATCTATGAATATTTTAGAAGTTAAAGATACTAAAGAGAGTGTGCAAAGATTAGAGATTACTTTGCCTAAAGAAGCAAAATTTGTTAAAGTGAGCGATACTTTTTTGCCCATTAATATTAAAAATGGAATCAATGTGATAATGCAATAAGGAGTGGAGATGTTTAGTGAGATTGAATTTGAAAGAATTAAAAGATTACCCAAATATGTTTTTGCAGCGATTAATGAGATTAAGCTTAAAATGAGGCAAGAGGGTGAAGATGTTATTGATTTTAGTATGGGGAATCCTGATGGAGCAACGCCTAAGCATATTATAGATAAGCTTTGTGAAGCGGCTACTAAGCCTAAAAATCACGGCTATTCTGCTAGTAAAGGGATTTATAAATTACGCCTTGCAATTAGTGATACTTATAAAAGAAAATATGGAGTAAATTTAAATCCAGACACACAAGTGTGCGTTGCTATGGGTTCTAAAGAAGGCTATGTGCATTTAGTTCAAGCCATTACAAATCCTGGAGATACCGCTATTGTAGCAGAACCTGCTTATCCTATCCATTATTATGCTTTTATTTTAGCGGGTGCAAATGTCGCTACTTTTGGGTTAAAATGGAATGAAAATTATGAGCTTGATGTGGAGAATTATTTTGAATCTTTACAACAAGCTTTAAAAAATACAATGCCTAAGCCAAAATTTGTCGTAACTAATTTTCCTCATAATCCCACAACTGTAGTAGTTTATAAGGAGTTTTATGAAAGACTTGTGGCTTTAGCTAAAAAAGAGCGTTTTTATATTATTAATGATATTGCTTATGCGGATTTAAGCTTTGATGGCTATGTTGCTCCTTCAATTTTTGAAGTAGAGGGTGCGCTAGATGTGGCAGTAGAGAGCTATACACTTTCAAAAAGCTACAATATGGCTGGTTGGAGAGTGGGTTGCATTGTAGGGAATGAAAGGCTAGTAGGGGCATTACAAAAGATTAAAAGTTGGTTAGATTATGGGATTTATACTCCTATTCAAATTGCCTCTACAATCGCACTTAATGGAGAGCAAGATTGTGTAAAAGAAATCGCACAAAAATATGAAAAAAGAATGGAAGTTTTAATTGAAAGTTTTGGGGCAGCAGGTTGGGAGATGAAAAAGCCAAAGGCAAGTATGTTTATTTGGGCAACTCTCCCAAAATGTGCAGAACATTTAGGAAGTATGGAGTTTTCAAAACAGCTTTTAGAAGAGGCTAAAATCGCAGTAAGTCCGGGGATTGGTTTTGGAAATGAGGGGGATAAATATGTAAGAATTGCTCTTATTGAAAATGAAAATCGTATAAGACAAGCAGCAAGGAACTTAAAAAAATTTTTAAAAAAATTTGAAAATTAAAGACAAGTTTGTTAAATGTTAAAAAAATGCGATCATTGCCATTTAGAATTTGATACAAGTTCTCTTATAAAAACACAAATTAAGGGGGAGGATAGGTATTTTTGTTGCAAGGGTTGCGAGGGTGTTTATAAGTTGCTTTTGGATGAGGGGTTAGAGGATTTTTATGCAAAATTAGGAAAAGGCACACTCTCTCCTGTGGAAAATCATCTCAATGAAAGTTTGGAATATTTTGATAGTGAAGCATTTTTAGAAAAATATATCCAAGAAAAAGATGGCTTTTGTGAAGTGGCTTTGATTTTAGAGAAGATTCATTGTGTTGCGTGTGTATGGCTAAATGAGAAGATTTTATCCAAGCAGGTTGGCATTAAAAAGGCGCTTATTAATTACACAAATCATAAAGCTACCATTCTTTTTGATAAAAATAAAATCAAGCTTTCACAAATCATCGCAATTATTAGAATGCTAGGCTATGATGCACATATTTATGATTCTAAACTCCAAGAGCAATATGTTAAAAAAGAAAAGCGTGATTATTATATTAAAATGAGCGTTGGAATTTTTTGTGTGATGAATATTATGTGGATTGCAGTCGCACAATATGCAGGATATTTTAGTGGAATTTCGCAAGATATGAAAAATATTTTAAATTTTGCAGGTTTTGTGCTTTCTACCCCTGTTTTATTTTTTAGTGGCTCTATTTTTTGGAGGGGGGCATATACTGCTTTAAAATTTAAAATTCCCAATATGGATTTATTAGTCATTAGTGGGGCTACTTTAGGGTATTTGTATTCTATTTATGCGAGTTTTTATGGTGGGGAAACTTATTTTGAATCAGTTGCTATGATTATCACTTTTGTGCTTGTGGGGAAATTTTTAGAAATTAGAGGCAAAAAAAGTGCAGTAGATTCGCTTGATATGCTAAATGCTACAATGCCTTTAAGCGTGGTTGTATGCGAGGGAGAAAAAAGAATAGAAAAGGCATTAGAGGCGGTTAAAATAGGGGACTTAGTAGAGGTTAAAGTGGGGGAAAGAGTGGCATTAGATGGGGTTTTAAAATCTAGTGAGGCAGTTTGTGATGAGAGTGCATTAAGTGGAGAATCTTTACCTGTTTTTAAAAGATATTCTAATCCCATTCTTTCAGGATCTTTGGTGCTTGATAGGCCTTTTTTATATGAAGTAACTAAGAGTTTTAAAGATTCTCTTATGAGCACTCTTATCCATTTAGTAGAAGAGTCGCTCAATGCGCGTCCAAAGATTGAAGAGATGGCAAATAAAATTTCGCGTTATTTTTCTTTGGTGATTTTGTCTTTAGCAATTCTTACTTTTTTTATTTGGTTTTTGGGTGCTTATGCAGGGTTTGAAAAAAGTCTTATGGTGATGATTTCTGTGATTATCATCGCTTGCCCTTGTGCATTGGCTCTTGCTACTCCTATTGCTTCGCTTGTGGGATTAAATGAAGCTTTTAAGAAAAAGATTCTTTTTAAAGAGGCTAGATTGATTGAGAGTATTGCACAAGCAAATGTTTTGGTTTTGGATAAGACAGGCACGCTTACAAAAGGAAAGTTAAAGGTTGTAGATAAAATCTCTAAAACAGAAGATTTTGGCATTTTAAAACAGATTTTATCTAAAAGTAGCCACCCTATTGCTTTGGCAGTTTTAGGATATTTGGAGCAAAGCTTTAAAGAAGTTTCACAAGAAAAACTAGAATTTTCAAAGCTAGAGCAAGTAAGTGCTAGGGGAATGAGTGCTAAGCTTGGAGAAGATTTTTACTATGGAGGGAATGAAGCACATTTATTAGAAAATGGCATTAAGATTCCTAAAGAAATTAAAGAAAAATTTAAAGAGAGAAGCATTTTTTGTTATGCGAAAAATAATGAGCTTCTAGCGGTTTTTATGCTAGAAGATGAATTAAAAGAGGACGCAAAAATTGCCCTAGATTCCATTAAACAAATGGGGATTTCTTTGGTGCTTTTAAGTGGGGATAATTATGGAGTTTGTAAAAAAATAGCAAAGGAGCTAGGGATTAGTGAATATCATGCTAATTGTTCGCCTATAAGCAAGGCAGAATTTATTGATAAATTACATAAAGAGGGTAAAAAGGTGATTATGGCAGGAGATGGCATTAATGATGCGTTAGCACTTAGTAAAAGTGATGTATCCATTGCTATGGGAGGGGGGATAGATGTTGCTATTAGCGTGTCTAATGTCGTGGTTTTAGACGATAGAGTAGAAGGGGTGAAAGAGGCAATTAGGCTTGGGAAGAGAACTTATGGTTTTATAAAGCAAAATTTATGGATTTCTTTGGTGTATAATTTGCTTACAATTCCTCTTGCAATGGCAGGATATGTGATACCACTTGTAGCGGCACTTTCTATGTCGCTTAGCTCTCTTTTGGTGGTGGGTAATAGTATGCGGATTAAACAAAATAGCGAGGAGTAAAGATGTTTAATGATAAAAGTATTTTAATCACAGGTGGCACAGGAAGCTTTGGTAAATGCTATACAAAAACTTTGCTAGAGCGTTATAAGCCTAAAAGGATTGTGATTTTTTCACGCGATGAGTTAAAGCAATATGAAATGGCACAAACTTATAATGCATCTTGTATGCGGTATTTTTTAGGAGATGTGAGAGATGAATCAAGGCTCAAAGAAGCGTGCAATGGGATTGATTATATTATCCATGCAGCAGCACTAAAGCAAGTCCCAGCAGCAGAATATAATCCAACAGAGTGTATTAAGACAAATATTTATGGAGCGCAAAATGTAATTAGTGCGGCTTTAGCCAATGGGGTTTGTAAGGTTATAGCACTCTCAACGGATAAAGCAGCAAATCCTATTAATCTTTATGGAGCGACAAAACTAGCAAGTGATAAACTCTTTGTAGCGGCAAACAATATGACAGGAAGCAGAAAGACAAGATTTTCAGTAGTAAGATATGGAAATGTGATAGGTTCAAGAGGTTCTGTTGTGCCATTTTTCTTAAAGCTTATCAAAGAGGGTGCAAAAGAGCTTCCAATTACCGATGAAGAAATGACAAGATTTATGATTACCTTACAACAAGGGGTGGATTTTGTGCTAAAAAACTTTCAAAGAATGGTGGGTGGGGAAACATTTGTGCCAAAGATCCCTTCTATGAAAATTACTGATTTAGCACTCGCGCTTGCACCTAATTTATCGCATAAATTAGTAGGAATACGACCTGGAGAGAAAATCCATGAAGTGATGTGTCCTAGCGATGATTCGCATATTACTTATGAATTTAGCGATCATTTTGTAATCGCTCCTACGATACAATTTAACTTTTTAACCGATTTTAGCAAAAATGCTTTAGGGGAAGTCGGAAAGCTCGTAGAAAGAGGCTTTGAGTATAATTCAGGGAGCAACAAAGAGTGGCTTAGCAAAGAAGAGTTTTTGGAGTTAATCAAATGATACCTTATGGCAAACAAGAAATTACAAAAGAAGATGAAAAGGCAGTTTTAGAAGCGTTGCATTCGCCCTTTATCACACAAGGGCCTAAAGTGGTGGAGTTTGAAGAAGCTATTGCAAAAGAAGTGGGTGCAGAATATGCAGTGGGGTTTAATAGTGCTACTTCAGCATTGCATTGTGCTTGCTTGGCACTTGGGCTAAGGGAGGGGGATTTTTTGTGGACTACTCCTATTAGTTTTGTAGCTTCTAGTAATTGTGGGATTTATTGTGGTGCAAAGGTGGATTTTGTGGATATTAATCCTAAAACTTACAATTTAGATGTGAAACTTTTAGAAAAAAAGCTCAAAAACACTAAAAAAAGCAAGCTTCCTAAAGTGCTTGTGGCAGTGCATTTTGCAGGGCAAAGCTGTGATATGGAAGCACTTTTTAAGCTTAGTTTAAAATATGGCTTTAAAATCATTGAAGATGCTTCCCATGCATTAGGAGGGAAATATCGCACTTATCCTATTGGTTGTTGCAAATTTAGTGATATTAGTATTTTTTCATTCCACCCTGTGAAGATTATCACAAGTGCAGAAGGGGGAATGGCAACTTGCAAGGAAGAAAAATATGCCAAAAAAATGCAAATGCTAAGAAGCCATGGAATCACAAAAATCAAAGAGGATTTGAATAAAAAAAGTGCTAACAATGAGGGATGGTATTATGAAGAGCAAATTATTGGGTTTAATTATCGCTTAAGCGAATTGCATGCAAGTTTGGGTTTAAGCCAACTAAATAGGCTAAAAAGTTATGTAAAAAGACGCAATGAGCTTGCTAGAATCTATCATGAAGCCTTAGCGGATTTAGAGCTTATTTTACCTTTTGTGGAAGCTTATAATTACAATGCTTATCATCTTTATCCTATCTTGCTTACCAAAAAAAGTGGGATTAAAAGAAGAGAGCTTTTTGATATTTTTCACAAAGAGGGTGTGGGAGTGCAAGTGCATTATATCCCTATCCATTTACAACCTTTTTATGCAAGATTTGGCTTTAAAAAAGGGGATTTTAAAAATGCAGAAAGTTATTATAAAAAAACACTAACTTTGCCTTTATTTCCAACACTTAAAGAAGAAGAGCAACAAAAAGTGATTAGAATCTTAAAAGAAAATGTAGCTAAAAAGTAAAGAAGGGATAAAGTGCAAAGAAGGGATAAAATAAAAGAAAAAGCGATTTGTATTATCCCAGCGCGTGGTGGAAGCAAGAGGATAAAGCGTAAAAATTTAGTGGATTTTTTAGGGAAGCCTTTAATTTCTTATAGCTTAGAAAATGCCCTAAATTGTGGGATTTTTGAAGAGGTTTATGTCTCTAGTGATGATGAAGAGATTTTAGAATTTGCAAAGAGTTTTAAGGGTGTGAAGATACTTAAAAGAAAAGAAGAGCTAAGTGGGGACTATGTAGGCACAAGGGAGGTAATTCTTGATTGCATAGAAGAATTAGGACTAGGTGAAGATGTATGGGTGTGCTGTTTGTATGCAACAGCACCGCTTTTAAGAGAGGAGCATTTGCAAATTGCTTACAAAGAAAGAAAAGAAGAAAGTTATGTTTTCCCGGCGGTTGCTTATTCTTACTCGCCTTTTAGAGCCTTTAAGATAGAAAATGGAAGCAATAAAATGCTTTTTAAAGAGCATTTTTCTAAAAGATCGCAAGATTTGGAAGCTATTTATCATGATGTGGGGGCATTTTATTTAGCTAAAGCAAAAACTTGGCAAAATAAAGAAAATATTTTTGAAGATTCTAAGTGCATTATTGTGAGTGAGCTTGAAGCACAAGATATTGATAATTATGAAGATTTAGAGCTTGCAAAAATGAAGTATGAAATGATGAGGAATGAAATATATAAAACTTGAATTAAACAAGGAAATAAAAATGGTAAGAAATGTAGTTTTACTAGGCGGAAGTAATTCTGTAATGGTAAATGGCTTACAAAAAGGCTTAAGAGAAGGGATAGAAAAATACAATCAGAACAAAAAGAATCAAGAAAAGTTAGAGTTTTATAATTTTGCTGTGGGGGGTTGCACAGTTATTCAAAATCTTTATGAATTAAAAAGAGTAAGAAATCAAGAAGTTTTTAAAGAAGCTAGGCTAATTATTACAGAATCAAATATTAATGAAATTGTAAATAATAATCATAAATTTGAAAAATTGCCTTTAAAAATGATTTATAGGAATCTTAATTGGTTTTATCAAGAGCTTTATTTTTTAAATACAAAGGTTGTTTCTATTCTTTTGCCAAATCAAGTGAGCAATTATAAAGTTATTAATAATATCCATAGAAAGCTTTGTAAAAAATATGGATTTAATTGTGTGGATATGCAAGAATATTATAATAAACATGATATTGAAGAATTTGGTAATAGAATAGATAGTTCCCACCAATTAAGTGTAATTATGCAAAAATTTGGAGAAAATATTTTAGAGAATATTGACAATTTCATACTCCCTAAAAAACTAGAATTAAAAAATGATAATCCAAAGTTTATTTTTTGCCAAGCAAATGAGTTAGAAAACATAGAAGGTAGATTAGAAAAAATAGAAGTTCAAAATTCTATGTATAAGGAAGTAGTTTATCGAATCCATAAAGATGTAAAACTAAAATTTTCAAATAAATTTGAAGACTATAATCTCATTGCTTTGCATACTTGGAATACTAATAATAAATGGAAAAAAGAATGGGGAGAGTATAATCAAATACTGTTTAGAAATTATTCAAGTCTTGAAATTTATAATCAAGAAGTAAGCATTATAAAAGAAAACAATATGTTTGTAAATGTGGTTGAAATACAAAACAAATTTAGAGTTGATAAAGAAAGCTATGTGGCGTTAAATGGTGATAAGCCTTGTAATGAAAAATTTAATGCTGCTATGAGCTGGTATTCTGATTCTAAAAAATTAGAATTTTGCGATCTTATCTCCTTCTTCCTAGCTTCCCCTAATGGAAACTATCACGATGAAGAAATAGATTTTGAGGCTCTAGCTAATGAAAAAATAGAAATTGAAACAAAATATGATTTTAACCATTTAATCCCACCCATAGAGCTTTATAAAGAAATCATCGATGAATATTGTGTAAAGATGGGTTTTGGCGAAATATCATACACTCCTTCTATTTGCTCTAATTCAGCAAAAGCGATAATATGCAATCATCTTTCCTATAAACTTGGAGAAGCAATATTGTATAATCTAGGTTGGAAAATGATAAGATTAATATTTATAGCACATTATATTGCTAAAAAACATAGAATAGATAAAGGGAGAATAAAAATTATCAACAAACCTTTAGAGACTTATCCTGATTACAAAGAGGCATTAAGAATACAAAATGGCTTAGTCTACAAACTTGGTTCAGCACTCATAAAAGCAAATAATGTGCGGGGGGGGGGGGCAAAAATACTCTCCTTTATCCGCTTCTTAAAAGAAGTGCGTAGATTGAAGAGGGAGTATAAAAATAAAAGATAGATGTGCTATTGTAAAACCTCTGTTTTATTGTAATAGAGGGTGTTCCTCCTTGTCATTGCGAGGAGCGAAGCGACGAAGCAACCTAAAAGAATTACCCCTAAAAGTAAAATCCATTAGACTGCCACGCAAATATTATCCTATTTACTTATGATGATAGGGGTGGGGAGTATTGTGTTTTTTGTGATGGGAGTAAGATGTTGTATTTTGTTTGTGAGGGTAGGTGGAATGGGATTGCAAGTTTTGCTTGTAAGATTGAAAGAAAAATTTTATTTTTAGGTAATTTTATGTATAAATATGGAATATTAAAGTAAAATTAACTTAAAAATATTGATTGTTTCTCTCAATAGTCAATATTGCATAGCAGAATTTATATATAAGGTTTATAAAATAAGATTTGTAGTATAATTCGCCCTCAAAATCAAAATTTACCGCAAAAGGAGTGAGTTTATAGATATCTGAAAAATTTTATTTTGCAATAAATTTATTTTTATAGATTGGGTTCGTAGCTTAAAATGGGGAATTTACACAATTATTTACAATCCTTATCATAAGTTTTATTTTTTAATGCTTGAAAATAGTTCATAGATTAAAAAATAAGTAAATTTTATATTTTAAAAAATAATAAAAGGAAAGGGTTTTTTTAATGGTTAAAGTAGGTAAAGTTTCTCTATTAAGCATTATTACGGCTTTGGCACTTGAAGCACAAGTGACTAAGATTGGCTATGAGTGTTTAGAAAATAAAGATGTATGGGATTATGCTAATAATACTCATAAAAAAATAGAAGGTAAAAATTACTGCAGCATCAAATCTAACGATTCTATTAAAGGTGCAACACTTATTTATGATAATCCAAAAATTTTAAATGATAAGCAAAAACTTCAAATCATCACTCCAGATGTTAATACAAAACTTCTCGTGCGTGGCACACATAGTGGCTATTCTTCTAATGAGGAATTAAGGGATATTGCCTATGTTCCTTTTGTGATAAGTGCTTGGAGTAAAATGGGGAATGTAAGCGATAATAAGCTTGTGTTAAAAGCAGGAGAGCTAAGCTCTGTGTATTTTGTTTCTCCAAGTGATGCTAAAGAAGTGCAAGTACCAAAGGCTTCTAAAAAAGGAGATAGTTTTAACTTTCTTGTAACTCCTGCACTTACACAAAAAGGGGATTCTAAAAACAATAGCCTTATTTTGCAAAAAGATGCGTATGTGAATATGGGTGTGGAAAACACTTATAATCTTGATTTAAATGGCGCGCCTTATCTTGTAGGAGGGATTTCATTTTTAGGGGATTCTTTAAATAACTCTGTGCTTTTAGAAAAGGGTGCTAGAGTGGATTTTCATCCAAGCCTTTATAAAGTAAATAGTGATGATGATAGAGTTTATGATGAGCGTATGACACATATTGTGGGAGGTATTGCTTATAATGGAGATGTTAGTGAGAATAAAACTAGCATTCAAGGGAGTAAATTTATCGTTCATGGAACTTTAGGGAGTTATTCAACTTCAGTGGTGGCACACATTGCTGGGGGCTTTGTAGATGTGAATGATAAAAAAGAACACAATGCTTTAAGAAATAGTTTGGAAATAGATGGGTTGGATTTAGATTTAAAAATAGATTCTAAAGAAATGCTACAATATTATGATGCACTTTTATTTGGAGAGTTTTTTGGAGGGAAAACAGCACAAGGAAAGGCAGACAACAATAAAATTACTCTTAAATCTTTAAATACCTATAAGAAATTAAAAGATGGGATTAAAATCCAAGGGCTTTTTGAGTTTTATGGTGGATATAGCACAAAAGGAAGTGCGAATTATAATAGTATCGATATTGATTTAAGGAAACCTTTTGCACTTTCTGAAACTTATCTAGGTGAGAGTGGATTTAGTTTTTATGGAGCATATGCAAGTAGTGGAGCTAGCTTTAATAGTGTAAAGATTAGAAACAATCTTACAGAGATTGATACAATCCAGAATGAGGATAGAACACAGAAGCTTCGCGATAAAATTTCCATCGTAGGAGCAAGAACGCTTGCAGGAGATGCAAATTCTAATATTATTGATTTTAAAGATTCACAAAGTGCATTGCCTCTTTATGTTTTTGCGGTAGATAAAGAGTTTTTTGAGGGAAGCTATCATTATGCACAAAATGCTAAAAACAATAAAATTACTTTAAATAATGTTTTTAGTAGAGAAACGATTAAAAGCGGTATTGAGGCTATACAAGTAGAAGGAAATAGTATTGAATACTACAATGTAGAGGCGCAAAAATCCAATACAAATAAAGATAGAGCAAGTGGAATTTTTCTTTATGGATTAGAGAGTGCTAAAAATAATAAAGTAAATGTAGGTAACTACTACTCTACTTCGCAAGTTGATATTTATGGGGCTAGAGGAGAGGTTGAATCTTATAAAAACGAATTTAATTTCAAAAATACTAAATTTGCCTCAGACGCACCAAAATCTGGATTGTATATTATCGCAGGAGTGGGGCAGAGTGCCTATGAAAATACTTTAAGTCTTGTGGATGTGAGTTTAGGCGACTATAAAGAAGAAGATGGAGATGAGATTTATATTGCAGCTAGTGGTGTTCCAAATGCAGAGAGTAATCTAGCTCTTTCTTATAAAAATACACTTTATATAGGTGGAGAATTTAGCAAAGATGATAAAGTTAACATTAATGCAATTAGTGGAAGTGTGATAAGAATCCCATTTTGGCAAAGTCCCTCAGGTGTGTCTTTAACTCTTCCAAGTCCTTCACTTGCACAATTAAGCGAAGATAATCATCTTATAACTGAAGCAAAGTTAGAAGCAAAAGTTGTAAATAATTTTGAACATTTTAGTTTTATTTACAAGAAAAAAGATTCTAAGAGTTTTGTAAAAAGTTTAGGATTTCCTATTAATCTTTCTTTAGCGGCAGATTTTAATCTTTATGTACCTAAGGGCGTTGCTAAACCGCAAAATAAAATTGCACTTTTAGAGAGCCAAGAGGGGTTTGCAGATATGAATGGGAATCCTCTAAATAGGGCAGATCTTTTAAAAAGTATTGAAGCAATCAATCAAAGTAATAATAAAGCAGAAGTAGGAAAAATAGCAGGTTTTCACAAAGAAAATTTTACAAAATATAAGTTAAATTTAAGTTTAAGTGAAGATGGCAAAATTATTTATGGAGAGGCTAGATAGCCTCTTTTAACAAGACTTAAAAGAAGTCTTTATTGAAATAGAAATTTATTTAAAGGGTTATTTATGGGTAAAAAAAGTTTTTTAGCACTTAGTCTTGTAGGTTTATGTTCGTGTGTTTTTGCGCAAACAAGTCCAGAGGAAGCAAAGCAACTAGAGGATATGATTAACACTTCTCCTTATAGAGATGTGCCACAAAATAAAAATATTACAAATACGCTAAAACAGCAACAAAACTCTTTTAAACAAAAAGATAAAGAAAATCTTGATGAAGAAGGTTTGCAATTAAGAGAAGAGCAACAATATAAATACAAATATAATTTTAAGATTGATAATAAAATTGATGGCAAAGAGGTTACTTTAAAAGATTTAGGGATTGAAGAGAAATGGCTAGCAGAATCAATCTATGCACAAAAGATTTCTAAGATCTCTCCAGAAACTTTACAAGCAATCACAAATATTGTCTCTTATTATTTTCAATACAATGGCTACCCTTCAGCGACTGCTTATGTTCCACAACAAACGATTAAAGATACCATTCAGGTAAATATTATTGTGGGGACTTTGGGGGATTATACTATTAAAAATTATTCTAAATTGAGTGATTTTGCTATTAATTCTAAGCTTAGTGAATCGCTTAAAGGCAAGATTATCACTACCAAAAATATGGAAGATGTTATCTATAAGATTAATCAAAGTGCAGGTATTGAGGCTGTGGGTGCATTAGAGGCTGGGGAGGATTTTGGAGAGAGTAATGTTGCAATAGAGATTTATGATAGTAAAAAAGCAAGTGCAATGCTCTATGCGGATAACTACGGAACAGAGGGAGCAGGGCAAATTAGGTTTGGTGCGACAACGACTTTTAATAATCTTTTTGGTTTGGGCGATTCTTTAAATACTATGGTGCAAAGAAGTAACGAAAATCAGCTTAACTATGGAGCGACTTACACTACATTTATAGGGAATCTAAAAATTTCTCCAAGAGTGAATAAAGGAAACTATGAGCTAGGTGGAAACTATAAGAAAATGGGAGCCGTGGGAACTTCTACGGACTTTGGAGTAGATTTTACTTATCCGCTTTTTATAAATTCTACAAATTCTTTGTATTGGAGTGCTGGATATACACACAGAAAGCTAAAAGATGCTTATGAGAGATTTGGGATTGACTTTATGAAGCATAGTGATGTGGGTTATGGAGGATTTGAAGGAACTTATGGTGGGATAGAGAGAAATTATCTAAGCTATAATGTGAAAGTGTATTATGGAGATGTAAAGGGTGATGATTCTTTAACAAAAGATGCACCAGGAACAGGGAAGTTTTCAAAGCTTAATGTTTATTTAAATAATCAATATTATTTACATGAAAAGCTTACACATCTTTTTAATGTAAGCTATCAAAAGGTTTTGGGAGGATTTTGGCTAGATTCTAGTGAATCTGCATCTTTAGGGGGTCCTTATGGTATGAGGGCCTATAGAAATGGAGAAGGAGAAGGTGATAATATGGTAATGGCAACTTTAGGTTTGCGTTATCAAAGTCCTATCCCAAACTTCTACATCACTCCTTTTTATGAGCTTGGGTATTCTTGGAATGAAGATAAGGAAAGACAAGAGTATTTTATGGATTCAGCAGGGTTGGAGCTACTTTATTTAAAGCCCGATGCTTTTTATGTTAAAGTAGATTTAGCAAGAGCCATCAAAAAGCTAGATACAGATGGAGCAAATAGAGCAAGAGCTTATGTGGGGGCAGGAATTTATTTTTAATGTGTAGATTTTATAAAAAATACAAGCAAGGAAATTACATCGTATAGGGGCTTAGGAGTGCTTGCCCTCCTAGCCTATTAACCTAGATTTATAAATTTTAATAAATAGGTGTTATAATTAAGCAAATAAATGCTATAATTACTACGATATAAAGCATTTTGCATTCTCCTTTCGGCGAAGCAAATTTCCCTTAGTGAAGTCGTAATTCACTAAGGAATCAAACTTCACGCGATAAAATTATACCATAGAATTACTACAAAAAGCTTCTATTTATTAAACATTTTTAAGATTTTCTAAAAGTTTTGGATTTAAAATAAAAGATTATTTTAATGCTATAAATTTTAAAATTTATGTAGGATAAAAATATTTCTTAAATTATATTTTCTTATAAATATAGAATTGACATATAATAGAAATTTTACTAAAATTAGGAATTTTGAAGTATAAGTAGCCTTAAGGGGAGAGGTTTATGAAGGGGCGTTATGGAATTAAAAGATTTTTTAAATCGTGGTATATTAGAACTTGAAAACTTTTTAAACCATACAGAAAAAGAGGGTGATGGGATTAAGTATGAAGTGATTTTGATGCAAGAAGATTTGCAAAAAAAGTTATGGAAATACAAGCAAAAAGAGTTTATGTGTGTCCTTTTGCGTTTGCTTATATGGAAAAGAGATAATGAAAAAGTATCTTTTAACTTTTCAGATGTTTTAGCATTTATGAGTATGAACACTCTTGTAAAAACTGCGATTAAATACAAATTCCAAGTCAAAAAAGATAAAGCCATAGAAGAATATGTAAGATACATTACAAAAGCCTTGCAAATTGATTATGAGGAGTTTGTAAGAGGGGATGTGAGAGATATACAATGGCTTAGTGAAGTCTTAAAAAAGAGTGAAACAAGAACACAAAGTGTAAATGAGATTTTAATGTGTATTAAAGCATGGAGAATTACTCTTTCTAATCTTCCTAGTTTGGCAGAACATAGAAGAGAACAACGCTTGGCAAAGAGTGTTTAATGCTTAGTGGAATAAAGTTTAAATATGTGCCTCCCATAGAGTTTTCTTCCAAAGAAAGCCTAAAAGAGTTTGTAGAGCATCTTTTTAATTTAAATAAGCATTTTAATCAAGATACAACCCATAATCAATATTATTCTTTTAATCAAGCAGATTATTGCAATCTAAAAGCAAATTATTTGGGAGAGAGTTTATGTTTTAATGATGAGAGCTTTAGGAAGATTGAGGCCAAATTTACTTTAGAGTTTTTGAGCCATTATACACATAAACAAGTTAAGAGTGATACGCTCTATTTTGCTTTTTCTCATGATTTTTATGATGAGGATTGTTTTATTAAAATTGTGCAATTTTTGGAGCAAAAAAAGACTTTTAAAGATAAAATTTTTTCCTATGTAGTGGTGCATTTAAATTCTGGAGCTTTTCATTTGCATCGATTGTTTGTAGAAAGAAAACTATAGGAGAAATTTTTAGTTTAAGGAATATTCTTTAAAAAAGAAGATAAAATAAAGAATTTATAAAAAGGTGTGTTAAGAGTGATAAAATGGAGTAATTCTTTTAGTGTGCATAATGAGAAGGTGGATGCACAGCATAAAATGCTATTTGCTATTGCAAATCGCGTGTTTTTGTTGGCAAATCGTCAAGCAACTGCCAATGAAATTAAAGAGGTTTTAAAAAAATTTTTTGATTATATGGGAGTGCATTTCAAAGAAGAAGAAAAATATATGGAGAAAATCGGCTATCCTAAGCTAGAAGAACATAAGCAAATCCATAATATGATAACAAAACAAATGTTTTCTATTGTCAAAGAAGCAACAAGTCTTAATGAAATTAAAGAAAAGCTAAGTATAGTTGCTAAAAAGTGGCTTTTAGAACACATTTTAAAAGAAGATATGAAGGTAGAAAAATTTAGAAGAGATTCTATTATTGCAAGTTCTGATGTATGTGATTTAGTAGTGCCAGAACTTTTGAATAATATTGATAGTCTTAGCGAATATGATGTAATAGAAGATGGTTTTGAAGAGGGGGAGGAAATTGATGGGTTTTATTATACTTGTGCATGTCCTAATAAAATCCATGATGTGCCAGATGATGTGCATTATAAGATCTTAAAGGGTGTTTCATTTAGATGTAAAGTATGTCAAAAAGCTTTGGTATATAAAACAAAATAAAATGTTATTTATGAAGGATTTATTAAAAATAAGTAGAATTTTATAACTTTATATAAAAGGGAGATAAATGAAGACTTTAGCTGTAATTGGACTTGGATATGTTGGATTACCACTAGCAGTGGAGTTTGGCAAGAAATATGAAGTGATTGGATTTGATATTTATGAAGCTAGAATTAATGAGCTAAAAGAAGGCTATGATAGAACGCTAGAAGTAGATAAAGAAGAGCTATTAAGTGCTAAAAAACTAAGCTATACCACAAACTTAGAAGACCTAAAAAAAGCACAAATTTTTATAGTAACCGTTCCAACGCCTATTGATAACTACAATAAACCTGACCTAACTCCACTAAAGAAGGCATCTACAAGTGTTGGAAAAGTGCTTAAAAAAGGCGATATAGTAATTTATGAAAGCACGGTTTATCCGGGTTGCACAGAGGAAGATTGTGTGCCTATTTTAGAAGAGATGAGTGGGTTAAAGTTTAATGTAGATTTCTTTTGTGGATATTCGCCAGAGAGGATTAATCCGGGGGATAAAGAACATAGACTACCAAGTATCAAAAAAGTAACAAGTGGTTCTACACCAGAAATTGCAGAAGAAGTAAACAATCTTTATGCAAGTATCATTACAGCAGGGACACATAAAGCCTCAAGCATAAAGGTAGCCGAAGCAGCCAAAGTTATAGAAAACTCGCAAAGAGATATTAATATCGCCTTTGTAAATGAACTGTCGCTAATCTTTGATAAAATGGGCATAGATACACTAGATGTGCTAGAAGCAGCAGGGACAAAGTGGAACTTCTTGCCATTCCGCCCGGGACTTGTAGGGGGGCATTGTATAAGTGTCGATCCATACTACCTAACACATAAGGCTGAATCTTTAGGCTATCACTCACAAGTAATCCTAGCAGGAAGACATATTAATGATAATATGGGGATTGTAGTTGCAAATAAAGTTATAAAACTAATGATTAAAAACTCTCATCAAATTGTAGGTTCTAAAGTTGCAATCTTAGGAATCACATTTAAAGAAAATTGCCCAGATATTAGAAACTCAAGAGTAGTGGATATTATAAAAGAATTACAAGAATTTGATTGCTGTGTAGATGTTTTTGACCCATGGGCAGATAGCAAAGAAGTAGAACACGAATATAATCTTACTTTGCAAGATATGGATAAATTTAAGCTCCAAGATTATAAAGCAGTTATTGTTGCTGTTTCACATAATGAGTTTAAAAAATATGACTTTAGCAATAAAGGTAAAACTATAATTTATGACTTAAAAGGAATCTTGCCAAAAGAGCAAGTAGATGGGAGATTATAATTTCTCCTTTTTTATAAAAGTTGCTACTATATGTTGCAACTATTGGAATTGATTACTTTTGCTATCGCCCCTAAAGTTTTTCTGGGTTTTGCTTTTATTGTTCTAGAAATTTTAAAACTAAAGCTATATACATTAAAGACTATGATAAAACTAAACAATCTATAATTTACATTACAGGCAAAAACACCCTAAGCAATCAAAAATCGTTATCAATTAAAAACTTACATATTGACTTAGTTCTGCAATAAAATTTCATTGACGCTACAAAAATTTAAGTCTTAACACGCTAAAATAACAAGATTTATTTAAAAACTATTTAAAAGAAGAGCTAATGCCAAAAAGAGATGATATTAATACAATTTTATTGATTGGTTCAGGGCCTATCGTGATTGGACAAGCTTGCGAGTTTGATTATTCAGGAACTCAAGCTGCAAAAACGCTTAAAGAGTTAGGTTATAAAGTTGTGCTTATCAATTCTAACCCCGCTACAATTATGACAGATCCAGAGTTTGCAGATAGAACTTATATAGAGCCTATTACAGAAGAGGTTGTGGCTGATATTATTAAAAAAGAAAAAGTAGATGCCATTTTGCCCACTATGGGGGGGCAAACCGCACTTAATATTGCGATGAGTATGTTTGAAAAAGGAATGCTTGAAGGTATTAAATTTTTAGGTGCAAAGCCAGAAGCAATTAAGAAGGGTGAAGATAGACAAGCTTTTAAGGAAGCAATGCTAAAAATTGGTATGGATTTACCAAAATCCCGCTATGCTTATACGCTCAATGAAGCACTAGAAGCGGCAAAAGAGATAGGATTTCCTCTTATAATTAGGGCAAGTTATACTCTAGCAGGTGGTGGAAGCGGTGTGGCTTATAATATAGATGAGTTCAAAAGCCTTGTAGAAGCAGGGTTAGAGATTAGCCCTATTGGCGAGATTTTGATTGAAGAGTCTTTATTGGGTTGGAAAGAATATGAGATGGAAGTTATCCGCGACAAAGAGGATAATTGTATTATTGTATGTTCTATTGAAAATTTAGATCCTATGGGAGTGCATACAGGGGATTCTATCACGATTGCTCCAGCACTTACTTTAACCGATAAAGAATACCAAAGAATGCGCGATGCTTCTTTTGCGATTTTGCGTGAGATTGGCGTGGATACAGGTGGGAGCAATGTGCAGTTTGCGTTAAATCCAAAAACGGGCAGAATGACAGTTATTGAGATGAATCCTAGAGTTTCAAGAAGCTCGGCTTTAGCAAGTAAAGCTACAGGCTATCCTATTGCCAAAGTTGCAACACTTTTAGCAGTTGGCTATACTTTAGATGAGATTAAAAACGATATCACAGGAACTCCTGCAAGTTTTGAGCCTAGTATAGATTATATTGTGACTAAAATCCCGCGATTTACTTTTGAGAAATTTCCACAAGCTGATTCTACGCTTACTACTTCTATGAAGAGTATTGGGGAGGTTATGGCGATTGGTGCTACTTTTAAAGAATCGATACAAAAGGCTTTGAATAGTTTAGAAACAGGGATTTTTGGATTTAATCCACAAAGTAGTGATTTAGCAGAAATCCAAAGGGAAGTAAGGCGTCCTAATGCAAATAGAATCCTTTATGTAGCAGATGCTTTTAGACAGGGAGTAAGTGCAGAAGAAGTGCATGAATGGAGCAGAATCGATCCTTATTTTTTATATCAAATTGAAGAGATTATAAAATTTGAAAAAAGCATTAGTTTTGAAAAGTTGCAAAAAGAGGAATTTTTAAGAGAGGCTAAAATCTATGGTTTTAGTGATAAAATGCTTGCTTTTTTGATTAATCAAAAGGAATCTTTAGAGATAAGAGAAGAGGATATTTACTCTTTGCGTAAAAATTTGGGTATCACACAAGCTTATAGTGAAGTGGATACTTGTGCTGCAGAGTTTGCCACTAAAACGGCTTATTTGTATTCTCATATTCCTTTTAACAATAAAGAGGAAGAAAAGCCACAAGAGAATAGCAAAAAAGTGATGATTATCGGAGGAGGTCCAAACCGCATAGGGCAGGGTATTGAGTTTGATTATGCGTGTGTGCATGCGGCTTTTGCACTCAAAGATATGGGGATTAAAAGCATTATGTATAATTGTAACCCAGAAACTGTTAGTACCGATTATGATACAAGTGATGTATTGTATTTTGAACCCATTACTTTTGAGCATGTAAGATCTGTGATTGAAAGAGAAAAGCCAGATGGAATCATCGTGCATTTTGGAGGGCAAACTCCTCTAAAACTAGCTAAAAAGCTCACAACCATTGGTGCAAATATCATAGGCACAAGTGCTAAAACCATAGATGTAGCAGAAGATAGAGAGAAATTTGCTAAGTTTGTAGAAGAAAATGGATTATTACAACCTAAAAATGGCACGGCCTTTACCAAAGAAGAAGCCATTAGCATAGCACAAAGCATAGGTTTTCCAGTTCTTGTGCGTCCTAGTTATGTGCTGGGTGGGCGTGCTATGAGGATTGTTTATAACATTGCAGAATTGCAAAATTATATGAGTGAGGCTGTGAGTGTTAGTGAGGATTCTCCGGTTTTAATTGATAAATTTTTAAACAATGCAATCGAGCTTGATGTGGATATTATTTGTGATGGAGTAGATGTGTATATTGCAGGGATTATGCAACATATTGAAGAGGCAGGAATCCATAGTGGAGATTCTGCTTGTTCGCTCCCTACAATTAGTATTAGCAAAGAGAAGATTAAAGAGATTGAGGAAACTACTGCTAAAATCGCAAGGAATCTTGGAGTAGTAGGGCTTATGAATACGCAATATGCGATTTTTGAAGATACTTTGTATTTGATTGAAGTAAATCCTAGAGCTTCACGCACCGTACCTTTTGTATCTAAAGCTACAGGTATACCTTTAGCTAAAGTTGCAACCGATGTAATGGTAAATAAAGATTTAAAAAAGGCACTCGAGCGTTATGATACCTTTAAAAAAGTAGAGTTTAAAGATGGATTGTATAAGCCAAAGTTATCTAACCATATCGCAGTAAAAGAATCTGTTTTTCCTTTTAATAAGTTAAATGGTGCAGTGATGGTTTTAGGACCTGAAATGCGATCAACTGGCGAAGTTATGGGAATTAGTGATAGTTTTGGGATTAGTTTTGCTAAAAGTCAGTTAGCTTGCAAGAATAATATTCCATTAAGTGGAGAAGTCTTTTTATCGCTAAAAGCACTTGATAAGCCTTATGCTGTGGAGTTTGCTAGAAAGCTTAAGGAGCTTGGTTTTAGCTTGTGTGCTACAAGAGGGACGGCTAAAATCATAGAAGAAGCAGGAATTGCTTGTAAAGAAGCACTAAAGATTAGTGAAGGGCGTCCAAATATTGGTGATATGCTTGCAAATGGCGAGATTGCTTTAGCGATTAATACAAGCGATGAGGCTTCTAGTAAAGATGATACGGATAAAATAAGAACACAAGTATTACGTAATAATGTGCCTTATTTTACGACGATTGAGGCTGCTAGAGTAGCGATTTTAGCTATTGGAGAGATTAAAGAGAAAAATCCAAATCTTGCAAAATCAATTCAAGATTTCTTGAGATAATGCAACCTCTCATCTATTTAGCCCAAAGTGATACCACTGCGGGCTTTCTTTCTAAAGATTTTCATAGATTAAATTCTATTAAAGGGCGTGAAATTTCTCAAAATGTGCTTTTAACTACGGCAAGTTTAAAAGATTTAAAAAGTTTAACAAGAATCCCAAATTTACATAAAAATAGAGTGAGAAGAAGCCAAAAGACTACTTTTATTTATAGGGTTCCTAATAATATTGCAGTGCGTGTTGTGGCAAGTGGAATGCACCATGAGTTTTTGTCTTTTTTGGGTGCTCTTTATTCAAGTTCTGCAAATTTTCATAAGCAAAAATTTAATTTAGAATTTGCATTAAAAAAAAGTGATGTGGTTGTGCTAGATGAGCGTGGAATAGAAGAGAAGGAAGCTTCAAAAATTTTTTTAATCCATAATAAAAAAATAAAAAAAATAAGGGGCTAAAATGAAAGTAGCAGATTTTATTCAATCTATTTTTGTAGGTATATTTTTTGTATTTATTTTGATGTGTGTTTTTTGGGTGGCGATTTTTGTAAATTATATTCAATTTTATGGAATCAAAGAGTTTTTTAACCCTTTTTTTGGAAATGTGTTTAATGGGGTGATTTTTACATTGCTTGTTGTGATCTTTGGGCTTGGTTCTATGATAAATTTTTTAGCCAAGATTTTAAGGGTTATTTATGGTGTTTTGCTTTTGTTTAGCCTTATTTTGTTTGTGCCTAGCTTAGGAAAAGCAGTGGGTGGAATTTTATTAGGTTCTAAGGAAGTTGTGCTAAAAAATGGAGAAGAAATCAGGGTGCATAGCCTCTATCAAAATAAATTTTATATTATTTATGAAGAGGATAAAGGGGATAAAAAAGAGCTTGTGTATTATGAACGCCCATAACATAGAATTTCAGGGCGGTATTCAAAGTGCATAGTATCATAATGCCACCATTTTCCTCCCCAGATAAATCCCTCGCTTTCAAAAATTTCTATGATTTGTTGCGGAATCTTTTTGGGATTTTTTCTTGTTTTATCCCATAGCCAATAGCGTGAGTGTGCTACATTAATATCTATTGCAATCCCATAGCTGTGCGCGCTTAGGCGGTTTGTATTTGCGATTTTTCTATATTTATAAGTCCCACCGATTTTGCTAAGATAGGGAAGATATTTGCCATCAAGCGTTTTTAGTTTTTCCTTTACACGCCTTAGTGCTTCATAAGCACCATTTTGCGTGTTAAATAAAAAGACTTCCCCATCTAGCCAAGTGAGTTCTTTTAAATTTTTTTCTACTTCTTTTTGTGAGTTTCCATAAACTTGCCCTAAAAGTTCAAAATTTCTTATGCGTGAGGAATCTTCATAAGGATTTTTAGGAGCATTTTGTGGATAAGGATAGAGAAACATACTTGCAATATCAGGATTTTGTAATCTCTCTTCATAGCTTATGTTTTCTTTATGGGTAGCAAAAGGAATGGAATAGGAATTTTTTAAAATCACTTGATTGTTTGTGATGTGTGAGATAGGGTAGCTTTGCATAAGGCAAGTGTGGATTTTATTTGCACTCACATAAAGCGGTAAAAATAAAAGAGTGAAGCTAAATAACGATATGGATTTTTTCATGGCTTGAGAATTTAGAGAAGATTAAATCGCGTTCTTCTTCGTTATCTACTAGCACTTCAATATTGATGCTATGGTATTTGCCACCTTTGCTAGCTTTACCTAAAGTGTGTTTGAAATCTTTATCTATAAGGTTAAAAGCAATTTCTATAAGCTCCTCTTTATCGTTTCCGATGATTTTATATTGCCAAAGGCAAGGATAGGTGATTTGTGGTTTTTTCATAACTTAGTCTTTTTGTAAATTTTTAAAAATTTCATTTGCAAAGGGTGGAATTTTGGTAATTTTTGGTATTCCTTTATTTTGAGTAATGCAAACTAATAAGATTGTAGCACAAAATATCTTTTTTTCTTGTAAAAATATTTCTTGTTCCAACAAAATAGAAGCACTTTTAAGCTCTAAAATTTTGGTTTTTACTTCTAGTAAATCACCAAGCTTTGCAGGGTGTAAAAACTCAATTTGCATAGATTTTACAACAAATCCTAGATTATCAGTTTGTGGGCTTAAACCAAGAGCAAAAAACCACTCACTTCTTGCTCTCTCACAATATTTAAGGTAGTTTGCATGATAGACAATCCCGCCACAATCTGTATCTTCATAATAGATTCTTATTTTCATTTTCACCTCATAAATTAATCTGTTAATTTTAAAAATCTTCCTAAATCAAAGAATTTTGGCTCAATAAGAATTTTGCCATTTTTATCCATTAAGCCTATTTTAGAGCCTTTTTGAAATCTTATAAACCCAAGTTCTTCTATAAAATCTTCTAGTACTAAATAATCATATTCTGGTTTTATAAACACATTATTTTCTAAATTCAAAAAACCATATTTTGCACTATATCTGTCGTCATTTTCATAAATTTTTAGCAAAGCTATATCCCCTAAAATAGAGATTTCATCATAAAAGGGCTCTAGGATAAAATTTCCTTTTGTATCTATAAGACCTTCTTTATCAAAAGGACTTTTTTTATTTATAACCGAAACCTTTATATATCCATTATCTTCTTCTGCATAAAAGACAGAAGGTATTTCAATAAGCTCCCCTTTTTTGTTAAAAAATACTACTTTTGTATCATAGCGCATTTTGGCCTTTATTAATCCATTTGCATATGTGCTGTATTCTAAATAAGAAAATTGTGGTTCAATAATTATTTCTCCCTTTTTGTTAATAAAACCCCAATCGTGATTTAAATAGATTCCTGCAATTTCCCCATAGAAGTCTTGTGCTTCTGCAAATTGTGGTTTTATAACCATTTTACCTTTTTTATTAATAAAACCCCATTGATTATTCAGCTTAACTGCTGCAAGACCTTCATGAAAATTGCTAGCCTCCACATAAATGGCGGGTATAACCATTTTTCCACTTTTGTCTATAAAGCCCCATTTTCTATTTAGCTTAACTCTAGCAAGATCTTTATAAAAACTATAAACTTTTTCATAAATAGTAGGTATAACCCTTTTCCCATTTTCATCTATAAAGCCCCATTTCCCATTCTTTTTTATAGATATAAGTCCATTATCAAGCTTACCTACCGCATCAAATTCACTTTCAGCTATCACTTGAAATTTAGCATTTGCAATGCCAAATTTATTGTTAGATTCAAGTTTGATTAAGCCTTTATCAGCCATTCTATAAAAATTATCAAACTTAGCTTCCAAAAGAAACTCAAGCTTTTGATTAATTAAGCCCCATTTTCCATTTATTTTTATTGAAAATATATTGTCTGTAAAATCAATAAAAGAATCCGCATAGCTACTCACCTCTTCAATATTTTCTATAAGAATTTTTCCAGAAGCGTCTATAAAGCTTATTTTTTCATTTAAAGTAACTTTGAAAAAATCTCCAAAAAATTCTATATTATCATAGATAGGGTTTATTATAAAATTTCCATTTTTATCTATAATCCCCCATTTTCCACTTTTACTTGCTAGAGTATAAGGAATGCGAAAATAAGAAGTTGCATCAAATTGTGGTTGAATGACAAACTCTCCTTTTTTGTTAATAAAACCAAAAAGTTCATCTTTTTTTGCTGGGGCAAGCCTATCATGAAAATCATAGGCACTTTTGAAAGTAAAATCTATAACAATATCCCCCCATTCATCTATAAATCCCCATTTATCATCTTTTCTAACTGCGATAAGTCCTTCAGAATAATCTTTAATTTCTTCAAATTGAGGTTCTAAAATCTCTTTGCCTTCTTGATTTAAGATACCATATTTATCATTTGTAGCAACTTTTATAAAACCATTGTTTAAAAGATCAAAATCGCTATATTTTTCTTCTGTGATAAAGTTTCCTTCTATGTCAATAAGGCCATATTGAAGAGGGTTTTTGGAGATAGCAGGTGCAAAGCCGTATTCTAAAAATGAAAGATATGTTTTTGCTTTGCTAAGCCCTAAATCTTGAGCCTTTTTATAATAGGCTTTAGCGCTTGTAAAATCTCTTTTTGGAGAATTTTGATAGAGTCTTCCAAGCTCTAAACAAGAATCTGCATTGTTTGCATCGCAATCTTTTTGGTAAATTTGCACGAGTTTTTCACAGCTTTGTCTTTCTTTAAAGCTACATTGTTTTTTTAGGGTATCTAGCTCTTTATCCTTAAAACAACCTCCTAATAGCCCCACTAAAAGCAAAGCAGATAGTAACTTAGCTTTTTTCATCACTTCCCCTTTTTATAAAATCTTTATATTTTAACAAAACTCTATAAAAGTTTCAAATGCAAATTCGCTAAAGGGAAGGATTGTGTAGGGAGTGCCTAGATTTTCTCCTTTTTCTTTTTGGCTAAGACTTAGGATTAAAAAGCTTTCACAAAATTCTCTTTCCTTTGTAATTTTACTTAGTTTGGTTTCTAGATTTTGGATAAAAGGCATACAAAGAATCCCTAAAGATAATGCAGGGATATAAAAATCAATTTTATCTGTATAAAAAATCTCATCTTTAAAGCGTGCATAAAGTTCTAAAAACACCATATTTTCAAAAAGTGTAGAGAAATCTTTTTGAAAGCTTAGAGAATTTTTAAGGCTAAAATCCCAAAAATAAAGCTTTTTAGGAGCGAGTGCATGCTCAAATTTTCTTACCCAAAAAAGCATATTTTGTTCTTTTAAAGTATTTATAAAATTATAAAATCTATCTTTTGAAATCTTACCTTCTTTTTTTAATTTTGTATAAATTTGATGGGGGGAAACTTTAAGTCCTGAAGAAAGAATAAGATTTTTAAATATCCACAACTCTGTAATATCTTTGCTTAATATCTTTAAAAGATTCCCTTTGTTTTCTTCAAAATTTTCTTCATAAAGAGTGCCTTTTTTAAGATATTGATGAAAAACTTCTTGGATTTGTCCTTTGAAAAGTTGCATAAATTCATTAAAAAGAATAGGAGGAAATCCTAAAGTAGTAAATGAGGGAATAGAATAATAAATATTAGAAATTAAAATAATATTTTCTAATTTTGGCAAATAAGAGGGAGGGAGTAAAGTGGGTGAGTAGTGATTAATGATTAATGAATCTATTTTGGTTTTAGCGCAAAAATCATTCAAGTCTTTTAGAAAATCTAAATTATTAAAACGAATATCTTCCAAATCTATATAGAGTTTTTTAAGATCTATTTTATCTTTTTGGTTGAAATAATGAAGCACATAATCGTTTTTACCTAAAAAAGGTGCACCAAAAATTAGAGCTTTTTTGGGAAGATTTAAAGAAAGTTTGCGATGGATTTTATTAGAATTTTTAGGATAATTTTCAAAAATTTGTTCTAAAAGCATAATTTTTTCTCTCAAAAAATAAAAATTTAGTATGGAATATTTGCGTTGTAGAAATATTATTATTTTCCTTTTTAAAAGGAAATAAAATTTTATTTTGCAAGAAGAAAAAAGTTAAAAAGTATTGCTAAAATGGCATAAAATAAGTATAATTGCAACTTCCAAAAATATTTACATCAATTTTTGATGAGTTCTTTGAAGGAAAAAAAATGGAAAAAATTAGACTTAAGTTGAAAGCCTATGATCATCGTGTTCTTGATAGATCAGTAGTATCTATTGTAGATGCTGTGAAAAGAACCGGTGCAGAGATTCGTGGTCCTATTCCACTCCCAACTAAAAAGAGACGCTACACAGTTTTAAAATCTCCTCACATTAACAAAGATTCAAGAGAGCAATTTGAAATTCGTGTGCATACGCGTATTATTGATATTGTATCAGCTACGCCTGAGACTGTGGATAGCTTGACAAAATTAGATATGGCACCTGAAGTGGATGTAGAAGTCCGCTCAATGGGTAAATAAGGGGCATAAATGGAATTTTTAGTAGAAAAGATTGGAATGAGTAGGACAATCGGTAAGCCAAGTATTCCTGTAACTTTGCTAAAAGTGAAAGATGCTAAAGTTTGTGAAATGTTTGAAGGTGGAAAAGCACTTGTTGCTTATCATCAAGGAAAAACATTGAATAAATCTATTGCAGGAGTGCAAAAAAAATATAATCTTGATAAAGAGTTTAATCGTTTTGCAACTTTGGCAGTAAGTAATACAGAAGCAGGTGATTTAGATTTATCTCTTTTAGAGAGTGCAAAAAGAGTTAAAGTATCTTTTAATACAAAAGGTAGAGGCTTTAGCGGTGTTATGAAAAGATGGAATTTCCAAGGTGGTCCAGCAGCTCATGGTAGTAGATTTCACAGAGCTCCGGGTTCTATTGGAAATCGTGAGTGGCCAGGTCGTGTTCAGCCGGGTAAAAAAATGGCAGGACATTATGGAAATGAAAAAGTAACGGTTCAAAATGAAATTGTTTCTTTTGATAAAGAACATAATGTTTTGGTATTAAAAGGTTCTGTTCCAGGTTTTAATGGAGCATTTGGAAAAATAAAGGTTGTAAAATGAGTAAAGCAATTATTTTGGATTCACAATTAAAAAAGAGCGGTGAAGCTGCGTTGCCAGAAAGTTATCAAAGCATCCATTCACACAATCTTTATTTGTATGTTAAATCTTTTTTGGCTTCATTGCGTGCAAATAATGCAATGGCTAAAACTCGCGGTAAAGTGAGCGGTGGTGGTAAAAAGCCTTGGAGTCAAAAAGGTGGCGGTAGAGCAAGAGCAGGAAGTATCACTTCTCCAGTATTCGTAGGAGGGGGTGTAGCTCATGGTCCTAGCAACAATAGAAACTACAATCTTAAAGTAAATAAAAAGCAAAAAAGACTGGCTTTACAATATGCTTTACAAGAAAAAGCAAATAATGGTAGTTTGTTTGTTGTTGATAAAATTGATGTAGAAAGTGGTAAGACAAAAGATGCAGCAAATTTATTTAATGCATTGAACCAAAGAAGCACTTTATTTGTTTGTGAAGCATATAATGAGAAAACTTACCTTGCTTTTAGAAACTTAAAGCAGTGCTATTTGATTGATGGGGCAGAGTTAAATGCTTATTTAGTAGCCACATTCAGATCGGTAGTGATTGAAAAATCGCTTTTTGAAACTATCACTAAAGAGGGTTAAAAATGGCAGGTATTACAGATATTAAATCCATTATGTATACAGAAAAGTCTCTTAAGCTTCAAGAGCAAGATGTGTTGGTAGTGCAAACTTCACCAAGTTTAAGCAAGACACAATTAAAAGAAGTATTTAAAGAGTATTTTGGAATCACTCCTTTGTCTATTAATTCTTTAAGACAAGAAGGTAAAGTAAAGAGATTCCGTGGTGTTATTGGTAAAAGAAATAACTTTAAAAAATTCTATGTTAAGCTACCTGCGGGTGCGAAAATTGAATCACTAGCGGTATAAGGGGTTAGAAAATGGCAATTAAAACATATAAACCATACACTCCTAGTAGAAGATTTATGAGCAATCTAAGCTCAGAGAATATTACTGCTAAGCCAAGTGTAAGAAAATTATTAGTGAAACTTCCCGTTCATGCAGGAAGAAATAATAACGGAAGAATTACAAGTCGCCACAAAGAAGGTGGGGCTAAAAAGCTTTATCGTATTATTGATTTTAAAAGAAATAAATTCAATATTGAAGGTAAAGTAAGTGCGATTGAATACGATCCATATAGAAATTGTAGAATCGCATTAATCACTTATAAAGATGGTGATAAAAGATATATTATCCAACCAAGTGGCTTAAAAGTAGGCGATATTGTGCTTTCAGCAGAGGGTGGATTAGATATCCGTTTGGGTTATGCTATGAAGTTGAAAAATATTCCTATTGGAACTGTTGTGCATAATATTGAAATGTATCCAGGGCGTGGCGGACAGCTTGCAAGAAGTGCAGGAGCAAGTGCGCAACTTATGGGTAGAGAAGGAAAATATTCTATTCTTAGAATGCCAAGTGGCGAGATGCGATATATTTTAGGTGAATGTATTGCTACAATTGGAACAGTTGGAAATGAGGATTTTGCAAATATTTCTATCGGTAAAGCAGGTAGAAATAGATACTTAGGTGTAAGACCTCAAACAAGAGGTTCAGCAATGAACCCAGTAGATCACCCACATGGTGGTGGTGAAGGTAAAACAGGTTCTAGTGGACATCCAGTTTCACCTTGGGGAATGCCAGCTAAAGGTTATAAGACTAGAAAGAAAAAAGCAAGTGATAAGCTTATTATTTCAAGAAGAAAAAAATAAGGAAAACAAATGGCTAGATCAATAAAAAAAGGTCCTTTTGTTGATGAACATTTAATGAAAAAAGTAACAAAAGCAAAAGAGACAAAAGACAATAAACCGATTAAAACTTGGTCAAGAAGAAGCACGATTATTCCAGAAATGATTGGCTTAACTTTCAATGTTCATAATGGGAGAGCATTTGTTCCTGTGTATGTTACAGAAAATCATGTGGGCTATAAGTTGGGTGAATTTGCACCTACTAGAACTTTTAAAGGACACAAAGGTAGTGTCCAAAAGAAAATCGGTAAGTAAGGGGAGAAGATGAGTAAGGCATTATTAAGATATATTCGTTTATCACCTACTAAAGCTCGTTTGATTGCAAGAGAAGTGCAAGGAATGAATGCAGAGCTTGCGATTGCTTCTTTAGAGTTTATGCCAAATAAGGCTGCAAAAGTGATTTCTAAAGTAATTGCTTCAGCAGTAGCAAATGGTGGTTATGAGGCTGAAAATGTGATTGTTTCTTCTTGCAGAGTGGATGCAGGTCCAGTTTTAAGAAGATTTACTCCACGCGCTAGAGGAAGAGCAACTCCAATTAGAAAACCCACTTCACATATTTTAGTTGAAGTAGCACAAAAAAGTAAGGATAAATAATGGGTCAGAAAGTAAATCCTATTGGTTTAAGACTTGGTATTAATAGAAATTGGGAATCAAGATGGTTTCCTGCATTTGCGAGTGCGCCACAAAATATTGCTGAAGATCATAAAATTAGAAAGTTTCTAAAAAAAGAGCTATATTATGCTGGTGTTAGTGACATTGTTGTTGAAAGAACTGCTAGAAAAATCCGTGTAACCGTTGTGGCAGCACGCCCAGGGATTATTATCGGTAAAAAAGGTGCAGATGTTGAAAAACTAAAAGAATCTTTAAAGAAAATCGTAAATAAAGATGTGTTTATCAACATTAAAGAGGTTAAAAAACCGCAAAGTAATGCACAACTTGCAGCTGAAAGTGTAGCAACACAGCTTGAGAGAAGAGTAGCTTTTAGAAGAGCTATGAAAAAAGTAATGCAAGGTGCTATGAAATCAGGTGCTAAAGGTATTAAAGTAAGAGTTTCAGGTCGTCTAGCAGGTGCAGAGATGGCAAGAACAGAGTGGTATATGGAAGGAAGAATCCCTCTTCATACTTTGAGAGCTAAAATTGATTATGGTTTTGCAGAAGCTTTAACGACTTATGGAAATATTGGTGTTAAAGTATGGATCTTTAAAGGAGAGGTTCTTCAAAAAGGGATTCAAGCTGAAAAACAACAAGAGAGTGGCGAAGAGAAAACTCGTCCAGCTAGAAAAAGAAAGGGGCAATAATCATGTTAATGCCAAAAAGAACGAAATATAGAAAGCAAATGAAAGGTAGAAATCGCGGTAAAGCATTTCGTGGAACTTCACTAGCTTTTGGTGAGTTTGGAATTAAGGCTTTAGAGCATGGAAGAATTGATTCGCGTCAAATTGAAGCAGCGCGTATTGCGATGACTCGTGCTACAAAAAGAACAGGAATGGTTTGGATTAGAGTATTTCCAGATAAGCCACTCACTGCAAAGCCTCTTGAAACTCGTATGGGTAAAGGTAAAGGTGCAGTAGATAAGTGGGTTATGAATATTAAGCCAGGAAGAATTATTTATGAAATGGGTAGTGTTGATGAAGCTTTGGCAAGACATGCATTATCATTGGCACAAAGTAAGCTCCCTTTTAAAACAAAAATTGTAACTAGAGAGGGTGAAAATGAAATTTACTGAGATTAATACAAAAAGTCTTGAAGAATTAAAGACACTTTTGAAAGAAAAAGAAACTTCATTGTTTGAGTTAAGAATCAAGCTTAGAACAATGCAATTAACAAATTCTAGTGAAATAAGAGCTACTAAAAAAGATATTGCGAGAATTAAAACGGCTCTTAATGCACTACAAAGGAGGGCTTAATGAGTGCAACACAACCGCATAAAAGAGTAGTGCAAGGTAAAGTTGTAACTAAAACAGGCGATAAGAGTGTTACAATTTTGGTAGAAAGAAGAGTAACACATCCAAAATATAGAAAAATTGTTAAAAGATTTAAGCGTTATATTGTGCATGATGAGAATAATAGCGTAAAAGTAGGCGATGTGATTGAAGCGATTGAATGCAAACCTATTTCAAAAAGAAAGTCTTTTACACTCCATAAAGTTGTTTCAGTAGGGGTTGAGCTATGATACAAAGTTTTACAAGATTAAATGTAGCTGATAATAGTGGTGCAAAAGAAGTAATGTGTATTAAGGTTCTTGGTGGAAGTAAGAGAAGATATGCAACAGTAGGTGATGTGATTGTTGCTTCTGTAAAAAAAGCTCTACCAAGTGGTAAAGTTAAAAAAGGACAGGTTGTAAAAGCAGTTGTTGTAAGAACTAAAAAAGAGCTTCATAGAGAAGATGGTGCTTTAATTAGATTTGATGACAATGCAGCAGTTATTTTAGATAGCAAAAGAGAACCTATTGGAACTCGTATTTTTGGACCTGTGGGAAGAGAAATTCGTTATGCTAATTTTATGAAAATCGTATCTTTAGCACCGGAGGTATTGTAATGGCAAAGTTTAAAATTAAAAAGGGCGATATGGTAGAGATTATCGCAGGCGATGATAAAGGCAAGAAAGCTAAGATTTTACGCGTAATCCCTAAAAATTCTCAAGTGATTGTAGAGGGTTGCAAGGTAGCTAAAAAAGCAGTAAAGCCAAGTGAAAAAAATCCAAAAGGTGGCTTTATTGATAAAGAAATGCCTATCCATATTTCAAATGTTAAGAAAGCGGAGGATTAAGTAGATGTTTCAATTAAAAGCCGCATATAAAAATGAGATGAGAGCAAAATTAGCAGAAGAGCTAGGAATTAAAAATCCTATGCTTTTACCTAAGCTAGAAAAGATTGTTATTAGTGTAGGTGCAGGAGAATATGCAAAAGACACTAAGATTATGCAAAATATTGCAGACACTATTTCACTGATTGCAGGTCAAAAAGCTGTAATTACAATCGCTAAAAAATCTGTTGCAGGATTTAAAATGCGCGAAGGTATGCCTATGGGTGTAAAAGTTACTTTAAGAGGGAATCAAATGTATAACTTCTTAGAAAAGTTAATCGTGATTGCTCTTCCAAGGGTAAAGGACTTTAGAGGTATTCCTAGAAATGGATTTGATGGTAGAGGGAATTATAACTTTGGTATCACAGAACAACTTATTTTCCCAGAGGTAGTGTATGATGATATTATGGTAAGTCATGGTATGAATATCACTTTTGTAACATCAGCTACAAATGATAAAGATGCTTTTAAATTGCTAGAACTTTTTGGCTTACCTTTTGCAAAAGGAAGAACAAATGGCTAAAAAATCTATGATAGCAAAAGCTGCTAGAAAACCTAAATTTAAAGTAAGAGCATATACAAGATGCTCTATTTGTGGAAGACCACATTCAGTTTATAGAGATTTTGGTATTTGCCGTGTTTGCCTTCGTAAAATGGGTAATGAAGGGTTAATACCTGGACTTAGAAAAGCAAGTTGGTAAGGGGAAAATATGGTAAATGATATTATTGCAGATTCACTAACAAGAATTAGAAATGCAAGTATGAGAAGATTGGATACTACAACTTTATATTATGCAAAGATTGTAGTGTCAATTTTAGAAGTTTTCCAAGCTAAAGGCTTTATTGAGGGCTATAAGGTTGTAGAAAAAGATAAAAAGCAATCTATTAATGTAGTATTAAAATATGATGAAAAAGGACGCTCTGTTATCAATGAAATCACTAGAATTTCAAAACCAGGTAGAAGAGTGTATAAGGCTAGAAGCGAGTTAAAACATTTTAAAAATGGTTATGGGACAATTGTAGTTAGCACATCTAAAGGTGTGATTGCTAATGATGAAGCTTATAAGGCAAATGTTGGCGGTGAAGCCCTTTGCAGTATTTGGTAGGAGAAATTTATGTCAAGAGTTGGTAAAAAACCTATTAGCATTCCAAGTGCTATTTCAGTTAGTGTAGAAGGAAGCAAAATAGTTTTTAAGGGTGGTAAGCTTACTAAAGAATTAGAAACTTACGGACGTGTTGGAATTGCTTGTAAAGAAAATGAGCTTGTTTTCTCTTTGGTGGGAGAAGATGCACAATCAAGAGCTTATTGGGGAACTTATAGAGCTTTAGCAAATAATATTGTAATAGGTTTGAGTGAAGGTTTTACAAAGCAATTAGAAATTAATGGAGTAGGTTATAAAGCAGCAGTAAAAGGAAAAGTTTTAGAACTTGCTTTAGGGTTCTCACATCCTATTAATTATGATATTCCTGAAGGCGTTGAAATTAGCGTAGATAAAAATATTATCGTAATTAAAGGTGCTGATAAACAACAAATCGGACAAATTGCAGCAGAAATTAGAGAGTTTAGACCACCAGAGCCTTACAAAGGTAAGGGAATTAAATACAGTGATGAGCGTATTATCCGCAAAGCTGGTAAAACTTCTAAAAAATAAGGGTAAGTCATGACAAGTAAGATTATTAGAAGAAAAAGAACTCTAAGAGTTAAAAGAAAATTAAGAATTCGTTCCAAAATCTTTGGACATGCAACAACCCCAAGATTGAGCATTTTTAGATCTAATAGATATTTTTATGCACAAGCTATTGATGATACAAAGGGTATTACTTTAGCAAGTGTTGATGGTAAAAAAATGGGCTTAAAATGCAACAAAGAAGATGTTAAGAAAATCGCTAAAGCTTTAGCTGATAATTTAAAAGCGAAAAACATTAGTGAAGTAATCTTTGATAGAAATGGTTATCTATACCATGGTGTTGTTGCTAGTTTTGCAGATTCTCTTCGTGAGAATGGAATAACTCTGTAGGGGATAATATGGAAATTAATAGAGAAGACTTTAAAGAAGTTGTGGTAAATGTTGGTCGTGTAACTAAAGTTGTTAAAGGTGGTAGAAGATTTCGCTTTAATGCATTAGTTGTTGTTGGTAATAAAGATGGGCTAGTTGGTTTTGGTTTAGGAAAAGCTAAAGAAGTTCCAGATGCTATCAAAAAAGCCATTGATGATGCTTTTAAAAATATCGTTAAAGTAAATATTAAAGGCACTACAATCGCACATGATGTTCAAGAGAAATATAATTCAAGTATCATCTTGCTAAAACCTGCAAGTGAGGGTACTGGTGTGATTGCGGGTGGATCTGTGCGTCCTGTATTAGAAATGGCAGGAATTAAGGATATTTTGACAAAATCTCTAGGCTCAAATAACCCTTATAATGTAGTGCGTGCTACTATTGAAGCACTTACTAAAGTAAAAGCTTAAGGAGAGTTTATGGCATTAGAAAATCTAGCACCTGCTAAAGGTAGTGTAAAAAAAATCAAAAGAGTAGGACGCGGACAAGGTAGTGGTATGGGTAAAACTTCCACAAGAGGTGGAAAGGGACAAACTGCTAGGACAGGTTCTAAGCAAAAAAGAGGTTTTGAGGGTGGTCAGCAACCCTTACAAAGAAGATTGCCAAAAGTAGGTTTTACAAGTAGGGTTGTGAAGCCTTATGTAATTAATGTGCAAAAAATTGAAAAAGTAGCTGCTTTATCAGAAATTACTTTTGAAAGCATTAAAGAAGTGCATAGCTTCCCTTCTTATACTACAAGTATAAAGCTTATTGGAGCGAATGCAAAAGATTTAGCTTCTAAAATTAAAGATGAAAGAATTAAAGTAAGTGGACAAAAATAATGAGTAAAACAATCGTTACTAAGATACTCATTACTTTAGGCTTTCTTTTAGCCTATCGTGTATTGGCTTATGTGCCAGTACCGGGTGTAGATACTGCAGCTATTAAAGCTTTTTTTGATAGCAATTCTTCTAATGCACTTGGATTGTTTAATATGTTTAGCGGTAACGCTGTGGAACGATTAAGCATTATTTCTTTGGGGATTATGCCTTACATTACAGCTTCAATTATTATGGAATTATTGGCAGCCACTTTTCCTAATCTTGCTAAAATGAAAAAAGAACGCGATGGAATGCAAAAGTATATGCAAATTGTGCGTTATGTTACAGTTGTGATTACTTTGATGCAAGCTGTGGGTGTTTCTATTGGTTTAAAAAGTTTAGGAAATGGTCCTAATGGCGCTATTATGATTGATATGAATGTATTTATTGCTATTTCTGCATTTTCAATGTTGTGTGGAACCATGATGCTTATGTGGATTGGAGAACAAATCACACAAAGAGGTATTGGAAATGGTATTAGTTTAATCATTTTTGCAGGAATTGTATCAGGGATACCTAGTGCAATAGCAGGAACTTTTGAACTTGTAAATACTAAGCAGTTAAGTTGGTTGGCACTTCTATTTATTTTGGCTATTATCATTATAACAGTAGTTTGTATTATCTTTGTGGAGCTTGGTGAGCGAAGAATACCTGTTTCTTATTCAAGAAAAGTGGTTATGCAAAATCAAGATAAAAGAATTATGAATTATATCCCTATTAAGCTAAATCTTAGTGGAGTGATTCCTCCTATTTTTGCTTCTGCTTTATTGATGTTTCCTAGCACACTTCTACAAGCTTCTTCTAATGAAGTGATTATGAAAATAGCAGACTATTTGAATCCTAATGGATATATTTATAATGTATTGATGTTTTTGCTGGTTATCTTTTTTGCCTATTTTTATTCTTCTATTGTATTTAATGCAAAGGATATTTCAGAAAATCTTAAAAGACAAGGCGGTTTTATCCCTGGAATTAGACCGGGTGAGGGAACTGCAGGATTTTTAAATAATGTTGCAAGTAACTTGACTTTTTGGGGTTCTTTATATCTAGCACTTATCTCTACACTTCCTTGGGTTTTAGTAAAAGCTTCAGGAGTTCCTTTTTATTTTGGAGGGACAGCAGTGTTGATTGTTGTGCAAGTTGCTGTGGATACAATGAGAAAAATAGAAGCTCAAATTTATATGAATAAATATAAAACACTTAGTGCAGTAGGTCTATAATGGCAATTTCTATTAGAAAACCTAATGAAATAGAGCAATTGCGAAAAGCAAGTAGAATTGTAGCTAAAACGCTTAATCATCTAAAAGCACATATTAAGCCTGGTATGACTTTAAAAGAGATTGACAAAATGGGGGAGGATTTTATCCTCTCTTGTGGTGCTATACCTTCTTTTAAAGGATTGTATGGGTTTAGTGGTTCTGTTTGCACTTCTGTAAATGAAGTGATTATCCATGGTATCCCTAATGATTATCAACTAAAAGAGGGTGATATTATAGGGCTTGATATTGGGACAAACTTAAATGGTTGGTATGGAGATGCTGCAATTACTTGTGGTGTTGGTAATATTTCTAAAGAAGATACAAGGTTAATTGCTTGCTCAAAGGATGCACTTTATTATGCAATTAGTCAGATTAAAGTAGGAATGCATTTTAAAGAGCTTAGCGCTTTGATTGAGCAATTCATCTTGGATTATGGATATGTGCCCTTGTTTGGATTTTGTGGGCATGGGATTGGTAGAAAACCCCATGAAGCACCAGAGATTCCAAATTATCTTGAAGGTAAAAAGGCAAAACAGGGTGATAAAATAAAAGAAGGAATGGTTTTTTGTATTGAACCTATGATTTGTCAAAAAGAGGGGAATCCTAAAATCTTAGAAGATGAATGGAGTGTGGTTTCAACAGATGGTTTAAAAGGAAGCCATTATGAACACACAGTTGCTATTATCAATGGCAAAGCTGAAATTTTATCAAAGGAATAACACTTGGCAAAAGATGATGTTATAGAAGTAGATGGGATTGTTAAAGAGGCATTACCCAATGCGACTTTTCGTGTAGAGCTAGAGAATGGGCATGTTATTTTATGCCATATTGCAGGAAGAATGCGCATGCATTATATTAAGATTTTACAGGGAGATAAAGTAAAGATTGAATTAACTCCTTATAGTTTAGATAAAGGTAGAATCACTTTTAGGTATAAGTAGTTTTTAATAAGCTTTTAAGTATAATTACCACTTTTCATAGTCGTTTAGGTGATGAATAAGCCTTTGGAGGACTATAAACTCAATGCTTAAATTTATTTTTAAGAAGCGATAAATTTTAAATTTAGAGCAATTCAGTAATGTTTTTGGTTTTTTACCAAAAAGCTTGGGGTTTTAGTAAATAAAACTTTAAGAATTAAAAGTTAGGAGAACTTATGAAAGTTAGACCTTCTGTTAAAAAGATGTGTGATAAATGTAAAGTTATCAAGAGAAAAGGCGTGATTCGAGTAATTTGCGAGAATCCAAAACATAAACAAAGACAAGGTTAAAAGGAAAAAGAATGGCGAGAATTGCTGGTGTTGATTTACCCAAGAAAAAGAGAATTGAATATGCTTTAACCTATATTTATGGTATTGGTTTAAAGACTTCAAGAGATATTTTAAAAGCAGTGAATATTTCTTATGATAAGAGGGTGCAAGACCTTGGTGAAGATGAAGTTTCTTCTATTGCAAAAGAAATTCAAGCTCACCACATCGTAGAGGGTGATTTACGCAAAAAAGTTACAATGGATATTAAATCTCTTATGGATTTAGGTAACTATCGTGGTTTAAGACATAGAAAAGGACTTCCGGTTCGTGGTCAAACAACTAAAAATAATGCAAGAACACGAAAAGGTAAGAGAAAAACTGTTGGTAGTGCATCTAAATAAGGGGTAAAAATGGCTAAAAGAAATGTAACTAAAAAAAGAATTGTAAGAAAAAATATAGCAAGAGGTATTATTCATATTTCTGCTGCTTTTAATAATACAAGCGTAACAATTACTGATGAAATGGGAAATGTTATTTGCTGGAGCACAGCAGGTGCATTAGGTTTTAAAGGAAGTAAAAAATCTACTCCTTATGCAGCACAACAAGCTGTTGAAGATGCAGTAGCAAAAGCTAAAGAGCATGGTATTAAAGAATTAGGTGTTAAGATTCAAGGTCCAGGTAGCGGTAGAGAAACTGCTGTAAAAAGCCTAGGTAGCATTGAGGGCATTAAAGTATTATGGTTTAAAGATGTTACACCATTGCCTCACAATGGTTGTCGCCCACCAAAAAGAAGAAGAGTGTAAGGAGTTAGAATATGGCAAGATACAGAGGTCCTGTAGAAAAAATTGAAAGAAGATTTGGTGTTTCTCTTGCTTTAAAAGGTGAAAGAAGATTAGCAGGTAAGAGCGCACTAGATAAGCGTCCATATGCTCCCGGACAACACGGACAAAGACGCGGTAAAATTTCAGAGTATGGTATTCAATTAAGAGAAAAGCAAAAAGCTAGAATGATGTATGGCGTTTCTGAAAAGCAATTTAGAGCAATGTTTGTAGAAGCAAACAGATTAGAAGGAAACACAGGAGAAAATCTAGTAAAGCTTATTGAAAGAAGATTGGATAATGTAGTATATAGAATGGGATTTGCTACTACTAGAAGATTTGCAAGACAACTTGTAACACATGGACATATTCTAGTAGATGGTAAAAAACTAGATATTCCTTCAGCTCTTGTAAATGTTGGGCAAAAAATTGAAATTTGTGAAAAAACAAAAAAGAATCCTCAAATCCAAAGAGCTATCGAGCTTACAAAACAAACAGGTATTGTTCCATGGGTAGATGTGGATCAAGAGAAAGTTTTTGGTATTTTCACAAGAATGCCAGAGAGAGAAGAAGTTGTTATCCCTATTGAAGAAAGGCTCATTGTTGAGTTGTATTCTAAATAAGGCTTAAAGGAGAATAAATATGAAAAGTATTAAAACTTCTCCTCATGTTCCCAACAAAATAGAGGTACGTGAGGTTGGCAAAAATAGAATACAAATCACAGCTTATCCTTTTGAGTTTGGATATGCGATTACTCTAGCACATCCTTTGCGTCGTTTATTGTTAGGAAGTTCTGTGGGATATGCTCCAACAGCACTTCATATCGCAGGTGCTACACATGAATTTGATTCAGTTCGCGGTGTGGTAGAAGATGTATCGCATTTTATTGTGAATCTTAAAACTATCCGTTTTAGAATTAAAGATGAGAGTGAAGTTGTAAGCATTGATTATAAATTTAATGGTCCTAAAGTAATTAAGGGTTCGGATTTGGCAAATGATTTAGTAGATATTGTAACTCCAGATATTCATTTAGCTACGATTAATGAAGATGCAGTATTGAATTTTTCAATTGTGGTTAAAAAAGGTATTGGTTATGTGCCAAGCGAGGAAACAAGAAAAGAAGTTCCAGAGGGCTATATGCCACTTGATGCTTATTTTACTCCTGTTAGCAATGTTACTTATTCTATTGAAAATGTGCTTTTAGAAGATGATCCAAACTTTGAGAAAGTAATTTTTGATATTCAAACAGATGGTCAAATCGAGCCTTTGGCAGCGTTTAAAAATGCATTAAGTGTTATGCATAAGCAAATGGCAATTTTTAATTCTGAATTGGATATTGAAGTGCCAGAGGTTGAAAATGGAGAGGAAAATCCAGAACTTAAAAAAATGCTCCAAACTATTGATAGTCTAAATTTGAGCGCAAGGAGCTTTAATTGTCTTGATAGATCAGGTATTAAGTATCTAGGAGAATTGGTATTACTTAGTGAAGATCAAATCAAAGAAATTAAAAATTTAGGTAAGAAATCTTTGGATGAAGTTACAGCTAAATTAGAGGAATTGGGTTATCCAGTAAGCAAGGAAATACCTGAAGATTTAGCAGCGATACTAAAGAAAAAATTTGGAAAATAATAAGGAATAATCATGAGACATGGACATGGATATAGAAAGCTTGGAAGAACATCATCTCATAGAAAAGCACTACTTAAAAATCTAACAATTGCGTTGATTAAAAGTGAGAAGATTGAGACTACTCTTCAAAAAGCTAAAGAATTGCAAAGCTATATTGAGAAATTAATCACAAGAGCTAGAAATAATGATAATATGGCTCATCAAGTTGTCTTTTCGCATCTACAACATAAAGGAAGTGTGAAGAAGCTAGTAAAAGAGATTGCACCTAAATATGTAGATCGCAAAGGTGGTTATACAAGAATTATCAAAACAAGAACAAGAAGAGGTGATGCTGCAGAAATGGCTTTTATCGAGCTTGTTTAATAAAGCAGATTCCCTGCTTTATTCTTCTTTATTTTTATAATTTTCTACTCTTACAATTTTTTATATTCTTTTTACTAAAAAGGAACAAACTTTTTATTTTATTCCCCTAAATTTAAGCAAATCTTCCATTTTTATAAGTTTTCTATGCTAGAATTATGTGTTTAAAATATAAATTTTATTTCTTATTAGGAGGGAATAAATGGCAGATAATGTCAATCGTAGAGACTTCCTTGGAATGACTTTAGGTGGTATTGCAGCTGTTGGTGTTGGTGCATCATTGGTTGCTATGAAAGCTACTTGGGATCCATTGCCAAGCGTTGTTGCTTCAGGATTTGTTACTGTGGATCTTAGCTCAATGAAAGAAGGTGAGTATAGACAAGTAGAATATAGAGGAACGCCTGTATATATCATTAAAAAAACTACAGAAATGAAAAAATGCGAAGATAGAGATGTGGTAGTGGGCAATGCAGATTATAGTTTAGGAATACAAGTATGCACACATCTTGGATGTATTCCATCATATGATACAGGAAAAAGTGAATTTCATTGTGCCTGTCATGGAGGAAGATTTGATGCCTGTGGTAGAAATATTTTTGGACCGCCTCCTATTCCTATGAAGATACCTCCCTTTAAGATTGATGGGGAAAAATTGGTTCTTGGAGAAGAGGGTCCAGAATATAAAAAGTTAGTAGGAAATGCATAAGGAGTTTTAATGGCACAAATACAAAAGGCGAATGGTATTGTTGATTGGCTAGACCAAAGAATAGCATTGAAACCTCTTATGAAGGTTTTAATGACAGAATATTGGATACCAAAAAATATTAGTTTTCTTTGGGCTATGGGTATAGTTTTGGTGGTGTTATTTACACTTTTAGTGGTTTCAGGATTATTCTTGCTTATGTATTACAAACCCGATGCAAAATTGGCATTTGATAGTGTGAATTATACAATTATGCAAGAAGTAAAATATGGTTGGCTGTGGAGACATCTGCACGCTGTGAGTGCTTCTGTTTGTTTTTTAATTATCTATATTCATATGTTTGTAGCAATTTATTATGGTTCTTATAAACGCGGAAGAGAGATGATTTGGCTCACAGGTATGATTTTATTTGGATTATTTTCCGCAGAAGCCTTTAGCGGATATATGTTGCCTTGGGGACAAATGAGTTATTGGGCTGCAGCTGTTATTACAAATCTTTTTAGTGGTATTCCTTTAGTAGGACCAGATTTAACAGAGTGGATTAGAGGTAACTTTATTGTTGCAGATTCAACATTGACAAGATTCTTTATGCTTCATGTTGTGCTTTTGCCAGTGGTGATTATTATGGTGATTGCAGTGCATTTTTATACTTTGCGTGTTCCGCATGTTAATAATATGTATGGTGAAGAAATTGATTTTGAAGCAGAAGCAGAAAAGTTTAAAGCAGGAAATAAAAAAGATTCTAAAGTTATTCCTTTTTGGCCCATGTTCTTATCAAAAGACTTTTTTGTGGCAAGTTTCTTTTTAGCAATTTTATTCTATCTAGTTTGCTACCATTATAGCTTTGCATTAGACCCTATTAACTTTGATCCAGCAGATCATTTAAAGACACCTCCACACATCTATCCAGAGTGGTATTTCTTATGGAGTTATGAGATTCTAAGAGGATTCTTCTTTAGTGCGGATTTAGGGTTGATCGCATTTGGTATTGCAAATGTTATCTTTATGCTTTTGCCATGGCTTGATAGAAGCAATGTAGTAGCTCCTGCACATAAACGCCCCGCATTTGCTGTATGGTTTTGGGTTTTAATTGCGGATATGATTGTTTTAACCATTTATGGTAAATTACCTCCAACAGGGGTAAATGCTTATATTGGTTTTGCAGCTACAATTCTTTTCTTGGCTTTATTCTTTGTAATTTTACCTATTATTACAAAGCTTGAAAACAATAAGAAAGCATAAGGAGTAGAGCAATGAAAGAATTTTTAGCATTAGTTATTGTGGTTGTGATTACAGGTGTTATTTATTGGGGAGTGGAGCCTTTTGCACACTCTCAAATGAATCCAGAAGTGGCTCCAGCAGACTATAAGTTTTCAGATTTGCCTGCTTTAAATGCAGAGGGTGAAGCAAATATAGAAAATGGTAAAAAGCTTGTTATGGAAAATTGTGTAGCTTGCCACTCTATTAAAAAAGAGAGTGTTGCTTCTCCGTTTTCTCCTAGTGATGCAATAGCAGCTTATGGAGTAAATCCACCTGATTTAAGCACAGCAGGTTTTATTTATGATAAGCATTTTTTAGCAAATCTTTTAAAAGATCCAGCAGTCGCTACAAAGCAAACACATAAATTTACAGAGATGCCTCATCCTATGCCAGCTTATAATTGGATGAGCGATAGAGATATTTTAGATATGGTTGCCTATTTAGAGTCTATCGCTCCAAAAGAGCTTAGCGATAAAGAAGTTTTTATGGACGCTTGTAGTAGATGCCATGGTATGAAATATGATAAAGTAAGTGCAGAGGGTGGATTAACTACTTATATGGGGACAAAAGTTCCAGATCTTTCTATGATGATTAGAAGTAGAAGTTTAGATTATTTACATACTTTCATTAACGATCCACAAAAAAGACTTGCAGGAACTGCAATGCCAAGAGTTGGTTTAAGCGAGCAGAGTGAAAAGCAAGTGATTGCCTATATGGAAAGCGTTGGTGATAGTAAAAAAGCTGAGCGCGAATCTCTAGGCTATAAACTTATAATCTTTATGGTGGTTATGGGTGTTGTTGCATACCTTTGGAAAAGAAAAATTTGGAAGGATGCTCATTAAAATTAGCTAGCCTTTAGGGCTAGTTTTCTACACTTTCTTATTTAAAGCTTTCTTTTATGGGTATAATTTGCTATAATCTTCTTAAAATAAAAAGGTGTGAGAGTTGTTAGAAATATTACAAGAAGCTTTTAGACAAGTGATACTTGATACAATGCAAATGACTTTAGAATATGGATCAAAGGATTTAAAAGCAGGATATTTATCTAGTATTGAAATGATTTTTGACAATCAAAGTCGTTTGAAGACAACTTTTGTCTGTTCTAAAGAGTTTCTAACTTTAATGGCATTGCAAATGTTAGGAGAAGATAATCCTGATGAGCTAACTTTACAAGATCTTTCTCAAGAAATTGCTAATCTTACCATTGGTTTAGGTAAAGTGTTGGCAATCAAAGAAGGGATTAATTTTAACATAAGCACTCCTAATATTTTTGGAGAGGGTGAATTTGATATAAAAGATTGTCAGAGTCTTAATTTTGTAGTTTCTAATACATATTGTTCATTTTATTTGCATAGTTTTTAAAGGAGTAGAAGTATGCCAGCAGATGAATTTACGCTTGCCAAAATTCAAGCCCCTAAACAAGAAGATTTAGCGCGTTATTTAGAAGGAATTATTAATAATTATGGCGGACTTTTGGATATGGGCGTAGTGTTTTGTGCAGAGCTTGGTGTTACAAAAATTCCCCTATTGGATATTTTGCGTTTTGAAAAAGGCTCTATAATTGATTTACAAAAACCAGCAGGAGAGAGCGTAGAGATTTTTATTAATGGTAGAATTGTGGGTAAAGGTGAAGTTATGGTGTATGAAAAAAATCTCGCTATTCGCGTGAATGAGATTTTAGATTCTAATGCTATCATTTATTATCTTACGCGTGAAAGTATTGGTTCTGTATGAAAATTTTATTTGTTGCGGTATTTTGTTGTCTTTTTGTGTTTGCGGAAACTAATCTCACAAAAGAAGAGATGGCTATTAAACAGTTACAATCACAAACACATTTAGACTATCAGGCAAAAATGCAAAAAGAAAGCAATCTCACTTTTCCTTTTGCTATGGCACAATCCCCTTTAGAATCTGTGAATAAATTTCAATATTTAGGCGTTATTTTTGTTCTTGCTTCGCTTCTTATTTTTCTTTGGTATTTTAAAAAAAGAGCTAAGGGGAGGGGATTTGTGATGGGAAATAAAGCAGGTATTAAAATACTTTATGAAGCAAATCTTAACTTAAATACCAAAATTGTCATTGTTCAAATACGTAAAATGTGTTATGTTTTAGCGATTAACTCTAATAATGTTGTTTTGCTTGATAAATATCAAGATTTTGAAGAATGTTTAAAGCAAGAGAGTGAAAGATAAAAATTTATGCAAAGAAGAGCACTTTTTGCACTTTTTCTTTCTATTTTCTTACACATCTTAGTAATTTTTTTAATTCTATTTGAATTTCCAAAAAAGGAATTTAATCAGCCAAAGCATGGAAACAATGAGGGTAAGCGTATTAATATTAAAGATTTTAAATTTTCTAAAGGAGCACAGCCACAAAATACAATAACTCCTAGTAATCCACAAAATCACACCCCACAAACCAACAAAACTCCAAGGATAGAAGAGGCTAGTAAAAAGCAAACTCCACAAAAAGAACCCATTAAAAAAGAGGTAAAACAACCCAAAAAAGATCCCAAAAAACCTCTTAAAGAAAATGCAAAAGAGACACAGCAAGAGCTTATTAAAAATCTAAAAAACCCTACACAGCAACCTAAAAAATTAAGTTCTCCAAGTGCTTATGATATTAAGCCTAAAAATTCTAGTCCTTCTTTATATGAATATTCTAATGATATGGCTTCTCAAGAGATTGAAGAGCTTTATGGAGAGGAACTTTACTCACTTTCTTTGGAAGAGAGAAAGTTTATTGAAGACAATCTAAGCAATATAGGAAGAATCACGCAAAAGTATTTAAAATATCCTGAAGTAGCGGGTAAATTAGGACAACACGGGGATAATGTTGTGGAGTTTTATCTGCATCCAAATGGAGATATTACAGATTTAAGGCTTTTAACCCCAAGTGGTTACCGACTTTTAGATGATAATAGTGTTAAAACCATAGAAATAGCCTATAAAGACTACCCCTATCCAAGCGTAAAAACAAAAATTAGAATACGCGTGATGTATCGTATCTATTAAAAGCTTTCGGCTTTCGGCTTTCGGCTTTCGGCTTTCGGCTTTCGGCTTTCGGCTTTCGGCTTTCGGCTTTCGGCTTTAACTATTTCTTAAAGAACTATAATCTTTTGGGATAAGACAATCTTGTGTATGAATAAGTTGTGGATATATGCCTTTTTCATAACCAATTTTAAAAAGATTATCCAAAGCTTTGATTTGTAAAGGGCTTAGAGTTTTAGAATCTTCATTAGCATAAAGGTTTAAATAGTGTTCTAGCATTTTATCGCTCACTCGCACTAGATTGCGTTCTTGCAGCATTTTAGAAAGTAAAGGCTTGTGTTTGAGTGCTGTTGCAACAGCTTTGGTAAGAATGTCTTCTAGTTGAATGGCTAAACTTAGAGGGATAGAGCGTAAAATACACATTCCTCCAAGGGGGAGTGGCAACTCCTCTTTGTTTAGCTCACACCAAATATCCCAAATTTCCCTCTCTACTTCTAAGCTTTCATCAAAATTTAAAATGGATTCATGGATTAAAACCCCTGCATCTACTTCATCTTTTAGGATAGCTTGTTCTATTTCTAGAAAATTTTTATAAACAATCCTTGCTTCTGGATAGGCAATTTTGAAAAGTAAAGCATTTGTGGTATGTTCCCCACTTAGAGCAACTTTGAAATTCTTTTTAAGATTTTTAGAGCGTTTTTTTACAAGTTTTGGCCCATAGCCATTACCAAAACTAACCCCCGTTCGTAGCAGTGCTTGTTCTTTAAAAAGTAGCGGATATACACCAAAAGAAATAGCAGAAATATCCAAAAGATTTTCTAATGCCATTTTATTAAGCGTTTGAATATCTAATGCTTGATTTTTAAAGCTAATTCCCTCGCCAACCCAACCAAAAGCGATTGCATAATACATAAAAATATCATCTGCATCAGGTGAATGTCCTAAATTGATTATTTTTTTCATAAATATCTCTTTGTAGTATTTTTAAAAGATTGTAGTTAAAAGTCGCTTATAAGGGATTGAATTTTAGAAATTACAAATTTTGGTTCTAAAGAGAGCATACATTGATGATAGGATTTATCATTTTTAGAAAGAGGGCAAGCGCGTTTTTTACAAGGCATACAAGCTAGAGGCTTTCCTAAGGTTTTTAAGGAGATGATATGGGCGTTTTTGGAACCAAAAGGAGAAGTTTCACTATCATTTGTAGGGCCAAAGATAGCAATCATAGGAATATTAAACGCAGCACCTATATGCATAGGACCACTATCATTAGTGATTAAGAGATTTAGTTTTGAAAAATAAGCTAAGAGGCTTTGAATATCTGTTTTACCACAAAGATTTAAAACTTCTTCTTTAAAATCCAAGAAAGAAAGAATTTTTTGTGCAATTTCCTTTTCATTTTCTCCACCAAAAAGCAAGATTTTATATCCTTTTTGATGTAAAAATTCTGCTACTTTAGCAAAATTCTCTTCACTCCAGCGTTTAGCACTTCCAAAGGCAGCCCCAGGATTAATCCCAGCAATCTTGTTTGTATTGTCTAAAAGAGGTAAAGGAATATTTGGCTTTTGTAGATAAAGTTTTGGTGTTAAATCTATATTTGCAAAAGGCTTTACCAGCTTAGCAAAAACCAAAACTTCATGTAAGGCTTTTTCTTTTTTAAAGCTATGAGTTAGCAAAAAAGAACGCATTTCATTTTTGTAGCCCACACGCACTTTTGCTTGATTGAAGTATAAAAAAAGAGCCGAAAGAAAATTGTTTTGAAAGCTAAAAGATAAATCACAAGGCGGGAGGGATTTAGCGAGTTTAAAAAGAGAGTAGATTCTACATTTTGCTTGCTTGCTTTTATCTTGTAAGGTTAGGGTGTTTTTGTGGTTACTATAAAGCTCACAAGCCACTTTTGAACCTACAAGATAAAATCTAGCATTAGGATAGCTTTGGTAAAGTAGTTCTAATGCATAACTTGCCATGATGGCATCTCCTAGCCAGTTAGGAAGACGGACTAAAATATTCATAAGGAATTTAAAACTGCTTTGCTTAGATTTTCTAAAGAATCTGTGCCATCTAAAGTGATTTCAGCACTTTTTTTATAAATCTTTTTGCGTTCTAAATAAAGTTTGTAGGCTTTATCTATATTGCTAAAAAGAGGGCGTTTTTCTATTTCTTTTTGATTCAATCTTTTTAGGATTTCTTCAAATTCTAAATCAAGATAAAAAACTTTCCCCATTGTTTTTACATCGCATACAATAGGCATTCCTCCCCCTGTGGCGATGATACAATTTTGTATATTTTGAGAGCAAAATTTACAAAATTCTTTTTCTAATTCTCTAAAATATTGTTCGCCTTTTGTGACAAAAATCTCATTAATATTTAGATTTTCATTATTTTGAATAATCTTATCGCTATCTAGAATCAAGCGTTTGCTTTGCTTGTAGAGGATTTTAGAAAGTGTGCTTTTGCCACTCCCCATAAAGCCTATTAGGACGATATTAGTTGAGTTCAATTTCTAATCCCTCTTTTGTGGTTTTGAGGTTGTAGCTATATTGTCCATCTAGCATTAAGCTAATACGATAAAAGTCTAAATGGTTTTGCAAAGTCCCTTTTGTAACAATAGGGAGTTTTGTGGTAAATTTACTTTTTTGGGGTAAGCCATTTTTATTTTTAAAATCAAGAATTAAACGCATAGGAGAAGCTAGAGTAAAATCCCTAAGGAGCTTATATTTTGTTTTGATTTTAATTGTATTTTTATTAATATGCACGGAAAAGTCCTTCCCTAAAGTAAAATCAACTTTTGGGGGGGTTTGGACTTTGGGTTGCACTTCTTGAGATAAAATCAAAGGAAAATGCCAATCAATATCACCGCTTAATTCTTGTTCAATATTTGAAAGAGAACCATCAAGATTTTGATAAGTTAGAGTAATTTTTGTAATCTTTCTTGCAGTGCTTGGAAGTTGTATTTGTGTTTTAGTAAAGAGGCTAAGTTCGGGTTGGTTGGAGATTAAACCACTTTCTTTTGGGGTGATTAAAGGAGTGAAAGGATTCCTTTCTTTAGAAGCGGTTTCTTGTGAGGCTTCTTTGGAAGAAGTTGTATTTTGTGTAGAAATTTCAATGGGTGCCATATTTTCAGTAGCAGTTTGCTTTTTGGTTGTATTGTTTTCTAAAACAATGGGTGGAACTTCAGGTAAAACCTTAGGTTCTACTGCAAATGCTAAAGTAAATAAACTAGTTAAAAGGATACTTTTTTTCATTTTGGCTCCAATCCTTTGAGTTCAAAAAGTTCTTTTTGCAATCTTGCATTTTCATTCATGAGGCGATTAACTTCTGTTCTTATGGCTTCTTCTTTATTTTTGAGTTTGTAAAGCACACTCAAAGAATTTTCACCAAACAAAAGATTGCCAAAATAAAGCGCAAGAATGCACACTAATAAAATCAATGTTAAAAAAGGGAGCATTTTATAAAATCCCCCTTTGTTTTGATAAATCTTATCCAAAAAGTTTTTTTCCTAGATAGATGGGGTGTGCTAGCTCTTTTTCAATCGCTAAAAGTCTATTGTATTTTGCCATTCTCTCGCTTCTTGCAGTAGAACCGGTTTTAATTTCTCCTGTATTTAGCGCAACTGCAAAATCAGCGATGAAGCTATCTTCACTCTCTCCACTTCTATGGCTCATAATGCATTTATAGTTATTTCTTTGAGCTAGGCGGATAGTTTGCATAGTTTGTGAGATTGTGCCGATTTGGTTAGGTTTAATCAAAACCGCATTTGCAATATTTTTGCTAATCCCTTCTTCTAAAATTTTTGCATTCGTTACAAAGAGATCATCGCCTACTAATTGAATCTTGTTCCCAAGTTTTTTTGTGAGCTTAGCCCAGCCTTCCCAATCATCTTCACTTAGTCCATCTTCGATGGATACAATAGGATATTTGTTGATTAAGTTTTCATAATATTCTATCAACTCTTCACTATTTAGCTTTTTATTTTCTCCCTTTAGGTGATAGATTCCATTTTCATCTACAAACTCGCTACTAGCGACATCTAAGGCAATTGCAATTTGTTCTCCCTCTTTATATCCTGCTCTTTTTACTGCTTCTAAGATTACAGCGATAGGTTCTTCGTTATTTTTTAGATTAGGGGCAAATCCACCCTCATCGCCAATGCTTGTAATATGCTTATTTTCATTAAGTAGCTTTTTTAGGTGTTGGTATATCTCAGCACTTGCTCTCATAGCCTCACTGAAGCAGTCAAATCCCACAGGCATAATCATATATTCTTGAAAATCCACGGTATTATCTGCATGGCTTCCACCATTGATGATATTTAACATAGGAGTGGGTAGAGTTAGAGCATTTGCACCACCTAAATAGCGATAAAGCGGGATGTTTAAGCTTTTGGCTGCCACTCTAGCTAGAGCCATAGAGACGCCTAAAGTCGCATTTGCACCAAGTTTTGAGAAGTTATCTGTCCCATCAAGCTCTATTAAAAGATTATCAATAGCACTTTGATCATAAGGGCTTAGTCCGATGAGCTCTTCAGCGATTGTGGTATTGACATTTTCCACAGCTTTTAAAACGCCTTTTCCAAGGTAGCGACTATCTCCATCGCGTAACTCTAAAGCCTCTCTTTTACCAGTGCTTGCACCACTAGGGACAATCGCACTAGCAGAGCTTCCATCGCTTAATAAAATAGTTGTTCTGATAGTAGGATTCCCTCTGCTATCTAGGACTTCTTGTGCTTGTATATCATCTATATAATTCATTCTTTCTCCTTTGAAATTTTATGCTTCTTGTTCTTCTTCATCTCCACCATTAGATAAATCATCTGTGATAGAGATAGAAGCTTTGATTTTATCTTCAATTTCTTTTGCAATTTCTTTGTTTTCTTTTAGATAGGCTTTTGCATTTTCTTTGCCTTGTCCGAGCTTTTTATCTCCATAGCTAAGCCATGCACCACTTTTATCTACAATATCTAGCTTCACGCCATAGTCAATTAGCTCACCTTCTTTGCTAATCCCTTCGCCAAACATAATATCAAACTCTGCTCCTCTAAAGGGTGGAGCAACTTTATTTTTAACCACTTTAGCTTTTACGCGGTTACCGATATTTTGTTCGCCCTGTTTTAGGGTGGCTACGCGTCTTACATCAATTCTTACACTTGCATAGAATTTTAGTGCATTACCACCTGTGGTAGTTTCAGGGCTTCCATATCCCATTACACCTATTTTCATACGGATTTGGTTGATGAAAATTACTGTTGTATTCATTTTGTGAATCACGCCGGTAACTTTACGCAAAGCTTGGCTCATAAGTCTTGCTTGAAGCCCTACATGCTGATCGCCCATATCTCCTTCAATCTCGCTTTTTGGAGTGAGTGCTGCAACAGAGTCAATTACGATTAAATCCACCCCACCACTTCTTGTAAGTGTTTCTAGAATCTCTAAGGCTTGTTCTCCAAAGTCAGGTTGAGAAACAAGTAAATTTTCTACATCTACCCCAAGTCTTTTAGCGTAGGTTACATCTAGTGCGTGTTCTGCGTCAATAAAAGCACAAATGCCACCATTTTTTTGGCATTCTGCTACAATTTGTAAGGCTAAAGTTGTCTTACCAGAGCTTTCAGGACCATAAACTTCTATAATTCTCCCTTTTGGGATACCGCCAATCCCTAATGCAATATCTAAGCCCAAAGAGCCTGTGCTAATCGCATCAATTTTTTCTACGGGCTTATCGCCAAGTCTTATGAGAGCACCTTTACCAAAGGCTTTATCAATTTGTTTGATAGCAAGCTCAATCGCTTTTTGCTTATTTTCATCTAGTGCCATCTATTCTCCATATTTTGTGGGTTGTTATTGCAAGATTTGATGAAGCAAATCAAGGCAAACTAAAATAAAAGCTTTATTCTAACAAAAAAACAATAAAATTAGCGTAATTTTTTAGATTTTGGCTTTCAAAATAATTTTTTAAAAATTTATAAATAAAAAATAATAAATTAAAATTTAAAAAATTTCATAATATAATTCCAAAATCAAAATTAAGTATCCTTTATGTAAATTTATAATATTTACATAAATTTTTAAATTAGATTTCATTTTATTAAGGAGGTTTTATGTATTTTTTAAATCTTAATACCTCTTCTCCTAAAATACTGCGGGGGGGGGGGCATTCTAGCTCTTTATTAACCCCTTCTTCTACTTTTTATCCCTATACACATACAAATCTTACAAATAAACTTTTATTTAAAACTAAAACAAACGCTATAAATAAATACAAACTCCTTGTCTTATTTTTGTTGTTGCAAGGAGTTAAGCAGAAGCATACAAGAGAAGCATTATCCACAAGCAAAGTGAAGTACAAATCTATTCTTTTGTTTTGCAGGGTTATTTCTATCATTGCGAGCAAATATACAATATTTGCGTGGCATACAAGCAAGGCAGAGTGCAAATCTGAAAAGAATAACCAAAAATTTTAAACTATCTCCAAAGAAACAATCTACAATTTTTATTTGTGGCGGTGTGATTCCATTAGTGTGTAAGCAATCTTTCAAAAGGCTACTCCTAAATCGCTTTTTATATAAAGTTTTTTCGCTCTCTGTCATTGCAAGCAGTGCTTGCACTGTGTTTTGCTTCTTGTAGTAATAAGTGAGTATCTCACTTTTTAAAAAAATCATAATTAATATTTTAAACTTTGTTTTGTTAAGTAGTCGCTATATTTTCATCGTTTTAAGCTTGTTTTATTGTCTTTTAAAGATACAAAAAGGAATTAATAATAATTTTTGTAATTTCACTAAAAGCTCTTGTTTTAGTTTCAAAGAGAAACTAAAACAAACACATAATATAAATTTAATGTGTTTCTAGTTAAACCCCATTTAACTTAGACTTAAAGCAGTATTTTATTGAGAATACACAAAAATTCTTTAAAAGGTCTTTTATTTTGCCTTTTGAGGATAATCAAATTTATTTTCTATTAACTAAAAATCAAAATTCTTTTGTAAAATTTTAGATTGCTACGATTTGTTTTCATAAATCTTGCAATGATTAGGTAGAGGGCATTTGATTGCTCTTTTTAGATTTGTGCTGTACTTTGCTTGTAAGGCAATGCTTTGTTTGCGGTGAAGCTTTACTGCTTTTTGTAAAAAACTTTCAAGAGCTTTCAGGTTCTATTGCCACTACCAAAATTTAATTTTTTGCTTTTTGGGATTTTGCAGTCTTGAAATCATACAGCTATTTAAATAGGTTAATTTAAGGCTTGAAGCCTTAAGAAAGTTTAGAGTTTATCTCTTGGACAATGTGGAATCCATGATTTAATGCAGCAGCAATCGAGCCTCCATTTTTATATAAAATATCTCCAGCGATATAAATTTTTTCTACAGAGCTTTGGTGGTTTTCATCAATCTTTGGCACACCATTTTCATCAAGTTCTAAGCCACATTTTTTAAGAAAATCTATGGGCGCCATTCCGCCAATTGCGTAAATAATTCTATCAAAGACGCTTGAGCTACCATCAGTAAAATTAACCTTAGGTTTGCCATTTTCATCTTCTAAGCTTTCAATATCTATGCCCAGTTTTGGAGTAATTTTGCCAGAATTGATACAATTTTGTAGGTTTTCTTTGTTGATTTGATTGATTCTTGAAAACTCATTGCGGCGGTAGTTTAGTGTAAGAGGATTGCTTTCGCTTAAAACACAAGCATATTCCACAGCAGAGTTTCCGCCCCCTACGACTAAAATGTGTTCATTAGGTAAAACACTATTAGGATTAAAATTAACTAAAGAGCGGATAGAAGAGGGGATGGGGTAGGAAGGTTTATTAGGTTGTCCCATTTTGCCAATAGAAATAATAATAAATCTTGCTTTAATTTCCGTATTGTTTGTCGTGTGGATTACAAAGAGATCTCCTTCTTTTTGTATAGATTCTACTTCTGTTTGGAATTTCGCTTCAAAATAATTTTTTTGAATAATCTCATCAAAAAGATCTAAAGTGCTTTCTTTTGTGCCATCGCAAAAATAGATATTGCCATTTAGCTCTATTTTTTGCCCTTTGTAGTCTTTATCTACGCGTTTGTTGTCTTTGTAGAATTTTCTAATTGTGGTGGAATGTCCCTCACCTTTTTCAAATAAAATCACATCTTTAATGCCTAAAATAACAGATTCTACCGCAGAAGCAATGCCTCCAGGTCCTCCTCCAATGATTGCGATATTATAAATTTTACTCATTTTGTATCCTTTTTATTAGGTTTTGTATTTGCAGCATGTTGTAAATCTTCAGGAGAGTCAAATAAAACACCTTGCATCATCTTTTTTTCATCATCAAATTGACCATTTTTTAGTCCCCATACAAATGCAATAAGTCCTAAAAGTCCGATAATGATAGAGGTGGCAAGCATAATAGCTACCATAGTGGTATTCATTTTTACTCCTTAAAGAAAAGTTTTTAGAACTTCAATGTTCAAACCTAAAGCATTAGTGCTTGAGCCTATCTGCTTTTTAACATAGCGAGAATGGAAGCCCTCACACATAATGCAACCTGCTTTATTTTGCCAAAGATTGCTTGAAAGATAATCTTCTAAATCTTTGTCTTGAAATTTTTCAAATTCATAGTAAGTTGCACTAATGTCAATAAAAAATTTACTTTGCGAGTGATAAATCATACAAGTTAGAATACTAAGGCAGTTGCCACTTTGGGCGTTTAAAAACTCTCTTGCCTCGCTTAGATTTTTTGCTTTTCTTTGTAGGTTTCCCTCCATCATTACCACGCTATCTGCTATTAAAAGAGGTAAAGAAAGTCCATAGACTTCTTTAGCGTTTTGGTGTTTTCCTAAGGTTGCATAATAAACAAAATCTTTGGGATTATCCGTTTTTATGCTTTCTTCATCAAAAGAATTATCGCATTGGATAAAAGGTATATTATGTGCCCTTAAAAGAGAACTTCTTATTTTAGAAGCAGAACATAATCTAAGCATTTTCCTAACTTTTGTATAAAATAAAACTTCTCATTATACTATTTTTTTGCTAACAAATCTTAAAACTTAAATATTTAAAAGTAAATTTTTATAGCTTCGTGTTTAAAGATAAAAATTTTAAAAATCTAAATTCAACTTGTATTTATAAAAATAATGCTAATATACTCTTTTAATTTAAGCTATATTTAATATTTTGTTGCGATTAATATTGAATTTATAGAAAATTTATTTAAAAAATAAAATAGAGGATTTAAATGAATAAGATAGAAAATTTTATACAAAGATTAAGGAGTGAAAAAAAGTGCTTCACTTATGAGTTTTCTGTTCCTATGAGTTTTAGTTTAGAAGAGAATTTTAAGCTTTTAGAAAAGAGTAAAATTTTAGATAAAATTGATGCTTTTGTTTGCACGGATTCTCCTTTGGCAAAATTAAAGCATAATTCGCTTCTTGCAAGTTTAAAATTGCAAAGTTATTTTAATATCCCCTCTATTACTACAATGACAATGAGAGATAAAAATACTCTTGCTTTGCAAAGTGAGCTAATTGGTATGAATAGTCTTGATTTACGCCTTATTTTGGCTTTAACGGGTGATCCTCTAAGGCATGGGAATCAAATTCAAGCAAGACCTGTTTTTGAGGGAAATAGTCAGTTGCTTTTAAAGATTATTGCACAATTAAACTCTAAAAAAGATATTAACGATAATGATATTTTAGGGGAAAATAAACCTATTTACGCTTTTAGTGTTTTGAATGCTTATGCAAACAATAAAGACAATCTTTATAAAAAAATGTATGATAAGGTTAAAAATGGGGCTAATGCAATCTTTACACAACCTGTTTATGATTTGCAAAATGCTAAAGAATTGCTAGGTTTTATGGATTCTATCAATAAAGAATTGCAAAAAAAATGTATTTTGGTATTGGGGTTTTTCCCTATTACAACTTACAAAACAGCACTTTTTTTGCACAATAAGCTTCCGGGTGTTTTTGTGCCAAAAGATTGGCTTTTGGAGCTAAAAGAAGTGCAAGGTTTAGAAGATGAAAAGAAAGTTGGCTTACAAAAAAGCAAAAAACTTTTTGAAGATTTGGTAAAGATTCATCCAAAAATTCACATTATGAGTGCAAATAAACTAGAAGTGATTGAAAAAATCTTAGAGGAATTATGCTACAATTAGCAAATGGTTGATCGTTCTTTATTTTTGGCAACTACTTGCCTTATAACTATTAGCATTATTTTTTCTTATTCGCTTTCAAGTTTTGCTGTGCTGTATTATGGTTATAATTCCTTTCATTTTTTTCTAAGGCAACTTATTGCGGGGATTTTAGGCATTTTTCTTATGGGTTGGATTTCAAGGAGGAATCCTGATGCTTATGTTGTGAAATTTGGCTTTTTTTTATTTTTTGGTGGAATTTTTTTGATGTTTATTATGCATTTTTTACCAGAAAGCCTTGCAACAAGCGCAGGAGGTGCGAAGCGTTGGATTAGGCTACCTTTTTTTTCTTTGGCGCCTGTGGAGTTTTTTAAAATAGGTTTTGTATTATTTTTAGCATGGAGTTTTTCAAGGAAATTTTCACTTTTAGAACAAAAAACTATTAAAGAAGAATTTTTAACCTTTTTGCCTTATGTTGGAATCTTTTTAATTGCGGTTTATTTAATTGCAATTTTGCAAAACGATCTTGGGCAAATCGTGCTTTTAGGAATGACTTTAGCACTTATGATGATTTTTGCTGGGAGTAGTTTTCGCTTTTTTCTTATGCTTTTAGTGGGGGCTTTTAGTCTTTTTTTTATAGTGATTATTACAAGCACACATAGGATTATGCGTATTAAAGCTTGGTGGGCGGGGACACAAGATTTTATTTTATCTTTATTGCCAGCTTTTGTGCAAAATTCTCTAAGGGTAGAAAATCTCCCTGAACCTTATCAGATTCAATATTCTTTAAGTGCGATTGAAAATGGGGGATTTTTAGGTAAAGGGCTTGGAAATGGGCTTGTAAAGCTTGGTTTTTTAAGTGAGGTGCATACGGATATTATTTTAGCGGGAATCACTGAAGAGATTGGATTTTTGGGGTTATTTTTTGTAGTTTGTATTTTTGTATTTATGTTGTTTAGGATTTTTAGGATTGCTATTCGCTCTCAAAATACTATTTATTATCTTTTTTGTTCGGGAATCGGGCTTATTTTGGGCTTTTCTTTTTTAATCAATGCTTTTGGAATTGCAGGTATTATTCCTATTAAGGGGATTGCTGTGCCATTTTTAAGCTATGGAGGAAGCTCGCTTCTTGCAAGTTGTATTATGATTGGTATGGTGTTATCCATCAGCAAAAAAACCAAATAACTTTAAGGCTTTTTGCTATACAATATACACCTTTTGTAAAAATTATTTTTTAGGAAGATTATGGAACGAATTATTTTAAGCAATGAACCCACATTAAGCGGTAATTTTACCAAAGAAAATTTAAATAAAGTTGCTAAAAACTATGGAACTCCTCTTTATGTTTATGATTTTGATAAGATAGAAGAGTATTATAAACAATTAAAAGCGGCATTTTTAGGGAGAAAAGCACTTATTTGCTATGCTTTAAAAGCAAATTCTAATCTTAGTTTAGTGCAAAAATTAGCAACTTTGGAAAGTGGTGCAGATTGTGTATCCATAGGGGAAGTTAAAAGGGCTTTGATTGCTGGGATTCCAAAGTATAAAATTATTTTTAGTGGTGTAGGAAAAAAAGATAGTGAGATTAAAGAAGCTTTAGAACTTGATATTTTGTTTTTAAATCTTGAAAGTAAAGAAGAACTTTTTAGGGTAGAAAAAATTGCTAAAGAGCTAGGAAAGAGTGCAAGAATTTCTGTGCGTGTGAATCCTAATATAGATCCACAAACTCACCCTTATATTTCCACAGGATTGCAAGAAAATAAATTTGGCGTTAGCATTGAAGTGGCAAAAGAAATGTATGTGTATGCAAAAAATTCTCCCTATTTAGAGCCCATTGCCATTCATTTTCATATAGGTTCGCAACTCACACAATTAGAACCTATAAGAGAATCGGCTAAAAAAATAGCCTCTTTAGCCCATAGTCTTATTGCCTTAAAAATTGATTTGAAGTTTTTTGATATAGGAGGGGGGCTAGGCATCACTTATAAAGATGAAAAGATTATTCAACCCTATGATTATGCACAAAGTATTTTAGAAGCATTAAAAGGGCTTGATTTGACGATTATTTGCGAACCCGGACGCTTTTTGGTTGGAAATTGTGGAGTGTTTTTAAGCAGTGTTTTATATGAGAAAAAAACCGATAAAAAACGCTTTGTAATTATTGATGGGGCGATGAATGATCTAATCCGTCCTAGTCTTTATAATGCTTATCATAAAATTGTTGCCTTAAAAGAAGGGGAACAAACAAAAGCAGATGTAGTGGGGCCTGTGTGCGAGAGTGGAGATTTTTTGGGTAAAGATATTTCTTTACCTTCTTTGGAGCATAATGATATTTTATGTGTGATGAGTGCAGGTGCGTATTGTGCGAGTATGAGTAGTAACTATAATACACGCTTAAAATGTGCTGAAGTTGCTTTTGAAAAAGGGCGAGAAAGGCTTATAAAAAGAAGAGAGAGTTTTGAAGAGATTGTTCAAAATGAAAAAGAATTGATGCAAAAATAAGGGGTTAAAATGGATTTAAGAGCATTTAGAGAAGAAATTGATGGGATTGATAACACGCTTGTAGAGCTTTTAGAGAAGCGTATGGAGATTGTAAAAAAGATAGGCAAAGCAAAGCTAAAAAGCAAAGCCCCTATTTATCGTCCTGATAGAGAAAAAGAAATTCTTGATAGACTAGGAGCTAAACCTCTTTCTCTTCTTAATAAAAATGCAATCGAATCTATTTTTTTAGAAATTTTTGCAGTAAGTAGAAATTTAGAATTGCCAGAGCGTGTTTCTTATCTTGGTCCTCTTGGAAGCTATACGCATCAAGCAGCTGAAAGTCGCTTTGGTGCGATGTGTGAGTATTTGCCTTGCAACACTATTGCATCAACCCTAAAAAGTGTAGAGGATGGGCGTGCAAATTATGCTGTAATCCCCATAGAAAACAACCAAAATGGTGCAGTAGGAGAAACGCTAGATTTATTAAAAAATACAGAATTAAAGATTGTTGCTGAAATTTATATGCCAATCCATCATTGTTTTGCTAGTCTTTCCTCTAATATTAAAGAAATTAAAGTGCTTTATTCTAAGGATATTGCTTTTGGACAATGTTCGCAATTTTTAAGTGAACACAGCTTAGATCATATTGAAAAAATCCCTGTTGATTCCACAGCACGTGCTGCCCAACTTGCTTCAAGCGATGCAAAATGTGCTGCTATTTGTTCGCATATTGCTGCAAAATTGTATAATACACCTATTTTGTTTAATAATATTGAAAATAATTCTACCAATAAGACCCGTTTTATTATTGTAAGTAATTTCAAAAACCAAAAAAGCACACAAGATAAAACTTCTATTTTTGCAAATCTATCGCATACAAATAAACCAGGTGCACTTTATAATTTGCTTTATGATTTAAAGGATTTAAATATCAATATGACTTCTATTCAATCACGCCCTAATATGCAAAATGATGGAGAATTTAGCTATTGCTTTTTTATAGATATTGATGGGCATATAGAGGATGAAAATATAAAAGAGCTTTTTTTGCGTTATGGGGATAAGCTAAAATGGCTTGGAAGTTATTTGAAAAATTAAACCCAATAAGTAAAGGGATAATCACCAAAATTTTGCTATAATATAAAAATTTTTTTAATAAGGGAAATTATGGCTGAAGTTGAAGAAGAGAAAAAAGAATCCAAACTAGCAGGTTTAAAACAAAATAAAATGATACTTTTTATTATCATTGGAGTTGTTGCATTACTTTTAGTTGTTTTGATTGTTGTGGCTATTTTGATTTTTAGTGGGGGTGATGAGAAACCAGAAGCCCAGCAACAGCCTCAAGTAGCACAGCAAGCAGGTGGTGTACAAGGAGGAGGTAATCTTCTTAGCGTGGGGCAAATGTATCCTGTGGATCAGTTTATAGTGAATCTTATGACTTCAGGGGGAGGCAAGCGTTATCTAAAGACTTCTATATCTTTAGAACTTAGTGCTCCTACTTTGCAAACAGAGCTAGATACAAAAAGAGATATTATTCGTGATACTATTATTACTATTTTAAGTTCTAAGACTTTAGAAGAGATTCAAACCACTAAAGGCAAACAAAAATTAAGAGCTGAAATACAAGAACGTATTAATGAGTTTTTGGTAGATGGTAGAGTGGTAAATATTTTCTTTACAGAGTTTGTGGTTCAATAAAATTTGATAGATGTAGGCGTGGATATTGTAGCAATTAATAGGATTGCTACCTATGTTGAAAAATTTGGAGAAAAAGGGCTTTTAAAGTTTCTTTTGCCTAGTGAGATTAGTATTGCTAAAAAAATAGAAAGTATTGCAGGTTTTTGGGCAGCAAAAGAAGCATGTGCAAAAGCTCTAAAGTGTGGTATAGGAAAAGAATTAAGCTTTCAAGATATATATATTAGTAAAGATAGCAAAAATGCACCCTTTTTGACGCTTAGCGATGAAAAGCTAAAGTATTTTAATATTTCTTCCTTTAGCCTTTCTATTTCTCATGATGGTGGGTTTGCCATTGCAGTAGTGGTGGCTTGTAAGAAGTTTTAAAAATTAAAAAAACTCATCATAGATAAGTTTAGCTACCATAATAAAAGAAATACTAACAATTAGAGGTTTAATGATTTTAATTCCATATCTAATTGCAAGGCGTGAGCCAAGATTTGCCCCCAAAAATTGTCCTACAGCCATAAGTAAGCCAATACCCCATAAAATATTCCCACCCAGTGCAAAAAAGATTAAAGAAGCTAGATTTGTAGAAAAATTATAAAGTTTAGCGTTTCCAAGAGCCTGTGTAAGTCCAAAACCTCCAAGTGTGATGAGTGCTATCATTAAAAACGAGCCTGTTCCAGGTCCAAAAAATCCATCATAAAATCCAATAGCACTTAAGGCAAATATTAAAAAGCCTTTGTGAATGTTTGTAGCTCTATCTTCTTCGGTAATTTTAGGAGAAAAAAGAAAGTAGATTCCAAAAGCACAGATTAACAAAGGAAGAAACTTTTTTAGAAAGCTTGTATCTACAAATTGCACACTTATTGTCCCAATTCCAGAAGCTATGAAGACTAGGAGGGCAAAAGGTAGGCAGGATTTTAGATTGATATAGCCTTTTTTATAAAAATGTAGCGTAGCAGAAAAACTTCCAAAAGAGGATTGGAGTTTGTTTGTAGCAAGTGCTTGCAAGGGCGGAATACCCGCTAAAAGTAGGGTAGGAATAGTAATCATTCCTCCACCTCCAGCTATGGAATCTACAAATCCAGCCACAAAAGCAGCAAAAAACAATAAAAGTCCGATACTAAGAGAGATGTCAAATTCTCCCATTTAGATTTTCTTTAAAAAGCAAGTTTTTAGCACGATAGTGCCTAGTTTATCTACTTTTGCTTCAATTTCGCTTTCATTGTTTGTAAGCTTAATATTTTTAATTGTAGTTCCGCGTTTTAGGTTAGAGCTAGCACCTTTTACTTTCAAATCTTTAATAAGACTTACGCTATCTCCTGTGTTTAATTCTACTCCATTGGAATCTTTTGGCATTTTATTTCCTTGTTTTTAAAAATTTTAAGGGATTATATAAAAAAATGTTTTAAAATAAGCAAACTAAGAATGTAAAGGGTAAATTATGGAGCTTTTAGTAGATTTTTTAAAAATTCAACAAGCCAAAGAGATTTTAGGGCAACTCTCTTCTTCTAAAAGAAGGGAATTTTTGCTAGATTGTGCGGATAATTTGTTAATTTTAAAAGAAGAAATTTTAAATGCAAATGCAAAAGATTTAAAAAAGGCTCAAGAAAATAATCTAAGTGCCTCCATGCAAGCAAGGCTCAAATTGGATTCTAAAAAGATAGAAGCTATGGCGGATTCTTTAAGGGAAATTGCAAATTATAAAGATCCACTAAATCGTGTGATAGATGGGTTTAGCAATCATTGTGGTTTGAAAATAGAAAAGGTAAGTGTGCCTCTAGGCGTGGTGGCTATTATTTATGAATCGCGTCCTAATGTTACAAGCGATACTGCAGGACTTTGCTTTAAGAGTGGGAATGTTGCGATTTTAAAAGGGGGCAAGGAAGCACAAAATTCTAATGAAGCGATTATAGAAGCATTTTTTAGGGCATTAGAGAAGCATTCTTTGCCTAAAGAGTGTATTATTTTGTTAAAAAGTATGCAAAATAGGGAAGATTTAAAGGAGATTTTGGAGCTAGAGGGTGTAATCGATCTTGTAATACCGCGTGGGGGAGAGGGGCTTATTAAGTTTGTTAGCACTTATGCAAAAATGCCTGTAATCAAGCAAGATAAGGGAGTGTGCCATATATATGCCCATAAAAGTTGCAATCAAGAAAATGCTTTAAAAATCATTGTAAATGCTAAAACTTCTTATCCTAGTGCTTGTAATGCTTGTGAAACTTTATTGATAGATAGAGAAATTGTAAAGGAATTTTTACCTAAATGTGCCTTAAGTTTAAGCCAAGAAGGCACACAGCTTAAAGGCACAAAAGAATGTTGTAAAATCTTAAAAGAAAATGGCATTTTGTGTGAAGAAGTAGGAGAAAGTGCTTTTTATAATGAATATGGGGAAAAGATTATTAATCTAAAAATTATAGAGGATTTAAGTGAGGCATTGGCACATATTTCTACCTTTGGGAGCGGACATAGTGAAGCAATATTGTGTGAGGATTATACTCTAGCAGAAGAATTTTTAAACAAAGTAGATAGTGCTTGTGTGTATGTGAATGCCTCTACGCGTTTTAGCGATGGAGGGGAGTTTGGCTATGGAGCAGAGGTTGGAATCTCTACTTCAAAATTGCATGCTAGAGGGCCTATGGGAGTAGAAGCACTCACTAGCTATAAGTATAAAATAAGAGGGGAAGGGCAGATTAGGAAATAAGCTTAAATGCACTAGAAAATTAGCATTTAAGTTTTAAATAAAGCTTTTGAAGTTTTATAAAACACAAAGGACATTAAAAATTACCACCTATCTAAATACATGCAGTTATTAAATATTTTTAAAATAAGGTCAAATTATATTTTCTCCTATATTTTTTGCCATTGCTAAATTGCTTCGTTTGCTATCACATACAAACAGAAAAAAAGGAGTAAGATAACATAAAAACCATAAAACAGATAATGCGTTTTGTTTTTAGTAAAAAATAAAGCGATAAATATAAAAATGGTATAAAATATGCATTAAAATCTTTGTTTTCAAAGGGGAAGATTAATCCCAAAAAAGGGATTAGAAAGAGAAGTTTTTCACTAGATTAAAGTTTAAATAGCGATAAATTTGATCTTTTTTGTCTTTAATCTTTTTAGGGATAAGGTTTAGATATTCCTCTTTTGTAGGGATTTTACCTAAAAGCGCACAAAGTGCTGCAAGTTCCGCACTTCCTAGATATACTTGCGCACCTTTACCCATTCTATTATCAAAGTTTCTTGTTGAAGTAGAGAATACCACAGCATTGTCTCTAACTCTTGCTTGATTACCCATACATAAGCTACATCCAGGAAGCTCGATTCTGGCACCTGCTGCACCAAAAAGAGAGTAATAGCCTTCTTTTGTGAGTTGTTGTGCGTCCATTTTAGTAGGAGGGGCTACCCATAAAGTCGTAGGCACCATACCCTCATCTCTTAGCACTTCTCCTAATGCTCTATAATGTCCGATATTTGTCATACAGCTTCCCACAAACACTTCATCAATTTTTTTAGGACGTTTAGGATCAGCTAAAATCTCGCTAAGTGTCGCTACATCATCAGGATCGTTTGGACAAGCTAAAATAGGCTCTGTAATCTCTGCTAAATCAATTTCAATAATGGCTGCATATTCTGCATCTTTATCAGCCTTTAGCAGTGTTGGATTATCAATCCATTCTTGCATTCTTTGTGCGCGTCGTTTCAGTGTTATAGCATTTTCATAACCATCTTTAATCATTGCTTCAATCAAAGTAATATTAGATTTTAGGTATTCAATGATAGGCTCTTTGTTTAAAGCCACGGTGCATGCTGCTGCACTTCTTTCTGCGCTTGCATCACTTAGCTCAAAAGCTTGTTCTACTTTTAAATCTTCTAAACCTTCAATTTCTAGGATTTTTCCGCTAAAGATATTCTTTTTGCCTTTCTTTTCAATGGTTAAAAGTCCTTGTTTAATCGCATAATAAGGGATTGCATTGACTAAATCTCTTAGAGTAATCCCCTCATTCATCTTGCCTTTAAATCTTACCAAAACAGATTCTGGCATATCAAGAGGCATAGAGCCAGTAACTGCAGCAAATGCTACAAGTCCGCTTCCTGCAGGGAAGCTAATCCCAATGGGGAATCTTGTATGAGAATCCCCACCTGTGCCGATGGTATCGGGTAAAACCATACGATTAAGCCAAGAGTGGATTACTCCATCTCCAGGACGCAATGCCACACCTCCACGACTACTCATAAAATTAGGTAAAGTTGCATGAAGCTTTACATCAGCAGGTTTTGGATAGGCAGCTGTGTGGCAGAAGCTTTGCAATACAAAATCAGCACTAAAACCTAAAGATGCAAGTTCTTTTACTTCATCTCTTGTCATAGCACCCGTAGTATCTTGGCTACCCACTGTGGTTACAAGGGGCTCACAATAAGTTCCTGGTAGTATTCCATCTACTCCACAAGCTCTTCCTACCATTTTTTGTGCTAAACTAAAGCCTTTTGCGCTAGATTTAGAACCAAGAGGTTTTGCAAAAATCTCTTCTTTTTCCATTCCTAGTGCTTCTCTAGCCTTAGTGGTTAGTCCTCTTCCGATGATTAGGTTAATCCTTCCACCCGCTCTTATCTCATCTGCCATTGTGTTTGGGTTTAGATTAAAAGTAGAAACTACTTTTCCATTTTTATGAATCTCTCCTTTAAAAGGATAAATATCAATCACATCGCCTTCATTTAGCTCTAAAACAGGAGCGATGATTGGCAAACAGCCACTATCTTCACAAGTGTTAAAGAAAATAGGTGCGATCACCCCACCAATCACAAGTCCGCCGGATTTTTTGTTGGGAATGTAGGGAATCTCCTCTCCCATATGCCAAACAAGGGAATTACAAGCGGATTTTCTTGAGCTTCCTGTCCCTACGACATCGCCTACATAAACAAGAGGATAACCCTTTTTCTTGAGTTCTTCAATTCTGCTAAAGGCATTTTGGGTTCTATTTTTTAACATAGCTTGTGCGTGGAGTGGAATATCACTTCTTGTAAAAGCATCACTTGCTGGACTTAAATCATCAGTATTTGTTTCGCCATCAATTTTAAAAACCACTGCTGTAATTTTTTCGCTTAATGGTTTTCTGTTTAAAAACCATTCTGCATTTGCCCAAGATTGCAACACTTCTTTTGCATATTTGTTGCTTTTGCTTAAAGTTACAATATCATTAAAAGCATCATAAACTAAAAGTGTGTGTTTAAGTGCGTTTGCAGCTGCTTGTGCGATTGTTTCATCTTTTGCACTTAGGGCGTTAATAAGAGGAGAGATGTTGTAGCCTCCTAACATTGTGCCAAGAAGTTTAATGGCAAACTCTTTTGAAATTCCATTTACTTTAACTTTGTCTAAAATAATTTCTTCTAAAAACTCTGCTTTAACCTTGGCAGCTTCATCAACTCCCGGTGAAACGCGATTTGAAAGTAAGTCAATAAGATAATCTGTTTGTTCCCCTTTTTTAAGAAGTTCTATTACTTCTTTTACCTGCTCTTTATTTAAAGGAAGAGGGGGGATATTTTGTTTTGCTCTTTGCTCTATTTGCTCTTTATAATCTTCAAAAAAATTCATTGCTATCTCCTTATGCTAAATTAAACTAGCTTTGTTAATCATACAAGCTTTATATGTAAAGTCTAGTTAAATGTAAAAAGTTTTTTAATCTTTTTTAGTTTTTTATATCATATCAAAATAGTAGTATATATTTAGATATTGTATAGATATATCCTTATGTTTAGATAATTAACACCCTAAATAAAATCATAGCAATATACTATTATATACTTGACAATATTTATTTTATAAATTACAATGTTACTAAATTACTCCTAAAATTATATAAGAAGGATTTATAATGGCAGCAAGACTTATCCATTCAATAACAGAAGTTATAGGCAATACCCCCCTTTTAAAATTAGAAACTCTTTCAAGAAACTATAGGGCAAATATTTATGTAAAATGTGAGTTTTTAAACCCAAGTGGCTCTATAAAAGATAGAATTGCAAAAGGTATGATAGAAGAAGCATTGCAAAGCAAAAAAATAGACAAAGAAACTACACTCATTGAGCCAACAAGTGGAAACACAGGAATCGGACTTGCTTCTATATGTGCTTCAAAAGGCATTAAGTTAATTTTAACGATGCCAAGTTCTATGAGTATTGAGCGAAGAAAACTCTTAAGTGCATTGGGAGCAAAGCTAGAGCTAACACCGCCAGAATTAGGTATGAGGGGTGCTATTAATAAAGCATTTGAATTAGAAAAGCAAATTCCTAATGCCAAAATTTTAGGACAATTTGTAAATCCTGCAAATCCACTCACACACACTAAAACAACCGCTTTAGAAATTTTAGAAAGCTTAGAGGGTAAAGTGGATATTTTTATCTCTGCAGTTGGCACAGGTGGGACATTAAGTGGTGTGGGTAAGGTGCTAAAAGAACACAATAAACAAATCAAAATAGTAGCATTAGAACCTGCAAATTCTGCTGTGCTTAGCGGAGAGAGTGCAGGAGCGCATAAGATTCAAGGGATTGGTGCGGGGTTTGTCCCAGAGATTTTAGATAGAAGTCTAATAGATGAGATTTTAAAAGTGGAAGAAGAAGATGCAAGGGAACAAGCTAGAAATATCGCAAAACAAGAAGGGGTTTTGGTGGGGATTTCTTCGGGTGCAAATTTATGGGGAGCAATAGAGTGTGCTAAGAAAAATCCGGGTAAAAATATTGTAACTTTGCTTTGTGATACAGGCGAACGCTATCTTAGCACAGATTTATTTGAAGAATAAAATTTTTTTATTTCTAGATTTAGGGAGTGCAAAATAAAACTCCCTTGAAATTCCTCCTAACAAAATATATAATTTGCCTTTTAAAATATAATTGGAATTTAAAGATGTATGATTTATTTTTAAGTATCAATGAGTTTTTTGTAACTTATATTTTAGTAGGTGCTCTGCTTTTAGTTGGAATCCTCTACACTTTTGTCTTTAAATTTGCGCAAATTTTTAAATTTAAATACAGCATTACCTATTTTTTTAAAAACAATCAAAAAGACAAACTCTCTTCTTTGAAGTCTTTGGCTCTTAGTATTTGCGCACAAGTTGGCGTTGGGAGTGTTGTGGGTGTGGCTACTGCGATTAAAGCAGGGGGTGCTGGTGCAGTGTTTTGGATGTGGGTGGGTGCATTTTTGGGTATGGCTAGTATTATGGCAGAGGTTCTTTTAGCACAAAAATTTAGAATTTTTAAAAATGGGCAATACTTAGGCGGACCTGCTTTTTATATCCGTGAGGGTTTAAAGGGGATTTTAGGGGAAAGAATTTCTAAAATTATATCCTACATTTTTGCTTTATCTTTGATTGTGGCTTTGGGCTTTATAGGGCAAATGACACAAAGCAATGCCATAGCCATATCTTTTAAAGATGCTTTAGGTTTTTCTGAAATTCTAAGCGGTTTTTTTGTGGCTTTGTTATGTGCTTTTGTGATTTTTGGTGGAGTGAAACGCATCGTTTTGGTTGCGGAGTTTTTAGCGCCCTTTATGGCAGTGCTTTATTTATTGTGTGCTATTTATATTTTGTTTTTATTTTATGATAGAATCTTATTTTGCTTAGAATGGATTATAATATCTGCAATCAATCCAGAAGCTATAATGGGGGGTTTGCTTGGGATTAGTGTAAAAGAGGCTTTGCATTATGGCATATCAAGGGGACTTATTGCTAATGAAGCAGGAATGGGTTCTATTCCCCATGCTTATATTAACTCTAAAGATAGCAATGTGCTAAATCTAGCTTTTAGTGCTATGCTTTCAGTTTTTATTACTACAATGTTAATTTGCACCGCAACAGCTTTGATTATCTTGCTTACAAATACACAAAATTTAGAAATAGAAGTGATGATGCAAAGTGCATTTAATATCGCTTTTGGAAGTTTTGGGGGCATTATTTTGGCTCTTTGTGTATTTTTCTTTGCATTTACGACAATCATAGCTTGGTATTATTTTGCAAGAGTAAATGTTTTGTATTTATTTGATAAAAAGATTTTAGCTATTTTTAAGATTTTAGTGTTGTTTTTTATTGTTTTGGGAGCAATTTTACAAATAGAATTGGTTTGGGAATTGTCAGACTTTTTTAATACTCTTATGGTAATTTCTAATGTTTTGGCTTTAATTTTACTTTTACCGCTTGTGAGGAAAATTTATGTTTCTTTGTTGTAATATTTGAAAATTTATAAAATAAATAGTATCATTTCAAAAAATTAGAAATATTTAAGGTTTTAAATTGTGTTAGAATGGAATGAAGAATTTGGCATAAAAAATCAACATCTTGATGGACAACATAAACAATTACTCTCCTATGTAGAGGAATCTTATGTTCTATTAAACAAGCCAACTGCTGAAAAGCCTCTTCTTTTAAAGAAACTTGCAAGCAACCTTATAATGTATGCAAAAAAGCATTTTCAAGATGAGGAAACTTATATGAAACATATTAATTATATCCATCTTGAAGAACATAAAGCAATCCATAAAGAAATCATACAAGGGATTAAGGAAACTATCCAAAATATGAATAATGTGGAAGAAAGTGCAAAAAAACTTCATATTTTTTTAAAAGAAAGTCTTTTAAGACATATTTTAGAAGAAGATAAAAAAATAGAAACTTATCGCAATCGCATTAGAGAAATTAATGAAATGCCTTATAGTTTAGAAGTGCAAACAAAGATATTCCAAGAAGTCTATGGTATAAAAGATAGTGAATATCATACTTATGTATGTCTTTGTTATCTTAAAGAAAATCAAGTATGTGAGGCGTTGCATAAACTTATGCAAGAAAAACAAAGCTTTATTCGTTGTAAGATTTGCAAGCAACCTTTAGTTGCATTAAAGCAAGATATACAAGAAAATGAAGAGGCTTTTGAAAAATTGGCAAAAGATTATTTTAAGCAGTTTTAGATGGCTTTAAAGTTTGTTCCACAAGGGTTTAAGCAATGTAAAGGTATTTTAAATATTCCTTTGTTTATACAGGAGCAATCTAAGAGGTTAAATATAGAGCTTGATTATAATCTTTTAGAAGCAAAAACATTTTTCATTAAACAAAATGAAGAAACTCCAAGAATAATTTTAGATATTAATGTATTTAATAAAGATAGTAATTTTTGTGCTAAGGTAAAAATAAAGCAAGTCTATGATATAGAGGTATATAGAAAGCAAGAGCGTCCAAAGCGTCCTTTTCATTTTGAATTAAAACTAGAAGAAAATCAAGTTTTAAAAGCAATTTTATGTGTGGATTCTCCTCTTACTTTTAGTGAAAAATTAAAAGAAGAAATTTATCAAGAACTTTATAAGCAATTAATTAGCGAGAGTTATTTGGTAGGAGTTAGAGAATATCAGCAATTAAGCGAACAAATTGATGATTTTTTACGACAAGTGATTAATAATTCTTATTCTGATACAAATATATTTGATGTAGCTTGCGGAGTTGCTCCTGTGCCTAGAAGTGAGGGTAGGCTAGTTTATAAAGTTAATGTGGAGCTTTTTAAAGAAACTAAAGGAGAGCGTTGTCTTTTAAGCCCTGTAAAAAATGGGGATTTACTTTTTGTATATATTAAGCCTACCCTTGGGAAAATAGGGCGTGATTTAAAAGGAAATCTTTTAGTTCCTAATAATCCTATTTCTTCTTTTAATTTAAAGGTTTTGCAAGGAATTAAGATTAAAGAAAATGAAGAGAAAATTGCTTACTTTGCTGGAGTTGATGGTTTTTTAAAAGAAGTGGATAAAGATACTTATACTATTAATCAGAACATAGAGTGCAATGGAGGAGAAAAGCAAGTTTTAAATATAGAAGGAGCGACAGATAAAAAAAGCACCATACAATCAGAAATTGCTTTTATCACAACACACAGAGGGAATATTAAAGCTAATATTGTTGTGATTGATACATTAGAAAAAGGGGTAGTAGAAGCAAAAGTCGCATTTATTAATAATGCTTTAGGTGGAGTGGTTAGGGCAGATTATATATATATTACAGAGATGCGCTCCTATAATGAAATTTATGCGCGTTATTCTTTGGTGATAGATACTATCAATGGAGATCATAATAGCTTAGAGATTAATCCAGAAAAATTTGCTTTTATGAGGCGTGATAGATTAGAATATGTAATGCTTTCAGATCAAATTAAAATAAAAATTAGGCATTTAAAACAAACTATGGATGAGCTTTATGCCTATTTGCTTCCAGCACAAAATAAAGTGCAACTTATTAAAAAAGAATATGAAGAAAAAAGTGAGCCAGTTCCTCAAAAATTTAAAGGAATTATTGAGCAATATGATAAGGCACTTTCGCGTTATCAAGATTGTTTAAAAGAATATAAAGATATTGCAAATCTTTATTTTGTCAATGAAAAGAGGCTAAAATCTATTAATGAAGCTGCACTTAATGCAAAAATCATCATTAGAAAAGGTAGTGTGAGTGCAGAAACTTTTATAAAATTTAGAGTTTATAGCAATGGACATGAAGAGCTTTTAAAATTGCTTTTGCCTAAAACTTCTCCTGCAAAATGTTTTAAAGTAGTGCAAGAAGATGATTTTTATCGTTTAAGGCATAGTGGAGAGTTGGATGAAAAAGATTTTGAATGGATAGAACGCTTAAAACCTAAAGCAAATGAATAGGAGTTTATAATGTGTAAGATAATACGAATTTTAAAAGATAAAGAAGAAAAGTTTGGAATCTTAGAAGAAGAAAAAATAAAAGTTTTAGAGGGCATTCAAAAAATAGATATGCTTTTTGATAAAAATTTAAAAGAGATTCAAAAATTAGCAACCTATGAGATTTTAAAAGAAGGAGTAGAGATACTAGCCCCCATAGATTCTCCTAGTCAAGATGTGATTTGTCTAGGAGTGAATTATTTAGAACATGCAAAGGAATCCTATAAATTTAAGGGTGAAGCATTTGATGGGAAACGAGAAGAAGCGGTGTATTTTTCTAAGCGTGTTAATGTTTGTGCTAAACCTTATGGAGAGTTTGCTTTAAGGGGAATGAGTGAAGCATTAGATTATGAAGTGGAGCTTGCTTTTATTGTAGGAAAGGACTGCCAAAATATTAGCAAAGAAGAGGCAATGGATTATGTTTTTGGTTTTAGTGTGGCAAATGACTTTTCAGCTAGAGATTTACAAAAAAAACATAAGCAATGGTATGCAGGAAAGAGCCTAGAGGGTGCTTTTGTTATGGGGCCTTGTGTGGTTTTAAAAGAAAGCTTAAACCCTTTTAATCTAAAAATTCAAAGTTATGTGAATGGAGAGCTAAGGCAAGATAGTAATACAAAAGAAATGATTTTTACTATTCCACACATTTTAAGTGAGCTTTCTCATTATTTTTTGATTAAAGCAGGGAGTGTTATTATAACAGGAACTCCAAGCGGTGCAGGTATGGGGTTTAATCCACCAAAATTTTTAAAAGTAGGCGATGAGGTAAGGTGCGTTATAGAGGGGATTGGAGAGATTGTTACCAAGATTATTGAATAACTTAGTTTTATTTCAAAATTTTCTAAGCTTTTTTTGGCTAAAAGCTAAATACATTTTTGTATGTAAAATTTATTAATGATAAAAAATAAATGATTTTATTGAAAGGAATTTAAATGGAAAAGCCTAACAAAAGGGTATATTTAGATAATAATGCCACTACAATGTTAGAACCAAAAGCAAAGGAGCTTATGGAACCATATTTTTGTGAAAAATACGGGAATCCAAATTCTTTGCATATTTTTGGTACAGAAACGCATACTGCTATCAGAGAGGCTTTTAACCATCTCTATGAGGGCATTAATGCTAAAGATGAAGATGATATTATTATTACTTCTTGTGCGACAGAGAGTAATAACTGGGTGCTAAAAGGTGTTTATTTTGATATTTTGCGTCATGGAGAGAAAAACCATATTATTACCACAGAAGTAGAGCATCCAGCTATTCTTTCTACCTGTCGATTCTTAGAAGAGCTTGGAGTAGAAGTTACTTATTTGCCTATTGGAGAAAATGGCGGATTAGATGCTAAAGAAGTAGAAAAAGCAATCACAGATAAAACTGCCCTAGTTAGCATTATGTGGGCAAATAATGAAACAGGGATTATTTTTCCTATTGAGGAAATTGGTGCAATTTGTAAAGAAAAGGGCGTTCTTTTTCATACAGATGCCGTTCAAGCAATTGGGAAGATTCCAGTAGATGTGCAAAAGTGCAATATTGATTTTTTAAGTTTTTCAGCACATAAATTCCATGGACCTAAGGGAATTGGGGGCTTATTTATTAAAAAAGGTAGAGAACTAACTCCTTTATTTCATGGTGGAGAACACATGGGTGGAAGAAGAAGCGGAACGCTCAATGTGCCTTATATAGTTGCTATGGGTGAGGCTATGCGACAAGCGACTTTATATCTTGATTTTGAGAAAAATAATGTAAAAAGATTAAGAGATAAGCTAGAAGATGCCTTACTTAGTTTGCCAGATACTTTTGTAGTGGGTAATCGTGCTAATCGTGTGCCAAATACGATTTTGGTTAGTATTAGAGGTGTTGAGGGTGAAGCAATGCTTTGGGATTTAAATAAATTTGGTATTGCTTGCTCTACGGGTAGTGCATGTGCCAGTGAAGATTTGGAAGCAAATCCAGTGATGAGTGCAATTGGCGCGGATAAAGAATTAGCACATACCGCAGTTAGAATCTCTTTAAGCAGATTTACAACAGAAGAAGAAATTGATTATGCAATAGATGTATTTAAAAAATCCATTGAACGCCTAAGAGCGATTTCAAGCAGTTATTAAAAGGAAAAAATATGGCAAAAAATGAATTACTTGGTGGAGCGTTATGGGACGCATATTCTAAAAAAGTTAGTGAGAGAATGGATAATCCAACACATCTTGGAGTGATTACACAAGAAGAAGCGGACAAAAGAGGCTTAAAACTAATCGTAGCAGATTATGGCGCAGAGGCTTGTGGCGATGCAGTAAGGCTTTATTGGCTTGTAGATTCTAATGATGTGATTGTAGATGCGAAATTTAAGAGTTTTGGTTGTGGAACTGCTATTGCAAGTTCGGATATGATGGTTGAGTTATGTCTTGGTAAAAAAGTGCAAGAAGCAGTAAAAATCACAAACATAGATGTGGAAAAAGCATTAAGAGATGATCCAGATACTCCAGCAGTTCCTGGACAAAAAATGCACTGCTCTGTAATGGCATATGATGTGATTAAAAAAGCAGCAGGATTGTATTTAGGCAAGAATCCAGAAGATTTTGAAGATGAGATTATCGTGTGCGAGTGTGCTAGAGTAAGTCTTGGAACACTAAAAGAAGTAATTAAGCTAAATGATTTAAAAAGCGTAGAAGAAATCACAGAATACACAAAAGCAGGTGCATTTTGTAAAAGTTGTATCAAGCCGGGCGGACATGAAGAGAGAGAATATTATTTAGTGGATATTTTACGCGATGTAAGAGCAGAAATGGAAGAAGAAGCTTTGAAAAATAAAGCTGATTCAAGTGCTAAGGGAGATTTAGCATTTAATGATATGACAATGGTGCAAAAGATTAAAGCGATTGAAGCAGAAATTGATGAAAAAATCCGTCCAATGCTTATGATGGATGGTGGAAATATGGAGATTATTGATTTAAAAGCAACAAGTGATGGCTATAATGATGTGTATATCCGCTATCTTGGTGCTTGTAGTGGTTGTGCAAGCGGATCAACAGGCACACTCTTTGCTATTGAATCTGTATTGCAAGAGAATTTAGATAAGAGCATTAGAGTATTTCCTGTGTGATATAAAGGAGATTTTCTCCTTTATAAAAGCATTAAGAGATTATTGGCAAATTCTATAAAATTTAGAACTTTGAAATTAGAAAATCTTCATAAAATATTTTGGGATAAAAAATGTTAGATACAATTAACTTAGAAGATATAAGGCAAATAGCGCAAAGTGCAGCTAAAGCAACTTTAGAAATTTATAATAGAGATTTTGATGTAGAATATAAAGAGGATCATTCACCTCTAACAGAGGCAGATAAGGTTGCAAATTCTATTATTTGTGAAGCATTGAAAAAATATAATTTGCCTATAATGTCAGAAGAAAATAAAATGATTGCATACAAAGAGCGAAAGAAATGGGAGTGGTTTTGGTGTGTGGATCCTATTGATGGAACAAAAGAGTTTATTAAAAAAAATGGAGAATGGACAATCAATATTGCTTTGATTTATAAAGACACTCCTGTTTTGGGTGTGGTGTATGCACCTGCAACAGACATAATGTATAGTGCTAAAAGAGGGGAAGGGGCTTATAAAAATGGAGAAAGTTTGCCCTTAAAGAGAAAGGATAAAATTTATAAGATTGTCGCAAGTAAATCTCATATGAATGAAGAAACTCAAAAATTTATTGATAACATAGAAGGGGAAAAAGAGCTTGTATCTATTGGGAGTTCTCTTAAGCTTTGTATGGTGGCAAGCAATGAAGCAGATTGCTATCCTAGATTTGCCCCTACAAAAGAATGGGATACAGCAGCAGCAGATGCCATTGTAAGAGAAGCAGGAAAAATGACTTATCAAGCATTCAATGAAAAACCTCTAGTTTATAATAAACAAGATTTATTAAATCCTTATTTTATTGTGAAATAATTAAATTTTTAAAATAAAAACCGCTTTATTTTTTTGATGAATAAAGTTTTAGTTTTTATCTTTTAAAAGATTTGTTGTAATTTGTTTATAAAATACCATAAATTTTATAGCTTAAGCATTTATAAGAAACATTAACATGCAAGTGTTTAGAAAGAAAAATCAAAATATCTTTTATAAAAAATACAAGTTTTTCTTTATAGAGATATAAAAATGCCACTAATCCAATCTTAAAATATAAAAATTTTATATTTTGATAATGGTTTTTATTTTTTATTAAGTTCTAATAAATTATATTAATAATCATTTTTATTTTTATAAGGAACTATATGCGTAAAATTTTAAAAGGTTTATGTGTTTTTATGGCTACAACAGGAGGGAGTTCTCTTGTGGCAAATGAGGTTTATACATTAGGCACTTCTGTTGTGAGTGCTTCAGGGTTTTCTCAAGATATTAAAGAAGCACCCGCTAGTATTTCTATTATCAAAAAAGAAGATTTACAATCTAAACCTTATAGGGATGTTGCAGAAGCGATTGCGGATATTCCGGGGGTTGATTTATTTGCTAGTAAGGGTAAAACAGGTGCTTATAATATTACTATGCGTGGAATTGAGGGCTATACTCTAATATTAATTGATGGAAAAAGGCAGAGTGTTGGGGGCGAAGTAGGTCCTAATGGATTTAGTGCTTTTCAAAATTCTTTTTTGCCACCTATTTCTGCTATTGAAAGGATAGAAGTTATCAAAGGTCCTATGTCTACTTTATATGGTTCAGAAGCTTTGGGGGGTGTGGTAAATATTATTACTAAAAAAGTAGGAGAGAAATGGGGGACAAGCATACAAACAGAAAGTATGTTTCAAACAAATTCTAAATGGGGTAATACCTATGGAGTTAGCATTTATAGTAGCGGACCACTTATTAAGGATAAACTTGGTTTAACACTTAGGGCAAGGGAGTTTTATAGAGAGGGTTCAGATATAAGATACAACACTCCAGATGGAATCTCGCATCAAGCAAGCTATGGAGTAGGCCCTACAAGAGCCAATAATCATAATTTTGGTGCTAGATTAACCTATCTTATAGATGATTCTAATACTTTGATTTATGATTTTGACTATTCGCAAGGCATTTACAATAATAAAAATGGTCAAATAGGAACTCTTACAACTCCTAGTAAGGGAGGTGGATTAAGTGGGGGTTATACAGATACGATGAAAACAGATAAGTTGATTACTTATTTAGCACATCAAGGAACTTATCAAAATTTTGTTTTGGATTCTAGTATTCAATACAATCGCGTTACAAATGATGGAAGAGAAGTTGTTGGAGTGGCTACACAGCCTCATCTTGGGGAAAATAGAGATATAAAAGCAGAAGATTTTATACTAGATTCAAGAGCAGTAATGCCACTTGGAGAAAAAAATATGTTGAGTTTTGGTGGGGAGTATCGCTTAGAAAAAATGAGAGATAAAATCGCAAATCCTACAAAATTTGATCAATATATTTTAGGACTTTATGCAGAAGATGAAATTACTTTATTGGAAAATTTAAATTTAACACTGGGTGCAAGATATAACTATCATGAAACTTTTGGGGATAATCTCTCTCCTAGGGCTTATTTAGTCTATAATCCAACAGATACTCTAACGCTAAAAGGAGGTGTTTCTACAGGCTTTAAAGCTCCTTATGCAAATTTATTGATCCCAGGTGCCTATAACTATGGTAAGCAAGGCAAAATGCCTCTTTATGGGAATCCAAACTTAAAAGAAGAAACATCAATTAATTATGAGCTTTCAGCCATTCATAATGCAGATATGTATTATGTGAGTGTTACGGGATTTTTGACAGATTTTAAAGATAAAATTTCATCAAGAAGTTTTAATCAAAATGATAATGTTCCAGGAGTTGGGATTTGTGATTCTGCTTTTGGTTGTTCTCAAAGTGTAAATCATGGAGAAGTGCGTTATATGGGTGTAGAGTTTGCTGCAGGAATTACTCCTTATAAAAATTTAAATTTAGATTTTTCTTATACTTATCTTGATAGTGAGATTAAAAAAAGTGATACACAAAGTTTAATAGGTAAGCCTGAAGAAGATTCCTTAAAACATAATGTTATTTTTAAAACTTCTTATAAAATTAGTGATTTTACTCCTTTTGTAAAAGCGCAATGGCAAGGGAAAAGATATAGGGGGGAAAGCTATCAAGAATACTATAAGGATGTTTTTTTGATGAGTGTTGGGAGTAGTTATGCGATTAATAAAGATTGGCAGCTTAATTTTGTTGTGAATAATTTATTGGATAAAGATTTTACAAAAGATTATGTGATTAATAGCAATGGAGAATATGAAAGTCGCTTCAATAGAATAGAGGAGGGAAGAAGCGTTTGGATTTCTTTGGTGGGTAATTTTTAAACTAAAAAAGAGAGGGGGTTAAAAATACAATAAAATTTTTACTTTTAAAAGATTATTCACCTTAAAAATATTACAATGCAAAGAAAAAATAAAAACTAGGTGAGAAATGAAGCGTTATACTCTGTGGATTGTTATGTTAAGCTCTATGCTAACAATTTCTAGTCTTTATATCACACAACCTGCACAACCTCTTTTTGTCAAAGAATTTGGAATTTCAGTAACAGAAGTTACTTTATTTACTTCAGTGGTATTATTTTTTTTAGCAATTGCTCCTATTTTTTATGGATATTGGTTAGAAAAATTTGAAGTAAGAAAGATTTTATTTATTTCTTTAGGGATTGTTGGTATTTTGCAATGCTTGATTGCTTTTACACAAAGTTTTGAGAGTTTTTTGTTTGTGCGTTTTTTAGAAGCTTTGGTGATACCCGCAGCACTTACTTCTACACTCACTACATTAACAAGAGAAGGGGGAGGTAAAAAATATGTGAATATCTATGTGGCTTCAACGGTTTTTGGAGGAGTTTTTTCAAGGGTTGTGGGAGGATTTTTGATTACTTTAACCTCATGGCAAATCACTTTCTTTTTACTTGGAGTTAGCACACTTTTAGTGGCATTTGGAGCTTATAAAATGCCAAAAAGCGATGCCAAAATGCAAGCAAACAAAATTAAACCCAAAGATATTTTAGAACTTTTTGCTAAACCGCATTATCGCTTGTTGTTTTTTGGAGCTTTTGTTGTGCTTTTTTGTTTTCATGGAGTTTTGAATTTTTTACCTTTTGAGATTAAAAAAATAGTGCAAAATACAACCACAGCCGAGATTGGCTTTCTATACTTAGGGTATATGATAGGTATTGTAGCTGCTTTGCTTTCTCCTAAAATTTCTAAGTTTTTTGGAGGAGATGTAAAGGCGATTATTTTTGGATTCTTAGTTTTTGCTTCTGCGCCTCTTTTGATGCTTGTCCCTTCTTTTTGGTGGACGTTTTTTTCTGTGTTTGTAATTTGTGTAGGAATGTTTATTTGTCATTCTCTTTTATCTACACTTGTTAATTCTTTCTCGCAAGAGAAAAAGGGAATCACAAATGGCTTATATCTTGCTTTTTATTACACAGGCGGGACGATAGGAGCAACCATGCCAAGCTCCCTTTATGCTTTGGGGTGGGAAGTGCTTTGTATCTTTATGAGTGGAGTGCTTTTATTGAGTGCTTTTTTATTTTGGTATTTTAGAAAATTTTTAGTAAAGTTGGGGTGAATATGCAAATAAATAGTGATATTTTAGCATTGCTTTTAAGCGTGCAATCTTCAAATTTTTCTATAAGTGGAAAGACAGAGATTTTAAAAGAGGTTTGTAAAGAACTTGGTATTTTATTAAGTTTTGATGTGATTTTACAAACAAGCAAACAAATTTTAGAAAGCTTTAAAGAAGATTTAGAAAAAGGCAATCAAGAGGGTAAAAAAACTCTTAATGAAACAATAGAAAAGCTTTATAAACTGCAACAAGCGGATATTTTAAAAGAAGAAGAATTTTTAACCCTAAAGAAACAAATAGAAGAGATTTTAAGCACAAAAGTAAAAATTGGCAAAAGAGAAATGTCCTATTTTAACGATGCGTTTTTAGCGAATTTTTTTAGTAATTCTTTGGAAGTTTTAAGCAAAGAAGCAAATAATTTAGTGGCTTTAGAGAATAATCAAGAAGAAAGCCAAGAATTAAAATCTTGTTTGCAAAAGATTTTAAACAATGCTAGGGAGCAAAAATTTTCCATAGGAGTAAGTGGAGTTTTAAGTGCGGGGAAAAGCACATTTTTAAATGCATTATTTAAAAGGGAAGTTTTAGGGAGTTCTAGTATTCCAGAAACTGCGAGTTTGACGATTTTAAAATATGGGGAAGAAAGAGCAAGAGTGCATTTTTGGAATATGCAAGAATGGGAGATTATGCAAAGCTTTTTAGAAGAGGAGATTATAGAAAAATTAGAAAAAGAAAGTAAAGACAAAATCACAAAAGAAGGAAGAAGCTTAGAAATATTGCTAAGTGATTTAAGAAGCTACACTTCTGCAAATGCAGATTCTAAGCTTGCAACTTTAGCAAAATATAATGAGATTTTTTTGCCTGTAGAATTTTTGAAAAACGATGTGGAGATTGTGGATACTCCAGGGCTTGATGATCCTATGCTTCAAAGAGAACAAATCACAAAGCAATATTTAGAGCGTTGTGATTTGTTAATCCATGTGATGAATGTTTCTCAAAGTGCTACGCAAGTGGATATGGATTTTTTATTAGAAGCATTAGAATATGGGAATCTTGCTAGAATTTTGGTGGTTTTAACACATATAGATTTGGTTAAAGAAGAGGAATTTCAGGAGGTTTTAGAATATACCAAAAGCACTCTAAGGAGTAAAATAGCCAAAAATAAGGAAGAGTTATTAAAACGCATTGCGTTTGTAGGGGTGGCGAGTTATCCTGCATTGCTTTATGCGACAAATCCAAATAAAGCAAAGGAATTAGGGCTAAAAGAAGCAAATATGAAAGAGGTGGAGCAATATTTAGAGGATATTTTATTTGGGGAAAATTCTCTAAAGTCTAAAGATATTATTTATCTCTCAAGCAATGCTATGTTAAAAGTTGCAAAGCAAATAGAAAGCGGATTGGAATTGCAAGAAAAAATGCTTTTTAGTAGCGAGGAGAAGATTTTGGAGTTTATTCAAAAATTGCAAAATAAAAAGGCAGATTTGCAAAAGGAGCTTCAAGATTATAAGATACAAATTGAAAATGCAAAAATAGAATTAGAAAATTATCTTTTAACACAAGAAAAATTTTTAGAATTAAAATTATTAGAAGCACAAGAGATTCTTGTTAAAAGAGTTTGTGATGAGATTGTTTATCATAAGGGTAAAACAATCAATAAGGAATTTTTAAAAGAAAAGATTTTGCAAGGTTTAAAGGATTTTTTAATAGATATTTTAAGAGAATTTTACCAAAAACTAGAGCAGAAAATTTTACAAATTAGTAGTCCTTTGGAGAAATTAAAGCTAAAAACAAGAGCTTATCATTTTGCAAACAATTTGGAGGCTATTTATAGCGTTTATAGCAAGATAAGCAAAGAAGTTTTAAAGCAAATTGGAGCAAAAGAATTGCAAAAGGCTATTATGCAAAGTTTTAGTGAGGGTATGCAGACTTTTAAAGAAGAACTTTTTGTAAAAAGTGAAGCGATTAAAAAAGAGCTTATAAAGAATTTTACAGAAGCAAAAGAAGAATTGTTTAAAGAGCTAGAAGCACAAATTATGCAAGAAGAAAAAATTTTAAATCAAGCATTAAAAGAACAAAGCAAGCAAGAAAAATATAAAAAACAAGAAGAGCTTTTGGGTAAGCTAGAGAGCGTTCAAAAGAGTATGGATATTTTAGAAGAATTAAAAATGCTTGGGGGCTGTGTATGATTTTTAGATATATTCAAGAATATAATGCGATTTTAGAAGAGAATAAAAAGAAAAGTAAATTAGAACAATTTTTAATAGAAAGTGAAAATTCCTTGCCGCTTTGTAGTGCTTTAAATGAATTTTTTAATAAACTTATTAAAGAGATTGATACACCTTTGGAAATTGCAATTGTTGGGCAATTTTCTAGTGGAAAAAGTAGCTTTTTAAATGCGATTTTAAAAGAAGAACTTTTACCTACTGGAATTACTCCTATAACTTCTAAAGTGTGTAAAATTCTCTATGGAAAAGAGAGAGTTTTAGAGATTTGTTATAAAGACAATACAAGAGTTTTAAGAGATGTGGAGTATCTACAAAAGCTAAATAGAGAAGCTACAAAGCAAATTAGTCATTTTTGTTTGTATTTAAATAATCCGCTTTTAAAGGAAATTACCTTTATGGATACTCCCGGATTTAATTCACAAAATCAAGAGGATACGGAGGTTACGACAAATATTTTACAAAAAGTGGATGGTATTATTTGGCTAACTTTGATTGACAATGCTGGAAAGAAAAGTGAAAAAGAATTGCTAGAAAAATATATGCAAAATTATGCACATAAAAGCTTGTGTGTTTTAAATCAAAAAGATCGCTTAGAAGAAAAAGAGGTGCTTTTAAGCTTAGAATATGCTAAAAAGGCATTTAATGGAATCTTTGCTACAATTTTGCCTGTTTCTGCTAAAAATGCCCTAAAAGGTTTTAAAGAATCTAATAAAGAACTTTTAGAAGAATCAAATTTTTTAAAAGTGCATGATTTTTTAAAAGAAGTCATTAGTCCCCAAGCTAAGGTTGCTAAAGAATATAGAATCTTGCGAAATTTGCGTTTTAAGCTTTTATCTATGGAGTGTGAAATCCACACAAAAAACAAAAAAACTCTTCAATTAAAGAGAAGAATTTTAGAGTTTTTAGAAGAAAATAAGAATGAGTTGAAAGTATTTTATTTGCACCAGCAAAAGGAGTTCAATGCTTTTTATGGGGAGTTAGATTCTCTTTTAGAAGAAATTTCACAAAAGATTTTTTCTAAACTAGTAAGGCAAAAAATAGAAATTTCGCAAGATAAATGGGGAGGGCTTTTAAAACAAAAACAAGAAAAGGAAGTTTGGATTTTACAAAAAGAAACTTTAAGCATTGAATTTTTTGGAGAAAATAGCTCTTATTTAAAAAGAATAAGAAGTCTTAGTGCTAAAATGAGGCAATTTGTGGAGAATTTCACTCTTTTAGAGGATAGAGCAATAAAATTTTATGCAATGCTTAGTGGTTTTGCTTCAACTGAGGAGATTTGCAAAATGCAACAAAAAGAGCTAGAAGGACTATGTTCTTTTAAAAAAGAATTAAATGGAATTGCAATTTTGCTACAATTATCCTACAAACAAGCCATAACAGGAAGCATAGAAAAGCTAGATTTGAAGATTAAAGAAGCTATTAAAAAGCACAAAAGCAATCCTTTAGAGTTTCCAACCTTTACTCCTACTTTAGAAAACATTAGAGATTATTTAAATGAGGGTATAAATTATGAGCAAATTTCTCCTATGCTTTTTGGCCCTATGAATCTCTTAAAAAAAGCACATTTAAAGTATTTTGAGATTTTTGGGCAAAATATAGATTTGATAAGTGAGAAAATTTTTGCTAATATACAAAAATCTAAAGAAGAACGCGATACAATAAGCAAAATATTTAAAAGAGCTAAAAACAAGAGTGGAACTCTAATTGCTTAAGAAACTAAAGTTGTCATAAAGTTTAAAGGAAGGAACCTAAATAATGAAAGTAGAGCTCTTAGAGCCTTATATTCAAATAAGCATTGAAAAAGAATCACAATTTTTAAAGCGTGCTATTAATTTTGCATATAAGCATTTTTCAAAAGCTTATAGACTTTCAAGTTCTGTTTTGATTTTAGATGATGGGGAGCGTTATAAAAAGGACTATTTTTTAAATTGGGCTTATCATGTAGCTATGCAAGAGAGTGATAAGAATAAAAGCGATGATTTTAATACAATTATTGATAATAGTTATCTTCCTATTCGTATTAAAATGGTAGAAAATCAAGCAATTTTAGAATTTGTAGAAATTTCTTTGCAAATGGTGCATACTTCTTTTGAGCATGCACAGGTTTGCTTAAAGCTTGATCGCCCCAATCGTCTTGCTAGGCGTTATCTTACTTCTAAATTTAGAGAGTTTGTTCTCTCTTATACAAAGCAGGAAGTTTTTTTAGATTCAAGTAAGCCTATTTTTTGGGAAAAACTTATTGAAGCACTTTCACAAAAAATAGTGCATAATGTGGTTTTGGATTTTGATTATGAAACCTTTAAAACCTACAACACATTTGAATGCTTTGAAAATTATTTAACCAAAGAGGAGAAAGCTCTTAAAAAAAGCTATAAAATTTTGGGTTGTGGGTATAATGATGATTTTGAGCAGGTAAAAAGTCGCTATATTGAACTGGCTAAAATCTATCATCCTGATAATGTTTATGGGCAAGATAAAAAGATTATAGAGGGTTATGCAGAGAAATTTAGGATTATCAAAGAAGCCTATGAGAATATTAAAACCAACTTTAAAAGAGTGGCTTAAATTTTAAAAAAGGAGAAGAGAATGGCACAAGAAGAAATTGAAGTATCTTTTGAAAAAGAACCCAAAAAGAATTTTGGTGTAATTTTGCTAGTTTTGGTAGTAATTATTTTGGCTGTGTTTGGGCTAGTGTATTATGTGCTAAGCCAACCTTATGGCAAAAATATGCTAGAGAATTTGCAAAATGCTTTTGGAGTGCAACAAAGCACAACCGCTACATCTTCTTTAAGTATGGAAGCTAAAGATGAGGAAATTAAGAGATTGCAAGTTGCATTAAGACAAAAAGAGCAAGATCTTTTAAAGCTTTCTTCTTCTGTTAAAGGTTTAGGAGAATCGGTAGAGCAGATGAAAAAAGATCAAAATGCTCTTGCAAACAATTTACGCTATTCTATCAAACCTAAAAAACAAATTATTGTAGAATGCTATTCTATGGAAGTTGGTAAATGGGATATTCCAAAGGGTTGTTTGCTCTCTATCGCTACAAAAGTAGGCAATGAGCTAGAAAGTGATAATCGTGTAGTGGCTTTTGAAGTGCAAGGTTTTGTGGATACTAAGCCTTATGCTGGAAGTTCGCCTGAACTAAAACAAGAGGGTTTAGCGAGTTTTAGAGCAAGAGAAGCTATAAGAGAGATTAACAAAAAGCTTCCCAATGCGACTGTATTTGAGGGTCCTAGTATCCAAGTGGAAGATAAACGCGGTTATAGCATTAAGGCATATTTTGTCAATTAAAAAATGAAAGAAAATCGTATTTTAGGAGTGTGTCTTCGCCCATCTACTCCAGAGCTTAAAGGGTATTTTTTAGAATTTCAAAGCTTGGCTAAAAAGTTTGGTTTTGAAGTGGTTTTGGATTCTTTAAGTGCAGGCATGATAGGTATGCATGGAGTGAATTTTAAAGAAATGTCAAAAGAATGTGATATTTTAGTTTCTATCGGGGGAGATGGCACACTTATATCTACTGCTAGACGCTCTTTTTCTTTTGGGAAGCCAATTTTGGGGATTAATATGGGGAATCTTGGCTTTTTAACGGATTTGCAAAAACATGAAGTAGAGGCTTTTTTGCCTCATTTAAGAAAAGGAGAATATCATATTGCTAACCATATGATGTTAGAAGGTAAAATTATAGGCAAAAATGGAGAATACACCAAAAGCTTTTTTGCACTCAATGATATTTTAGTGAGCCGTTTGTCCAACTCTTCTATGATACATATTAAAGCTTATATAGATGAAGAATATTTTAATTCTTATTATGGAGATGGTTTGATTATTGCTACTCCTACGGGTTCAACAGCTTATAATATTAGTGCAGGGGGAGCAGTGGTGTATCCTTTTTCTTATAACTTGCTTTTAACCCCTATTTGTGCGCATTCTTTGACACAGCGTCCTTTAATATTGCCAGGAGAATTTAGCGTGCAAGCAACTTTGGGCGAAGAGGGGAATTGTAATATTATTATTGATGGACAGGAGAATAAAACTTTACATTTTGGAGAAAAGTTGCAAATCCGTGCTTTAAAAGATGGTGTAAAATTAATACATAATTTAGAGTGGAATTATTTTAAGATTTTAAAAGAAAAATTTCATTGGGGAGATTATGAGTAATGCAAGAGCTTATCATCCATAAGATTTTAATCAAAAACTCTCTTAGCTTTAAAGAAGAATGCTTTGAGCCAAGCAAACATTTTAATGTAATTAGTGGTGCAAGTGGGGCTGGGAAATCTGTGCTTATGCAAAGTATTTTAGCGCTTTTTGGACTAAAAGAGGCTAATGCTGAACTTATAGAGGCGACTTTGAGTATTAAAGGGATTGGCGAAGATTTTATAGGATTAGTGGATGAGGGAGAGCTTATCTTAACGCTTAGTAAAAAAGATAAGGTGCGTTATTTTTTAGGGGGGCAAAATATCCCCAAAAAACGCATTCAAGAGCTTTTTGAGCCTTTTTTAAAGCATTTGGGAGCTAAAGGAGATTTAGAAAGTGAAGATATTTTAAGAGCTTTAGATGGAATGATTTTGGGCTATGAGAAAGGCTTTTTAAAACAGATTAAAAAATATGAAGAAAGTTTTTTAAAATATCAAGCAAGTAAAGCACAGCTAAAAGAGCTTCAAGAAAAAAGCTTAAAAGTAAATGAGCTAAAGGAATTTGTGGCTTTTGAGATTAAAAAACTAGAAGAGTTATCTCCAAAAAAGGGGGAATATGAAGAGCTTTTAGAGCTTAAAAAGCAAATTTCAAAAAAAGAAAAGATAGCCCAAAGTTTAAATGAAGTGATGCAAATACTCTCCCAAAGTCATAAAATTGCTAGTTTTTTAACACTTATCAACAAAGAAAACGAAAGTATTTTGAATGCTTTTAATGAGCTTGAAAGTCTTTGTGAGCAAGAAGGAAATTATTTAGAAGAATTAGAAGAAAGCAATATTGAAGAGATATTAAACAGAATCGAAGCTTTAAGTGCATTAAAGCATAGATATGGAGGGGTGGAAGAGGCGCTAGAATATCTGGATAAGAAGAAAAAAGAATTGCAAGAGTATGAGAATCTTGATAATCTCTTAAAAGAAGCGCAAAATTGTTTTAAAAAAAATCAAGAAGAGTTAGACAAAGAAGCAAAAGAGCTAAGTTCTATGCGTTTAAAATATTTAGAGAAATTTTCTAAAATTCTCAATCAAACCTTAGAGCTTTTAAAAATGCCAAATGCTTGTGTGGATTTACAAGAAGTTGATTTTATGCAAAGTGGAAAGGATATGTGTAATCTTAGCTTTCACAATAAAACTTCTATTAAAAATTTAAGTTCAGGAGAGTTTAATCGTTTGCGTCTAGCCCTGCTTCTCACTAAAGGAAAAGAAGCCAAAAATGAAGCCATTATACTTTTAGATGAGGTGGATGCAAATTTAAGCGGTGAAGAATCAAGTGGTGTAGCAGAGATTTTAAAAAGGCTCTCTAACAATTATCAAATCTTTGCAATTTCACATCAACCCCATATGCCAAGTTTAGCAGACAAGCACTATTTAGTGCAAAAACAAAAAGAGGGTTCTAAGATTATAGAGCTTGATAAAAAGGGAAGAATAGAAGAAATTGCGCGTATGATTAGCGGTAAAGAAATCACTAAAGAAGCCTTAGAGTTTGCCACAAAAGCTTTGAAAGTTTAGTATGAATCTAGCTCATTTAAAGAAGTTTGCGGAGTTTTTAAACAAAAATCTTCCTTTAAAACTTAGAAGCATTAGGAGAGTAGGGGATAATCTTTTTAAGCTAGAGATGGAGAAATTTCTTTTTTATTTGGATTTAAATAGAGCCAAAAGTACAATTTTCACAACAAAAGAAAATCTAAGCTCTCCTAAGCAATATAATGCTCCTTTTGATAATAGTTTGCAAAAATATTGTTTTAATGCAAAACTTATAGAAGCAAGTGTAGATGGAGATAATCGGATTTTAAGATTAAGATTGCAAGGTGCTAATGCTTATAAAAAAATAGAAGTAATTTTACAAGCAGAATTTACAGGAAAAAATACGAATCTAATTTTACTCAATCCACAAAAAATAGTCTTAGATGCACTAAGACATATCGCCCCTTATCAATCTTTTAGAGAGGTAAAAATAGGTAAGATTCTCTTAGAGCTTCCACAACCTAAAAATGCACCCAAGATTATAGAAGAAGGGCGCGGGATTTTAGAAATTTTAGAAGAGAATTTTAAAGAATTGCAAAATCAGAATTTAGAGCAAAAAATCTCCCAAGTCCTTCAAAAAATTTCTAAAAAAATGCAGACTTTAGAAGAGATTCTACAAGGCTTAGAAGATAAAGAAGAGTTAGAGAAAAACGCTAAAATACAACTAGAATATGGAAAGAAAATTTTAGAAAATATTTATAAATTTGAAGATTTTAGAGGAGAGAGCATTAGGCTTGATGGAATGCTAATACAATTACCTAAAAAGGCAAAAAATCTTTCAAACGCAGCACAGATATTTTTTGAAAATTCAAAAAAACTTAGCAAAAAAGCACAAAATATTTATATTCAAAAAGAAAATTTGCAAGATAAAATTTACTTTTTTACACAATTATCGCAAATGGTTCAAAAAGTGAAGAATTTAGGCGATTTGCAGATACTTGCTTCTAACTTGCAAAAAGATAAAGAGAATTATAAAAAAGAAGAAACAAAAGCTTATGAAAGCTTTTTTATAGAGGGATTTAAGGTATCCATTGGCAAAAATCAAAAAGAAAATATTTTGCTTTTAAAAGAGGCTAGGGCGGAGGATATTTGGGGGCATATTAGAGATGTTCCAAGCTCACATTTGATTATCCATAGCGGAAAAAGTAAGATTCCTGCTATAATATTACAAAAAGCTACTAAGATTTTGGTGGATTTTGTAAAAAGCGGAAGCGGGGTTTATGAGGTGGATTATACAAAAAGAAAATTTGTAAAAATCACACAAGGTGCAAAAGTCGTATATGCAAATTATCAGACTTTAAGGGTTTTAAAGGAATAAAATGGCGATGACACCTGTTGGGAATGTTACTTACATCAATCAAAATGCCCAAGTGGGTTCTACACAACATGCTAATACGCAAGTGAAGCTTGATTTTGCTGCAATGGTAAATTTAGAAGCTATGCAAGAACAGCAAGATGGAATACAAGAAGTGCGTCCCACAGAGGAAACTCTTAAAACCGATGAAGATGCTAAGGGCTCTAAAGGGGAACAAGAAGAGCAAGAACATAAAAAACAAGAAGAATCACAAGAAGAAAAAGATGAAATACAAACAAGAGAAGATGGCACTATCGCGCATTTGAATATTTCTATTTAAAAATTTATAAAATTTTATAATATATTTTTAACTGCATTAGCATTTTTCAAAAAGACAAATGAACTATGGAGAAATTTTATTGAAACAATAATTTAGTTTCTAAAGTATTTTTAAAAGAAGTAAATTATAGGTTTAATAGGCTTAATAGCTAGATATGGCTTTATTTTGGGGAATAAACCATAATTGGGTATGTGGGAGGAAACTAACTATCAAGTCGCTATTTATGGATATTAGCAGACTACTAAACCTACCGCTAGCCTAAACTTAGCGAATTGCTATTATAGCTTTTAAAATATAAAATAGATATTAAATCTTTTTAAAATTTGAATAATTTTTGTAAGTTTTCTTTAATATGTGAATTAATGAGAACTTTTAAGAAAATGGATTTTATTGTTTTTAGTGTTTCGTGTATTTTGAAAAAATATATTATAATTTCAAAAATAATTTTTAAGGATAGTTTTTGAGTTTTTGGGAAAAAGTGATTATTGCTTGTGTTAGCCTAGCTTATCTTATCTTTTTAATCTATCAAAACAAAGACTATTTTAAAAAATCTTAAAGTAGAGAAAATATGAAAAAACCGCGACTTAGCCATTCACTTTTGCAAAAAATCTTCACAGCAGCGAGTATTAGAAGATGGAACGATCAAGCTACTCCTGTGGAGTTTGTAGAGCTTGATAAACAAGCCCATAAGATTTTTATTGCTTATCTTTTAGCACATTTTGAAGCAATAGAGCATAAAAGGGAAGTAGATTTTGAACGCCTTATTTTGCAGTTTTGTTATGAATTTTTTGAACGCATAATCTTAACTGATATTAAGCCTCCTGTGTTTCATCAGCTTGTGAAAAATCACAATGAAGCTTTAGTGGATTTTGTTTGTTGTGAGCTAAAAAGTGATTTGGAGAGTTTTCCTTTTTATGAGGATATGAGAAAATATCTTTATGGTGGGGTGAATAATTTAGAAAAAGAGATATTGCGTGCAGCACACTATTATGCTTCAAAATGGGAGTTTGATATTATTTATCATTTTAATCCTAAAATGTATGATGTGCAAAATATCAAAGACATCATTGATAAGCAAGTAGAAGAGCATTATCATCTTGCGGGAATTAGGAAAATTAAGCTTTATAAAGATTTAAAAGAGCTTGTGAGTATGTTTGGGCAGCTAAGATTCCAAAAGCGTTGGAGTCAAACTCCAAGAATCCCAGAAACTTCAGTGCTAGGGCATACGCTTGTAGTGGGGCTTAGTGCATTTTTGTTGGGATATGATTTAGGGGCAGGGCGTAAAATGCAGATCAATCACTTTTTGTGTGGGCTTTTTCATGATTTGCCAGAGATTTTGACGCGTGATATTATCTCTCCTATTAAGCGAAGTGTGGAGGGGCTAGATAGCTTTATAAAAAAGATAGAAGAAGAAGCAGTAAGGGAGAAGATTTTTTCTAAAGTGCCAAAAGAAATTGAAGAGGATATTTACTTTTATATCCAAGATGAGTTTTCAAACCGCTATAAAGATGAGAATGGAGAAGTATGTTATGTGTCTAAAGGAGAGGAGTTTTTAAAAGATAATAGTGAGAAGGATGCTATTTATGGAGAGTTTTTGAAGTATTGCGATCATTTAAGTGCATTTTTAGAGGCTAGAATCTCCATAAGGCATGGGATTTCAAGCAAAGAGCTAGAAGATGGAGCGAAAAATTTAGAATATATGTATAACGATAAAGAGATTAATGGGGTGGATTTGGGGTATCTTTATAGGGAGTTTAGGGGTTAGATGCTACTTACAAGTCTTTATATTTTGGGGATTACAGCAGAGGGAATGAGCGGTGCACTTGCAGCAGGGCGACATAATATGGATTGGTTTGGGGTGATTTTTATTGCTTGTGTTACGGCTATTGGTGGGGGTTCTATTAGGGATATTTTGTTTGGGCATTATCCACTTACTTGGGTAGCACATCCAGAATATTTAGCAATCGTATGTGCCGCAGCACTTCTAACAACTAGAATCCCTTTTTTGGTAGAGAGATTTGAAAAAGCATTTTTGATTTTAGATGCACTAGGATTAGCGGTGTTTAGCATTATAGGTGCTAGGATTGGTTTGGAGTTTCACCCAAGCGGTGCGATGGCAGTAGCGGGAGCTGTGATTACTGGGGTGTTTGGGGGGATTTTGAGAGATATTTTTTGTGCGAGGATTCCGCTTGTTTTCCAAAAAGAACTTTATGCAAGCATTTCTTTGATGATTGGAAGCTTGTATGTTGTTTTAGAATTTATTAGTAAAAATTATTTTCCTCTGAATGAAGATTTGATTATTATAGGATCTTTGCTTGTGGGGTTTGTAACTAGGCTTATTGCAATTAGGTATCATTTAGGTTTGCCAAGATTTGAATATACGCCCAAAAATCAATAGTTTTAGTTGTTATTTTTGTCATTGTGAGGAGCGAAGCGAGAAAGCAATCTAAAAAGAGCAACCAAAAACCAAATGCAACTTTGGCTTTATGCAAGACCTTAGCAACCCTCTCGCCCTGCTTTGTGGTGTAAAATGGTGGAGGAAAGGTGGCAGAAGTGCCACCGCCACCATTTTGCTAAAAGCAGAAAAGGCGAGGCTCTCCCCCAATAGCCAAAAAGGGAGCTTTTTGTGCGCGGGGGAGTGAGGAGGGGGAGAGGTGTTTTTGTGAAGAGAAAGAAAAGGATTTAGAAAAGAATGAAGATTGATTTTGTGTTGTTGTGAAGCCTCCTACTTGTCATTGCGAGGAGCGAAGCGAGAAAGCAATCTAAAAAGATAATTATAAAGGCAAATTCCTTAGACTACTACGAGGTTTGATAGCCTCTTGCAATGATAGTAGTGTATCTTTGGTTAATCTATAAGACTGCTCGTAGTGTTTTGCTGTTTGGATAGAGGCAAGGGTAACTTTAGGTTGTCGCATAGGACAACTATTTCCTAGCAAGAAAGTAAATAAGTTACAAACAAAACTATTTGCCAATCATTTACTTTTTGACTTAAATCAAGGAAATTATTTTTTAAAAATCATACAATCACACTATTGAATCTTAAAAGGATTCAAAAAAATTGACAAGGAGCACAAATTGGAAGGTGGAGAAGCTAAAAAATCGCTTTCATTTTTGGCAATACTTTTGATTGTTTTGTGTGTGATTGTTGTTATTTTTGGATTATATACTTTTTATAATGCTAAAGGAATGTCTTATTTTAGCAATGATAGTGAAGCATGTAATAACTGCCACATTATGAATGAAGTATATAATGATTACCAAAGAGGTTCGCACTCACAAAAAATCGCAGGAAAGCCAAGAGCGACTTGTAATGATTGCCACTTGCCCCATGAGTTTGTGGAGAAATGGGTTGCAAAAGCACAAAGTGGGCTAGGACATGCTTATGCTTTTACATTTAAGCTAGATGTTTTGCCAACAAACTTAAGTGCAACACCAAAATCTAAAGATATGGTGCAAAATAATTGTGTGCGTTGCCATAGCGATATGGTAAGCAATGTAGTAAATCCTACACTAGATCCCCATAATAATAGTGCATTAAAATGCGTTTCATGCCATGCGGGTGTAGGACATAAAAGAGGATTTTAATTTTAGGAGGTAAAAATGCAAAAGAAATCGCCATTATTATTGGGTTTGATTGTTATTGCGGTGGTTGTTTTGGCTGCTTTGTTTTGGTTAAATAAAGATATTACTCAAAAACAACAAGAAGGAGTAGGAGGTTTAGCTAAAAAAGGCTTTGAAGTGATGAGTGATGATAATCCAACTTTTACAGCTTGGGGAAAAAATTTTCCAGATTATTTAGATATGTATCTAACTGTTGAAACACAAAAGCCTATCCCAACAGAATTTGGAGGGAATTTAGCTTATTCAAAGCTTATTCGTTATCCCCAACTTACAATTCTTTGGGCGGGTTATCCTTTTAGCTTAGATGCTAATGAAGAAAGAGGGCATTTTTTCATTCAAGCAGATCAAATGGATACTGCAAGAAATAACAAAGATTTCTTAAATGCTCATGGATTTGCAGCATTTAATGGACAACCAACAGCTTGTATGAATTGTCATAGTGGTTGGACTCCTTGGCTTTTAAAAAATATAGCTAAAGGTGAAGATGAAAGAGAAAAATGGATTTCTTTTAATTCAACACAATATTGGACAATGATTAAAAATGTCCCTGAAGTAGAAGGGGTGAAAGATCATACCGGTTTGCATGGTGGGACAAGAATGGGTGTAACTTGTGCAGATTGCCATAATCCAAACGATATGCAATTAAGAGTTACAAGACAAGCTGCAATTAATGCGTTAGTAAATTTTAGAGGTTATGAGAAAGATTCAGTTACAGGTGTAAAAGCAAGTCGTGAAGAGATGAGGACGCTAGTATGTTCTCAATGCCATGTGGAGTATTACTTTAAACCAACAGGAACTAAGGTTAAGGTTATGGGTGAATCTATTGCAAATGATGCAAGTCAAAAATGGTGGAATGGCACTCAAAAAACTTATGATCAAATTGATGTTTGGAGAAATGGTAATGAGCCAACAGAGATTGAAGTAAATGGTGTAGAGCTAGTTTTCCCTTGGGGTGAATGGAAAAAAGGAATGCCATTTAGAATTGAAATGTTTGATGAGTATTATGAAAAAGTTAGAGATGTATTCCCGCAAGATTGGGAGCATAAAATCACAAAAGCTCCTATGTTAAAGATTCAACACCCAGAATCAGAGCTTTATAGTGGTGGTGTGCATGCTGCAAATGGTGTAAGTTGTGCGGATTGTCATATGCCCTATGTAAGAAAGGGTGCTAAAAAGGTAACACAGCATAATATTACCTCTCCACTTCAAGATATTAATGGAGCTTGTAAGTCATGCCATACTCAAAGTGAAGAGCAGTTAAAAAAGCAAATTTTGGATATTCAACACTCTATTGCATATGATTTAAGAAGTGTAGAGTATGCAACTGTGAGCTTGATTGAAGATATTAAAGTAATGCGAGGTAAATTAGGAGCATTAGAAAGCTATCAAAGCAATGGCAAACCTGATGATAAAAAGATTTCAGTTGCCTTAAAAGAAGTGTTAGAACTTCATAGAAAAGGACAAATGAGAGGCGATTTCATCGGTGCTGAAAATTCAACAGGTTTCCATAATCCTAGAGAAGCTTCAAGAATGTTATTGCAAGCTATGGATATGGCAAGACTAGCTCAAGCAAAATTAGTAGAGATTGCTAATGCTAATGGTATTAAAGACTTTAAAGTTTCTAATTTAGGATTTGAAGATATTCAAAAGTTAAATCCAGGAGAAATTAAGTATAAAGTGGATTTAAATGGTAAAAAAGCAGGAGATCGCTACTATGAGCATGAAGAAGTGAATGGCTCTGCTCCAAAAGAGTTATTAGAAATGGATAAAAATAACAAGCCTTATAATTACAAGGCATTAGATTCTAAGACTTCTTCTTATTAATCTACTTAGATTAAAAGCCCAAATTTTTTTGGGTTTTTAATTAAAAACTTCTATAAAACATAGATTTTATGTTTCTTTTTGTATAATCTTTTATTCTATTTGTCAAAAATTAAAGTTTTTTTTACAAAAAATACAATACGCTTGTAGGAAAAATAAAAAGGCTAATAATGTGGGTTTCAAAAACTTATAATCATAAAATCCAACAAGAATATTCTATCAAGAATAAAATATGTGATATAAAGGGCGTAGAGCATCATTTAGAGATTTTTTTAAGCGATGTTTTTTCACAGATTGCTAAAATTGATGATAGATTGTATTTGCAAAGTTTTTTAAAAGCTCAAAGTGAGTTTTTAGCACATATTGGAGTTTGCTCTTATAAAGAAACTCCTAAGCGTGTTTTGGTAGCAGGAAGTTTTAATTTAGAGCTTGCTTATGAGCTTTTAAAATATGATTTCTTAGAGACTGATTTTTTGCAGTTTGATTTAAAGGTTTTAGAATCTTTAGTGGGGTTTTTCCCGCACTTTAAAGAAGTAATGGAACACAAAAGATTCCACCATATCCCCCAAACAAATAAGGAATTTTTAGCCCAAAATGAAGAAAGGGCGCAAGAATACGATATTATTTTTGACTTTACTTTTAGGGGCGAATTTCAAAATATCTTAGCACAAGATGGGATAATGATTGCGGAGCTTCCGCATTTATTGCTAGATTTAGAGGGGGCTAAGCAAAAAATTTTAGATTTTAAAGAAAGCTTTAGGGTAAAAATGCCTTTTGTAATGCCCTTAAGTCAAGATTTTGATAATTGTTATTTATTAGCTTCTAAAAAATACCACCCAACAGCAGATATTGCATTGCAAAGAGCGGATATGCTAGAGGATTTAGAGTTTTATCAGCCACTTTTGCATCAAAGTGCATTTGTGCTACCAAAGGGTATTAAAAATGCTTTAAATGGGATTGTAAAAAATTGAATCTAAAATATGCAATAGCACTTAGTGGAGGCATAGGAAGTGGTAAAAGCACGAGTGCTTCCCTTTTAAAACTTTATGGCTATAAGGTGATTTGTGCAGACACAATCGCACATAAAGTTTTGCAAGATTGTAAAAAAGAAGTAATAGAAGAATTTGGTGAAGAAATTTTAGAGAATGAGAAAATAAATAGAAAAAAGTTAGGCAAGATTGTTTTTAGCAATAAGGATAAAAAGCAAAAACTAGAGGCTTTGTTGCACCCTAAGATTAAAGAAGAAATTTTAAAACTTGCTAGATTAGAAGAAGAGAAGAAGATTTTTTATTTTATTGACATTCCTTTGTTTTTTGAAACTAAAAATTATGCGATTAAAGAAAGTTTATTGATTTATGCTCCACAAAATTTACAAATAGAGCGGATAATGTCGCGTGATGGCTGCACTAAAGAGGAGGCATTAAAGAAGATTTCTAGTCAAATATCTATGGACGAGAAGAAAAAAATGTCAAGTTATGTGATAGAAAATGTGGGTGATTTAGAGGATTTGCAAAGGCAAATTGAAAATTATTTAAAAAATTATTTGCCAAATTTAAAAATTTATTGAAAAATTAAGAAACATTTAGGTAAAATGCCAAGCTTAAAACAAAATGGGGTGTTAGCTCAGCTGGGAGAGCGCAACGCTGGCAGCGTTGAGGTCAGGAGTTCGATCCTCCTACACTCCACCAGCTTACTTTTTACCCTTTGTGCGTCCGTAGCTCAGCTGGATAGAGCAACAGGTTGCGGTCCTGTAGGTCGGGGATTCGAATTCCTCCGGGCGTACCATACTTTTATTTTATTCTACATTTAAATTTTTTAACAGCAGAACACAAATAGCAATAAACTAATGATTGAAAAATTTTATACTTATATTTTTTTTAAGAGATATTAAGATAAAATCCTTAGCTTATATTATTTTTAGGTTGAGAGAATGAAACAGATTCGAGCTTATTTTAGTGGTTGGCTTTTGGTGTTGCTTTTAGCGTTAAGTGTGCAAGCTTATGCAGAGGTAAAAAATACAGAAAATTCTAGATTAGATGCTTATAACAAGCTAAGAAAAGTGATTGGAACGATTGAGAATTACTATGTAGATGAGCTTACGCTAAATGAAATAGTAGATAAGGCGATTGATGGGCTTTTGACTAATCTTGATGCGCATTCTGCGTATTTAGATGAAAAGAAATTTGAAGAGCTAAAAATTCAAACAAATGGGGAATTTGGTGGTATTGGGATTACTATTGCGTTAAAAGATGGTGGAATCACTATCATAGCGCCTGTTGAGGGTAGTCCTGGTGATAAAGCAGGGTTAAAAAGTGGAGATATTATTTTAAAAATCAACGATGAAAGCACGCTTAGCATGAGCTTAGATGATGCAGTGAATAAAATGCGTGGCAAGCCTAAAACAAAAGTGCAACTCACTATCGTAAGAAAAAATACTCCTAAACCTTTAGTATTTGATATTATAAGGGATAATATTAAAGTGGAATCTGTTTATGCAAAAGAGATTGAAGGGACAGATTATGCTTATGTTAGGGTAACTTCTTTTGATAAAAATGTGAGTAAAAGAGTATTAGAAGAACTAAAAAAGATTAAAAATCTTAAAGGTATTGTTCTTGATTTAAGAAATAATCCAGGTGGTTTATTAAATCAAGCTGTGGAACTTAGTGATATTTTCTTAAAAGAGGGTGTGATTGTTTCACAAAAAGGAAGAGTAGAGGATGAAAATGTCGTCTATAAAGCTAAAGCAAAAACTCCTTATGCGGATGTGCCTTTAGTGGTTTTGATTAACAATGGAAGTGCAAGTGCAAGTGAGATTGTTGCAGGAGCATTGCAAGATAATAAAAGGGCGATTTTAGTAGGAGAAACGACTTTTGGTAAAGGAAGCGTTCAAGTTGTATTGCCTACTGAGAAAAAAGAGGCGATTAGATTAACGATTGCAAGATATTATTTGCCAAGTGGAAGAACGATTCAAGCAGTAGGTGTAACTCCAGATATTGAAGTGCAACCAGGTGCTGTGCCTAATGAAGATAATCTTTTTACTTTAAAAGAATCAGACCTTAAAAAACATTTAGAAGGTGAGCTAGAAAAAATCACAAAAGACAAGCCTAAAAAAGAGCAAACCGACAAGAATCAAATTATAAAAGCACAAATTATGAATGATATCCAACTAAAAAGTGCTATTGATGTAGTAAAAACTTTATCATTAATTAATTCTAAAGGAGCAAAAGATGCAAATTAAAGAAATGATGTATGAAGGAAAAGGAAAGAAACTTTTTTTAACAGAAGATGAAAATTTAGTCGTTTCACAATTTAAAGATGATTTAACAGCATTTAATGCAGAAAAAAAGGGAAGCGAACAGGGCAAAGGGATTTTAAATTGCAAAATTTCTTCAGAAATTTTCAAACTTTTAGAAAAAAATGGCATTAAAACGCATTATGTAGAAACATTAAGCGATGATCAAATGCTTTGTAAAAAAGTAAAAATCATTCCTATTGAAGTGGTAGTGAGAAATGTAGCAACAGGATCTTTGTCTAAAAGATTAGGTATTAAAGAAGGGAGTATTTTGCCCTTTACTTTGGTGGAATTTTACTATAAAGATGACGCACTAGGAGATCCTTTAATTAATGATGAGCATGCTTTGATTTTGGGTTGTGCAAAATCCATAGAAGTTTTAGATAAATTAAGAGAGAATGGAAGAGCTGTTAATGAGGTTTTAAGAAAGTTTTTTGATGAAAAAAACTTGATTTTAGTAGATTTTAAATTGGAATTTGGAATAGATAGCAAGGGAGAAATATTGCTAGCAGATGAGATTACTCCTGATAGTTGCAGATTTTGGGATAAAGACACTAAAGAAAAGCTAGATAAAGATAGATTTAGACAAGATTTAGGCAATGTCAAAATGGCTTATGAAGAAATTTTAAAAAGAATTTTAAATTAGGGAAGTGTATGCAAGTAGAAGTGATAGTTAAATTAAAAAATGGAGTTTTAGATCCTCAAGGAAAGGCGATTTGCCATGCTTTGCACTCTTTGGGACATAAAAATATAGAAGAGGTGAGCGTAGGTAAAAGAATACTTTTAGAGGTTAAAGGACAAGATAAAGAAGCCATTAAAAAAGAAGTAGAGCAAATGTGCCAGACATTGCTTGCAAATGTAGTAATTGAAGATTATGAGGTAAAACTATAAAAATGAGTGTTGCGATTTTACAATTTTTGGGAACTAATTGTGAGTATGATATGGAGTATGCTTTTAAGCTTTTGGGAGCACAAACACAGATTGTATGGCATAAAGAAGAAGAGTTGCCTAAAAATACAAAGCTTGTTGTAATACCGGGTGGCTTTAGCTATGGGGATTATTTGCGAAGTGGGGCTATTGCGCGTTTTTCTCTCATTATGAAGGCGGTGGCTGATTTTGCAAAAAATGGAGGCTATGTGCTTGGAATCTGCAATGGCTTTCAGATACTTTTAGAGAGTGGTTTATTGCCTGGAGCGATGAAGAGAAATGAAAATTTACATTTTATTTCTAAGCAACAAACCTTAAGAGTAATCAATAATCAAAATATTTTTTTAGAAAATTTTCAAGTAGGTGAAACAATAAAAATCCCAATCGCTCATGCAGAAGGGAATTATTTTATAGATGAAGAGGGCTTAAAAGAACTTAGAGAAAACAATCAGATTTTACTAGAATATGTGGAAAATCCAAATGGTTCTTTAAATAATATTGCAGGGATTTGCAATAAAACAAAAAATGTTTTTGGGCTTATGCCACATCCAGAACGCGCTATGGAAGAATTGATGGGCGGAAGTGATGGCAGAAAAATGCTTGAAAGTTTTATGAAAGTTTTATAGAAATTTCATGAAAATTGTTGTTTTATTTCTTACTCTTTTTGTTTTGATGTTTGCAGAGGAGACACAAATGTTTCCTCAAACTCCTATAAAAAATTATTCTCCCAGCCAAGAACAAATAAAAACTTTAGATAATGGCTTTCAAGAAGCAGAAATTTTGCCTAATGGTGAAAAAAATCATATGCCTCTTATAGAAGAAAAAGAGGGAGAGATAAAAGGAGAGTTTGGGGAGGATTTACTAAATCCTATAAAAAAAGATGTCGCTAAAGAAGAATTTGTTCCTAATCCTTTAATTAGTTCAAAACTTCTTTATGTGGATTTATTAAATTCTCCTAGTGCTGTTTTATATATTAATCAGATTGTGCCTTATGAAGTTAGAGTTATGGCATTTTCAAGCTATAATACAATAGCGGTGGATTTTAGCGAGGAAACTTCAGTAGAAGTTTTAAATAAAGAGCAAAAATGGAGTATCCAAGGCGATGGGACTTTAGTAAATACTTACTATCTTAAAATCAAGCAGTTAAATTATAAATTCCCAGATATTAGCATTACTCTTAATACTAAAGAAGGAGAGGCTAAGGAGATTTTAAAAGGTGCAAGTGGAAAGGCGATTAATTTAGAAAAGGCTAATTTCTCTTCTGTAATTGCTAAAGAGCTTGTGATTAAAGATACAAAAATTACTTCTTTTGATGAAAAAAATAATCTTGCAGTATTTCAGCTAAAAAGTCAAGTGGGGAATTTGTTGGATTTTAAACTAAAACAATATAAGCAACAAGGGATTGAGAGTAAAAGTGGTGATATTGCAAATAGGGAAGTTTTTTATTATGTGATTGTGCCAAAAGAGCTAGAAGAGATTGCTTTTGAATATTTTAATACCGATAAGTCTTCTTATGTAGAGCTAAAAATGCCAAATCTTGCAGAGGATGATAAAGTAAGCACACAAAGTGATATTACACCAAAAAATAATTATCAAATCTATCAAATTTTAGTGCTGATTGTGATTGCGTTATTATTTTTTGGGTTGTATTTTTATAAGAGAAAGTGGATTTTTATTGTTTTAGCTATTTTGCCATTATTTGGAATACTTTATATTCTTTCTATTAGAACTTCAGCCACTTTAGTGCCTAACACGATTGTAAGGATTCAACCAACCTTTAATTCAACGATTATTTTACAGACAGAAGAGGCATTAAAAGTGGAAGTAATTACACAAAAAAGAGGCTATTATAAAGTAGTCTTAGAAGATGGAAAAATAGGGTGGGTAAAAGAAAATGATGTCCAAAATTAGAGCAATTAGTGCAGTAATTTATACGCTTTTAATCATACCTTTTAGTATTCTTTTTATGTATTTATTGCCAAAATATCATAGGATTGTTAGAAAAATCACAGCAGATTTTTTTTGTAAAATCTTTTTTGTCAAAGCAGAGGAGATTGGAGAGATTGATAAAGAAGCACAGATTTTAGTGATGAATCATCAAAGCTTTATGGATGTGATTTATTTAGAAGCAAAACATCCTAAAAATCTTTGTTGGATTGCAAAAAGAGAATTGGGTAAGCCTTTTTTATATGGACATGCACTAAAAGCTCCTAAGATGATTTTAATCAATCGTGAAAGTAAAAAAGAATTGATTTATCTCTTAAAAGAAGCTAAAGATAGGCTAGAAGATAATAGAGTGCTTTGTATTTTTCCAGAAGGGACGCGTTCAAGTGGGGAAGAAAAATTTTTGCCTTTTAAAATGGGCGCAAAAATCTTAATAGAAAAATATAATTTAAAAGTGCAACCTATAGTTTTTTGTGGGACAAGAAAAAATTTAGACATTGGAAAGTTAAAATTTAATAATTCTAAGTTTTTTGTAAAATATCTCCCTTCTATTTCTTCAAAGGGTGAGAATTGGTATGAAGAGCTAAAAGCAAATATGGAAAAAGAGTATTTAAAACTCTACAATGGGGATTAAATTTTATGCATGGCAAGATTGTTAGATATTTAAATAGCAATGGAAAAGGTGTTGTGATTAATGTTTCTAAAATGCTATTTGAATTTACCAAAGAAACTTGGCATGATAAGAAAGTTATTCCTATGGTGGGAATGTTTGTGGAGTTTCGTTGCAATGACAATCATCAAATTACAGATTGTAGGGTTTCAAAGTTTCAAGAATTTAGTAAAAATAGTTTGTTAAAAGAAAGTAATTTCTGGCATAGCGAGAGTGATGAGGAGCTAGAAACTTTAGAATCTAATTTGCGTGATGCAAGGGTGCAACAAATTTATAAAAGCACAAATTATGATACGCTAAATTCTCTCCCACTCACAATAAAAATTACAGAGGCAATTAAGAAGTATTTTTATCAAGAGTTTTTAGCGATTAGTTTTTTAAATGATTTACGCTTTGAGAGTTTGCAAGTTTTGCTAGATTTCTTTTTAGTAAAGCGTTTTGTTTTTAAGGTTTTAGATACTTTGTTGTTTAATGATAAGACGATTGCAAAAGATGATTTTGTAGAGGAGCTTAGTGTGATTACTAGGCTTGAAACTTCTTTTAACGATATATCACGCAACCAAAATATCCGTATAGAGCAGATTTTTGAAAAATATTTTTTGCAAGAACAAAGTCATTTTCAAGCCTTAAAATCCGCTATTGAAAATACAAAAGACACATTAAAAATGTATGATAAAAGGATAGCTAGCCATAAAAGTGAATTGTTGATTTTAACAAGAAGATTGCAAAGCGATCCTAAAAATTCTGATTCTTTAAAAAAGAAAGAAAAAATTACAAAAGAATTAGAAGAGTTAAAAGGAGAAATACAAAAGCTAGATGCAAGATATGTGCGTTTAGATTCTATGCAAAGAAGATTTTATGAGCATTATTTTCAGTCTTTTGAATATTTATTTTTTAAAACACATAAAATGTTGCAAAAAAAGATTAAAAATGGCTTAGATATTTGTGCGACTATCTTAGATGATAAAATTTATCATAAATCTTTGAAATCCACAGCGATGAAAAATTGTTATTTTAAATATCCAGAAAATGAAAAACCTCCCATTGCTACGAGCTTTATGTATCAATATTTAGAAAGGCTTAATAAAGATAGGCTCAATGAAAGTGATAAAAAGTTGTATTTGTATTCACAAAAGTTGGATAAAGACTATAAAAAGTTTTTTTTAGTTGTAAGTTCTGATGAAAAAAGTGCAATGGAGCTTAAAATGCAGATTTTAGAGCAAAATAAATTTAACTGCGTGAAAGTGGCTTCTAAGCAGATTTTATTTTTAGGAATGGTGAGAGATATAGAGTTTTGCGAAATCTATATGGATGTAGCACATATTTGGGAAAGCCCCCAAAAGCTTATTGAAGAGATAAAATCTTTCAAGGTTAATCAAAACACTCCTATAAAAACAATCACAAATTTACAAAAAGTTAATAGATTTGGTTTTAGTGAGTAGGTGAAGTTTTAAAGAGTATGATATAATTTTAAACAATTTACAAATAAAGTTTTAACAATATGAGAAATCAAGTAAAAAAAACAAGACAAAAACAGCAAGATACTTTGCAAGAAGTTTTAGGAAATGAGAACGGATTTTTAGAATTCGGACTTAAAAAGAATATTTTAAAAGGTATTAAGGAGGCTGGTTTTAGTGAGCCAAGCCCTATACAAAAAGAGGCAATTCCACTGATTTTAGGTGGATTAGATGTGATCGCACAAGCTCAAACAGGCACGGGCAAAACAGCAGCCTTTGCACTGCCACTAGTGAATAATCTAAAACACAATGGGAAAATTGAAGCTTTAGTTTTAACACCCACAAGAGAACTTGCTATGCAAGTAAGTGATGAGATTTTTAAACTAGGAAAATACAATAAAGTCAAAACAATTTCTTTGGTGGGAGGACAGCCTATTAGGCGTCAAATGGAGCTTTTATCTAAAAAGCCTCAAGTTGTTATTGCAACTCCGGGTAGATTATTAGATCATCTAAGAAACGATAGATTAGAGAACTTTTATCCTAGTGTGGTGGTTTTAGATGAATCAGATGAAATGCTAGATATGGGATTTTTAGATGATATTGAAGAGATTTTTACTTATTTAGAAAATGATCGCCAAACTCTTTTATTTTCAGCGACGATGCCAACTCCCATTAAGCATCTAGCCCAAAAGATTCTAAATAGTCCAAAGCTTATTAAAATCACACAAGAGGATAGCACAAACCAAGATATCACGCAACGCTACTATATCATCAATGAAGCAGAGCGAGAAGATGCGATTATGCGTTTGATTGATAGTGAAATGCCTACTAAAGCGATTATTTTTACGCGTATGAAAAAAGAAGCAGATATTTTAGCAGATAGGCTAAAAGAGCATGGTTATAAGGCAGCAGCTTTGCATGGAGATATGGAGCAAAGAGAGCGTATGCAGTCTATGAGGGCTTTTAAAAATTCTAGCGTGAATATTTTAGTGGCAACAGATATTGCAGCAAGAGGGCTTGATATTAGTGGCGTTAGCCATGTTTTTAATTTTCACATTCCACTTAATCCAGAATCTTATGTGCATAGGATAGGAAGAACAGGGAGAGCAGGTAAAAAGGGAATAGCTATTACACTTGCAACACCGCTAGAGTTCAAAGAAATAAGACGCATTAAAGAAAACACAAAAGCTACCATAGAGCTTTATGAGATTCCAAACTTAGAAGATACTCTTAGTAAAAAAGATACTTTTTGGCTAGAGAAAATCTTAAAGCACCCAATTAGCGATGAGGCTTTAAGAGTGTATGAGCAAATTAGAGGCAATGCAGATATGACACAACTTGTTTGTAAGCTTCTTTCTATGGTGCTAAAAGAACAAGGGGTTATGGGGCCAAATAAGATTGGATTAGACAAAAAAGATTTAAATGCTTTTAAAAGAGAGCTTGAAGCAGAACCTATCAAAAAAACAAAGAGAGGAAATAAAGGACAAAGAATAGAGGTAAAATCCAAAGAAAAGAGGATGAATAGACAAAATAAACAAAAAACTAGAGAGGATTTTAGGGGGAAAGTTCCTAAAAATAAGAGTAAAAGAGGAAGCACAAAACAGATAGAAACCAACAAAAAAATGCGCAATAAATCTACAAAAAGGAGAGGATAATGGAGTTTCAACCTTACCCTTTTGAAAAACTTCAAGAGCTTATTAAAGATATAGGAATAAATAAAGATACAATAAAGCTAACCATAGGAGAGCCTCAATTTGCTACTCCTGCTTTTGTTACACAAGCATTAAAAGAAAATGTAGAACTTTTAAATAAATACCCAAAAACAGCAGGAGAAGAAGAGCTAAATAGCACAATAAGAGAGTTTGTAAAAAAGCGTTTTAATGTGGAATTGCAAAAAAATGAGCTTCTTTCAACTTTTGGGACAAGAGAGGTTTTGTTTAATTTTCCGCAATTTTTTCTTTTTTCTAAAGAAAATCACACTCTAGCACACCCAAACCCTTTTTATCAGATTTATGAGGGTGCAGCGATTGCTTCGCGCGCTAAAAGCATTTATATGAATCTCATAGAAGAAAATGGCTTTAAACCTGCTTTAAGCAAAGAGCAAATGCAAAAATGTGATTTAGTCATTTTAAACTCTCCAAACAATCCAACAGGAGCTACTTTAAGCTTAGAAGAATTAAAGCAGTGGGTAGAAAATGCACTAGAATTTGATTTTTTACTTTTAAATGATGAATGTTATAGTGAGATTTATTCTAAGGCTAAGCCAAGCTCTATCTTAGAAGCTTCTTTAGCAGTGGGTAATAAAGAGTTTAAAAACATTTTAGCGCTTAATTCTATTTCTAAGCGTTCTAATGCACCGGGTTTAAGGAGTGGATTTATCGCAGGAGATAGCAAGATTTTAAGTGTTTATGCAACTTATCGCACTTATATTGGTTGTGCTTCTCCACTTCCTTTGCAAAAAGCAGCGATTAAAGCTTGGGGGGATTTAGCACATCCACAGATTGCACGCGATGAATATGCTAAAAATTTATCTTTAGCAAAAGAGATTCTAGGCATAGAAGTTCCTAGTGAAACTTTTTATGTATGGCTTAAAGTAGAAGATGATTTAGAATTTACAAAAAAGCTTTTAAAAGAGCAAAATATTTTGGTTTTGCCGGGTAGTTTTCTCTCACGCACAGATGAAAATGGAGTAAATCCAGGGAAAAATTATGTAAGATTAGCACTTGTCTATAAAGAAGAAAAAATCAAAAAAGCATTGATGGGGATTAAACATTGTCTATAAAAGATTATAAAAAGATACATTTTATTGGAATAGGTGGGATTGGGATTTCAGCCATTGCAAAGTTTTTAAAAGCACAAGGTTTTATTGTAAGTGGTTCAGATTGTGCAGAAGGAAGTATGACAAAAGAGCTTAAAAGCTTGGGAATTGCTATTAATATCCCGCATAATGCCAGTGTGATAAAGGATTTTGATTTAGTGGTGCATTCAGCTATTATCAAAGAAGACAATGTTGAGATAAAAGAGGCAAAAGCACAAAAAATCCCAGTCCTCTCACGCAAAGAAATGTTGCCTCTTATTTTGCAAGATAAGAAAGTCTATGCCATAGCAGGAGCACATGGGAAAAGCACTACTACCGCAATTTTAAGTGCTATTTTGCAAGATTTTAGTGCTTTAATTGGAGCAGAGAGTAAAGAGTTTAAATCAAACACTAGAGCTTTAAGTGGTGATGGAGTGGTGTTTGAAGCAGATGAATCAGATAAAAGCTTTTTAGAATGCAATCCTGCTTGTGCGATAGTTACAAATGCAGAGCCAGAACATATGGAAACTTATGGGCATAATTTAGAAGAGTTTTATAAGGCTTATTATGAATTTTTGAAAATGGCTAAAACTAGAATTGTAAATGCAGAGGATAAGTTTTTAGATTCTTTAAATTTGGAGGCAATTAAGCTCTATCCTAGCAAAGATATTAGCGAAGTAGAGTATTTTTTACAAGAGGGTGAGCCTAGAATGCGTTTTAGACTACAAAATGGAGGGCGTGATTTTGGTAAGTTTGAAGTCTATGGGCTTGGAAGGCATATTTTAATAGATGCTGCTTTGGCGATTTTAAGTGTGGTGGATATTTTAGATTTAGAGAGGATTAAAAATAATCTAAAAAAATACAAGGGTATCAAAAAGCGTTTTGATATTTTAGCGAGTAAAGATTGCATTATTATTGATGATTATGCACATCATCCAACAGAGATTAAAGCCACACTAGAAGCTTTGTGGAAGTATAAAGAGCTAGTGGGTGGAGGAGAGGTGCAGGCTATTTGGCAGCCTCATAAATATTCTAGAATCTTGGATAATTTAGAAGAGTTTGTAGAATGTTTTAAGGGAGTGAGTAAGCTTATTATCTTGCCTGTGTATTCTGCGGGGGAAAAAAAAGTGGAGATTGATTTTAAAAAGCTTTTTGCTTCTTATAACCCTATTTTTGCTGATTTTATCAAGCGGGATAAAGATAGGCTCATTGTCTATAAAGATGGGAGAGAAATAGAGCTTATTTGCAAAGGGATTGCCATTGGCTTTAATGCAGGGGATTTAACCTATCAATTAAGAGGCGGTATTTAGATGTTTTGGATTATTTTTACTTGTGTTATTGTTGCGCTTATATTGCTTGTTCAGATTTTGGCACGATTAGAGATTATCGATGCAAAATTTAAAATTTGGCTTGGAGTGGTTTTGCTTTTTATAGCTATTGGGATAGCTGTGTTTAATTTTTATCAAGAAAAGGGTGATAAAGAGCTTACCTTTTTAGCACAAAGATTTCTGGAGGGGAGTGTGCTAGAATGCGAGGATAAAGGAGAAGTGATACAAGTAGATAATAAAAAATATAATTTTGTAAGTGGCACAATGACTTTGGTAGATAAAGTAAAAAATATTCAAACGATTTCTTTAAAAAAGTGTAAGATTAAAAATGATTAATCTTATTAAGCAGTTAGATTTAGAGCAGTATTTAAGCGTTTATGAGAGCTTTTTAGCTCGCAAAAAAGATCTTTTTTTGCAAGGGGATAGCAAGATTCATCTAAATTTTATTAATGAGCTAGATAAAATCCCTTTTAATCCCCCACCACCCCTTAAAGAGCTTGATAAAGAATTGCAACTTTTAAAAAAGTTTGGATATTTAAAATTAGATGAAATTTATGAATTTATTAAGATTATTCGTTATTTTAGGTATTTAAAGGGTTTGCGTTTTAGTGGGGCTTTGCTAGAGTGGCTAGAAGCGATTAAAATCCCAGAGGCACTTTTGGAGATTTTAGAAGTTTTTAATCAAGAAGGGGAGATTAGGGAGGGAAAATATTTAGAACTAGATAGCTTAAATGTTGGGATTAGTAAGGTTAAAAGAGAAATAGGAAACCATCTTAGTTCCCTATTAAGCCACAATAAAATTGCTCCTTATTTAGTGGATAGGCAAATCCATTTAGTAAATGATTGTGAATGTTTGCTTCTAAAAGCAGGGTTTAGCCATGTGTTAAAGGGGCAGATAATGCACCGCTCTAATACAGGGTTTTTTTATGTTGTTCCCCAAGGTGTGGCTAGTTTAAAGGATCGTTTAGAGGATTTGCAAAACAAAAAAGAAGAAGAGCTTTTTAGAATTTGTAAGGAATTTTCAAGTATTTTTAATAAGCACTTATTATTTTTAGAATTTATCAATAAAGAATTTGATAGATTTGATTCTTATCAAGCTAGATTATTATTTGCTAAGGCAAAGGATTATGAGTTTCTAGCTCCTAAAGAAAATGAAAATAAAATAATTATAAGAGGCTTTAAGCATCCAGCACTTAAAAAACCAAAACCCATTGATTTAGATTTTGTGGGTGAAATTTTAATGGTTACAGGCGTGAATGCAGGGGGGAAAACCATGCTTTTAAAGTCTGTTCTTAGTGTAGTTTTTTTATCCAAGCATTTAATGCCGATGCCACTATTAGCTAATAAAAGCAGTATAGGGAATTTTAAAGGAATCCATTTAGTGCTAGAAGATCCCCAAAATAGTAAAAATGATATTTCTACTTTTGGTGGGAGAATGTTGCAATTTAAAGAGATTCTAGCACAAAAAAATGTAATCATCGGAGTAGATGAAATAGAGCTAGGAACGGATAGTGATGAGGCCGCAAGTTTGTTTAAAGTGCTTTTAGAAAATCTTTTAACAAGGCAAAATAAAATTATCATCACTACGCATCATAAAAGACTGGCTGCACTTATGGCAAACGATAAAAGGGTGCAACTTTTAGCAGCCCTTTTTGATGAAGAGAGAGAAACGCCAACTTTTAGCTTTTTAGATGGCACGATAGGAAAAAGTTATGCTTTTGAAACAGCGGTGCGTTATGGCATACCAAGAAATCTCGTAAATGAAGCTAGAAAGCTTTATGGAGAGGATAAAGAAAAACTCAATGAACTCATAGAAAATTCTGCTAAGCTAGAAATTAAACTCCAAGAAGAGATTAAAAAAACTGAGCAAAAAAAAGTAAGTCTAGATCAAAAATTGCAAAATTTAAAAGACTTAGAAGAAGAGCTAGATAAAAAATATAAAGCACGCAAAAATGAGTTAGAAAGAATCTATTTTGATGCTATTAATGAAGCCAAAAAAGCAGTAAAAATGCAAGATAGTAAAGAGATTCATAGGAGTATGAATACAGCAAGTAAGATTTTAAAAAATCTACAAATAGAGAAAAAAAGCACTCAAGAAGCAGAAAAAAGGAGCTTTAAAGTAGGGGAGAGAGTAAAATATCTTTCTCAAAAAGGTGTGATTTTAAATTTAAGTAAAGAAAGTGCAAATGTAGAGCTAGATAGTGGTATGAAAATCAAAGTTTTTCTAAAAGATCTTAAAAAAAGTGGCAATGAACCACAGATTAAAAAAGCTTCTTTTAAAGTAGAAAGTCCAAAAAATGTGCAAGTAAAGCTTGATTTGCATGGATTAAGGGCAGAAGAAGCGCTAGAAAAATTAGATGCTTTTATTTCAGATAGTCTTATTGCGGGTTTTGATGAAGTGCTAGTTTATCATGGGATAGGCACAGGAAGGCTATCTAGCGTGGTAAGAGATTTTTTAGAAACGCACCCTAAAGTATTGGAGTTTATCGATGCTCCTCCACAAATGGGTGGATTTGGTGCGAAAATTATTAAACTTTAAAGGGGAACAGATGAAAAAAGCATTTGTATTGGTTGGTATTGTGTTGGCACTTTTTGTAGCAAGTGGTTGTGAAAAGGCAGATTATCAGCACCCAGCACAAAGAAGTGGTGCAGTTAAATAGTCTCCTTTTTGGAGACTTAAACTTTAATTTAGCTAAGAATTTTTAAAATATAGACGAAATAATTAGCTAAACTTAAAGGGATATTTTAAAAGGTAATAAATGAGTTGGAATAGATTTGATACAAGATGGATGTTATCTTTATTTGGCACAGCAGTTGGGGCGGGTATTTTGTATTTGCCTATTAAAGCAGGAGTTGGAGGCTTTTGGCCTATAATTGTGATGAGTATTATCATTTTTCCTATGGTGTATTTAAGCCATAGAGCACTTAGTCGTTTTGTGGCACAAGCTAGGGGTAGGGATAAAGACATTACCCATGCAACAGAGGATTATTTTGGCAAAAAGATAGGGATTTTCATTTCTATTTTGTATTTTTGTGCGATTTTTCCTATATGTCTAGCCTATTGTGTGGGGATTACAAACACTTTTGAGAGCTTTATCTTAAATCAAATTTTACCCCATATGGATTTTTATCAGAATCTAAAAGGCGTGGCATATCAAGTAGATAGCAACAATATAGCTTCTTTGTTGCCCTTTTTTAGGGCTTTACTTGCATTTGTTTTGGTGAGCGTTTTTATGGGTGTGATGTTTTTAAGCGAAGAAGTTATCACAAGAGTGTGCGAGTGGCTAGTGTATCCATTATGTGCGGTTTTATTTTTATTTTCTTTATATTTAATCCCTTATTGGAGACTTGAAAGCATTACTTATGTGCCAGAAGCAAAGGAATTTTTAACCATTGTATGGCTTACACTTCCGGTGCTTGTTTTTGCATTTAACCATTCTCCTGCGATTTCTACATTTTCAGTCAGTGTTAAAAGGCATTATGAGGGTAAATTTTTAAGAAAAACAAATCAGATACTTTTTAATACTTCTGTAATGTTGCTCTTTTTTGTAATGTTTTTTGTGATTTCGTGCACATTAGCATTAGATTTAAATGAGTTTGCACAAGCAAGAGAGCAAAATATTCCTATCCTTTCTTATTTTGCAAACAAAATTAATAATCCTATTATTGCTTATGGGGGACCTTTGGTTGCGTTTTTAGCGATTACAAGTTCCTTTTTTGGGCATTATTTTGGTGCAAGAGAGGGAGCATATGGGATTGTTAGAAAAAGTGCAACTTTAATGGGTAAAACTCCCAATATGCCTTTGGTTAAAAAAGTATCTAATATTGTGATGTATGTAATTATGGTGGTTGTTGCGTATTTAAATCCAAGTGTGTTAGATTTTATTGAAAAGCTTGGAGGGCCTATTATTGCAGCGATTTTATTTTTAATGCCAGTGATTTCTTTTTATATTGTTTCAAGGCTTAAAAAATATCAAAATTTAGCATTAGATGCATTTGTGTTTATCACAGGAGTTTTAACAATTATTACCGTGATTTATAGTTTTTAGACTTTAAAGAGGGCTTAACTTATTGTTAAAAGCCCTTTAAATTTATCCATATTTTTTATAACTTATGCTATTATTTTTTATTAAAAAATAGCAAGGTTAAGAATATGGTAGATTATGGTATTAATTATTGGGCAGGCGATGATTTTATCATTGAAGATGGACAAGTAAAGGTGAATTATAAAAGTAAGCCTGCTCTTATTGATATTGTGAAAAAGGTAAGAGAAGAGGGCTATAGAGGTCCTTTGCTGATTAGATTTCCTCATTTAATCAAAAAGCAAGTAGAAAAAATCTTTCAAAATTTTGAAAATTCCATTAAAGAGCACCATTATAAAGGTAGATTTAAAGCTGTTTTTCCACTTAAAGTGAATCATTATCCTAATTTTGTGCTTCCTTTAGTGGAGCTTATGGAGCATAGATGCTATGGGCTAGAGGCAGGAAGTAAGTCAGAACTTATAGTAGCCATGGCTTATACAAATGAAAATTCCCCCATTACCGTAAATGGTTTTAAAGATAAGGAGATGATTTCTCTAGGTTTTATTGCGGCTAAAATGGGGCATGATATTACTTTAACCATTGAAGGATTAAATGAGCTTGAAACGATTATAGAAGTTGCAAAATCTATGGGTAAGCCCTATCCTAACATAGGACTTAGAATAAGGCTTCATAGCACAGGTGTTGGAATATGGGCTAAAAGTGGGGGGATTAATTCTAAGTTCGGACTTACTGCAACTGAACTAGTAGAAGCCATCAATCTTTTGCAAAAAAATGAGCTTCTTTCTCAATTTACAATGATACATTTTCATATTGGTAGTCAAATTAGTGATATTGCTCCTTTAAAAAAGGCTTTAAGAGAAGCGGGGAATATTTATGCAGAGTTGCGTAAAATGGGAGCTAAGAATCTAAGTGCAGTGAATATTGGTGGTGGTTTAGCAGTAGAATACACCCAGCATGAAAACCATCAAAATAGAAATTATACTTTAGCAGAGTTTAGCGGGAATGTTGTCTTTACGCTTAAAGAAATTGCTAAAAACAAAAAAGAAAGAGAACCCGATATTTTTATAGAATCAGGGCGTTATGTTTCAGCAAACCATGCTACGCTTATTGCACCTGTTTTAGAACTTTTCTCTCAAGAATATGATGAAAAAAACTTGCATTTAAAAGACAAAAATCCTCCTTTAGTAGAAGAATTGCTAGATTTGTATAATACCATTAATGAACGCTATGCGATAGAGTATTTACATGATAGCCTAGAACATATGGAATCGCTTCTTACACTTTTTGATTTAGGTTATATTGATTTACAAGATCGCTCCAATACAGAAGTTTTGGTGCATTTAATCATTAAAAAAGTGATTAAGATTTTAAAGCATAAAAACCATAAAGATATTATTAGAATCCAAGATCAAGTGCAAGAGAGATATTTGCTAAATTGTAGCTTTTTCCAAAGTTTGCCAGATTATTGGGGGCTAGAGCAGAATTTTCCTGTGATTCCGCTAGATAGGCTAAATAAACGCCCAACGCGTAGTGCGAGTTTGTGGGATATTACTTGTGATAGTGATGGCGAGATTGGATTTAATAAAAATTTCCCCCTCTTTTTGCATGATATTGATGTAAATAAAGAAGAATATTTTTTAGGCTTCTTTTTAGTGGGGGCTTATCAAGAAGTGCTTGGAATGCGACATAATCTTTTCACACACCCCACAGAACTAAGTGTTGTTTTTGATGAAGAGGGGGGATATGAGATTGCAAATATGTTAGAAGCTCAAACAATTTTAGATGTTTTAGATGATCTAGATTATGATACCAAAGAGATAGAAAGGCGTCTAAAGCAAAAGCTAGAAGATAGTGAGAAAATTGCTGAAGATTCTAAGAAAGAAGTTTTAGGGCAACTTTATGTAATGCTAAGTGAAAATGGTTATCTAAGAACTGTGTTTAAAAGTGAAGGAGAAATGGTGTGATCTATGCAAAAAGCCTTTTTGGCACTATCAAAGAGGATTTTCAAACCATTTTAGATAAAGATCCAGCAATTAAGTCTAAAATAGAGCTTTTTTTTAATTATCCAGGGCTTATTGCCATAGTGCATTATAGGATTGCACATAGATTGCATAAAAAGGGCTTTAAGGTTTTAGCTAGAATCTTAATGGGATTTACGCAGTGGATTACAAATGTGGATATTCACCCAGCAGCACAAATTGGACATAGGGTATTTATAGATCATGGAATTGGTGTGGTGATAGGGGAAACAGCAATTGTAGGAAATGAAGTTACTATTTATCAAGGTGTGAGCTTAGGGGGGGTTAGCCTTATGCAAAAAAAACGCCACCCAACCATTGAAGATAATGTGATTATTGGTGCGGGAGCTAAGATTTTAGGGGATATTGTTATAGGAGAAAACTCTAAGGTAGGAGCAAATTCTGTGGTGATTAAATCAGTTCCACCCAATTCCACTGCGGTTGGGATTCCTGCTAAGACGATTATTAAAGGTAGGAGTAATGATTTAAACAAGATTCCAGATATTCATTATCAACTTTTTAGCTATCTTTTAAAGCGTGTGGAGCTTTTACAAAAAAATTGCAAAGATAGCACTATGCAAAAACAGATTAATGAACTAGATACTTTTTATAAAGAGTTTTTAAAGACAATGAAAGGCAATTAGAAAGTTTTAAGCCCAAAAAGATAGTTTAAAATATATACAAAGTAAGGCTATGCAAAAAATAGAAAACCAAAAAATAAAGCGTTTGAAATATATTTGTTCTAAAATCAGCCAGGTTCCTTGCAGTATTAAGGAATTATCCCTTGAATTAAAGGTAAGCACTAAGACGATTAAAAGAGATTTAGAGAGCTTAAAAGCTATCAAAGTGGGTAATAAGTGGAAAATTGAAGTGGATATTTTAGAAAGCTTTTATAAAAATTTTATTCACTTAGAAGCTTTAGAGGATGCGTTTAAACTGCCTAAAACGAGCCAAAAATCTATTTTTATCCATTGGGAGGCAGAAAAACTTAGCAATGAAGATCTAAAGAATTTTAGAATTTTAGAAAGAGCAATTAAAGAGAAAAAAGAAGTGGATTTTGAGTTTAGGGGGATTAGCTTTACTCTAAAGCCTTTAAAGCTCGCATTTTTTAGTGAGTTTTGGTATCTTTTAGGGCTTGATAGTGCCAAAGAAGATAAATTTAAAAAGTTTTATTTTAAAGATATAAAAAATATTAAAATAGGGAAGAATAGTTTTAGCACTCAAATTCCACTAGAAGAAATTTTAAAAAATGCAGATTCCATTTGGTTTAGTGAAGATTGCTTTAGCGTAAGACTTTTTATAGAAGTACCCATTGTAAAATATTTTTTAAGAAAACCACTAAGATCGCAGAAAATCTTGGGAAAAGATAAAGATGGATCACTAGAAATAGAAGTGCAAGTGAGTAATGAAATGGAGATTTTGCCACTAATTTATAGCTATATACCTTATATTAAAGTGCTAGAACCTAGAAGCTTGCAAGAGAGTATTAAACAAACTTTAAAGAGCTATTTAAAAGAGATAAAATAGACAAAATTTGTCTAAAACATAATGTTAAAATTGTAAAAAACAAAAGGCAAACCAATGAAATATAAGCCCAAAAATAAAGACGAACTAAAGAAGCTAGTGGAAGATACAAGCGTATATTTAGGCGATATTGATACAAGCTTAATAAAAAACATGGAAACTCTTTTTATGAGAAGTGTGAGAAAAGATTTTAGTGGGATAGAAAAATGGAATGTGAGTAAAGTTAAAGATATGGGCTTTATGTTTTTTGAAGCTTTGTATTTTAATGCAGATATTAGCACTTGGAATGTATCTAGTGTGGAACATATGGAAGCTATGTTTAATGGGGCTATTAATTTTAATCAAAATTTAGATGCTTGGGATATAAGCAATGTGCGTGATTTTAGAGAATTTGAAGAAAATACCAGTCTTAAGGATTTACCTATTTGGCTAAAAAGCGAAACCTATAAAATAGGAAATAAATATAAACCTAAAAACAAAGGGCAACTAAGAGTGCTAATAGAAGATGAAGGAGTGAATTTAGGGGAGATTGATACAAGCAAAATTACAAATATGGAAGCATTGTTTTTGGGAATGAATTATAGGGAGGATTTTAGTGGGATAGGGAAGTGGAATGTAAGCAATGTGCTTAGCCTAAACCATACTTTTTATGGCTTAGAAAATTTTAATGAAGATATAAGTGCTTGGAATGTTAGCAAAGTAGTAGATATGTGTGGAATGTTTTATCAAGCAACAAGTTTTAATCAAGATATAAGCGCTTGGAATGTAAGTAAAGTTACTAATATGGCTTTGATGTTTTGTGAGGCAACAAGTTTTAATCAAAATTTAGATTCTTGGGATATAAGCAATGTGGGAGATATGAGGCATATGTTTGATGGAAGCGGACAAAAAAGACTGCCTAAGTGGCATAAAAGATAGCACTAAAATAACTAAGGACTTTTGCATTGATAAAATAGCTTGTGGCAGTTTAAAGAAATAAAACCATAGACTGATTTATCTTTAAAATCGCATTTGCATTCTAATAAAGCTTTTGATATTTGGTATATTTTCTTGTGTGAAATTAATGTAATAGATTTTTTGCTAGAAAAATGATGAAAATTTTCAAGGTTTTTTGAATACTCACAAGCATCACTAAGCCCTTTAAAGTCTAATCCCAAAAGAGTTAAAGTTAAAGAATATCTTAAAAACAAAAGGCAAAATAATAATCTTGTGTTTGTTTAGGTTTAAAAATAAAGCCTAGATACGCAGTTTAAATCCACTACTTCTAGTCTTTAAGATAAGATCCTCGCAAGTCTTTGCAAACTTGCAATAAAAAGTTTGTATAAAAATTTTGTGTTAAAAGTTTTTCTTTTAACTACATTGATTTAATTTTTTATTTGCTTCTAATAATTTTTCATAATGATTGCGTATTAATTTTTGTGTATCTTCAATAAGGTTTTTAGAAGAACGAAGCTCAACAAACTCTTTTTTTAAATCATTAAAAATTTGTGGAGTTTCATTATAAGCATCTTGGATGCCATTAGTGCCATTTTTTAGATATCTAATGCCAAAAGAGCGGTAAACATTGTTAATATCTTGATAAACAAATGCAAAGTAATAATCGTTTGTTTGCTTAGGCTTCAATGCAAAGCTTAGATATTTAGCAGAATCTTCATCGTTTATTTTTATAACCTCCCAGTCTTTAAACCTTTCTTCTTTTAGCAAGTCTTTACAGATTTGCTTTAAAAAATTTGCAATCATTTCAAGTATTTTATCTTCTTGTTGTAAAATTTCTAATGCTAGACTATATGTATCACTGCTATTTTTTTCTTTTAAAAACTCTATAATTTCCATTTGATTCTCCTTTTGATTTGTGATTTCTTTTACTGCATCTGTGTAAAATTCTATTGCATAGTAGAGATTTGCTATATTTTTTACCTTTTCTTTTATGTTTTCACACCATTTTAAAATATCCTTTTCATAAGAAATTTGGCGATAGTGGAGTTCTTTATCTCCCTTTTTTATGGTATTTTCAATAATCTTCCAACTTTCTAAACTGCTAGGCTCATTGCCATAAGGTGTTAGGTAGATGAGGTATTTTTCTCCATTTTGACTATCTAAACTATCTAAAAAGTTTGCATAGCGATCTAATTGCACCTCTTGCTCTTTTGCATAAATTTTATTTTCTATCACAATATGAAAATTTTTAGCTTTTAAATATAGATCCAATCTTCCAGATTCTATATTAAATTCTGTATAAATCTTTAAATCTTCAAAATTGCTTTCATCTATGTTGCATTGCTTTAAAAACTCTTTCAAAAACAAATCCCCTTGAGCGTGATTTCCATTAGGATTTAGTAAAGAGCAGAGCATATTAGAGTGCATTTGCACTTCTAAATGTGCTTTTTGCACGACTAATAAAGGATTGTATTCATTTATCCCTCTTCTTTTGCGCTCTTCTAAACGCTTATTTTTAAATTTAGCAAATTCAATAAAAAAATCTTGATAATCTTGATTTTTCATAATTTCTCCTTATAATTCTTGATAAAAACAAAGCAGTTTTACATTTTCCTTGTCGCTTTCTTTAACGCTAAAAATAACACTAGTATCATCGTCTATCGCATCTTCTAAAACTTTTGCTTTATTATTTGCAAGCCCTTCTAAACTTGCTCCTTTTAAAATATCAAAACTTGCTACAAGCATACAAATTTTATGATTTTCAAGCTTTTTTAAAGTTAAGTCATTTGCATTTTCTTTATAGATATAAAATCCACCATTTTTTAAAATGCTTGTGGCTTTTTTCATAATTTCAGTAATATCTATACTTATTATAGCTTTTTCACCACTTGTTTCAAAAGGCTTGGAAGCTAGAAATTCCTCTCTTAAAAGTGCTTCCAGCTTATCTAAATCTTTTTCTTGCATTTTTTTCCTTTGTGAATAGTGTTGATAAGAATTATAGTATAAAATTTTGGACAAAAAATGTCTAAATATTATCCATTGATAATCATCTTTTTGAAAAGATATATTGTTTTGTAGAGATTAAAACATAAAATATTTATTTTTTGGATTTTAGGGTATTTAATCAAAATTAGAATATCTTTATAGTAAAATATTTTCTTTAAATTTCAAGGGAAGTTGATGGAAGAAATTAGTGAAGCATTAGCATTAAAATATCGTCCTATGGATTTTGATGAGCTTGTAGGACAAGAGGCTGTGAGTAAAACTCTCTCTTTGGCTTTAAATAGCAAACGCCTCTCTCATGCTTATTTGTTTTCAGGACTTAGAGGGAGTGGAAAAACTTCAAGTGCAAGGATTTTTGCAAGAGCATTGCAATGTGATGAGGGTCCTAGAGCCAAGCCATGTGGTGTGTGTGCTAACTGCATAGCAGCTAATCCTCATAAAATGCGACATATTGATATTATTGAGCTTGATGGTGCTTCAAGCCGTAAAATTGATGATATTCGTGATTTAATCGAGCAGACAAAATACCATCCAAGTATGGGAAGATTTAAGATTTTTATTATTGATGAAGTGCATATGCTAACCAAAGAAGCATTCAATGCTTTACTAAAAACGCTAGAAGAGCCACCAAGTTATGTGAAATTTATCCTTGCAACAACTGATCCTTTAAAGCTTCCTGCGACAATCCTTAGTAGAACGCAACATTTTAGATTTAAAAGGATTTCAGAAAAGAGCATTTTAGAGCATTTAAAAATGATTTTGCAAAAAGAGGGTGTAGAATATCAGGAAGAAGCTTTGAATATGCTCATTAGAAGCGGTTCAGGTTCACTTAGAGATACGCTTACTTTACTAGATCAAGCCATTATTTATTCTAATTATAATATTACACAAAATGTATGTGCTAATATGCTAGGACTTATCAATCCACAAAGCTTAAATGAGCTAATGGATGCAATTTTAGAAGAAAATAAAGAAGAAATTTTGAAAAAAATTGAAGGTTTTTTTGAATATGAATGTGAAATGCTCTTGGATGAGCTTAGTATTTTTCTAAAAGATAAATTAATTAGTGGAAATGATACGCGTTTTAATACATTGATAATTGATAGATTCTTGCGTATTTTAGCGCAGGCTAAGCAACTCTTATTTTTAGGGAGTGAAGATAGTTTTGTGCTAACCCTTAGTGTGTTTAAAATGCTAGAAGCACTTAAGGTTAAAAAGATTGATAAGATGATTGAAGAGTTGCAAAAAGGCGTCTATGAGGAAATGCCCCATAGCATTCAAGTTTCTAAAGGTTCTACAACAGAAACTAAAAAAGAGCAAAGTTTGCCAAAAGAAATCCTAGAAAATAAGAATCTACAAGAACCCATCACGCCTCCTTTAAGTGAGGGGCGAGAGCTTTTTTCACTTTTAGTGCAAAAGCTTTATGAGCGTAGCTATGATCTTGGGAAAAGTTTTGAAGAAAATATAGAATTTGTTTCTTTTAAAAAGGGTGAATTAGTTTGGGAGAGTGGCGCAAAGGGTGAAGCTAAAGAGAGATTAAAAAATGCTTATAGTGTGATTAAGGGTTGTGTGTATGATATTTTTGGTTTGCAAACACAGATTAAAGCGGTGCAAAAACAAATCCAAGAATCTTTGCAAAATAAAAATCAAAAACACGCACCCTCATTAGAGCAATCACAAAACCTTCCACAACAAGAAGATTCACAAACTAAAAAAGAACAAGAGAGTGTTTTAGAGCAAGAAAACCTAAATGCAATAGAAAAAGAAGCAGCACAAGAAGCACAAGAAGCACAAAAGCAAACGCCTTTAGGCAGTCCCCAAATGAGCGCACAGCAAGAAGTAAATGAAGCTTTAGAGCTTCCTTTGTTACAAAGCGCAAAGACAATGCTAGGTATTAAACAAATTAAAGTGCGTCCAAGGAGTGATTTAAATGGTAATTAAGCTACAAGAAGAGGAATTGGATAGATTGTGTGAGAGTATTTCTCTAAAGGAAAATAAAGGAATTTATCTAATAGAGGGCAATTTAGGGAGTGGAAAGACGACTTTAGTAAAGCATTTTGTAAAATTTTTAGGAAGTGAAACTTTTGTAACTTCTCCTACTTATGTTTTGTGTAATTGTTATGGAGATAAAATTTATCATTATGATATTTATCAAAAAAAACTAGCAGAGCTTATGGCGCTTGGTATTTTAGAAGAGTTTGAAAAAGAGGGTTGGCACTTTGTAGAATGGGGAGGAGAGGAGATGGCAAGACTTTTGGATAAAGTTGGAATTGCTTATAAGCGTTTAAGCATAAGTTTAGTGGGGGATTTTAGGGAATACACTTTTAAATAAAAAAAGTGTAAAATTAGGCAAATATATAGAGGTGAATATGCATAAATTAGAAGCTAAAAAACTAACAAAAACTATCAAGAAAACAAAAATTGTTTCAGAGATTTCTTTGGAAGTTAAGAGTGGGGAGATTGTTGGATTATTAGGTCCTAATGGTGCAGGAAAAACAACAAGTTTTTATATGATTTGCGGGCTTTTATCTCCTACAAAAGGAAACATTTATTTTGATAATTTAGACATTACGCGTTTTAGTTTGCATAAACGCTCACAACTTGGTATTGGATATTTGCCTCAAGAATCAAGTGTTTTTAAGGATTTGAGTGTAGAAGAGAATTTGCTCATTGCTGCTGAAATTGCCCTAGAAGATGAAAAAGAGCGAATGCAGAGGATTGAAGAGCTTTTGGAAGATTTTAATATTGAGCCTATTAGGAATCGTAAGGGGATTAATCTAAGTGGGGGAGAAAGAAGGAGAGTAGAGATTGCAAGAGCACTTGTCAAAAAGCCTAAATTTATTCTTTTAGATGAACCTTTTGCAGGGGTAGATCCTATTGCGGTGCAAGATATTCAAAACATTATCCAAAAGCTTTTAGAGTTTGATATAGGGGTTTTGATTACAGATCATAATGTAAGAGAAACACTTGATGTATGCCATAAAGCTTATGTGATTAATAAGGGTATGCTACTAGCTAGTGGAAGTTCTAGCGAGATTTATAAAAATGAATTGGTAAGAAAACATTATTTAGGGGATAATTTTAGATTATGAAACTAAGAACCAATGCTTCTTTAAGTGCTAAAAATAAACTTTCTTCTACATTAAAAAGTTGGTTGCCAATTTTGCAAAGTGGAGTGAGTGAGCTTGAAGAAACTTTGGGCGAGATTTCTAAAGAAAATCCTTATGTAGAAGTGCAATCACAAATTAGCACAGATTTTTCTTCACAAAAAAGAAAACGAGATTCTAATATGCCAAAAAGAGGAAGCTCATTAGATGTAATTGAGCGTTTTTGCATTGAAGAAAAGAGCTTAGAAGAAGAATTGCTAGATCAAATCAATCCTCCACTTTTTCCTACAAAAATTTCTCAAGAGATTGCAAAAAGCATTATTGAATCCTTAGATGAAGAGGGATATTTTATCGGAGATTATGAGAGGATTGCTAGCATACATAAAGTAGAAATAAAAGAAGTAGAGAAAATTAGAGAGCGTTTTGCTTATTTAGATCCGCCCGGAATTGGTGCAAAAGATTTAATCGAATCTTTTCATTTTCAATTAGAAAATATGGATGTAGAGCCATATATTTATGAGAGTGCAAGAAAAATATTGAGTGATTTAGCAAACCATGCAAAATTTAAAGATATTCCTTATTATAAAGAAGCTATGCAAGTGATTTCTAGCTTTAAAAATCCTCCTGCACTAGATTATTATGAAAAAGAAGCAGCGATTATCCCTGATATTTTGGTATTGCAAGAGGCAAATAATATTGAAGTGCAAATTAATGAGAAATATTATCCTAGCATTGAGATACAAACGCACAAAAAGGAAAGTAAAGAAAAGCTAAAAGATGAGTTTGTTAAAAACAAAATAAAAGAGGCGCGTGATTTAGTAGATGCGCTAGAGATGAGAAAGGCAACGCTTTATAAAATAGGGCTTATGATAGTAGAGTATCAATATGAATTTTTTATGGGTGGAGAGATTAAGCCTATGAAGTTAAAGGATTTAGCAGAAGAGTTTAATCACGCACCAAGCACGATTTCAAGGGCAATTTCTAATAAATTTTTAGAATGTGCTAGAGGGATTTTTCCACTTAAAAACTTCTTTGCAACAGCGCTAGATGAGGATATGGCTAATATCACGATTAAAGATTTTGTAGCAGATTTAATCAAAAATGAAAACAAGCAAAAACCTCTAAGCGATAATAAAATTTTGCAACTGATTGAAGAGAAATTTAATATAAAAATTGTAAGACGCACCATTACAAAATATCGCGCACAGCTTAATATTGCAAGTTCTTCAGAGCGTAAGAAACTCTATAAAATGTCTTATTAGCTTTATGTTTGTTTTATTTTAAATTCACGCTTGCTTTATGGAGTGAAATTATAATTGCACCATAAATTTACAACAAGGAGTTTTGTTATGAAAACAAAATTTATGGCAATTTTACTAAGTGGAATTTTAGGTGCAAGTTTTGCTTATGCGCTAGATTTTTCTAAGATGAATAATCAGCAATTAATTGATATGGCAGGAACGATTAAGCCTAAAGATTATCCAGATTATAGAATAGAGGTTAATAAAAGAATCCAAGAGATGAAAATAGGAGAGGCAAGAGAGTTTAGAGAAAAAATGCGTTTGCAAGAGCGAAGTGTTTATGATAAAATGAGTGTAGCAGAGCATAGGGCTTATAGGGATTCCATTCGCGAGGAAATGGATAAAAAGATACAAGGAATGAGTGAGCGTGAGCTTAGAGAAAGCGGATTAAGAAGAGGTGGAATGCACGGAATGCGTGGAATGGGAATGCATCATCAAGGTGGCTATAAAGGTAGCAGGGGAGATTGCATAGGCAATGGTTATAGAGCAAAATAAGGCTTATTGCCTTATTGCAAGGAGTTTAACTTGAATAAAATTTTGTTATTAGAAGATGATAAATTGCTCCAAGAAATTCTTAGAGAATGTCTAGTAGAAGAGGGTTATGAAGTGGTAGCTTGTGAATGTGCTAATGAGGCACTTTCTAAATCCTATGAAGAACATTTTGATGTTTTGCTTTTAGATGTGATGGTGCAAAATGGAAATGGATTTGAAGTTTTAAGGGAGATTAGAAAAAGAGGAGAGCAAACTCCTGCAATTTTTATTACTGCTTTAAATCAAATTAAGGATTTAGAAATTGGCTTTAAGAGTGGTTGTGATGATTATTTAAAAAAACCTTTTGAGTTAAAAGAGTTATTGTTACGCTTAGAAGCGATTTTAAAGCGTCAATACAAAGAACAAAGAGTGGATTTTGGGAATGGATATGAATTTGATTGTAATGAGGGGACTTTATATTATTTGAAAAAGCCTCATAAATTTTCTAGCAAAGAACGGGAGCTTTTAAAGTTGCTATTGCAAAACCAAAATAGTTTTGTGAGTTTGGAGAAAATTTACCAAAACCTTTGGGGGTTTGATGAGGAGCCTAGTGAGCTAAGCTTACGAGTTTATATCAAAGATTTACGCAAAATTGTAGGTAAAGATCATATTTTAACGCGTAGAGGAGAAGGATATTGTTATTACGCTTAGGAGAGAGTAAAAAGACAATTTTAAATATTTTAAGTCTTTATTTAATCACAAGTTGTATTCTTTTGGGAGTATTTTTTTATGGTTGGTATCAAAAAGAAAAAGAAGTGATATTGGATAATAAAATTTTAGAATTAAGAGAGCTTTCACATGGTTTTATAGTGCATCTTTATGAGCATTTAAAAGAAGAACAAGGAGGTTTTAAGGGGCTTATAGAAGATACTTCAAGAGAGCTTCAAATTCCCCTTGGGATTGTAAATGCAAAAGGTATTGTTGTGTTTAGCACATTAGAAACTTTTAAAAAGGGAGATAATATATCCAAATTCATTCCTAAGGATTTAAATAAAAAGCATAAAGCACATAATGATCGGGTTATTAAAATACAAGAAGAATCTTTTTTGCTCACACAAAGAAGTTGGGGGAAATTTTGGAGGTTAGTAGAAACTACGTTAGATAAGGAAAAATTTTATAAAGGTGGGGGATATTTAATTTTCAAAGCAGAGGGAATTTCAGATTCTTTATTTGCTTTGTGGATTGAGATGGCTTTTTGGTTTTGTTGTGCGGTTGTAGGGATCTTAGTGGTTGCGTATTTTTTGGTAAAATTGAGTTTGAAACCCTTAGATGAAAAAATTACCACTTTGAATGCTTTTATTAAGGATTCTACTCATGAGATCAATACTCCTTTGAGCGTGATTTTAATGAGTATAGAACGCATTAAGGAAGAGAGATTAGAACCACAAGATTTGCAAAAATTTAAAAGGATTAAGATGGCTGCTAAAACACTTAGTCAAATTTATGAAGATCTTGTGTGCTATAATTTTCCTCATCTTATGGAAGGCAAAAATGAAGTGATTGATTTAAAGCAATTATTAGGTGAGCGGATTGATTATTTTATGCCTTTTTATCAACAAAAAAATATAGAATTTAGTGCAAACTTGCAAGAAAGTAGTATTTTTGCAAGTAAAACTAAGATAGCACGAGTAATAGATAATCTTTTAGACAATGCCTTTAAATACACAAATACAGGAGGGAGGGTGTATTTAGAGCTTAAAAAAAATAGTTTAAGAGTAGTGGATAATGGCTGTGGAATTAAACCAAAGGATCAAAAAAGAATATTTGAACGCTATGTAAGGAGCAACAAAGAGCAAGGGGGGTTTGGTATAGGATTATCCATTGTAAAAAAAATCTGCAATGCTTATAAAATAGAAATTTCTTGCAAAAGCGAGGAAGGAAAGGGGAGTGAGTTTATCTTAAAATGGTAGTTTTATGTTTGTTTAGGTTTTGTGGCAAGGAGATTTTAAAGCATTTTTTCATCTGATTTAGAAGTGTAATATCGCCATTATGTGCTTCAATGATTTGCAAAGAAAGTGCTAAGCCAAGTCCATTTCCTTTGAGTTTTGTGCTTTTAAAGGGTTCAAATAAAATTTGTGGATTTTCAATAGCTTTTCCATCATCGCAAATTTGAAAAGTCGCTTCATTGTTTTGCATTGTATAAGAAATATTAATATTTCCTGTATCATTTTCACCTTCTTCTATGGCATCAATCGCATTAAAAAGAAAGTTTTGCAACACAATACACAAAAGCTCAAAATCTCCAATCATAGGCGAATCTTCAAAATTAAAATTAAAATGAATTTCTTTGGTGTAAGTGTAATATCCTAAAGCCTCGTTAAGTTCGTTTTCTAAGGCTTTTGGATCAATGCTATCTTTTTGGATATGCACCCCTTTAGAAAAGAGCAAAGTCGCTTTAATAATCCTCTCCACCCTCCAAATAGATTTTTTAATCTCTAGCACCAAGGCTTTATTTTTAAGATCTACGCGGTTTGCCAAAGTGGAAGAAAGCAGGGCAACTGAACCAATAGGGTTTCTAATCTCATGGGCTAGATGTGCAGAGATTTGCCCCATAGAAGCAAGACGCTCACGCCTTTTCTCGCTCGTGATGTCGGTGGCTGTGATGATGATTTTATTAAGCTTTTTGTTAAGTTGCACTAAATAAACTTTTGTTCCAAATTCTATTTCTTGACGCTCTTCGTTACTAATAAGTTCTAAAAGATCGCTAATCTCACTTGCAAGGGTATTTTGGTAGAAAATTTCGCCATTTTCTTGCAAAACCCAAACCGCAGTAGGCAAAATATCCAAAACTTCTTCAAAAAGTGCTCTTAATTCTACAAACTCTTTTTCTACTTCATAAGTTTGTGTAATCAGCTCTTTTAAGCCCTTAGCAAAGGATTCTTTATCGCTACTACTTAGAGATTCTAGCAAGTTTTGATCAATCATTTAGAACCTTTAACTTCTTTTGAGCCTTGTTTGCCTTGCAAGTCTTTTAAATAATCAAACAAAAGATCGCTAAAACCAAAGCTACCGCTTAGGCTTTCTGAAAGTGTATCGCGATACATAGATTCGTAAATCTCATGCCCTGGAGCTTTTGGATAGAGGCTATCATCCATTTTTAAAGCAGTGTTTAGCATATTTTTAATAATAAGTGCTTCAAATGCATCGGTTTGCTCTCTTAATCTTGTATCATCATCTGTTTTTGTGATTTTTGGAGCTTCCTTGGCTGCTTCTAATAATTCTTTTGGATATCCGCTAATTCCTTTAAAATCTAGTTGCATATTCGCTCCTTAGATGATCTCTAAATCTGCATTAAAGGCGCCTGCCTTTTTCATAGTTTCAATAATAGCTATCATATCTTTTGGGGTTGCACCCATTCGTTGTAATGCTCTTGTAACACTTGCAATGGTAGGGTTGTTTGTGCTAGTTACCATACCAAGAGTAGGGCTAAAGGTAGCGCCACTACCTAAATCAAGTGCTTCTGGATCGTTAATATTTTCTGTGGATACTTTAATAGTAATGTTGTTGTGCGTAACCACTACGGGTGAGACTTCCACTCCCATACCGGCAATAACCGTTCCTGTGCGTTCATTAATGATGATTTTTTCTTCTTTGATATAATCTACATCAATATTTTGCACTCTAGCTAGAAACTCTACCATACTCATATTTTCTGGACGCACTAGGCGGATTGTTCTAGGATCAATCGCTGTGGCTGTGATTTGTGTATTGTTTGCTTCATTTGTATTGTTGGTTTTAAAAGCTTCATTCACACTTGTTTGGATTCTAATCGCATTTTGAAAATTTGCCTCTTTTAAACTTAAAGTAGCATTTGTTTTATTATAAAGATCATAAGTAACCTCTCGCTCTACAATCCCTCCACCTGAAAGCACAGCTGCTAGGGGGTGGTTAGCACTTCCGCCTCTTTCGCTTTTTCCACCAATCCCTACTGCACCTTGAGCGACTGCGTAGATTCTTCCATCAAGTCCTGAAAGTGGGGTGAGAAGCAGTGTCCCCCCTTCTAGTGATTTTGCATCGCCTATGCTTGAGACTAAAATATCAATCTTATCACCTTGTCTTGCAAAAGGAGGTAATTTAGCTGTTACCATAACCGCTGCTGCATTTTTAGAGCTAATATCATTAGGATCTACTTTTACATTTACGCTTTCAAGCATATTAGAAATTGATTGCATGGTAAAGGTTGAAGTTGTCTTGTCTCCTGTTCCATTTAAACCCACAACTAAACCATAGCCGATAAGTTGATTTTCTCTAACGCCTACAATATTTGCCAAATCGCTCACCTTAGCACCAAAAAGGGAGGTGCTAAACAAAGAAGCAAGGCATAAACTTGCTAAGATTTTTGATATTTTCTTCATTTGCTACATGTCCTTATACTGCATTTTGAATACTTTTGATAGTTTAGAAGCAAATTGCATTCCAAAAACTATTTTAAGCTTTTTTAAACTTATTATGATAAGATAACGCTTTTATTTATTATAGCTCTTATTTTCTTAAAGCGGAGTATAGCGCAGTCTGGCTAGCGCACACCCTTGGGGTGGGTGAGGTCGTGGGTTCAAATCCCGCTACTCCGACCATTTTAAATCTTTTTATTTTTTCTTCCATCAATTTTATTAAATAGTTTTATTGAAATTTAAAATCTTTATTTGTGAAGTTAGCTAAAAATGGATATTTTTAAAAATAAAAGTATTGTCAAAATGAATACTCAAGGCTAAAAAGCCTTAGTATTTTATTCATGAGGGTGTGTGATTTTATCGCGTAAGATGAAGAAAAGACTGCCCAAAATTCCAGCAGTGAGTGAGGCGATTAAAATAGATATTTTTGCTACATCAGTAGCTTCAAGTGCATGCTCTCCACTAAATGCTAAGTTAGTTACAAAAATAGACATTGTAAATCCAATCCCGCCTAAAGCACCTGCTCCAAAAACTTCTACCCAAGTCATACCCTTAGGTCTTGCTGCAATGCCTAGCTTTTCTGCTAAGAATGTGAAAGTGAAAATTCCAAGTGGTTTTCCAAGAACAAGTCCGCATAAAATCCCTAAAAATACATGATCAATGTTGAAATTAATATTATCCCCTATGGTTACCCCTGCATTTGCAAAGGCAAAAATAGGCATAATCAAAAAGCTAGAATAAGGAGCTAGTGCGTGTTCTAGCCTTATGAGTGGATTTTGCACATCAGCTTTGTGTTTTGCAAAGTGATGTAAAGCTTCTAGTTGCTCATTTTGTAGAAGAACATTTTCTTTGTTTTTTTCTGCTTCTTGAAAGTGTCCTATGACAAGCTTGGCTTTTTCCATAAAAGATAATGTGTCAATTTTAGGAGTTACAGGAATAGTAAAGGCTAAAACTACTGCTGCAATGGTTGCATGGATTCCACAATTATGCACTGCAATCCACAAAAACACACCTAAAATCATATAAGGAGTAAGGCATTTAACTCCCATTTTATTTAAAAGGATTAAAACACATACGATTCCTGCTGCAACAGCCAACCACCAAAAAGATAAACCGCTACTATAAAAAAGAGCAATTACAATGATAGCACCTAAATCATCTGCCACTGCTAAAGAAACCAAAAACACCTTCACAGAAATAGAAACTCTTTTGCCTAAAGTAGCTAAAACCCCTAATGCAAAGGCAATATCTGTTGCCATAGGAATCCCAAAACCATGCTCTGAAGGAGTTCCCATATTGAGTGCATAATAAATAATTCCAGGCCCTATCATACCTCCAAGTGCTGCAATCACAGGCAAAGCTGCTCTTTTAAATCCTGCAAGTTCACCAAATAGAACTTCGCGTTTAATCTCTAAGCCCACAACTAAAAAGAAAAAAGCCATCAAAACATCATTAATCCAATGCTCTAAACTCATTCCTATGAAAGTTCCATTAATATCAAAGCCTACTTTGCTTTTCCAAAGGTTTGCATAACCCTCTGCCAAAGGAGAGTTTGCAACAATCATCGCTAAAATCGCACAACAAAGCAACAAAACACCCGCAAAAGATTCACTTTTTGCAAATTTCTTCATTGCTATAACAAATTGATTTTCCATTTAGTTACCTCCTTGCATAATTTCTATCCATTCTCCCTTGCCTTCTGTATAGAAGAGATAGCCATATACAGGCTTATTTAGGAATTTTTCTACACATTTTATGTATTCTTTCATTTGTTCTTGATAAGCTGGGCTTTTAGAACCGCTTTTATAATCAACAACAAATGCTTCTTTGGCATTTTCTATGAGAATATCCAATCTTTTTTGCCTTCCTTCTATTAAAAAGGGAACTTCACATTTTACACTACCTTTGGCTAAAATTTCTTTAAATTTAGGGTAATTTAAAGATATATTGCATTTATTTATAATATTATTTATGCTTTCTTCTTTTAAATAAAAACCCATTTTATTTAAAAGAATATTTTTTAAAATAGTATCTTCTAGCTTGCATTTTAGTTTTTGCTCCATAGCATAATGGAATGCAATCCCATAATATAAAGATTCTAAATTGCCTTTTGGTTTTGGTTTTTCTATGATTTGCATTTTGGTTTGCCTACCTAAATCTTGTGAAAAAATTTTTGTAAATTCTTCTTTTTTATTTGGGTGGCAAGGGGCAGGAGATGAAAAACTTTTTTGTTGATATTCTAAGATGGCTTCTTGTAAATCCCCTATTTTTTGTGTTTGTATCGCTAGCGTATCAAAAATACTTTTTTCTTCGTTTTTTAGTATATGCATTGTATTTTTAGCACGCGTTAATCCTACATAAAGTTGATTTTTTAGTTCCCTATCTATAAGATTTTTTTCTTTTTCAATAGCAGTTTTGTAATGTGTGTCAAGATGTTCTCTTAAAGGATTTGAAAGCTTATAGATTCTTTTGATTTCTATCCCATTATCTTTGAATTCAAAAAATAATTTTCCTCTTTTGTTTGTGGGTTTTGTGCTTCTATCTAATAAGATAATATTTTCAAACTCTAATCCTTTAGATTTGTGGATTGTCATTATTCTAATACCTGAAAAATCGCTAGAAACAATATCAGCCTCCAGCCTTTCCACTTCTTCTAAAAGCTCTTTTATGTTGGTGAAGTTTAAGCTGTATTCTAAAAATTTCTTAGCACTTAGGCTTGCAATTTTGTATTGCTCCATGATTTTTAGAAGTTTTATAGAGGGTTCTTTGTGCTTTAAAAAGAGGGGTAATTCTTGTGTTTTTAAACCCAAAAGCATAAAAAATTCTTCTTTAAAAAGAGGATTATTACTCTCACAAAAATGTAAATATTCAATCAAAGCACGCACTTCATTGTGTTTTATAAGTTTTGTGCTTGTGTCCATTACTACTTTTAAGTCTTTTTCTTGCAAGAAAGTTGCAGTTTCTACCACAGCCTTATTGTCAAAAACCAAAAGAGCAATTTCTTCTTCTTTTGCTCCTTTTTTTAATAAATCTTGTAAGATTAAAAATGCAGATTCTTTTAGATTTTGTGTTTGTGTGATATTTACAAAACCTTTTAGAGTGCTTTTTGCAATCTGTGGGATAAAACCTGTAATTTTTTGTGAAAATACAGCATTGATAAAATCTACAATATTTTTTGCACTGCGATAGTTTGTATCCATATATTCTTTTTGCATAGAGCTTGATGCAATTTCAAATAGGTTTGGATTCCCTCCTCTAAAACGATAGATAGATTGCTTAATATCACCTACATAAAAAAAGCTTCTTAGAAAATTTTTTGTGCCAACCCCTGCTTTAATTTCATCAATAAGGGGTTTTAGGATTTCATATTGTAAAATGCTTGTATCTTGAAATTCATCGATTAAAATATGGCTAAGAGTGCTATCAAGCCTAAAATAAAGAAAATCTTGAGAGATTTTTTCTTTATATAAAAGCTCATAAACTTTTTTAGAAACCAGCTCAAAGCTTAGAAAATTTTGTTTTTGAAAATAAAGTTCTTTTGCCTTTAAATAGAGATTTAAAAATGTATAAGTTTCTTGTAGATACTGCTTTTCTTCAAGAGTAAAAATCTCCACAAGACAATCTTTTAAATTTTGAAAATTTTGAGAATCAAAAGAAATTTTTGAAAATCCTCTAAATTTATCTAAACTCTCTTTAGTAAGCCAAGTTTTGCCTTTGTTTAGCATTTCTTCAAAGCTATCAAATTCTAATGCAGAATGGAGGGATTCTTTTTGTGTTAGATAATCCTCTTGTATTTTTTTACCGCAAATGAGTGCTTTTTCTTTGAGTTCTATTAAAGATTGATTGTCACATTGCGGGTTAAAAAGAGAGGGGGTTAATGATTCTAAAAAAGAATCTAAATAAGCACACAAGGATAAAAGAGATTCTAAATCCTGTGTATTTTGATACATAAAATGAATGGCTTTATTGAAATAAAGTGAATTTAAAGAAGTATTTTCCAAAAGTTCTAAAAATAAATTTGCAATTTCTTCATCGTTTTGCGAGGCAATTTTAAAATTATTTTTTACTCCAACATACCAGCAAAAATTTTTTAAAATCCTACCAAAAAAAGCATCAATGGTAGTGATTTTCAAATCTTCTTTTAAGAAGTTATGATAGATTTGCACAATCTTTTCTTCTATTTCTTTAGGATTATTTATGGTAATAAACTCAAGTTTTTTTATATATTCTATATCATTTTTATGATTATAAATTTCTTGTATTTGATGAATGATTCTTTCTTCCATCTCTTTGGCAGCTTTTTTAGTAAAGGTGAGCGTAAGAATAGAAGAGGGCTTTGCACCTAAAAATAATAATTCTAAATACCGCATAACAAGACGATAGGTTTTACCGCTTCCAGCACTTGCACTAAGGCACAATAGAGCATTTTTCATAATTTTCCTAAATAAAAAAGTTTTAGAAATTATAGCAGAAATATTTAAAACTTGATTGACATAAGCTAAACTTTTATAATATAATTTGTATTAGATTAATAGTTAAATTTTTAAAATAAAAGGTTAGTTAAAAATGTCAAAAAGTTTATACGATACTCTTGAAGTTTCTCCTAATGCAAGTGCAGATGAGATTAAAAAATCCTATCGCCGTTTAGCAAGAAAATATCACCCAGATATTAATAAAGAAAAAGATGCGGAGGAAAAATTTAAAGAAATTAATGCAGCTTATGAGATTTTAAGTGATGAAAAAAAGCGAAAACAATACGATCAATTTGGCGATTCTATGTTTGGCGGACAGAATTTTCATGATTTTGCAAGAGGACAGGGCAATGTCAATTTGGATGATATATTAAGTCAAATTTTTGGAGGAGGAGGTGGATTCTCCCAAGGGTTTGGGGGTGGATTTACAGGAGGCTTTAGCGAGGGATTTAATCCTTTTGGTGGAGGCTTTAGAAGTGCAAATTTAGATATTAATGCAAGCATTACTATCCCTTTTACAACCGCAATTTTAGGGGGAACTCATAGTGTGAATATAGAAGGAAATCACTATGATGTAAAAATACCAGCAGGCATTAAAGATGGAGGGACTTTACGCCTAAGAGGTAAGGGCAGAAGTGCAGGGGGACAGAGTGGAGATATGCTTTTAAAAGTTAACATAGCACCCCACCCTGAATATTCCAAAGAGGGAAACAATCTTACAAAAAGCTTTGATTTGCCTCTAAAAACAGCACTTTTTGGAGGAAAAGTGGAAGTAGAAACACTCTATAAGACACTTACTCTAAAAGTTCCCAAAAATACTAAAAATAAACAAAGATTTAGAGTAAAAGAGCTGGGTGCTTATGATAGGAAAAGTGGGGTAAAGGGAGATTTGTTCTTGGAAGCAAATGTGATTTTGCCTGATGTAGATAGTTTGTCACAAGAATTAAAAAATGCTTTAGAACAATATTTATAAGGAGAGAAAATGTATAGCTATGATGAACCTGTCTATCTTATTAGTGTTGTTGCAAAGATTTTGTCTATCCATCCACAAACACTTAGACAATACGAAAGAGAGGGGCTAGTAGAGCCTGGACGCACCGATGGCAAAATGCGTCTTTATTCTCAAAGGGATATTGATAAGATTAAAACCATTTTGCGTCTTACGCGGGATTTAGGGGTGAATTTAGCAGGGGTAGATATTATCTTGCGACTTAAAGATCGCCTAGATGAGCAGGATAAAGAAATTGAAAATCTTTTGATGGACTTAGAAAAATTTAAAAGCAATCAAAGTGGCAAGTCTATTATCAAAAAGCAAAGTTCTTATGAAGTGATTATTTATGAAAAATAAAATCATTTTTTAAAGAATTTGTTGTTTAGGCTTTTTGATAATGCTTAAGAAAAAGCCTAAACTTGCAACCATAATAATGCTTGCTCCACTGCTTAGATTTAAAAAATAGCTCAAAAGCAATCCTAATAGGCAAAATACCATACTTAATAATGCACTTGCAAACATCATAGAGCCCAGTCTTTTTGTAAATTGTTCTGCTATAAAACAAGGAATACTAAGGAGCGCAATCACTAAAATTAGTCCCACAGTGCGAATGGTGATTACAATACAAAAAGCAATCATAATCACCAAAAGATAATGAAAAAACTCTGTGGATACACCTTTTAATTTAGCAAATTGAGAATCAAAGCTAATAGCTTCAAATTGTCGGTAAAAAACCATAACTAACAATAAAAATAAAATATCCACAATACCCATAAGATATAAATCATAAAGTGAAATACCTAGAATACTCCCAAAAAGATAAGACATTAAGTCGCTTGTATAACCGCTTGAAAGATCAATTAAAATAATCCCAATCGCCATTCCTAAAGCCCAAATTACAGCAATGATATTGTCGCTTCTTTTTTCGTATTTTTTGGTAAGATAAGCCACGAGGATAGCTAAAAGTAGTGTAAAAAGGCTAGTGCTTAATAAAATAGGGATACCAAAATAAAAGGCTATTCCAATTCCACCAAAAGCTGCGTGGGTTATCCCGCCTGCCATAGAAAGAAGGCGATTTACCATAATTAAAGAACCTATAATCCCACATGCAATACTTACAAGAATAGCACCTATTAGGGCATGGATAAAAAAGTCATGTTGTAAGATTTCAAGCATTGTGTTTGCCTTTGGGATAATTTTTTGGCTTAAGATTCTCTTCACATTCACATTGATTAAGACTTAATTCCACATCGCAAAAATGATTGTGTTCTTTTAGGAGGTGTTTTAAAAATTGTGATTTTTGGGTTTCTTGATGATTTGTATGTAGGGTTAGCTCTTTATTAAGATGGGCGATTTTGTTAGCATAAGCTAAGATAAGGTTGATATTGTGGCAAATGAGGATTATTCCTATGCCTTGATGGTGCAAGGTTTTTAAAAGTTCAAAGATTTGAATAGACATTTTAGAATCCACACTTGCAGTGGGTTCATCTAGGATTAGAAGTTTGCATTCACTTACTAATGCTCTTGCTATAAATACGCGTTGAATCTGTCCTCCGCTTAAGTCTTGAATGCTTCTGTCCCAAAAATCTTGTAATTCAACTTTTTTAAGAGCATTTAATGCACTCTCTTTATCTTCTTTGCTGTAAAAACCAAATTTTTTTTTGTCGATTCTCCCCATAAGCACTACTTCTAAGACACGCAAAGGAAAATTTGGATTAGGGAGTGGATTTTGTGGGACATAGCCTATTTTATTCTTAGGGATAAAAAAAGAAAGGGGAACTTTTGCTTCTAAGATTCCTAAGATTAGTTTTATTAATGTAGATTTTCCACCCCCATTAGGCCCAATAATAGCCAAAAAATCCTTGCTATCATAGTTAAGATTGATATTTTTTAAAACCAATTCTTCTTTATAAGAGTAGTTAAGATTGCAAATATCAAATAATTTCATTTTAGACTATCTGCTAAGGATTGTGTGGTTTTTAAAAGCTCATTTTTCCAATCTCGTGATAAGTGATTGATTTGCACAACCTTTGCGTCCAATTCTTTTGCAAGTGTTTCTGTGGCATTTTTTGGAAATCCAGGTTGGACAAAAACTGCTTTAATATTATTTTCTTTTGCTTTTTTTATGAGTTCTAAGAGTTCTTTGGGCTTAGGTTCTTTGCCATTAATTTCTACGGGCAGTTGCACTAAATCATAAGCTTTTGCAAAATAACTCCAGCTAGGGTGATAAACAATAAATTGCCTAGTTTTTAAAGGGGTTAGAGTTGTTTTGATATGGCTATCTAATGCTTCTAGTTCTTTAATAAAATTAAGGTAGTTTGCTTGATAAAATTCTTTGTTTTGAGGATATTTTTGGCTTAAAGCTTCTAAAATATTTTTGGCTTGAATTTTGACGCAATTTGGATCTAACCAAGTGTGTGGATCAAAATGGTGGTGGGAATGATGATTGCTGGGGGATAAAAGAGTAATATTTGCATTTGTATCCACAAGGGTGAGGTTGGAAAAAAGATTTTGAAATTTATCTAACATTGTATTTTCAAAGTCCATATTTGCTCTAAAAAAGAGATCACTTTTGGAAAGTTTTAAAGCATCTTGTAGTTTAAAATCAAAATTATGCTCATCGCTATTGGGTGCAATTAAAATATTTATTTCCACGCTATCTTTTGCGATTTGCTTCACAAAATAAGCCTGAGGAGGAATGCTAACACTTACTATGGGTTTAGCTTCTAAAAAGCTCAAACAAAATAGTAAAAAAAATAAAAACTTATACATCCAAAAACCCCTTTAGAGTAAAATAAAATGGTTTAAAGAGTAGCAATTATATTTTTAAGAGCTTACTTTTTGCTTAAATTAATTGCTAGTGCGGTAGCGGAATTGTCCTTTTTTGAATACCATTTCAAAACCGCCAATGCTAAAGAGCCATTTATTTTCAATGGTGTTTTTCATAAAAGCTGCCATTTCTCCTTTGAGTTTTTTACCATAGACAATTCCTACTCCATCTGTGTGTCCTATGGAACATACCGTACCTCTATGGTGGAATTTAAAATCTCTTTTAAAAGGTTTGTTAGAGAGTTTAGCCACAAATAAATCTGCAATGTAATCTCCCATTTGTGCTGCTAATTGTGCTGTGGGAGCATGGATTACATCTTTGCTTGTAGCAAGCGCACAATCGCCCACAGCATAAATGTTAGGAAAGGTTTCACATTGAAGTTGGGAATTTACAGGGATTCTTCCTTTTTTGTTGGGGATTTCACTTTTTTCTACAATATCGCTTCCTTTGACACCCGCACTCCAAATGATAGTATTGCCACATATTTCTAATTCTTTTCCATCTTTTTCTAAGAGGACTTTATTTTTCTTTATTTCTTTGATATTTCCGCCACAAATAATTTCTACACCGAGTTTTTGGAGCTTATCTTGTGCTACTTTTGCTAATTTTTGATCAAATACGGGTAAAATATGCTCAGATCTTCCTATGCATGTGATTTTAGGAATGCTTTTGTCTATCCCACAAATAAGACTTAATTCGTTAATTTGCGTGGCAAGTTCTGCTGCAAATTCAATACCGGTAAATCCTGTTCCACAGATAATTGTATGGAGATCTTGAGGGTTTTTGGTATGCACAAATTCTTTAAACTTATTTTCTATGTTTTTAGAGAGTTTTAAAGAGGCATTTAAAGAAGAGAGTTTAAAAGTATGCTCTTCAACCCCTTTAATGCCAAAACTATCGGGTTTAAAACCAAGCCCAATGATTAAATAATCATAAGTATATTCGCCTCCATTTCCCACTACTTTGTTTTCATGGGGGAGAATTTTTAGAATCTTATCTTTAATAAAATGAACTTTTTTGGGATTGAGTATCTTTCTATAATAGATTCTAGCTTTTCTAGCACTCAATGTGCCTATGGAAACTTTATGGAGTAGGGTTGTTTGATAATGATAGTCATGTTTGCTAATAAGAGTGATGTTAGCGGGTATTTTAAGTTTTCTTTGAAGTCCTAAGGCAGCTTTTAGCCCTCCATATCCTCCGCCAATGATTAAAATTTTTGGAGTTTGCATTTTGTATCTCCTCATTTTGGTTAAATCTTGTAAAAGAATTATAGAAAAAAAATCAAAAAATTAAAATAAAATTTAACCAAATGAAGATTATTTAAAGCATAATGGATCACTTTTTTGTGTATTTTATTCTTTTATCAAGAATATTTTAGATAAGGTTAGCCATAATTTTGATATTTTTTAAAGGTTTTAAGGAGATTTTATGGAAAATCCCACAATGAGTAGAAAAAGTATTGAAGTGGTGAGTAGGATTCTTTCTAAAAATGATGAAGAAGCCATAAAACTAAGAGAGTTTTATAAAAATAACAATATTTTTGCTATCAATCTTATGAGCTCCCCAGGAAGCGGTAAAACTACACTTTTAGAAAGCATTGCTAGAAAAAAATTACTCAACTTTAGCGTAGTAGAGGGGGATTTGCAGACAAATAGAGATGCACAAAGATTGTTAAATCTTGGTATAAATGCTTATCAAATCTCCACAGGAGATGCGTGCCATTTAGAAGCTTTAATGGTAAAAGAAGCTTTAGAGAAATTGCAAAAGAATGCACCTTTAGAAGAATATCTTTTTGTAGAAAATGTGGGGAATCTTGTGTGTCCTGCAAGCTATGATTTAGGGGCGAATCTAAATATTGTATTGCTATCAACTCCAGAAGGCGATGATAAGGTATTAAAGTATCCTACGATGTTTTTGTGTGCGGATGCGGTTGTGATTAGCAAATCAGATTTAATAGAGGTTTTTCAATTTAAAATAGAGCAAGTAAGAGAAGATTTGGATAAGCTTAAAAAAGAAATTCCACTTTTTGTGCTTTCTAACAAAGATGAAGAAAGTTTGAAGGAATTTTGTGAATTTTTAAAAACCAAAAAAGGAGAAAATTATGTGTCTAGCCATACCTTCTAAAGTGATTTCTATTGATAAAAATGCAAATAGTGTGGTTTTGGATACCTTAGGGGTGATGCGCGAAGCTAGTTTGGATTTGATGAATGAGGAAGTGAAAATTGGTGATTATGTGCTGTTGCATATTGGTTATGTGATGGCAAAAATTGATGAAGCACAAGCAAAACTTTCTTTAGAAACTTATGAAGAGATTTTAAAATCCTTAGAAGAGGAAGAAAAGGAGCTAGATACATAAATACCCCTTTTAAGATACTTGCGGCACATAAGATTTTCAAGTGCTCTGCTGTGTTCCCACCCTGAAGCATTGCTTAAAAACCCCATTGCACAAGTCTCAAAAAGGGCAAGGTGTATTCTAATGTATTTTTTATTAATTACAACTTATTTGTAAAGAAAATAGGCTTATTTTGGGTAATTACATAAAAAGAGATTGAAATTTAAAAAGAGATTCTCTTAACATTTTTAAATGTTAAGAGAATAAGTTTTATTTATTTTTGCCTAGAAGTGCATTGAAAAGTCCATTTTGATAAGCAACTGCAAGTAAAGCAATCACAGCACCAAAGATTTGCAATGCAGATAAACTCTCGCCAAACATAATAGGAGCAATGAGTGCTACTGTCGCAATAGGGCTTAAAATCAAAAGTCCTGCACCTAGTGTTGGGTTTAGTTTGATAGAACCATGCTGTGTAAAAGTCCAAGCAGCGGCTTGTCCTGCTACTCCTAAAACAACCATCCAAAACCAATTGCTAGTATTGATAGGATCTCCTATCGTTACAGATGATAAAATGCTAGTGATATTTCCCATTTCAGCACTTAAATGCATAGCTTTAATCCCACCTGCTGTATCTACCATAACACCATTAGTAAAATCAAAACCTTGTCCTGTAATTAAAAAAGCCCAAACAAGTGGTGCAACTAATTGTGCAAAACTTGAAAGAAAAATAGGTTGCACAACTTGTCCATTTCCGATTCTTCCAGCTCTTCTACTAGCAAAGAGATAAATTCCATAACAAAATCCAGAAGTAAGTCCGCAAATTGTTCCAACTGCCATAATCCCTAAGCCAAAAACTTCTTGAGGACCATTTGGATCTACAATTCCATTTTCTAATGCACCTCCAGCTAAAATTACACCCGCTAGCATAATAGGAGCAATAAAATAGTAGCTAAAAGGAATCTTTTCTCTATCCACAAAGAAAGCTAAAGCAGGCAACATAATTACTTGAATATTTAATAAAATAGAAGCAATTCCAGAACCTACAAAGTAGATAGAATAGTTCCATGCTGTAAAGTCGATCCCTAAAACTAATCCGGCTAAAAGAGAGAGCAACACACCTTTTTTGCTAAGTGCGCCAATTTTTTTTGCTTCCATAATTGCAAAAGGCAATAAACAAATTACACCAATCAAACATCTAGTAAAAGCACCCGTTGCAGGATCAAAGTTGGATAACTTTTGCCAAGGTGCAGTAAAAGATAAAAATAAGATACCCACAAGGAATATCACATAAGTCATTGCGGTGGCATTTCCCCTAAGTTCGTTATTATTCATAATATTTCCTTTTTGAAATTAACTTTTATATTTATTAAAAATATAAATAGATAGATTATATTTTTTAGTAAATACTCCCTAAGATAACTATAAATTTTATAAAATTAACTGAATCATAATTTAAAAAAGACTATTTTTTAAATTTTTTAATAAAATGTTATAAAAGGTAATTTGAATAATAAAATAATGAAAAAAGTATTATTTTATTAATATTTTTAAGGTATTTTTATTAATTTATGCTTTAATAAAATTTATAATTTTAAGCTATATTTAAAATAAATTAGCCTACTATTTTTATATTTAAGAATTTGGAGAAAAAATATGAAAAAACCAGTGATTATAGGTGTCGGTGGTCCAGTAGGTGCTGGAAAGACATTGCTTATTGAAAGAGTGATTAGAAAAATGAGTAAAAATTATGAAATTGCAGTCGTAACGAATGATATTTATACTAAAGAAGATGCTTTGTTTTTGGCTAAAAATAGCGTTCTTAGCGAAGATAGGATTATAGGCGTAGAAACAGGAGGTTGTCCGCATACTGCAATTAGAGAAGACGCTTCTATGAATGAAGCAGCACTGAGTGAATTGCAAAAAAAGTTCAAACTTGATTTATTGTTTTTAGAGAGTGGCGGAGATAATCTAGCGGCGACTTTTAGTCCAGATTTGGTGGATTTTAGTATTTATGTAATTGATGTAGCACAGGGTGAAAAGATCCCACGAAAAGCGGGTGCAGGAATGATAAAGTCCGATTTATTTGTGATTAATAAAACAGATTTGGCTCCTTATGTGGGTGCAAACTTAGAGATTATGGCAAGCGATACAAGGCATTTTAGAGGTAATAAAGATTTTTATTTTACGAATCTTAAAAAAGATGAGGGCTTAGAAGAAGTGATTTCTTGGATTGAAAAAAATTGCCTTTTAAAAGATTTGTAGATGAATGCTTTAAAAATCAAGATTCAAGAAGGTTTTTTAAAAGAACATTATCAGCAAGGTATGCAAAGGCTCATGCAAGTCCCTATTTATGGAGGGGAAACTTGTAATGATAAAGAATTTTTTGCCTATATTAGCACTCTTGGTGGAGGATTAGTAGGGGGAGATTCTTATTTTCAAGAGATTAGTCTTTTAGATTCTAAGGCTACGCTAAATTCTCAGTCTAATCAAAAGATTTATAAGGGAAATTCCACTCTTCAAACAAGAATTGTTGTGGATGAAAAATCTGCTCTAGTGTTCCATAATGATGCAAATATTTTTTATGCAAAGAGTGATTTTAAAAGTAAAACAAGTATGTTTGCCAAAAAGGATTCTAAGTTTTTTTATTTAGATGGTGGATTTATAGGCTATTCTTTGGGCGATTTTAAGGCAAATATGCATTTTAGATTGTTTATAGATAGCAAACTTGTTTTAAACGATGTGTTTAATTATTTTTGCAAAAAAAATATTCATCTATTTTTAGAATATGAGTATTTTTATACGATTTTTATACGCGGATTAGAAGAGATACCTAGTATAAATGAGAAAAACATCAAAGCTTATGCAAGTAATCTTAAAGATAATTTAGTAGTAAGGGTTTTATCAAATAATCAAGGTGAAGCCATAGAATATATTAACGCTTTGAAGCGTTACTTTGTAAAAGGAGTAAAAATGAATTTTAATTATTAGAAAAATTTACAAAGTAATTTAAATTAATTTAAGGAGTAAATATGACTTTAACGCAAAAAGAGCAAGAAAAACTATTGTTAAGTTATGCAGCTGTTGTAGCAAGAAGACGCCTAGATAGAGGGCTAAAGTTAAATTGTCCTGAAGCAATAGCTATTATTAGTGATTTTATACTAGAAGGTGCAAGAGATGGCAAAAGCGTGAGTGAGCTTATGAATGAGGGCAAAAGCGTTTTATCTAAAGCACAAGTTTTAGAAGGTGTCGCAGATTTAGTAGATGAAGTGCAAGTAGAAGCTACCTTTAAAGATGGAACTAAACTTGTAACCATTCATAATCCGATTAATTAAGGAGAAAACTATGAAACTTGGTGAGATTATTTACGCACAAGGCGAGATTATTTGTAATGAGGGAAGAGAGGCAATAGAGTTAGAGATAACTAATAGGGGTGATAGACCCATTCAAGTAGGATCCCATTATCATTTTTATGAAACAAATTCTCTTTTGGAATTTGATAGAGAAAAAGCTAGAGGAAAAAGATTAGATATTATTAGTGGAACTGCAGTGAGATTTGAACCGGGCGTTACTAAAAGTGTAAAGTTGATTGATTTGGCAGGAAGTCGTGAAGTATGGGGACAAAACTGCAAAATAAATGGAAAATTATAAGGAGAAGCTATGTTTAAAATAAATAGAGCAGAATATGCATCACATTTTGGCCCTACAACAGGGGATAGCATAAGGCTTGCAGATACTAATCTTTTTGCTAGAGTTGAAAAAGATTATGCAGTGTATGGTGAAGAATGTAAATTTGGTGGTGGAAAAACACTAAGAGATGGTATGGGACAAAATTCTAGAATGCTTGATAAAGAAGTTGTAGATTTGATTATCACAAATGCTTTGGTTATTGATTATACAGGAATCTATAAAGCAGATATTGGTATTAAAGATGGACTTATCTATGGTATTGGTAAAGGTGGAAACCCAGATATTACAGATAATGTAGATTTTGTTACAGGAGTTAGCACAGAAGCTTTAGCAGGAGAGGGATTAATTTTAACAGCAGGTGGAGTGGATACACATATTCACTTTATTAATCCAGAGCAAGTGAATGAAGCATTAAGCAATGGTGTTACTACACTTTTTGGTGGTGGAACAGGTCCAAATGATGGTTCAAAAGCGACTACTTGCACACCCGGAAAATTTCATATTAAAAGAATGTTGCAAGGAACAGATGATTTGCCTATTAACATAGGACTTTATGCTAAAGGACATGGTTCTAATGTAGAAGTGAATTTAGAGCAACTAAGAGCAGGTGCAGCTGGACTTAAGATTCACGAAGATTGGGGGACTACAAAAAGTGCGATTGATAATGCGCTAAAGGCAGCAGAGATTGCAGATGTTTCTGTGGGAATCCATACAGATACTTTAAATGAATATGGTTGCGTGGAAGATACTAGGGCAGCTATTGGCGGAAGAACAATACACACTTTCCATACAGAAGGTGCAGGTGGAGGACATGCTCCAGATATTATTAAACTTGCAGGCGATGAAAATATTTTACCCGCTTCAACAAATCCTACAATGCCTTTTACTACAAATACGATTGAAGAGCATTTAGATATGCTAATGGTATGCCACCATTTAAGCAAAAATGTAAAAGAAGATGTTGCTTTTGCAGATAGTCGTATCAGAAAAGAAACAATCGGTGCTGAAGATGTGTTGCATGATATGGGTGTAATTTCTATTATGAGTTCTGATTCTCAAGCAATGGGAAGAATCGGAGAGGTTGTAAGTAGAACTTGGCAAACTGCACATAAAATGAAAGCTCAAAGAGGAATAATGGAGGGTGATAGTGAATATTGCGATAACAATAGAATTAAACGCTATATTGCAAAATACACTATTAATCCAGCCATTGCAGCAGGAGTTAGTGAGTATGTAGGAAGTGTAGAAGTGGGTAAAATCGCTGATTTAGTTTTATGGGATCCAAAATCATTTGGAACAAAACCTAAAATGGTTATCAAAGGTGGTTTTTGTGCACTTTCAGTAATGGGAGATAGCAATGCTTCTATTCCTACTCCAGAGCCTATTATGCATAGAAAAATGTTTGGTGCTATTGGAAGTGCTGTGCATAAGACTTGCTTTAGCTTTATGTGTCAAATGGCAGTAGATGCGAAAGTAGCAGAAGAATATGGGATTAAGAAAAAAGTATTGGCTGTTAAAAATGCAGCAAATGTAAAAAAGAAAGATATGAAATTAAATAATGCTACTCCAAAGATTGATGTAGATCCACAAACCTATGTAGTGAGTGTAGATGGTAAAGAGGCTTATAGTGAGCCTGTAAATGAATTGCCACTAGCACAAATGTATTATTTGTTTTAAGGATTTTAACAATGATCGTTACTAAAATACTCAATAATATTAATAACTTTGAATGCAAGGGTAAAGCCATTGATAAAGTGAAGTTAAGTGCAGATGATAGACTAAAGCAGATTGTTAGGCTAAAAAGTGATAATGGAATAGAAATAGGTGTGAATTTGCAAGAAGGGCATTTGCATGATGGAGATATTTTAGGCGAAGATGAAAAAAACATTTTTGTGGTGGAGTTTCTACCACAAAATGTGATTTTGATTATGCCTAAAGATATGATGCAAATGGGATTTGTCGCTCACTCTATTGGTAATAGACACACTCCTGCTGTTTTTGAAGATGGGGTTATGATAGTGGAGGAAGATTATTTGCTTATTGAATGGTTAGAGGCGAATAATGTTTCTTATAAAAAAGCACAAAAGGTTTTAAAATGTGCGCTAAAACATGCAAATCATCACCACTAATGCTTGGGCAATTTTTATTTGATAGTGCTTTTGCAAATGGTGCGTATTCTCATAGTTTTGGACTAGAAACTTATATTTCTTGGGGAAAGGTAAAGGATTCTAAGAGTTTTCAAGAATGGCTTAGTTTGTATATGCTAGAGGTTTTTGCATTGCAAGAGGGTGTCGTTTATATTTTGGCAAATGCACTAAAATCTAAGCCTTTAAGTCTTTTGAAATTAGCACGCATTGCAAATGCTTCTATTATGAGTGAGGAGAATCGTAAAGGCGCGATTAGCATAGCAAGAGCCACTTTGAAAAATACAGAATTTTTGCATAATGATTTATCGCATTGGTATTATCAAATTTGTCAAAATGAAGATTATGTACATCCAGCTATTGCTTTTAGCGTGCTAAGCCCTGAAGATTTAATAGAGCAATATGTCTATGCTAGTATCAAAACTCTTACGCAGAATGCTACAAGAGCCATACCTCTATCTTATAAAAAATCTAGTCAAATTTTATATGAGAATTTAGAGCTTGCAAGAGAGGTTAGGCAAAAGTGTTATCTTCTAGCCGAGCAAGTTTTGCAAAAAAAGAATATAAATTTAAGCGTGCTTGAAGATCTTTTTGTCTCTCATCAAGAAATAGATTTAGCGACTTTTGCACATGAAAAGCTAGATTTTAGATTGTTTATGAGCTAGAAGCTAGCAAAATAGTCGCAATATTTTTTGCAAATAGCGTGAGATTTTAGAATAAAGTTTTGATTTTAAAGCATATAATTTATTTGTCTGAAGCTTTTGCTTTTCTTCTTCTAGTGCATCTATTAGGACAAGCGGGTGGCAGTATTCTAGTGTTTTTGGGTGGATATAGCGGGGGTAGAGAATGTAAGTTGCGGCAATAAGCTCTTCTAATGTGCGAATTTTAGTGCGTCTAGGGCAAGTTTGTTTATCTAGGGTAAGTCCCCAACCCGCATAAAAAGGCAAACCATAAGTTACCACCTTTTTACCATAGATTAAAGCTTCAAAGCCACTTAGTGAGGTGAGTGTATGCACTTCATCTACTGCTTCTATGCAAGAAGCTAGGCTGATGTCAGTAGCAAGTGCGTCGCAAAATTCCTTTGCAATAGGGGTAGGGATATTACCTATGCGATTGCCACTTAATACATCAGGGTGGGGCTTATAGAGGATAAAGGCATTTTTATTTTCTTCTCTTGCTTGTTTTAGGAGGCTAAGATTAGTCGCTCCTTTAGCTCCATAGCGTATTGAGGCGTCATCTTCTACTTGTCCGATTACTAATATTTTGGTTTTACTTTCGGGGAGATTTAGGGTTTTGTGGTTTGTGGTGTTATATTTTGAGATTTTGGTTTTTAGGATTTTTTCTCTTAGGATTTTTGCCTCATTAAGCTCTTTTTGGCTAAATTTATGATTGTTTAAAATCTCTTCTAAATCGCTACTTTTTGTGGGATCAAAATAGATTCCCTTTGTATCAAAGCTCTGCGAATAGGGGCGTGTGAGATCAGAACCTAAAGAAATGGAGCGGATAAAGCCATCTTCAACCCTTGTAAGCTTTAAATGATGCTTGTTAGCATATTCTTCAACCTCTTTAAATTCCTTTCTTCCCCAGATAAAAATTTCACTTTGTGAATCTAGTCCTTTTTTGAGGGCTAGTTTTAGGGGAGTGGAGAAAATAGGATTGATAAATTTAAGATTTTCTTTTTTGTATTCTTTTAAAAAAGGAGGGATAAAGCTATGTTTCCACCTAGAAAATCCAAAAAAGAAGGCTTTATTATTATTTTTTAAGGCTAAATGCTTATAAGCAATAATAGTTTCTAATGTGTCTAAAATATCGCTTTTTCTTTGGTAAATGGGATTGCAATAAGTGCTATAAAGGATATAGCTAGCTGCAAAGACTTCTTCTAGTGTGCGAATTTTAGTGCGTCTAGGGCAGGTTTGTTTATCTAGGGTAAGCCCCCAACCTGCATAAAAAGGCAAGCCAAAACACACACATTCACAGCCAGTCATCAATGCTTCAAAGCCCATTTGGGAAGTTTTGGTATAGACTTTTTTAAAATGTTTTAAAAGAGAGATGGGGTTAAAGTCTTCTGTGATGAGTTTTATGGAACTTGGAATTTCTTGTGGATTAATATCGGAATTTTTTTTGCCACTTAATACATCAGGGTGGATTTTAAGGTAGATTTCCTTATCTTTATTTTCATTGATAGCACAATTTATCAAATCTTTTGTGCTAAATTTATCTCCAAGTCCATATTTTAGGCTTAGATCTCCGCTAGTTTGAGAGATAATCAAAACCTTTTCTTTGGAGCTTGTAAAGTAGGTAGGGGGGACATTAGGAGTGTGATTGTATTTTGAAATATTATGGGTGATGATGAGATTTATCGCTTTTTTAGCAGTTTTTAGAAGGGTTGGATTTTTTGTAAAATCATAATGGTTTAAAATCTCTTCTAAAGCACTAGGAGTGGTGGCATCATAGTAGATTCCAAGATTATCACTCGTCAGTGAAAAACTAGGGGAATTTTCCACACCAAGCCCTAAAGAGCGGATAAAGCCATCTTCTAGGAGAGTAAAATCACTTTTGAAAATTTTAGCAAGAGATTTTGCAAATCTCCCTGTTTTTTTATATCCCCAACCCTTAAAATGCTGATTTTTAAAGATTTGTTTGATGTTATAGATGTAGTAGTTTGGTTTCATGGTAGTCTTTTGTGAAATTTAAAAATTTTACTATCTTGCAAAAAAGATTTGGGATTAAGAAAGAGTTTTCTTAATTTGTTTCCCAGTGGTTTTTTAGGAGGTTTTATGCCTTTTCCATAAGAGAAAAATCCTATGCATTGATCTTTGGAATAGCCATGTTCTTGAGCTAATTGTAGAATAAAATCTTCTATGCTAGGAAGCTTTTTTGTGGAAGCCCAAATATTTGTATTGCATTTATCAAAATTTTGCATGGATTCTAAAAGAAGGATTTTATTAGATTCTTTGCGGAAATAAAAAGGGTTGCTAAAAGGGCGTGGGTGCCACAAGTGCAATAAGAAAAGATTATCAAAGAAGTAAGGCAGAGAATAGCGTGCCATATAGTTTCTAAAGCCTTTTAGGTTGGCTACAAATTGTGAAGTTTGATTAAAGTAATAATCTGTATTTTGTGCTGAATGTGGGTAATGTGCAAAAAGTCTGTGTAAAAAATCAAAATCCTCCCCACCATGTCCTAAAAAATTTTCTTTAAAACCTCCAAGCTTTAAAAAGATTTCTTTTTTTAGAAGAATGGCTGAGCCATTTGCTGCAAAGCTTTCAATGAGATGGTTTTCACCTTTAAGAAAACTTTGTTTAAGGGCAGTGGTATTATTAGTAGAGATTAAAAAATGACTACCTTTTTTGGTGAGGTATAAAAAAGGTAATGCAATGAAGTTTTTTTTGTTTTGAAGTATTTCATTGCCTAGAAATAGAAGTTTTTTAATGAGTTCAAAGTTGAAAAATAAATCTACATCATAGAAAAATATAAGCTTATGAGAGGCTTTAGAAACTGCTTGATTTCTAGCTTTAGCAGGTGAGAAAGCCTTATCTTTTGTGTAGGTGTGGATAATTTTGATGTTTTTAAAAGAGCTATTTAAAATAGGTTTTTTGCTAGAATCTGCAATGATTAATTCTATATTATTAAGGGTGGAAAAATTTTTTATAAGTAATTTTGCTCTTTTATAAATATAGGAATATTTATTTTTATAAAAAATGGGTGTTATAAATGTAATCAAGACAAGCCTTAAAAAAAAGTTTAAAAACTAGTTAATTTTATCTAAAATATATTGAAAAGTATGTAAAATGAATTTGAAAAATTAAGCGCTTTTTGAATATAGAAAGGAGGATTGATTTTTGGGAGTTAGATTAGTGTATGCTAGTCAGCAGATAAAGGTAAATAGGCTATTTCGTTGTTTGACCCCCAAAAAATACAAAGGTTTTCATAAGTATGCAATAGTATCTGCTGTATATAATGTAGAAAAATATTTAGAGGA
>NZ_QXJG01000030.1 GCF_003670295.1 Helicobacter burdigaliensis
GGTAAAGTATTATTATCTATATTTCTAGCTAAGACTAATTGATTAGATAAGAGTATAGAAGCTACTATGCTAATGCTAAGAGTTCTTTTAAAAGAATAAGAAGATTTGTTTTTAAAAGTATTTATAGAATGGGATTTACTTTTAAAGACTTTATTCTTTAATGTTTGATTTAAAGAATAATGTAAATTAGTTTTTGTTTGTGTATTTGTTTGCATTTGTCTTTCTCCTTTTTAAATAAAGTGATTCTTATTAAAGAATATTGTTAAATTGAGATTCTTTTAAAAGAAAGAAAAAGAAAAAAAGAAATTGTTTTTCTTTTTTATTCTTTCTTATTTAATTAAAGAATCTAAAGGAAGTTTCTATAAAAGAAAGTTCTTTTAGATTCTTCTTTCTTGTTTAATTCAAGTGATTCTTTTTATTCTTTTTTGATTCTCCTTTTTTAAAGAATCTAGTAGAGGATTCATAAATGGGGAAAAGAATCCTCTAATAGAGTCTTTAAGAGTTTTAGAGTAAAACTCTTTATTGCAAAAGAATTCTCGTGGCGTTTTCCAAAGGATTAACTGCTTAAGCAGTGAATGAGAAAAAACTGCTTGCAGTTTTAGGGTTCCCACTTCCTGCCTAAGAGAATTACTTTTGAATAAAGAGTTTAGGAGAATAGAGAAATTAAAAAGGAATGGTTTAAATTTTTTGGTTGCTCTTTTTAGATTGCTTCGGCACAATGTGCCTCGCAATGACAGGAAGGAAGAGTATAAATCCTGCAAGGACAAAAGAGAATAGATTGCTTCAGAAGCAAAGCTTCTTCGCAATGACAAAGTGGATAGTTTAGAATTATTTATAGTGTTTGTTTTAGTTTTAAATAAGAGTTTATTTGTAAGATTTGCAATAGCATTTAGATTGCCACGCAGTGCAAGCACTGCTCGCAATGACAAGGGGATAGTGATAAAAGAAGGTTAATAAAGAGAGGCTATTTGCCCCCCCCCCCCCGCACTATAAGGGAAGAGGTATTAAGATTTAAAAAACACATAAAACCTCCTTAATAAAATAAAATCTAATTTAAAATTTTATGTAAATATTATAAATTTACATAAATAACATTTAATTTTTAAATTTTAAAAAATAACTTTTTAAAAAAGAATAAAATATGAAAATCTTATTTTTAATTAAATTTTAGTTATTATAAAAATTCTTCTTTTGAAATATAAGCAAGACATAATCCTTATCTTTTGGTAAATTTTAATATTAATTTAAGTTAAAATTTCATTAGTTTTTGCTATAATTAAGCTTATTTTAATTTTTAAATTTAGGAGTTGTGCATATTATGGATAAAATTTTAAAGAGTATTTTATTGCTATTTGTTGTGTTGTTTTCAAATTTTCTTTATGCAGCAACTATCCAAGAAGCCAAATGGCCTCAAGGCAAAACGATTTTAAATTTCTTTGAAGAAAATAAAATACCCCTTAAAGTTTATTATGATCTCCCTGCTGAAGATAAAGAGCTAGCCGATGAAATCATCAGTGGAAATACTTTCTACTCTCTTTATGAGGGAGACACTTTGCTCCAAGCACTCATTCCTATCAACGAAGATTCACAACTCCATATCTATAAAGATTCTAAAGGCTATGGATTAAGAGCTATTCCCACCCTTTATTTTAAAGAAGAAAAAACAATTGCCCTCTCTGTGCAAAGCTCTATTTATAATGATATTGCAAATTATACTGGGGATAGTTTTTTAGCACATGAATTTATCCAAAGCTATAAAAATAGTGTAGATTTTAGAAGACAAATCAAAAAAGATGATAAAATAGCAATTATTTATGAGAGAAAATATCGCCTTGGAAGACCCTTTGGAATGCCACAAATTAAGGCCTCTGTCTTAAATGTAGGTAACCATAATCAATATGTTTTTAGAAATAATGATGGGAATTTTTATGATTTAAATGGCAACCATCTTAATAAATACCTTCTAACTACTCCTCTAAAATACAAAAGAATCTCATCTCAATTTTCTATGGGTAGAAAACACCCAATTTTAGGATACAAACGTCCCCATTTAGGAGTGGATTATGCAGCACCTAGATACACTCCTATCAAGGCTGCTGGAAAAGGTAAAATAATCTTTTTGGGCACAAAAGGAGGATATGGCAAAACAATCATTATCCAACATGAAAATGGTTATAGAACTCTCTATGCACATATGCAAAAATTTGAAAAAGGATTGAGAAGTGGCTCTTATGTCTCACAAGGCAAAGTAATCGGTGCTGTCGGTAGCACAGGGCTTAGCACAGGACCTCATTTACATTTTGGACTTTATAAAAATGGAAATGCCCTCAACCCTCTAAAACATTTAAGAATCGCTGTTTCTGCACTTAAAGGCAAACAAAAAGAAGAGTTTTTAGAGCTTGCAAACTCTTATAAGAATGATCTGCATTCTGCTTTGGCAAATAGCATAGATACAAGCCCTATCCAAAAAACGCAAAATTCTTATATTGTGTATCTTACAAAAACGCCACAAAATGCCCTCAACTAAAATGAAACAAATTAGCAATATCCGCTTTTGTGAATGTGTGGATTCTAAATATGTCAAACCCAAACGAATGCTTTTTTGTGAGAATGGCAAAGAGAGAGCATGGGATATTATAGAAGCGCATGATAGCGTTGCTGTGCTTTTATACCATACACAAAAAGACGCTTTTTGTATCGTCAAACAATTTCGCCCCGCTGTCTATCTAAAAGAAAAACAAAGAAATGCAATCGCACAGGAACTTGGCTATACTTATGAACTTTGTGCAGGCATCACTGATAAACCCAATAAAAGCTTAAAACAAATCGCAAAAGAAGAAATTTTGGAAGAATGTGGGTATGATGTGCCTTTAGAAAATATAGAAAAAATCACAGAATTTTATAGTTCTGTGGGATTTGCTGGAAGCAAACAAACTCTTTTTGTCGCCAGTATTGATGAAAGCATGCAAAAAACAAAAGGAGGGGGTGTGGATGATGAAAATATAGAAGTTATCTATATCAAAAAAGAAGAAGCTTATTCCTTTATCTTTAATGAAAGCTACCCCAAAACTTCAGGAATTATGTTTGCGTTTTTATGGTATCTTAAAAATAAGGTTTAACTTTGGCAAATACAGAAGCACTCACAAAGCTTGTTGCAAAACTAGATGAGATCAAAGAAGCATGGCAAATTTATGAAATTTTTGAAGAAGAAAGAAAAAAATTTAATGAAGAATTTGCACTCTTAGAAGAGGATAAAAAAAAGCTTATAGAAACTTTTAATGAAATTTCTGCTAAAAATGCAATGCTTTTAGCTCAAAATAAAGACTTGGAAGAAAAAAATAAAGCACTAGAGCAACACCTAAACAAAGCAAACCAACCCATCTATAAAATAGTCCAAGCAGAACCCAAAGATACAAGCTTCTTGCAAAATCAATTTGAGAATTTAAAACAATCTCTTCACACTATGCAAGAAAAACAAAAAAAATTTCAAAAACCTATTTTAGAACCCTTAAAAAAAGTGGAGATTCTTTATAAAAATACAGAAAAGCTCTTAGCCGTCCCTGCAAAAGAATATATCGCAACAGGCAATGCAACGCTCCTAGAAGCTTATATTGAAGAATTTGAAAAATGGCTCTTAGAATTTGATTTAGAATTTTCAAAATTTGGTATTGAAATTAGGGATTTTAATAAAGAAGAAGAGTATGAATAAGCCCCTAAAAATCTTCGTATCTTCTTTAGAATACTCCTCTAATATACACTTGCTTTATCTTTTAAAAGAACTTAAAAGCTTACAAATTGATTTTAGTTTATGCGGGATTTTTGATAGCCATTTGTTAAAAGATTTTAGAAGTGATTTCTCACCAAATAATTTTAGAATTATGGGATTTATAGGAGCCTTAAAGGTTCTTAAAACTTATTTTAAAACTAAAAAAGAACTTACAAAAATTGCCTTAAATTGCGATATTGCTCTTTTTATGGATTCCTCTTCTTTTAACATTCCCCTTATCAAAAGCATTCAAAAAAATAAAATTACTCCTAAGATTATCTATTATATTCTCCCTCAAGTTTGGGCTTGGAAGTCTTATAGAGCAAAAGTTTTAGAACAAATTTGTGATGAATTGTGGGGGATTTTGCCCTTTGAAAAACAATTCTATACACAAAAAGGAAAAATCTCTTATGTAGGACATCCTCTTTTAGATGAGATTCCACATTTTTTCAACACTACCCCTAAAAGTGGAAATATTGCTTTTATGCCCGGGTCTAGAATGGCTGAAATAAAATCCTTAATGCCCCTTTTTATTCCCCTTGCTAAAGCCTTACAACAAAAAGGTAAAAAAGCTTTTTTGATTGTCCCAAAGCATTTGCAAAATAGAAATTTAGAAGAAATTTATGGAAAGCTAGAAGATTTTACTCTCTATTTTGATACTTATGAAGCTTTAAATTTAAGTGAATTTGCCTTTGTATGTAGTGGAACTGCTACTTTAGAATGCACGCTTATGGGTATCCCCACCCTTTTAGTTTATAAAGCAAAATACCTAGATTATCTCATAGCAAGAATGCTTGTTAAGCTAAATTTTATAGGACTTGCAAATATCTTTTTGGAGTTTTACTACTATAAACACCCCTCTTTGAATCCTAATCCCAAAATTGCCCCCATTCATCAAGAATTTTTGCAAAACCATGCAAATTTAGACAATCTCCTAAAAGCTTGGGAATCATACGATTTTAAACACTTTTATCAAGAAAGAAAAGTGCTTTTAGAGTATTTAAAAAATGGTAGTGCCACAAATTGTGCAAAAAAGATTCAAAACTTTATAAAATAAGGGCATTTTAAAAGCAGTTAGTGTATGATGAGTGATTAAAATCAATTTGGAGATATTATCGTGCAAAATGAACCAATGACACAATATGGTTATGAAAAACTTATTAATGAATTAAAAAATTTAAAAGAAGTAGAAAGACCTAATAACATAAAAGAGATTGATACAGCAAGAGAGCATGGGGATTTAAAAGAAAATGCCGAATACCATGCAGCAAGAGAAAAGCAACTTTTTATTGATGCTAGGATTAATGAGCTAACACAGCTTTTAGCTCAAGCTAGAGTGATTGATCCTAAAACTATCACTCACGATAAAGTAAGCTTTGGCTCTACAATTCTTTTAGAAGACTTAGATACTGAAGAAGAGCTTTGCTACACCATTGTAGGGGCAACAGAAAGTAATCCTGATAAGGGTTTAATCTCTTTTCATTCTCCCTTAGCAAAGCAGCTTTTAGGAAAATGCGTGGGCGATGAAGTCAATGTAATCTTGCCAAGAGGCAAAGCAGATTATGAAATTTTAAAAGTATTTTACAAAGAAATCAACTTTGAATAAAGGAGGAATATGACTAAAATCAAAATTAAAAAGCTAAATGAAAATGCCATTATCCCACAATACCAAACCAAAGGTGCTTCGGGGCTTGATTTGTGTTCTTGTGAAGATTTAACTATCCCTAAGGGTAAATGGACTTTAATTCCCACTGGGCTTGCAATAAGCATTGAAGAAGGATTTGAAGTGCAAGTGCGACCGCGTAGTGGATTAGCACTTAAACATGGAATTAGTGTGCTAAATACGCCAGGAACGATTGATAGTGATTATAGAGGCGAGATTAAAATCATTGCAATTAATTTTGGTGAAAGTGATTTTTCTATCAAAAAAGGCGAACGCATTGCACAAGCTGTGCTTTGCAAAGTAGAAAAAGCAGTGCTAGAAGAAGTAGATACCCTTGATACAACTCTGCGTGGCGAGGGTGGATTTGGTAGCACAAATAAATAAGGAGCTTTTATGAGTATGAAACAAAATTTAGATTTCATTAAAAAAGAAATCAATAATGATGAAAAAATGCTAGAAGGATTAATCCGTTTTGAGGGTTGGTTTAAACGCTATAAAACTCCTCTTGTTATTTTAGTTGTTTTTATGGTTTTATTATGTATTGGTTACTATGCAAATGGAATCTATACAGATATGCAAAAGCAAAAAAACTATAATTTCTACTCTAAAGCACTAGAGGGCGATAAGGAAGCACTGCAATCCCTCAAAAACAGCAAAAGCAAGCTTTATGATTTATTTTTATTTAAAGAAGCCATTGCCTCTAATGATAACGATACTTTAAAAACTTTGGAAAACTCTAAAGATTCTATTATTGCAAAATTTGCAAAAGCCCAAAATGCAAGTTTAAACAAAGATATACCCGAGCTTTCACAAAGTTCTTCAGGAGAATTTGCACTTTTAGAAGCAGCCTATCTACAAATTCAAAAAGGAGATTTTAAAGCAGCCGATACAATTCTTTTAAAAATCCCCGATAACTCGCCCACAAAAGAAATTGCAAATGCACTAATGCACCTAAAAGCAGGAGATACAAAATGAAACAAGCCTTAGGATTTTTATTTGTTTTACTCTTTATAAGCGGTTGTGGCTCTAAATACTATTATGAACCAAAAGAGGGAGAACTAAAGGGAAGCACTTCTTATACCAGCTCTATTCCCTCACCTATCATAGCTATTTCAAGAGATGGGGCTACACTTAAAAATGGAAATTTCATCACAAAAAATGGAGAAGTGATTAATATAACTCTTCCTAAAGATGCACGCTATTTAAATGAAGGCGAACAATACTATCTTGCTACTAGCAACACAAAAGAGCTTATCTTAATCAACAAACAAACAAAAGATACTATTCATCTAAACTTTGAAGCAAATCCTATTAGTGCGAGTATGGAAAATAATCTCATTGCTATTATTTTTGATGATAATTCTTTGCAAATTTTTGACTTTGATACCAAAAATTCTCTTTATAAGCTATCTAATCCATCAGCTCCTACAAACAACACACTCATCGCCTCTCCTTACTTTTTAGGCGATATTATTGTAATGCCAACTTTAGATGGTAAATTAGTGATTATTGACAAGCCTAGTATGCGTATGATTAGAAATATCGTTGTCAATGGAGAAAAGCATTTTAATAATGTAATCTTCCTAGATGCCATTGGCAATAGAATGGTAGCTGCTACACCTAAGCGTGTAATTTCTGTAAGCCCAAGTGTTATTAACACTTTTGAAGTGAATTTAAAAGATATTCTTTTCTTTGAAGATAGAATCTTTTTATTTTCTTCTGAAGGAGAAGTTATCCTAACAGATGTGGATTTAAATGAAATTAAGCGTTTAAAATTCCCTTTTGCCCATTTTAGCGCCCCAAACCACGGGCGTAAAATCAATGTGCTAGAAACGCAAGGATATTTTTTAAGCATTGAAGATGATTTAAGCGGTTATGAAGTTTTTGAAATCCCTAGCGAAATCAAAGAACCTGCCTTTAGTGCTGGAGAAAAAATCTTTGTAGATGATTCGTATTTAGATTTAAACTAGGCTTAACTTATGATACTTTGCGACATTGGGAATACTTTTTTACACTTTTACAATCATGGAAAAGTATGGAAAGAAGAGCCTAGTAACTTATCTAAAAAAGATCCTAATGAAGTGATTATTTATATCAGCGTCAATAAAGAATCTACAAAATCCTTGCTCTATTCTCACCCAAAATGCTTTGATCTTACCCCTTATTTGTATCTTGATACAGCTTATAAAGGACTTGGCATTGATAGAATAGCAGCTGCTCTTGCAGTTCCAAATGGGACGATCGTAGATGCAGGAAGTGCCATAACTATTGATGTTATGCATAATGGGATTCATCTTGGTGGTTGCATATTGCCTGGGATTGAGAGATATAGGGAATTTTTTAGCACCATTAGTGTGCTAGATTGCGATTTTAATTTAAGCGTAGATTTAGAAGCATTTCCACAAAATACGCAAGATGCAATTAGTTATGGCGTTTTAAAATCTATTGTTTGTATGATTGCTCAAAATTCAAAAGGTAAAAAAATTTATTTTACAGGAGGAGATGGAAAGTTCCTCTCCCGCTATTTTCCAAACTCTATTTATGATGATTTACTTATCTTTAAAGGAATGCAAAATGCAATCCATACTCACATTACTCCAAGAGGTATCAAACTATGATAAAAGTCGCACTCCCTAAGGGAAGAATCGCAGCACAAACCCTAGAAATTTTTGAAAAATATCTCAATGCAAAGCTTATCTTTGAAGATAGAAAGCTTATTTTAACGCATAAAAACTTCACTTTTATGCTTGTAAGAAATCAAGATGTTCCTATTTATATCCAAAGAGGTGCGGCTGATATTGGTGTAGTAGGCTTAGATGTTTTAGAAGAAAAAGAAAGTCCCCTTGTTAGACTTTTGGATTTAAAATTTGGAAAATGCAAGGTTGCCATTGGCTCACCTAAAGACTATGTGCTTGATTTTTCTAATCCACATTTAAAAGTTGCCACAAAACTAGAAAATATCACAAAAAAATTTTTCAACAAAAAGGCTTTAAGTGTGGATATTATAAAGCTTTATGGTTCTATTGAGTTAGCCCCCCTTGTAGGAATGGCAGATGCGATTGTAGATTTAGTAGAAACTGGCGACACTATGAGACAAAATAATCTTAAAATTGATGCAGTTATTATGGAGATTAGTGCTTATTTAGTGGCAAATCGCAATAGCTTTTATGAAAAAAAAGAAGAAATTTTACATTTGCACGAATTTTTTAAAAATCATATTAAGGAGTAAAAATGGGTCAAACAATTACAGAAAAAATTTTTTCAAATCATGTAGGCAAAGAAGTTTATGCAGGGGAAATTATAGATTGTCCCATTGATATGGTAATCGGCAATGATATTACAACTCCACTTTCTATTAAAGCATTCAAAGAAAGTGGCGCTAAAGCTTTAGCAAATCCTGATGGATTTTGCATTGTTATGGATCACTTTATCCCCGCAAAGGATATTGCAAGTGCAAATCAAGCAAAAATTAGTCGTGATTTTGCCAAAGAGCATAATCTAAAATACTTTTTTGATGAAAAAGATATGGGGATTGAGCACGCATTGCTTCCTGAGAAAGGACTAGTAGTAAGTGGAGATGTAATTATAGGAGCAGATTCTCATACTTGCACGCATGGAGCTTTGGGGGCTTTTAGCACCGGTATGGGAAGCACAGATTTAGCCTATGCTATGATTAGTGGAAAAAACTGGTTTAAAGTCCCTAGTGCAATTAAAGTAGAATTTAGTGGCAAACCTGCTCCACATATCTATGGAAAAGACTTGATTTTAGAAGTGATTAGACAAATTGGGGTAGATGGCGCACTCTATCAAACCTTAGAATTTTGTGGAGAAGGGATTAAATATTTAAATATGGACGATAGATTCTCACTTTGCAATATGGCTATTGAAGCAGGAGCAAAAAATGGAATTATCGCTCCTGATGACATTACAAGAGAATTTTTAAATTCAAGAAAAAGCTTGAGGGCTAAGCCTAGAGAATTTTTCTCTGATAAAGACGCAAAATATAACAAAATCTTGCAAATTGATATTAGCAAATTAGAGCCCATCATCGCCTATCCTTTTTTACCAAGTAATGGCAAGAGCATCACACAAGCCACAAAAGATGATTTAAAGATTGATCAAGTATTTATAGGAAGTTGCACGAATGGACGCTTGAGTGATTTAAAAATTGCAAGTGAGATTTTAAAGGGTAAAAGAGTGCATAAAGATGTAAGACTTATCATCACTCCAGGAACACAACAAATCTATAAAGACGCACATAAATTAGGCTATATTGATATTTTGCTTGAAAGTGGTGCTTTAATTTCAAACCCTACTTGTGGAGCTTGTCTTGGTGGATATATGGGAATCTTAGGTGATAATGAACGCTGTGTATCCACTACAAATCGCAATTTTGTAGGTAGAATGGGTGCTAGAAATTCTGAAGTTTATCTAGCAAATTCAGCAGTTGCAGCTTATAGTGCAATTAGAGGTAAAATCGCAGATCCAAGAGAGATTTAATTTAATATTTTACTTTAAGCAGTGGTTTAACCCACCTTTGCTTGATTAAGATTTTTCTCTTTTAGATGGCTTCCTTGTAATCTTTCTTTTTACTATAATCTTAAATTATTTAATTACTTAAACTCACACAATTATAGATAAATTAATTAGCAATAATCCAAAGCTTTATATGAAACTCTAGCCAAATCATTACCATATTTTACCCTTTTTACTAATTTTACACTACATTATAAACTAATATTTACCTTTTTCTTTGCAAAAAGAATGAGTAAAATTTTCTTGTAACTTTTACTTAAATTAAAAAACCTTTATTTTTAAACATTTGCTTCTTTAATAATCTAGTCCATACCCCCCCCCCTAATTTGCCTTATAAAAACCACTTTTTCTACATTTCTAAACTTAAAATATAAATGATAATCATTTTTATTATCTTTTAATAATCTTTGTATTAAAGTATTGCTTTAATAATTTTAAGGAGTCAAAATTGCTAAAAAATTCATTGATTTTAATTTTTATTTGTGCGATACCCTTTTGTCTAAACGCACAAGAAACACAAACTTATCTACTCAACAAATCTACAATTAATGCAAAAGATGAAAATACTTATAATTCAAAAAGCGGTAATTTAGATAAAGACTTTATAAAAAACTTTCCTAGTGGCAATGGAGATATTACAAGTATCTTAAAAGCAATTCCTAATGTGCAATTTGATAATTCACAGCTTAGTTCTAATACCCCCGGAGAAATAGATCCTGCAAATATTAGCATCAGCGGTGGATTATTCTATCAAAATAGCTTTTTGCTTGATGGCTTTAATATCAACAACGATTTAGATCCCAATGGGGAAAATAACACAAACACGATTATGTCTTTTAGAGGCAATAAATCTCAAGGTTTGGCTATTGATAGCTCTCTTTTAGAATCTATTATCGTACAAGATAGCAATATAGGTGCTGCTTATGGTGGCTTTATGGGCGGAGTAGTAGAAGCTAACACTAAAAAGCCAAAAGGCGATAAATGGCATGGGAGTTTATCATGGCAATACACTTCTAGCAAACTCACACATTATTTTATAGAAGACAATAAATATGCAGAATTTTTGCAAAGCTCTAATGAAAATTACCAACCAAAATTTAATAAAAATATTTTTAGAGCTTCTTTAAATGGAAAAATTACCCAGAATCTAAGTCTGATTACAAGCATTTCACAAACACGCTCTAAAATCCCCTTACAAGCTTACAATAACACTATAAAAGAAGGCACAGAAAAAGGAAGCTCCAAAGAGCAAAAAAGACAAATAGATAATTATTATCTCAAAGCCTATTATGATGTATCGCCTAATTTTCACCTAGAAACAAACATAGCCTATGCACCCCAAGACAATACCTACTACAATGAAATTTCAAAAGATTCTTTTTACCGCATTAAAAGTGGCGGATTGCAAAGTGGGATAAAAGGGATTTACAGCACTCCTTATGGGGTTTGGAATAATTCTTTGGGTTTTTCTAATTTACAAAGCTCAAGAGATAGCGATAAAGATTATTGGATATGGTGGCAATATGCTCCAGATAAAAATTGGGCGGTAAATAGCGTCCCTTATGCGTATGAAGGAGGATATGGAGATATTAAACAGCTTCAAAGAACGCTAAATTACAAAAGTGATTATAATTTTGATGAGATTTCATTTTTAAACCTAACTCACAAAATTTCACTAGGTGCAGAGCTAAACTATCAAAGTGCAAGCAGAGAAAGATTAGCAGACTTTTATACAAGCATTGGCAAAACCAAAGATTTAGGAAGCTATACTTGTGGAGTGGATAGCTTTGGCTTTAGCACTTGCTCTAGCATAACCCCTTATGACAAGCCCACTTGGAGCGGACAATGGATGAGCGATTTAAGCTATTATCAAAAAGGAAAAGCAAGTGTTGAAAGTCTGGCTTATGGAATTTATTTAGAAGATGATATGGAGCTAGATTTAAAAAATGCAGGGATTTTCAATATCCGCCCCGGAGTTAGATTTGAGGGCGATGATTATATGGATAAAAAAACCCTTGCACCACGATTTGCACTAAGCTATATAGCTCCTTGGGGAGGAGGAGAGTATAAAAGCACTTTTGTTTTAGGTGCTAATAGATATTATGGTAGGAATCTCCTTAGCTATCGCCTCTATGATAATGTCCTATCCACACAAAAACAACTCCACAGAGATACACCAAACTCCCCTTGGGAAATTTCAAAAGACACACCCCTTAGCTCTAAAGTGAAATTTTCTACACTGGATATTCCTTATAGCGATGAACTTGTTTTAGGACTTAACCAACAGCTAGAGCTTTTTAACGCACAAGTTAAATATATCCACAGAGAAGGCAAAGATGAGATTATGCGTATAAAAGGAGAAGGAGAAAAAGAAGGCTATGATAAAAACTATGAAACTTGGAGCAATAAAGGCTCTAGCACTAGTGATATTATAACTCTAAGTCTTAACAACAAAATTCCTTTAGAGCTTTTAGGAGTGCAAAACTACTTGCTTTTAGCCTTTGATTACACACAAACTAAAAGAGGTTACAATACTCAAACAATTGAAAATATTGACTATGAAAACGAATTAATCTATTATGATGGTAAGCTAATTTCTTATAAAGATAGACCTGTGGAAAATTTCTTACGCCCCCACACAATAAGGCTTAACACAACACATCTATTTAATCTCCTAAAAACACAATGGGTTTTAAATAATTTCTTCCGCTATCGTGCCCCATATGAGCGAATGGTAGCTAATGGAACTATACAAATCAATGGAGAGCAATATACAAAATATGAAAAATTTAATTTTCCTAGTGCTTTTAGCTGGGATATGCGTCTTGGGTTTGAAAAAAGGATAGTAGGTGATAACATTTTCTTTGCAAACTTTGATATTTTTAATGTATTAAACAAAAAGACAATGAGCGCACTTACAAATAATTCTGGCACCCCTATCGCAGGTATTGCCAACCAAACTGCAGTCCCCTCTTATGAAAGCGGAAGGCAATTTTGGATAGAGCTAGGATATAAATTTTAAGGAGAAATAGTGAAACTTTGGATAATATTTAGTCTATTTGTTAGTCTTAGTTTTGGGATAGACTTAAAAGCTCTAAGGGCTATGTATGCACAAGATAGTAGCAAGTGGGAAAAAGCTTGGATTGATGAGGGGGTAGAATTTAAAGAGTTAGCCCCACTTCCCATAACGCCCCCCTACCCTAAAGACAATCCCTACTCTAAAGAAAAAGAAAAGCTAGGAGAAAGATTATTTAATGATCCAAAACTTTCCTTATCCGACCAAATTGCTTGTGCTAACTGCCACGATAAAGAGCTAGGTTTTAGCGATGGAAGAAGTGTGAGCTATGGACACAATAGAGCACTTGGCAAAAGAAATTCCATTAGCATTTATATGAGTGCTTTTGGGGAGGAGAAATTTTGGGATGGGAGAGCCAAAAGCCTAGAAGATCAAGCACTAATGCCTATTAAAGATCCTTTAGAAATGGCATTTGACCCAGACAAAGCAGCCAAAAAGCTAAACTCTATCCCCTCTTACAAAGAGGAATTTAAAAAAGCATTTGGAACTTCTATCATCACGCCCACACTAATAGCTAAAGCAATCGCCACTTATGAGCGTAGCTTAATGCCAAAGCACAACCGCTTTGATAAATTTTTAAGAGGCAAGCACAATGCTTTAAGTGATGAAGAGATTTTGGGGTTGCATTTATTTAGAACTAAAGCTAGATGTGCCAACTGCCATTTTGGGCAAACATTTAGTGATTATAAATACCACAATCTTGGCTTAACCTATTATGGAAGAAAAAAGTATGAGGATTTTGGACGCTACGCAATCACACATAAAAATGAGGATATGGGAAGATTTAAAACCCCAAGCCTAAGAAGCATTGTCAAAACTTCTCCTTATATGCATAATGGGCTATTTCCGCATTTAGAAGGTGTAGTGAATGCTTATAATGCAGGAATGTTTCACCCAAAACCCAACAAAAAAGACGATCCACTCTTTCCAAAAACAGATTCACTTCTAAAACCACTTTACCTAAGCGATGAAGAAAAAAAGGCTTTAGTTAGTTTTTTAAAGACTCTTTGAAGCCTAAAATTCCTTTCTTTCACTCCGCAAGTTAATATTATATGCAATCTTACAAAAATAAAAGATAATATTAAAAAGAATTTAAAAGAGATTCTAATTAGAATCTCTTTTTATTTACATCGCTAATAATATCCTCTGCAATTCTATTTACATTATTAGTAATATCTTGCGTATCTTTAGCAATTGCTACATTATCTTGTGTTACACCCTCTAATTGTGCTACTGCTTCATTGATTTGAGCAACACCTTGTGTTTGCTCTTTTA
>NZ_QXJG01000031.1 GCF_003670295.1 Helicobacter burdigaliensis
CCTACACCAATTCCAGCATTAATATTAGAGTTAATCAAACTATCAAAGATACCTTGTGCTTCGTTTAGGTTGCCAGAGGATTTTAGGGAAGTTACTGCACCGCCTACATTTTTATTTACATCTAAAAGCAATGCTGCATGCATTTCTGTATTTTTCACACCTTCTAGCTTATCTACTAGCTCTCCTGCTAGGGCTTTATCACTTTCTGCTATACCTGTGCCTACTACATCAATAAAATCTTTACCGCTAAGGTTTTCGCCATTTTGCTCTGCATTAGTGATTGCATCACTAATCGCTGTCTTTTGTACGGTAATAAGCTTGATAGCTTCATCTATCCTTGCCTTTTCAGCCTCATCTGTCGTGCTATCTTTTTGGCTATTTAGCTCTGTTAGCATATCTTCTCTAGTTTTTACTTCTTCTAGAATCTTTTTGAGGTTTCTAGCATCTTCTGTAGTAGTAATATCTGTAGAGAGTCTTTTCCCATCTTCGCTTAAATCTAAACTTGCTTCATAAAGATTCTCGCTTACTTCTCTATCAATATCGTATGAAGCAATTCCATTAATATTTTGTGTGCCTAAGAGATCTTGCAAAGTCACTAAATATTGCAAATTTACTTTATTATCCCCACTAAGTGTGATTTTGCCTTCACTTCTTATCAGTTCATAGTCGCTAAATGCTAAACTAGAAAGGCTTTGTGTGATTACGCTAAAAGTAGAATTGTTAAGGCTTACATCGCCACTTATATGTAAAAGTCCTCCTTTTCTATTTGAATCGGCGATGGTAAAATAACCATAATTTGAAGTAAGATTGCCATCAATACTTAAAGAACCATTTGCACCCCAAATATTATAGACTTCTAGGCTACCACCCCCTTGCTCGCTTCCGCTTATAGTTACATCTCCATTGATATAAGAGGGGCTTTGTGCGAGTAAGTTTCCATCAGTTTTAATCTCTACATCTGCATTAATCGTATAAGAATGGTTTGCAACCTGAAATTGAGCATCTGATTCTCCAAAATAGCTATCATCTTCACCCATTCCATCGCCGATTGTGAATTTAGCACTATTGTATGTAATGTCTTTAATGTTTAGCCCCAAGCCTCCATGTTCTTTTGGGATAGTTAGAGAAGCATTATCAAAGTTAAAAGTTAGATTATCATTTTTATATTGTTCTTTTAACACCCATTTTCCGCTACCCTCGCTACTTTCTTCAAAATAAGTTTGAAAGTCATTAGCATTATTTAGGGTGTAATCCGCTCCAAATGCACTCACACTCCCTAAAATTCCTAAACCTAATATTGCTCTTGATGCAATCAGGGATAATTTCATTTTTACTCCTTAAAATCTAAAAATAAAGCTGTTATTTTGCCCCCCCCCCCCTTATTTTTTGCTTAAATTAATCTATAAGTAGTGTCTAAGATTTGTTTTAGGTATTTTGATGATTCTTTTTAGGATATGTAAGTGGATAAGGCTTGCAGTAATCTTAAAAATAGCAAAAAACGTTTTATTTATGGTAAATATGTGAAATATTTTTTAAAGTAGATTAGCAAAACAAAAAGTTTTACTAATTAATTTTTTAAGATTCTAGGGAGTGTAATTCCAGTTTGAGATTGATATTTACCCTTTTTATCTTTATAGCTTACTTCACAATCTTTGTCGCCTTGTAAGAATAAAATTTGAGCAATCCCTTCATTTGCATAGATTTTTGCAGGGAGTGGGGTTGTGTTGCTAATTTCTATGGTGATATGCCCTTCAAATTCAGGTTCAAAAGGGGTTACATTTACGATTATCCCGCATCTTGCATAGGTGCTTTTGCCAAGGCAAATCGCTAAAATATCTCTAGGAATCTTAAAATATTCAATAGTTCTTGCTAATGCAAAAGAGTTTGGAGGGACGATACATACATCGCCTACAAAATCCACAACATTTGCAGAATCAAAGTTTTTAGGATCTACCACCATTGCATTAATATTTGTAAAGATTTTAAATTCATTGCTTACTCTTATATCATAGCCATAGCTTGATAGTCCATAGCTTACGACACCTTTTCCTACTTGATTTTCACAAAATGGCTCTATCATCTTGTGTTTTAGCGCCATTTCTCTTATCCAACTATCTTCTTTTAATCCCATTATTTTCCTTTAATGATTTTATATTTGAAATTATGCTATTATAACAAAAAAGCTTTATGGCTTCCTAAACAAATTACAAAGGGTTTAAAATTATGGATTTTAAAGAGATAAAAGAATTAATAAAAATCTTTGATGCGAGTAATTTAAATAGGCTTAGCATTGTTAATGAGAATTCAAAGATTAAGTTAGAAAAAGGGCTTATAGGAGCTACCAAGGTAGCTTTAGAGCCAAGCACACCCATACTTACACAAGCACCACAAGCTCCTATGCAAGTAGCATCCACTCCACAAGTGGCACAACAAAATACTGCTTCTGTTGTGAGTGGAGAGAGTGTGAATTCTCCTATGGTAGGAACTTTTTATCGTTGCCCATCTCCTGATGCACCTGCTTATGTAAATGTAGGCGATAAGGTGAAAAAGGGACAGACTTTAGCGATTATTGAAGCGATGAAAATTATGAATGAAATTGAAGCAGAGTTTGATTGTGTGATTAAAGAGATTATCCCAAGTGATGGACAACCCGTAGAATACAATTCTCCTTTGTTTGTGGTGGAGAAAATCTAATGTCTTTTAAAGAAATTAACACCATCTTAATTGCAAATCGTGGAGAGATTGCATTAAGAGCTATCCGCACTATCAAGGAGATGGGTAAAAAAAGTGTGGCAGTTTATTCTACTGCAGATAAAGATGCACATTATTTGGATTTAGCAGATGCAAAGGTATGTATAGGTGGGGACAAAAGCAATGAATCTTATTTGAATATTCCTGCAATTATCTCAGCAGCAGAACTTTTTAATGTAGATGCGATTTTTCCTGGATATGGGTTTTTAAGCGAAAATCAAAATTTTGTTGAAATTTGCAAACATCATAATATAGAATTTATAGGTCCAAATCCTGAAGTTATGGCATTAATGAGCGATAAAAGTAAGGCTAAGGAAGTTATGAAAAATGCAGGAGTGCCTGTAATACCCGGAAGCGATGGAGCTGTTGCTTCTAAAGAAGAGGCTAAAAAACTTGCAGATTCTATGGGGTATCCTGTGATACTAAAAGCAGCAGCAGGTGGTGGCGGTAGAGGTATGAGGATAGTGGAGAGCGAAGAGCAGATGTTTAATGCTTTTTTGGCAGCTGAAAGTGAAGCAATTAGTGCTTTTGGTGATGGAACTATCTATATGGAAAAGTTTATTGATAAGCCAAAACATATTGAAGTGCAAATCTTAGCAGACAAACATGGGAATGTTTTGCATGTGGGCGAGAGAGATTGTTCGCTTCAAAGACGCCACCAAAAACTTATTGAAGAATCTCCAGCACCCACATTGGAACCAAAAACAAGGCAAAAGCTCCTAGAAACTGCAATTACCGCTACAAAAGCTATCAAATATGTAGGTGCAGGGACTTATGAATTTTTGCTAGATTCTAACCAGAATTTTTATTTTATGGAGATGAATACAAGATTGCAAGTAGAGCATCCTGTAAGTGAGCTAGTAAGTGGGCTTGATATAATTGAGCTTATGATAAATATCGCAGAGGGCAAAGAGCTTCCAAAACAAGAAGAAGTTAAGTTTAATGGTTGTGCAATAGAATGTAGAATTACTGCAGAAGATCCTGTGAAATTCTATCCTTCAGCGGGCAAGATTACAAAATGGATAGCACCCGGAGGGAATCATATAAGGCTAGATACTCACGCATATGCTGGGTATGTTGTGCCAATGTTTTATGATTCTATGATAGGAAAGCTTATTGTGTGGGGTAAAACTCGCAAAGAAGCAATTGCTAGAATGAAGAGAGCTTTAGGCGAGTTTTGTATTGAAGGGATTAAAACTACTATTCCCTTCCATCAAGAAATGATGGAAAATGACGATTTTAAAAGAGGTGTGATTCATACCAAGTATTTGGAGCAAAAAACTCAAAATGGAACGAAAAATGCTTGATAATCTTAAAATCACAAGGATGTAATTTATTCTAAAAGGAGATTAAGATGAAAATAGGAAATACACAAAATACAAATGAAACTTTAGTGAATTTAAATAAAGCTAAAGAGGAAGAAAAAGAAAGTCTCAAAAAAATCGCTTCACCACGCCCGATTGAAGCTACAGATGGAGCTAGTTTAGCGATTGCAAATGCACTTTTGGCTCAAGCTAATTCTATGTCCCAAGGAGTTAGAAATGCAAACGATGCTTTGGGTGTATTGCAAATTGCTGATGGGGCATTATCTAGCATTAGCGATTCTGCTATTAGAATGAATGAACTATCCGTTGCTTTAGGGAATCCAGCATTAAATAGCGATCAAAGAGCTATGATAGAAAGTGAAGCAAGCGCCCTAACACAATCTATGAATGATTCTATCTCTCAAGCAACTTTCAATGGAAAAAATGTATTTGGTGGGCAAATGAGTTTTATGCTTGGGAGCGGTTCTATTGATTTTAATCTTCAATCTCCAAATACTTCAGGTTTGCAAGTAACAAATCAAGAGAGTATTTTGAGCTTTATCAACAATGTAAGCTCAAAAAGAGGGGATATTGGTGCGATTATGAATCGTGTTGAATCTAGCATTAATAATGATATGAATACGATTGTTAATCTTAAAAAAGCAGAGAGCAATTTGCAGGATAATGATTTAGCAGAAAATTATAATGAACTAAATACTGCTAAATTAAAAGAAAATGCCACTCTTTATACAAATTCTTTCAATACAAACTATCTTCAAAATAGATTAGATGCACTACTAGGCTAGTGCGTCTAGCAAAAATCTTCTTTTAATTAGGTGTTGAATTTAATAATAATCTTAAAGAGTTCTAAAAAATTGTGGTGATTAGAAAATATCTTTTGTGAATTTATGTTTCTTTACTACTCAAAATTTTAATTGTGCATTGAAATTTAAAAAAGTAATTTAAAATAAGACAAAGCATTGCAGGAGTGGGATTATAGCTTTTTAGAAAATCTTAAATCTTCTTTTTATAAAGATTAAAAAAGAGCCAAAATATAAAGTTATGTAAGAAAAATTTTTAATACTGAAAATAATCCATAAAAATTTCTTAATTGAAAATATTGAATATAAAATTAATCATATTTAAGTTTTAATTTATAAGAACTTTGCTAATTTATGATTAATAAAAACAATAAAATATTTTAAAATAAGGAATGAATTATGGATCTTACAACTATACTAGGTCTAGTATTAGCAATTACTAGCATTTCAATAGGGGATATTTTAGAGGGTGGAAATCCCTTGCATGTTATTCATCTCTCTTCTTTTTTAATTGTAGTGCCAACGGCTATTTTTTGTGCGACAACAGCGACACATAAAAATATTGTAAAAGCTGCTTATAAGGAGCTAAAATTAGCATTTATGGGAGCTAAAGTAGATTTGAATCAAAGGATTTCGGAACTTGTGGGATATTCCATAATTGCGCGTCAAGATGGAATTTTGGCATTAGAACAAAAAGCAAATGATATTGAAAATGATTTTTTAAGAAAGACTTTGATGATGATGGTGGATGGTAAAAGTATAGAAGAAATCAAAGAAAGTGCTGAGATTCAAATAGAAGAGGCAGAAGAGTATTATAAAGAATGTGCTGAATATTGGGTAAGAGTTGGTGAAACTTGTCCTACAATGGGACTTGTTGGAGCGGTTATGGGGCTTATGCTTGCATTGCAGTTACTAGACGATCCTAAAGCAATGGCATTAGGGATTGCAGGTGCATTTACCGCGACAGTTACAGGTATTTTTGGTGCTTATGCTCTTTTTGGTCCTTTTGGACATAAGATTAAAGCAAATTCTAAAGATTTAATCAAAGAAAGAATGGTAATATCCACAGCGATTGTTGGTATAGCCGAAGGTGTCAATCCTAGAGATTTAGAAGCTAAGCTATTTAGTTTTTTAAGTCCTAATGAGACAGCTCAATCGCAATTTTAAGAATAAGGATTTAAAATGGGTAAAAAAGCAAAGCACCCTGAATGTCCAGCAGGTGAAAAATGGGCAGTTCCTTATGCGGATTTTTTAAGTTTACTTTTGGCATTATTTATTGCACTTTGGGCTATTTCTGAAACTAATCCAGCCAAAGTAGAAGCTTTAAAAGTGGAATTTATCAAAATCTTTGATTTTACAGCATCTAGTCTTATAGAAAGGGAGAGTGAAGTGCAAGATAAAGATAGCTCTCCTGCAAATTTTGATGTTGAAGCATTAGAGAGAGAAAAAGTCGCTCTTGATCAAAAGGAGAATAATGCAATTTTGCATTTACCTACTAGGGTTGAATTTGTTAGGGGCAGTGCAGAAATTATCTCCGTAGAAACTTTGGTTTTAATCAAGCGTGTAGGGGAGATTATTAAAAAAATGCCTAAAGATTTGCAAATAGAGCTTAGAGGCTATACAGATAATAGCAATGAAGATCCAAGCAAAAATTTTAATTTGGGCAGCAAAAGAGCACAGGCCATAGCGGATTTATTAATACAACAAGGTATCAATCAAGAACAGCTGATTATTATAAGTTTTGGGGATCACAATCCACTAAATGGCAATAAAAGTGATGTGGAGAATAATAGGGTAGAGTTTCATATCCGTGCAGATGATTTGGATGCAAAGTTAAAGCAAACTATAATGGATAAGTTAAGCAATTTCTAATAATCAAAGGTAGCTTTGTGATTTATAACCTATATAAGCGATCTACAAAGTTTTAGGCTAAATTAACACATTTTTTTATACAATTTCTAAAAATTACTTTTTAGAAAATAGGAAGTAAGCTTGAATTTAAGGAAAATAAGTGGGATTTACAGATTTTTTTAAAAGCCTTAAAAAAGTGGAAAGAGCTACTCCAAAAGAAGCACCAAGCCACTGGGTTAAATGTTCTAGCTGTAATGCTTTAATGTATTATAAAGAAATTATCGCACAACATTATACTTGCCCTAAATGTAATTTTCATATGAGAATAAGTTTGCAAGATAGGCTTCTTCTAACTTGTGATGAGGGAAGTTTTGTTGAGTATGATAAGGAGCTTATGCCAACAGATCCTCTTAATTTTGTGGATAAAAAAAGCTATCAAAAAAGAGTAGAAGAGTATGAAAAAAAATGTGGGCGCCCTAGTTCTGTAGTGAGTGGAGAATGCACGATTGATGGTATACCTACACAACTTGTTTTGTTTGATTTTAATTTTATGGGTGGTTCTTTAGCCTCTGTTGAGGGGGAAAAGATTGTAAGAGCGATCAATAGAAGTATAGAGAAAAAACAAGGGCTTATTATTATTAGTGCAAGCGGTGGGGCTAGAATGCAAGAATCAACCTATTCGCTTATGCAAATGGCAAAAACTTCTGCTGCCCTGCAGCGTTTGAGTGATGCAAAATTGCCTTTTATTTCTGTGCTTAGTGATCCTACTATGGGGGGCGTTAGTGCCTCTTTTGCATTTTTGGGTGATGTGATTATGGCAGAACCGGGCGCTATGATTGGGTTTGCGGGAGCTAGAGTAATCAAGCAAACTATTGGAGCAGATTTGCCACAGGGTTTCCAAACTGCAGAGTTTTTATTGGAACATGGACTTATTGATATGATAGTTCAAAGAAAAGATATGAAATCTACTTTAGCAAGTTTATTGACTTATTTGAAAGTTTCCTAAATTGATTAAAGTTAATATTTATTATATTGCCAAGCCTACAAAAGGTTTGGAAGATGAGATATGTAAAGAATTTGCGGGTTTATGTATGGGGTTTGGAGTAAAGGTAGAAAGTTTTAATCTTTTTAACAAAAGTGTTAAAGAAAGCCATAAAATTGATGTTAATGAAGCTAAAAAGAGCTATACGCAGATTTTTAGTAGAGTTTTTAAGGAAAATTTATATAAAATTGCCTTATCACCAGATGGGAGGGAGGTTGATTCATTTAAATTTGCCTCATTTTTAAAAGATAAATCGGAAATTAGCTTTTTTATTGGCGGTGCGTATGGATTAGAAGAGGAGTTTTGTAAAAGTTGCAATGCAACACTTTCTCTCTCTAAACTTACATTCAATCATAAAATAGCAAAAATTCTTTTGAATGAACAGATTTATAGAGGTTTTTGTTTGTTAAATAATCATCCCTATCACAAATAACAAAGGAAACTTAAGTGAGACATAGTGATTTAGAAAAATTTAAAAAATTACTTTTAGAGCAAAAAGAGGCGATTTTGGCTAACAATAAAGAACATTGCAAAAGTATGGAGGTAGTGAGATCAGGGCATCTTGGAGATGAAGTGGATATTGCTACAATGAGTATCAAAAATAGGCTAGATGAATCTATTTTTGAAAGACATGCAAAAGAGTTAGAATTTATTGATATTGCTTTGGCTAAAATAGAAGAGGGCAGTTATGGAATTTGTGAAATGTGTGAAGAAGAGATCAATTTTCAAAGATTAAAAGCAAAACCACATGCAAGATATTGTATAGTTTGCAGAGAAATTATTGAAAAAGATAAAGGAAAATAATGAAGTTTAAATATTATTTTGGTGCTTTTTTTGTTTTTATTGTAGTAATAGGTTTATATATTTATAGTTTGAGTGGAGTGGATTATACCTATCATATTCCCTTTAGTCAAAAGTTTGTAACATTGCCGATTGCACTTTGGTTTTTGGTGCCTGTGGTGTTGTTTTTTATCGTTGTATTGCTTTTGGAAATAGGCGGAATGTATCGTATGTGGTATAAGAGAAACAAATATAAAAACGATTATAAAATGATTTTGGAGCAAATTGAAAATCAGCTTTTAAGAAAAGAAGTTCCCCTAAAGCAACCTTCTATGAATCGCTACAAAGCTCTTTCTATTTTACTTAATAATTTGATTTTTGATGTTAAAGAGGGGATTACACAAAAAAGTGGCGAAGCAAGACTTGATGAGCTTATTGAGCTATTAGGAGATCTAAAAAGAGGGGAATATGTGAATCTAAAAAAATTCAATCCTAATGATAATTCTCCTTTTTTTAAACAAAATATCATCAATCAAATTAAATCAGATCCAAAATTTGCTTCTGAAGTGTTAAGGAAGTCTAGTTTTGGTGATGAATATAAGCAAGAAGCATTAAGGGTTTTGCTTGCAAATGACGAGCTAGGGGAGATTAAACGCTTTATTGCAAGTGTGAAATTTGATAAAGAACTAGCCAATCAAATGCTAGGAATGTGCTATGCAAAAAAATTAGAATTTAGTAATGAAGATATTGCTAATCTTTGTGCAGAAGTTGGCTTTGTAAAACAAGATTATCTGCTTTTAGCACAAAAGACAAAGGAATGCTATGAGCCAACATCATGGCTAAATCTTTTTGAGTATTTGGCTAATAAAGATGAAATTGCAGAAATGGCATATTTTTATGTGCTTTTAGAACTAGAGATGATTGATGAGGCTAAAGAGCGTCTAGGCTTGCATACTCCTAATGAATTTTTAAAAGTGCGTGCTTATTTGGAGCTAAAGAGCATGGGTAAAAAATATCCTCTTGAACTATTTTTATTAGACTAGGTGCTAAACTTATGGAATTGTGTGTTGCGCTAGATTTGCCAAGTTCTTATGAGAATTTGAAGCTTTTAGAAGGGTTAAAGAGTGAAAATATTTGGGTGAAAGTGGGTTTGAGAAGTTTTATCCGTGATGGAAGAAATTTTATAGAAGACATTAAAAGCATTAATCCAAATTTTAAAATTTTTTTAGATTTGAAGCTTTATGATATTCCAAATACCATGAAAGACAGCCTAGAAGAGATTGCAAAAATAGGTGTGGATATGGTTACAATCCATGCAAGTAGTGGCTATGAAGCTATGGAAGTGATGGCAAACTATGCAAAAACCCTTAGTAAAGCACCTTTAGTTATGGCAGTAACAGCCCTTACTAGTTTTAATCAAGAAGGATTTTATGAGATTTACCTTAATGATTTAGAAAAAAGTGTGTTAGAGTTTGCGACTTTAGCACATAAAGCAGGGATTGATGGAGTGGTTTGTTCTTGCTTTGAATCTAAAATGATAAAAGAAAAATTAGGCAAAGAGTTTTTAACTCTAACTCCTGCAATCCGCCCCTTTGGTGAAGATAGTGGCGATCAAAAGCGTGTGGCTACACTAGAAGATGCAAAAGAGGCAATGAGTGATTTTATCGTCGTGGGGCGTCCTATCTATAAAGCAGAAAATCCAAGTGCAGTAGCTAAGAAAATTTTAGAAAAGATTTAAAATCTACCTTTAGTGTAAAAAAGAATATGTAAAACTTGCATAAAAATAATGGTGGTTTTGTTATGCCAAGTTAGCTTTACACGCTTACGGATACAAGCACTTGGGGGACAAAACGCCTTTTGCAAGTATTAGGAGAATTTTGCAAACAAATGATGAATTTTTAAAATCTTTAGAATTTTTGGGATTAAAAGGATTTTAAAAATCACTAAATGAAGTTATATATTTTGGTATGCTAGTTTAGATTTTGTTTAACTTTATCAATCGCTTTTGTAAATTATAAAATTTTTATTACGACAGATAAGGTGAATTAATGAATTTATAGATATATCCATAAAAAGAAAAAGAGAGTTAGAAGGTAATTTTATGGGTATTGAAAATAAAATTAAGGATTTAAAGCTAGTTAAAAGCAACTCTCTTTTTTAAAGTTGCTAAAGCACAAAAGGCGTGTCTTGATACACGCTAAAATTGAGCCAATTAATAAAAAGCATACTCGCACTAGATTTCCAAGATAAAATTGCCTCTCCTTTTTTATCAAAATAACTCTTTGGAACTTTTATATCTAGCCCTTTTTCCTTATCGCGTAAATATTCTTCTTTTAGCGTATTTTTGGCATATTCTGGGTGTCCTAGCATAAAAATATCTTTAGAATCTTTTATTAAAGTTGCTCCACTTTCTTCTCCGCTTAGTAATATTTTTAGCTCTTTTGCATTTTTTAGTGCTTCTTGATTTATTGTAGAATGCCTAGAATGCGGTATTTTGATGACTTCATCTAGTCCGCTTAAAAGCAAGTCTTCTTGAATAATTTTGTGCTCAAACACTCCAAATAGCTTTTCTTTAAGGGAGATTTTTGGGATTTTGTGAAAATAATAAAGTCCCGCCATTGCTCCCCAGCAAAGATACATCGTGCTTGTGCAATGAAGCTTCAAATAATCCATAATTTTAATTAATTCTTGCCAATAGCATACTTCTTCAAACTCTATTTGCTCAATAGGAGCTCCTGTGACAATAGTTCCATCAAATCTCCTACCTTGGATAGCATCAAACCCTACATAAAATCTATCCAAATGGCTTTTAGGGGTATTTTTCCCCACATAGCTTGTAGTGGCTAGAAGCGTGATATTAACTTGCAAAGGAGAGTTTGCAAGTAGGCTTAAGATTTGATTTTCTGCTTCAATTTTTTTTGGCATAAGATTGATAAGTAAAATCTCCAAAGGGCGAATATCTTGATGTTTAGCCCTTCTTTGTCCCATGATGAAAGCATCTTCTTTTAAAAGCTCATAGGCAGGTATATCTTCAGGAATAATAAGTGGCATAACTTTTCCTTATTTTTCTAGTGCTTGTTTTAAATCAGCTATTAAATCAAGAGGATTTTCTAAACCTATGCTAAGCCTTAGAGTGCAAGGGGTTATCCCCGCACTCTCTAGTTCATCTGCACTAAGCTGTGAATGTGTTGTAGAAGCTGGGTGGATAATGAGTGATTTTGAATCCCCAATGTTTGCAACGATAGAAAAAATCTCCAAAGAATTGCAAATTTTTTGTGCCTCTTCAAAGCTAAGTGCTTCAAAGCTAATAAGCCCACTAGAATCGCCATTGCTAAAATATTTCTCTAAAAGATTGTGGTAAGGATTGCTTTTAAGTGCAGGGTAATTTACGGATTTTACGCGTTTATGCTTCTCTAAAAATTCTGCGACAATTTTAGCATTTTGGCTATGCTTTTTAATCCTAAGTTCAAGTGTTTCTAACCCTTGTAAAATAATCCAAGCATTTTGGGGTGAGAGTGTAGCCCCTATATTTCTTAGCCATTCTATAATGATTCTAATGCTAAAAATCGGCAAAGCAAGATTTGCATAGACTAGCCCATGATAGCTAGGATCTGGAGTGTTAAAAGCCTCATAGCGTGGATTATTTTTAATAAACTCATTAAGATTATTTCGTTCTATAATCGCCCCTCCAAGTGCACTTCCTTGTCCATTAATGTATTTGCTAAGGCTATATACAACCACATCCACGCCAAATTCAAAAGGCTTGTGTAAAAACGCAGTTGCCACAGTGTTATCACAAATGCTAATAATTTTATGCTTTTTTGCAATTTGCGTGATTTTTTCTACATCAGCAATGCTAATTTGTGGATTAGACAAGCTTTCAAAAAAGATAGCTTTTGTGTTTGTATCGATGACTTTCTCTAGGCTTTCTAGCTTGTCAATATCAAACACTCTAGATTCAATCCCAAAGCGTTTTAGCGTGTGGGTAAAGAGTGTTTGCGTCCCACCATAGACTTTATTAGAAAATGCGATATTATCCCCATTTTGCGCACAATTTAAAATCGCATAGAAAATAGCAGCACTGCCACTAGAAGTTGGCACACCAAATGCACCTCCCTCTACACTTGCAAGACGCGCACCTAATATATCAGTTGTTGGATTGCTTAGGCGAGTATAAATGTTCCCAAGTTCCTTTAATGAGAATCTAGCTTCTGCTTGTTCTAGACTTTCAAAGCTATAAGCTGTATTTTGATAGATTGGCACACTAATGGTTCTTTGCGTATCGTAGTTATATCCTGCATGGATTGCTAGAGTATCTTGAGAAAAGTTATTGTGTGTTAAATTTGCCATTTTATTTCCTTTGATAATTAAAAATTTTAGTTATCATACCATAAATAATAAATAATACAATATGTAATTAATAAAAATTGCTAATTTTTGTCAAAAGTGTAACATTTTATAAAATACATATTGTATATCATCTAATATGCAAGAAAAGATTATTTTAATCCATTTTAAATAAATCATAATTAATTTTTCAAGCAATGTTAAAGAATAAAAGGTAGAATTCTATTTGATTTTAAGCAGTATTTTTATTTTCTTTTAAAGGCTTTAAAGGAGGCTTAATGGTAGAAATAAATATTTTTATGATACT
>NZ_QXJG01000032.1 GCF_003670295.1 Helicobacter burdigaliensis
AATAAAAATACTGCTTAAAACCAAATAGAATTCTACCTTTTATTCTTTAACATTGCTTGAAAATTAATTATGATTTATAAATTTATTTTTAAATGCCAAGCGGAGTTCCGCATATGGCAATAGGCTTATTTTATACGCTTTAGCTTAGGTTGGCCCTCATTAATCCCCTAAAAACTTTTTGTGATAAATCCACCACCCAAAACTTTATCCCCTTCATAGATTACTAATGCTTGTCCTAATGCCACCCCATAAGCTGGCTCTTTAAGAGTGGCATATAGATTTTCACCCTCTAGCTTGACAAGAGCCTTTGTTTTATGGCTTTTATAGCGAATTTTCACTTCACATTCAAGCTCTTTTCCCTCATAACTTTCTGGTAAAGAAAAGTTTTTAGCCCACACATTTAGCACTGCTAAGTCCTCTTTATCCCCTACAATAATGGTATTCTCTTCAGGATTAATCTTCACAACATAATGCGGACTTAACGCACCACTAACACTAAATCCCTTTCTTTTACCTATGGTGTATTGCATATAGCCTTTATGCTTTCCTATAACCTTGCCCTCTTTATTTAGCACTTTTCCCTCTTTTTCTATCGGATAATGCTTTTTTAGCACATCTAAATAACTATTTTCCACAAAACAAATTTCTTGAGAATCTTTGTAAGTTTCTAAGCTACCAAGCCATGGGAGTTCTTTTAATGCTATGGGCTTTATTTCTTGTTTGATTTTATCCCCTAGTGGAAAAATTATGCGTTTTACCCACTCTTCTTTTACCCCAAATAAAAAATAGCTTTGATCTTTGTTACTATCTGCACCTTGTGCTATTTTGCCATTCTTTACTTGTGCATAATGCCCTGTTGCTACAAATTCTGCACCCAGTTTATCTGCTAATTTAAAAGCAATGCCAAACTTCACATAAGGATTACACATAGCACATGGGTTTGGCGTTAAGCCATTTTTATACGATTCTACAAAATAATCATACACAGCATTTTTAAAAAGCTCCCTCTCATCTACAATCTCATAAGGGATATTTAAATGCTTTGCACATTGCTCTATATTTTTAATATAATAATTATGTTTTTCTTCTTTATCATGAAGCTTTAAATACACTCCATGCACACTATATCCTTGCTTTTGCAAAAGATAAGCACAATAACTAGAATCCACACCACCACTCATTAATAATAAAACTTTTTTCATTGATTTTCCTTAAAAATTTATCTGTCTTTTATAAAGATCATTTTATTTTTAGATACAAACTTGTTGTTTGTATATTTTGCCCACAAAATTTGAAGCGCATACACATTTCCGCTAACCGCTCTAGCAAAAGGAAACTTAGAATAATAAGCCTTTTTTTCAATCTTAGAGGCTTCTTGGAATAAAGCTTTGATTTGCAAACCTTCAATATCTAAGAGATTTTTAGAATCTTTTGCGATGATTACACCTGCATTTTGATTTTGTTCTAAAAGTGCGATATGCTTCGTGCTACTATCACTCTTAAACACAAGGCTTAGATTCTCTTCACAAAAGGCATAATACGCACTTATGCAATACACTTCAGCACTAGATTCAACCATACTCAAAGAAAGGAGATGATTTTTTTTAATAAAATCTATCATTACTTTATCCATAAAGCAAATTTTATCCAAAAAAGAAAAATCAAACAACAATAAAATAAAAGTGGGCGTTAAATTGCTTTATATCTATAAAAATCTTGCAATTTTAGAAGAAATATTCATTAAGGCTATAAGAGGTTAGCTTATCTAACCAAATATAACCTAATAATTATAATTTAGGGCATTCCAAGACATCTTGATTATTTTTAGTTTTCACTTTATTTTTTAAAAAATCTTGTGCATATTCTAAGATTTCTTGATTTTCTTTAAATTTAACTTGGTAATTTTGTAATTCTTTTGTAGCATTTTCATAAATCTTTTTTGCCTCATCTGTCAAAAGATAAGCTGTAACAGAAGGAGCAACGCTACTTTTATACTTTTCAAATCCCTTTTCAAGACTTTGTTTATAGACATTATCTACCGAATAAACTTCATAAGATCTTGGATATTTAGCAGATTTTATCATCTCTTGAGTATTGCCATAATCCACATCTTTTTGCACATAAACTACTTTAGGAATCTGCACCATAGAAAGCATTCCAGTACACATAATACAAGGTTCTAAGGTTGTATATAGCGTATAATTTTTAAGATATTTATCAAAACCTTGACAATTTAAAAGATTTGTAGCCAGTCTAACCTCTCCATGCTGTGTGCCATTATGCGTAATATCCACAGAATTTCTAGCCCAAAACACTGGCTTATTTGTATGATTATCTACAATCACTGAACCAATATTATGCCCTCTTTTATTTTTGCTCTTTACTTGCCAATTCTCATAAACAATCGCTAAAGACAACAAAGAATAAATATGATCTCTTTCAGCACTTGCACTCACATCTGCCTTATAGATAATCACACCTAAATTATTTTGTTTAGTGGGTGAATTAGCCTCTCCATAAGCATTGGATAAAAATAATCCCACAAAAATCAAAGTAAAACATAGTTTTTTCACTTTTTACCTCCTTAAATCTTAAAGCCCCATTTTAACATAAAAATTTATATTTAGTTTATAAATTTATAAATATCTTTTTTAAATTTCTTTAAATTTTTCAAATTTTATCATCACCTTCCATTTTCTAGACAAACATATCCTAAGCTAAAAATGCTACAATATACAAAAAATAAGGAGCAGTTATGTTTGAGCGAATCGATATGATTTTAAGAGAGATAGAAAATGCACAAGCTGAAATCCAGCTACTTTTAAATATGGCAAAAATCTCATTTGTGGATTATATAATGATTAAAAGAGGCTCACAAGATGCTCCAGAACATCTTGGTGCGTGGAATTTACAGCAAATTGATAATGAAGTTTCTCGCCTAAAAGATGCGATTGATAGCCTAAATAAAATCAAAAAAGAAGTGCTAACTTGGTAAGCTGTAGCTCCTCTAGCTTCTCTTTTATGGCTTGTATATGGCCTTTTACCTTTACATTCTTCCAAATAAATGCAATCTTACCACTTGGATTAATTAAAAAAGTAGAGCGAATAACCCCCTCATACTCCTTGCCATAAAGCTTTTTAAGCCCAAAAGCCCCATAAGCTTTAAGCGCAACTTTATCCTTATCGCTTAAAAGTGTGAAATTCAAATTTTCTTTTTCTATAAAGCTTTGATGGGTTTTAGGACTATCAGGGCTAATGCCTAAAACACTCACTCCAAGCTTTGCAAACTCTTCTAAATTATCGCGAAAATCACATGCTTCTTGCGTGCAACCAGGTGTTTTATCTTTTGGGTAAAAATACACAACCACCCAAGCACCTCTAAAGTTTTTAAGCGAAATTTCTGCATTATCTTGATTAGGCAAAGTAAAATCTGGTGCATTATCATTAATTTTTAATTCCATTATTATTCCTTTTTATAAAATTATTTTATTGTTTTTATTTTATTGATTAAATTTGTTGTGCTTCTTCCCTCTTTGAACTCTATTAAGCACACTTCTTTAGCAAATTCACTTCCAACCACCTCTTTGTCTTCATAATCAGCACCTTTTACCAAAATATCAGGCTTGATTTTTGCTATGAGTTCTTTTGGTGTATCTTCGCTAAAGACTATCACAAAATCCACGCATTCTAACGCACTTAAAAGTGCAATTCTATCTTCTTGTGGATTTATAGGGCGTTCACTCCCTTTTAGGCGCGAAATTGAATCATCACTATTTAGTCCCACAATAAGCAAATCCCCAAGCTTTCTTGCTTTGTTTAAATAATCAATATGTCCAAAATGCAAAATATCAAAACAACCATTCGTAAAAATAACTTTTTTACTCTTTTGAAACTCGCCTAAAGCATTCAAAAAATATTCTAAATTTGAATCACTGATTAATTTATCTTGATAATTCCTAATTTTAGGTAGATTTTCCAAAGTAGAAAAAAATACATTGCTTTTGGTATTAAAAATTTCTAAAAATCTCTTACTAGCAAATTTAGAATTTAAAAGATTATTTCTTTGTAAATAATGATAAATCTCCTCTTTTGTAGCAGTAACAGAGCCTATTTTGCTTACCACCACAGCAGCAGCTGCATTTGCAAAATAGACACTTTCTAAAATATCTTCTTTTAAAGCCAACATATAGCTAAGTGCAGCTATTACGGTATCTCCAGCGCCCGTAACATCAAAGACTTCTTTAGCAATCGTAGGAATCTTATGCAATTCCTCTTTTAAAATGCTAATCCCATCTTCACTTAAAGTAATGAGTGAATACTCCAAATCGCACATTTTTTTTAATTTTTGTGAGGCTTCTAGCAAACTTTCCTCATCAACAATCTCTATTTTAGTGGCCTCCTTAGCCTCCTTTTTATTAGGGGTTAGAAGAGTTGCACCTTTATATTTACTATAATCTTCCCCTTTAGGATCGATTAAGATTTTTAAATTTGCATTTTTAGCTAAACTAATAAGCCTTTGTGTAAGATTAGCTCCTAAAACCCCTTTTTGATAGTCTGAAAGCACGATACAATCTATACTTTTTGTCTTTAAAAGCCTAGAAGCAAACTCTAAAATAAATTCTTCTCCCTCTTTGCTAAGAGGCTTTTTTTCTTCCTTATCAATGCGTAAAACTTGCTGATTTGAGGCTATCACTCTTGATTTTTGTGTCGTTGGGCGATCTTTACTTACATAAACGCCCTCTATATTCACCTCTAGGCTTTGTAGTTTCTCTTTTAGCTTCTCTCCTGCCTCATCTTCTCCAACTACTCCACAAATCCATACATTAGATTCTAAGGCTACTAAGTTATTTGCGACATTACAAGCACCACCAAGATTTAAATTTTCTTCTTTTGTTTCTATAACTTGCACCGGTGCTTCAGGAGAGATTCTTTTACATTCCCCCCAAATATAATGATCTAATATCAAATCCCCAATTACTAAAATATTTGGCTTCAAATGCTAAAACCTTGAGAATGGAGTTGCTTTATCTGGCTAAGATAGTTTTTAATCCCAATCTCTAAAGAAAATCTAGGCTCATAATCTAAAAACTTCTTTGTAAGTGTAATATTTGCTTCAGTGTGGTTTTGGAAAAACTTATAAGGATTTTCAAAATATTCTACTTCAAATTCCCCAAGCTCCATTTTAAGTGCATTTACTATATCATTATAGCTTCTAGCCACTCCGCTTCCTACATTATAAATCCCACTTTTATGCGCTTGTGTGGCTTTGATGTTTGCTTGAATTACATCTTGAATATAGACAAAATCCCTTTTTTGTTCGCCCATTTTAAAAAGACACACTTTTTTGTTTTGTAAAGCTTGCAATCCTAGCTGTAAAATCATAGAAGCGGTTTTGCCCTTATGGCATTCATTTTCACCATAGACATTAAAATATCTTAATCCAATAATTTTATGTTCTTTTGCAAACTTTAATGCAAGATTATCCATCATAAGCTTAGAAAACCCATACACATTTTCAGGAATCTCACCATTTCCGATACTATTTGGTGCAGGTGTATTTCCATATACTCCTGCACTTGAAGCATAAATCATCTGTGCTTTATGTTTAAAAGCGAGATTTAAAAGAGATTTAAAAGCATTTACATTACTTCTTAAAACACTCTCTTGATCCATCACGGTAGTATCGGAAATCGCTGCCTCATGGAAGATATAATCAAAATCAAATTTTTCTAAAAGCTCTAAATCTTTTTTGTTATTGATATTCCCCGCAATCACCTCACCCCTAAAATCTAAAAGATTCTTAAAATGTCCTAGAGATTTTAGATTCCCATTGCTAAAGGTTTCTTCACTTCTAAAACAATCAAACACGATGACTTCAGCTTTTGGGTGATATTTTTGAAAATACATCGCAAGATTTGAACCTATAAACCCAGCCCCTCCAGTGATTAATATCCTTTTGCCTTTGAAATCATCATCTACATATTGCATGGAATTTCCTTAAAATCAATTTATGTGTATTATACCTTATGTTAAGTAAAATTTATTGTATGCTCCAAAAGAAATTAGAAGTATTTTTGATTTTTTAAAAATAAAATAATTACTCTCTTCTAAAGGAGGGACAATAAAACTCTTAAAACTAATAAACTACAAGAGGGCTCTAAATAGGAGAAAGAACCCTCATATAGTCTATTTATACTTTTTGTGATTAAAAACAAATCTAAACTATCTTTAAATAGTAACCTTATACTTTTATATAAAGTTTTATTGCTCCACCTATCTTTACAAGGTTTATGCCTCTCCCCCCTGTCATTATGAGCAGTACTCGCTACTTGCGTGGCAATCCAAAAAATTTGCCAAAGAATCTAAATTATTTCTTTTTATTCTTTTAAGCAACAAATCTACACTTTATATAAAAAGCAATTTTGTCGTGGCGGTGGGTGCCCTTGCTTTTATGAGTAAAAGCTTACCTATTCGTTGTTTTGCAACTAATCCTATGGAACAGCCACTCTCAAAATACTTTTTATGTAAAGTCTTATAGCCCCACCTGTCATTGCGAGGAGTGAAACGACGAAGCAATCCACTTACTAGAATCTAAAAACTAAATATAATTTTAGCTTTACATAAACCTTTTAAACCTAAAATATCTCGCCCTGCTTCGTGGTGCTAAAGTGTAGAAAAAGAGTTGCACAAAGTGCAATGCTTACATGAAAGCTAGAAACAGAAAAGGCGAAGCCCTCCCCCTCCACGCAGTGGCGTGAGCCTTTAGGGGATTGAAAAGGACAGCAGGCTGTTTTTCCTTACAAAGAGGGGCTTTTGCAAGTGTGGATAACGCTACGCTTGTATGCTCCTCTGCAAAATTAAAATAGGAGATTGCTTTTTGTGCCCATAGGAGTAAGGAGAAGGAGAGGCATTTTTATGAAAAATTACTTTTTGTATAAAGCATGAGTGTATTGTTTGAAAAAATGAAAAGGATTAATATTAAAAATATTTAAGTTTTTTAAGAAGTGTGGAATAATTTCAGTTGGTCTTCACTTTAAGCAGGTGAAGAAGACCTGCTTGGTTGAAAATTTATACCCATTAAGGATATAAGATGATACCAATCAAATTCATCTTAGTTGTAATTATACTACTTTGTATATTTACAGTCAAGGCTTATTAGTCTTGACCCTCATTTTGAGGGCTAAGATGGATTTACCTGCTTTATATAAACCTACATTTTAAAATTCTTTTATACTGCAATACAAAAAACAAAGTAACATAATTATTTTTTTCATAAAACTTCTCCAAAATATACATTATACATAAATTTTAAAGAAATATTCTGCTAAAATCCCAAAATTTAAAGGGATAAAATGCATACCATTCATCTTATTATTCAATCACATTTTTTTCTTAGTTTGCCTCTTCTTTTGCCCCCCCTTATCAATCTAATTGCTTTATTTGTCTATACCTCACACACCAAAAGACTACATGTGCTAGCTTTTGTTGCTCCTGCTTATTATTCTTTACTTGCTGGAAGCATTTTTAGCGGACTTGTAACATGGGCGATGCTTGGCTTTAGTTTTAGTATTTTTGTGCTTTTAATGCTTTTGTTTTGGGGGTTTGCTTTCTTTTTGGAAATCTTACGCCACATCAAACAAAAACGCATTCTAAGACAAGGAGCAGACTTAAAAACAAGAGAAAAATTTTTCTCCTTTGCTAGAGGAAAATATCTCCTAGATTTTTGTTTATTTGGAATCTTATTTTTATGGAGGCTCTTTTAAATGCAATTTATTATCCACAAAAATGCAGGCACTTCTCTTTTAAAAATTGAAGGAGAGCTTTATACACATCTTTTTAAAGCACGACGCACCAAGCAAACTTCAAAGCTTTTAGTGCGTAATCTAGAAGACTTTTATCTTCATACCTACACAATTACAGAAATTAGCAAAAAAAGTGCAACGCTAATGTTAATAGATTCTACACTCACACAACCCAAAAATCCTCCTAAAACACATCTTATTTGGGCTATCATTGATCCTAAAAATATTGAAAAAACATTGCCTTTTCTCAATGAATTAAATGTTAAAAAAATTAGCTTTTTTTATGCAGAATATTCCCAAAAAAATTTTAAAATAGATTTAGAACGCCTCAATAGAATCTTAGAAAACTCCTCTATTCAATGTGGAAGATTTATAAAATTAGAAATTGAAATTTTTAAAAATTTACAAGAAATATGCGAAAAATACAATGATTTTGGTGTGCTAGATTTTGGCGGTGAGACATTAAAACAAAATATCTCACTCCCCATTCTTATCGGAAGTGAAGGGGGTTTTAGCAAAAAAGAAAGAGAACTTTTAAAAACTAGGCAAATTTTTAGTGCTACAAATTGCAATATTTTAAGAAGTGAGAGCGCTGCTATCTATACGGCTTCCCTTTTGGCTTAATGTAAAATTTTATTTATCGCCTAAATAACTAAACTAAAAAATATCACAATAAGATTCGCCATTATGCAACCTAGAACTTTTTGTATTTTGGCATTCTAAAATTCCATTTTTTATCACAAAAGATACCTTTTTATCTCCATTCACTCCTAAAATTGCGTTCTTTTGCTTCTTAAAATAACAAGAACTTTGCTTAAAATCAAGATTTTCAAAAACATCACTAAAATCTACTTTTTCAATTTCTCCATTATTTTGTTCTCTTTTGCCTGCGATTTTTAACTTCACTTCAAAGATTTGTAATTGAAGCTTTTTAGTGCAAGCCCCCTCCCTAAAAGCATAAAACTTTGGCAAAGCGAGTGTGCTTAAAATGCCAAGCAATATAAGAGTAATCAAGACTTCAAAAAGACTAAAAGCCCTCTTTTTAAAACGCAATAGAACTACTCAAAAGTGGAATGATTTGCGGTGTATTTGCATTTAAATTAAGAGTAAAATTTAATTTTTCGCAAGTATCTCCGTTTTCTAGCCCTTGAGCTTGTGTGCTAATTTTTAAAAAATTAATTTCCGTATCATTTAGAGCAATTTTATCTTCTTTTTCACTTAGCAAAACCGCTTCAATACAAGCCCTCCCCTCTTTATCTGTAAGCTTGCTAGTGATTTTAAAAGGAGTTATCTCCCAATTTGTAGCACTTAAATCTATGGCGCTCTCAAAATCTCCTTTTCCTTGTGAAAGAAAATAAGAAGCAAGTGCAGTTTTTAACATCACAACATCACTTTTTAGTGCAACAAGTCTTGCATCATTACGACTTGCAGAAATCTTTGGAAGAGCAATAGCCGCCAATATCCCCAAAATCACAAGAATAAAAATAAGCTCTAGCATTGTAAAGGCTCTTTTAGTGCTTAAAACCATTATTACTTCCTTGCAAACTAAATATTTATTTGGTTAAATATTCTTTAACTATACTACATTATGAGTAAATGCTCAAAAACTCTCTTCTTAAAAGCTCTAAAATAGAGTTTTTATGCTATAAATATTTAGTTTTTACACACTTTTAGTTTCTAGTATCTCTATAATGCCTCGTGATTGAGAAATTTTACCTTGCTTTTGCAAATCTTTTAGCACTCTTGAAATTGCTTCTCTAGCACTCCCTAAAGAATTTGCAATTTCTTCATGTGTGATATAAAGTGAATTTTTATTTTTATCTTGAATAGATTTTAGTAAAAATGCCATCACCCTATCGCTTAGCGACATAAAAGCAAGAGAACTAAGCGAATCTACAACATTACTAAGGCGTGAGGAAAGCAAATCTAAGTGAAATTGCTTTGCTTTTTTGTATTTATTGCTAATTTCATTAAAGGCTTTGCTTGGCAGAATAAATACATTAGAAGTTTCCACAAACTCTAAATTCACATCAAAGCTAATATTTTTTAACATACAAGAAGCAGAAAGTATACAATAATCCCCCTCTTTTAAAACAAAAAGATTGATTTCTTTGCCATTAGGAGAAATAATATAAGCCCTAAGTGCGCCATATTCAATCAAAACCAATCCACGACATTCATTTTCATTACTAAAAATTTTTTGACCCTTTGGAAAATTTTTCACTTGCACACAATTTAAATAAATCTCTTTATCCTCCTCAGATACTTCCCATAAACGCATTAAATCTTGCATTTTTTCTAGCAAATTCACTTCCTTATGTAACTTTATCACTCTATTCTACCTCAAATCTCCCTATACTTGCATAAAATATAATCTAAATACAAGGTATATTATGAAACCCACTTTAACAAGACGCAATTTTTTCAAAGTTGTAGGCGTTGCAAGTGCGCTTTCTTTGGCAAATGCAAATACTGATTCTAAAAAACAGGATATGCAAGAGAATTTTCAGATGGCTTCTATTATTGATATTGGCTTATGCGATGGATGTAAGGATTTAGATATGCCCTTATGCGTCAAAGCCTGTCAAAATAAGAATCTAGAACGCTTCCCAAACCCCATAGAAAATATCCCTTACTATTTTCCTAGAAAAATTTATGAGGATTATTCCAAAAATAGAGAGGATATTTCAAGACTTACTCCCTATAACTTTACCTATGTAGAAAAACTAGAAATAGAGGGAAAAAGTGTTTATGTGCCTAGACACTGTATGCATTGTGATAATCCCACTTGTCAGAAGATTTGCCCCTTTGGTGTAATCTCTAAAGATAAATATGGAGCAGTGGATATTGATGAGCATTTTTGCTTTGGAGGAGCAAAATGTCGTGATGTATGTCCTTGGGGTATCCCACAAAGACAAGCAGGAGTAGGAATCTACCTAAAAATAGCCCCCAAACTTGCAGGAGGAGGAGCAATGTTTAAATGCGATTCTTGTGCTTCACTTCTTGCAGAGAACAAAAAACCCGTATGTGAAACTTCTTGCCCCAAAAGAGCTATTATTTTTGGCAAAAGAGAGGAGATTTATAAAAAAGCACAAGAATTGGCACAAAAATACAAAGAAGCAAGTGGCAAAGAGGGAACTTTCATCTATGGGGATAAGCAAAATGGCGGCACTTCAACCTTTTATGTATCGCCTATCCCTTTTGAAGAGCTAGACAATGCACTTAGTAAAAAACACAACTTAGAAAAAGGCAAACAAAAATTAGGTGTGCCACATCTAAATTTAGAAGTGAAAAATTTTGTTAGCGAAGATAGTGCGCTTATTAAAGGCGTTTTGCTCTCTCCACTTGTGGGATTAATCGCAGGTGGAATAGCCGTAGCTAAAAGCAAACAAAACAAAAAGGATTCATAATGAAAACCATTCAAAGACAAAGCATTCAAAATCGCCTTATTCATTGGGGTGTGGCTTTTAGCACATTTGGGCTTATTTTTAGTGGGATCTTGCAAATGCCTATCTCTAAACGCTATATGCTAGATACCTTGCCACTTATGGGGTGGAGCGGGGATTATTCTATCTCTTTAGTGGTACATTATATATTTGCTTTTGCTTTATGCTTTTTTGTGTTTTTTCACATTTTATTCCATTCTCTAAAAAAAGAGTTTGATATTTTCCCTAAAAAAGGTGATTTTAAAAAGAGTATTTTAGTGATTAAAGCCATGATCTTTAAAACAAAAGAACCCCCGAGCGAAAAATATTTACCCGAACAAAGACTTGCTTATTTTGCAATCAGTGCAACTTTGCTTTTACTCATTATCACAGGACTTATTAAAACCTACAAAAATCTAGCTGGATTCAACCTAAGCAAAGAAACTATATTTTGGGTAGCGCAATTGCATAATTTTGGAATGTTTTTAATTATTTTTTTGATTATTTTTCATCTTTTAGCTTTTGCTTTTAAAGAAAATCGCCCTCTTTTAAAAAGTATGTTTAGCGGAAAAGTAGATGCTAATTATATAGCACAGCGTCATAGTCTTTGGAAAGCTAAAGAAATAACAAAACCAAAAGAAGCCAAATAACTTCTTGTGACTTTTTATGAATAAAACTCTTAAAACTAATAAACTACAA
>NZ_QXJG01000033.1 GCF_003670295.1 Helicobacter burdigaliensis
CCCCCCCCCCCCCCCCCCCCCCCCCCCCCCCCCCCCTTTTTTTTTTAACCCCCCACCCGCCCACCCCCCACCGGTCCGGGGGGGGGGGGGGGGGTTTGGTTTAAACCCCAAAAAAACCCCCCCCCCCCCCGCAGAGGAGCTAGAGTTTAGGATTCTCCTAAATTCAGGAAGAGATTTTTTAGGATCTGTCCAGTGGAATGAGCTAGCCATAATCACCCAATCTGCATAATTTGAAGCTACTCCAGTATCTTCACCACTCCCCTTTTGCCACTTTATATTTGTATTTTGTGTGTATTTGATACCTTCTTCTCGCATATTGTCATTTGGCTCTACTGCTAGGACATTTAAGCCCATTTCATCAAGCATTTTGGTAAGCTTCCCAGTCCCAGCTCCCACTTCTACCACTTGTAAATCTTTTAAGTCTTTTTGTGTATCATTCACACAAGCAATAAGCTTTCTAAGTAGCATTTCACTATATGCAGGGCGGTTGTGATAATGCTTTGCCACTTTTGTAAAATCACCTTGTTTCATTCTTTTCCTTTCTTTAAAATTATTTAAGAGTCTTTTTATTATTTTAGCAACTATTTGGTTAAACACCTATTTATTCATTTTATTTAATTCATTCTATGCCCTTTTCTTTGCAAATTTTCAAAAACTCTTGATAATATTTCCAAGATTCTACAATGTCATGGCGATATTTTTTGATATATACAAGCTCTTCATCTAAAATTGATTTTAACAGACGCGTATCTTTTCATTTTTTCTTAAATGTTCCAAAATATCTTCCACTACAATATATTGTTTTTCTTGATATTCTAGCATTTCTTTAATTTTAGCCACAAAATCTTTCAAATATTTTATAACTTCTTCATATTTAGTGCTATCTTGTTTAAGGGATTCTAAATCATCTTTATGAACGCAAACATCATAATTGTTTAATTTTCCATCTTCGCTAATTTCACTAGCCAAGCTTACAAAATCTTGCCTTTCTTTATAAGCCAAAAATAAAATTTTTATTTCTTGATTATTTAGCTTTACTTGCAATTCTAAAGGTAGCCATAGATATATACTATATTTACAAGAATTATGCATCAATATATCGTTGCAATTTTCTTGTGGCACATTACAGCCAAATTTTTGCATAATTTTCTTCATCTTTGTATCAATACTTGGCTTATTTATCTCTTTAATATCTAAAAATTCAATTTTATCAAGAGATAATTTTAACAACTCTCTATATTATTGATATACAAAAATCAATGACCATTTTTCAATTCTGATTTTTTTATTAATGAATTGTTTCTTATAATTTTTAAAAATATTTTCAAAACTATCATTCAAACCAAATAACCTCTTATTGACCATAGTATTTCTATCCCTATTCCATCTTGCCAATATATGCTTCACAAGCTCTATAGGATCTCTTACTTGACACAATAAATATTTATCACCACTCCCAATCAAAAGACTAAAAAACTTCTCTTTATCTTTAGCGTTCTTGTTCATCGCTTCACTGTTGCTAAACTCAATGTAATAATTATCATCTTCTAAACTTTTTTTAAACAATTATAAATATATCCATAGTACCCATTTGCATTAATAACATTACAAATATAATTCCAAGTCAAAATGATTTTCATATTTTTAATTTTTTTACAAGATATTCTCCAACTTCAGTAGCTGCTGTTCCATGAGAATACAACCATATAAATTTATAATTGGTAGGCAATGGCAAATTCATCTCCCAAGCAAGTTCTGCGGGGATATTTTTATAATCTGCAATCTTTGGATTTATCAAAGAAGGATAAGGGTGGTTGTCTTTTTTATAGCGGTTATAAAATTCAGATGATTTTAACAACTCTTTAATTTCTACAAAATTGTCTAAAAAATATGTAAAATTATTCAAAATATTTTGAATAATAGGTTTATAATCTTTATGCAATTCTAAAATCTCTTTAATTTTCTCACAGTTAATCTGCTCTAAATTTCTAGATTGCATAGAATATACACAATATTACTCTTCTTTTGGAAGCAAATTTGCAATTTCTTGAATGATTTTATACTGCCTTCTAGCCTTTTAAACTTCTTTAGACAGTTTTAAATATCCCCCTTTATGCCATTCTTTATCTGCTTTAACTACAACCTCTCCAAGCAAATACGAAAGATGAAATTTATATCTCAAGCTCTCTTTATAATCTTTGCAATCTTGTAGTTTTGGATATTTTAATTGCGGGAAAACTTTTATAATTTCTTCATAGATTTTTTTTAGATTTAATATGCTCTTTTCTAATCTTTAAAAGGGTTATAACTAAGGATAACCCCCCCCCCCCGCAGCATCACGCTTTATAATCGCCTCACCTATTTTATAGGTAAGCTGATTTTTCACTCTATCAATTGTAGAATTTGGATTTTCTAACATCTCTAACACCTAAAATTTTCAAAATAAAAACACACATCATATCAAAAAATAAAATCAATCTTGCAAAAATGGATTTATTTTATCTAAATAATCTCCACACTTTCTAAAATTTTTTCCACCTTTTTATCTAAATCATTTTGCAAGCTATTATCAACCACAATTTCAGCATTTGGCACTTCAAAGTCTAAGTCTATCCCCACTACATCGCTTATCTCTCCGCTTAAAGCCTTGCTATAAAGCCTCTTTTGATCGCGTCTTTTTAACTCCTCTAAATCACACTCCACATACACTTCTAAATAATTTTCCAAAGTTTTGCGATTGTATTTATAAACCTCACTAAATAGTGAGATAGTCGTAACCACAACCACCTGTCCTTGAGAGCTTAAAAAATGTGCAAATTTTGAGCGTTTAATAGCTACTTCAATCCTCCCTTCTCTATCGTATCCATAAGCCCCTAGCAAATCCCTTAGCTCATCACCATCTAAATACACCACATTTGGTATCTTTTCTCTTAATCTCTCACTTAAAGCCCTACCTATTGTGCTTTTACCGCTTCCTGCTAAGCCACATAGCCATATTACAAGCCCTTTATTATTTTTAATTAATTGCTTCATTGAAGCTCCACAAAATTCATCAATTTAAAATCTCCTTTTGCACCCTATCTATAATCCCCTCAAAACTACATTCTCCTTGTATAAAAAACTCTCTACTTTGCACTCTTTTACCGAGCATTTTTTTAGTAATTTCTAAAATCTCTTTGCAATCTTGTGTCCAAAACATCAAGTTATTTTTTATTAGATATTCATCATATGCCATCCAAATAGAACGCGTGGAAATTGTAGGGATTCCATAACACACTGCTTCTAAATTCATCGTTCCACCACCGCCAATAAAGAGATCAACAAAAGGATAAAATTCTTCTGGCTTCAATTTTTCTTCTAAAATTGTCGCAATGCTCCCAAAATCATTTTTCAATCTTTCTTTTTCATATCTTGGCATAATCACCAAATTGACATCAAATTCTTTCTTTAAAAGCGGAATAACTTCATAAATTGTAGGAATTTTTTCTTTGACATAATGGGCTTTATACTCCTCTTCTCTTATTAAAATTGTTGGCTTAGATACATCAAGCCCATAAGTAATCCTAAAATCATTTTTTGCTTCTTTTTGGAGATTGCCCATCCATAAAGCCACATCAATAAAAGGGTATGGGACTATTTGATTTTCATCTAACGCAAAACGAAGCATAAGCTCTTTTGGAAAAATAAAAGGATAAAAAAAGAGTTTTGAAAAAGGCAAAGTCAGTCTTGAAACTGCCGTTAATTCTTGTTTTGCTTCTTTTGTGTTTGGTTTAGAAACTGCAGGTGCATCATAAATATTTACCACTGGAATCCCAAGTCCATAAGCCACTTGCACACTATCCACTACTGCTCCACACATTAAAACTTTAGGCACACCCCTTGTTTTAAAAAGATTTAAAATTTCTTTTTGGCGGAAGATTCTAGCTTCAAACTTCTCTAATAAACTTACCCCTCCATATTCTCCAAAAACTATATGTTCTACATGATGCAAGTCCAATATTTCCTTAGCCTCTGTATAATTTACCCCATATCTAGTGGTTACAAGAATATCCTTAAAGCCTCTATTTTTCAAAGCCTTAATCATCAAAGAAAAAAATAAAGCGTATTTTGGTGTCGCTACATCAATCCAAATCATTTTTCCTCCTTATAAACTCTACAACCAAATAGCACCTATCTTTACATAATCTTGAATTTTTTTATATCTCTTTTCATTTTTGATTATTTCCCAAGCCTCTTTCATGCCCTCACTCCAAGAAATATCATCAAACAACATCACCCCTTCCCCTGCCATAAAGGGCAAAATATCTCTATAATACTTCAAAGTTGCTTCTTTATCATGGTGTCCATCAATAAATGCAAAATCAATAGGAGCGATTTTAGAAAGCAAATTTGGTAAAACTAAATCAAATCTACCTTCTAAAACTTCAATATTTTCCAAACCGAAAAAAGAATGATTATCTCTTGCAATTTTTGCCAAATTCCCACTCCCTTCAATCGTGTAAATCTTAGAATCAGGGACAAAATACGCCATATAAGAGCTAGAAAATCCACAACAAGTCCCAAGCTCTAAAATAACTTTTGGATTAATCTCTTTTAAAAGATCATACATATTTTTTAATCTTTCATTTTTCATACCCACTGAAGCCAATTTACAAATTTCTACTTTATTTACAACACCTCTTGTCATTTCTTCTTTAGTACGATTTGAATCAGGATTCCCAGCCCCATAATCCACAACCTCAACAAGTTCATCTTTTGACATTAATTCACTTCTTCTAGCTTCCACTTTTTCCACAATTTCTTCAAAATTCAATTTTTATCCTTTAGACATTTTTCATATTATAACGCAAAACAAATAAAGTAACTTCACTAGCTTTACTAAAAATCTTCCAACAAAATTATAATTGAACACTATCTCCTTTGTGTATATTTTGCAATTGCTTAAAAATTTCAAGACGAATATCAAAAAGACTATGATAATTATATCCTAAAGTCTGCATAATTTTTTCTTCTGGCACTCCAAAACCTATTTTTCCTTTTCTCCAAGCTAATTCCTTTAAACCAAGCCTATCAAGCAAAACTCTTAAAATATACTTGCTATAACCTTTTTGGAATTTTAAACCCTCATCTAGCCTAAAAGCAAACTCCACAAGCCTAAAATCCGTAAAAGGAGTGCGATTTTCTAAAGAATGTGCCATTGCATTTCTATCTTCATAACGCAATAAATTTGGCAGATTATACTCCATAGTATCCAGCCATAATCCATAATTAAAATCCGCATTAAACCGATCTAGCAAATGTTCCATTTTGGGAATTGGCATATTTATTTGCTTTAATTTTTCTATATTTTTATGGTTATCTTCTTTAAAAATTTGCAACTTTAACTCCCTATCTAGCGAACATTTAAGCCCAAACAAATATTCTTTTAAAGCCTCATTGCCATAAAGCTTAACCCTATCTTTAAAAGCACTAGGATTTTTAAAAATATATCTTCCCACATGATGATAATACCCGCCAAAAAGCTCATCAGCACCTTGCCCACCAAGCACTACTTTACAAAAAGGCGATATGGATTTAAAAAGCGAAAATTGAGAATATTGAGAAAAGCTTCTAAAAATCTCATCTTGAAAATAGCATAAATCCCTAAAATCCCTTTTAATATCACTAGGTTTTGGGCTTATGAAATTCACTTTTACATCTAAATCTTTTGCTAATTGCTTTATAAACTCACTTTCATCGCCACTCGCATTGTTTTGAAAATTAATCCCAAAAAACATACACTCTTTATTAGTTTTCCTTGCAAAACATGCCAAAATCGAACTATCAATCCCCCCAGAAACTGCCATAGCAACTTTAACATCGCTTCTTAGCCTTAAACTTAAAGCACTAAGTAATAAATCTTCTAGCTCTTCTAATGCCTTATCCATACTACTAATTTCTTGCTTGATTTCTAGCTCCCAATAACGCTCTAATTTCAATCTTCCATCTTTAAAAATCCCAAAATGTGCCTTTGGAAACTCATAGATACCCTTATAAATCGTCTTTTCTCTGCTTCCATTGCTAAAGAGTAGCCACTTTGAAACCTCCTCTTTTTCAAACTCCACCCCCAAAACTTCTAGCAATGCTTTAATCTCTGAAGCAAATAAAAGCTTGTTATTTTTAAGAGAGTAAAAAAGTGGCTTATTCCCAAGCCTATCCCGCGCCAGAAAAAAGCTCTTATCTCTTTTATCAAAAATAGCAAAAGCAAAATCCCCATTTAGATATTTTAAGAAATCCTTACCAAATTTTGCATACATAGCTAGCAAAACTTCTGTATCACTTTTAGTCTTAAATTCCACCCCTTCTTTTTCTAGCTCTTCTTTAAGCTCTAAATAATTATAAATTTCTCCATTAAAAACAAGCACTAAATGCGGATACATAGGAGAAATAAAAGGCTGGTTTGCCTCTTTATCTAAATCAATAATACTCAAGCGATTATGTGCTAAAGATATTCCATCACATTCAAATTCTCCACTAAAATCCGGTCCTCTATGGAACATTTTTTGCGATGCTTTTTTAATAATTTCTAGTGGATAAGTCCCTCCACAAATGCTACACATTAACTAAATTGCTCCTTTTTGCTTTAAGATTTCAACCACTTTTTTTGCCACTATTTTGTTACCAAGCGCATTACAATGTATCCAATGATTTGCAAAAAGTGATTCTTTACTCATTTTAGTTACCTCATTTAAATCATACAAATATGGCAAATCTTTAGCATATTGCTTAAAACCATCTACAATACTACCAAATCTATCAATAAGAGCATTTTGATAACTTGCAACTTTGCTTAAATTCTCTCTTTCTTTTTTACGCATATTTTTTTCTTCCTCGCTCCATTCTAGCTTGCAAGCAAGTAAGGGCTGGATAAAGGCATAAAAGCCCCCCCCCCCGCAGAAACTATTTGATTAAATTGATTTAATCGTACTAAAATAGCCTCATAAATATCTTCGTCTTTTATTTTATGATTAAAAGCTTTTTCATTAGTATTCATTTCACACAATAGAGGCAATTCACTTTTGCATCTTTTTTTATAATCTTCCTCATACCACCAAGCCCCATAAAGCATTTTATGTTTTTTTACTAGGTTTTCACAATCTACAAAACCACTTCTAAAATCCGTTCCAAAAAAGAAACTCACCACAACATCAGGCTTAAGAGGATAAACAAGTGCATTATAAAGCATCATTTGTTCATATATTGTATATCCAGTAATTCCCAAATTTAAAACCATGCATTTTGCATCTCTTATTTCTTCTTTCATATAAGAGGTAATTGCTTCATTTAATGGCAAATATTCAACCCTTAAAGCACTATTTCCAAGACAAACGATTAATTTCGTATCACTGCTACGCTTAGCTACCTTTATAAAATCAATTTCCTCTATAAAATAAAAATTTTTATCCTCTCTTTTATCAAAAGATACTCCAACACTAAACCCAGGATAACTAATATTTCCTAATTCTGTTTTTATTAAAGCACTTTCATAAATTCTGGCAAACGCACTTAAATTAGAATGTTTAGAAGCAAAATTCTCATACACCTCTAGTTCATTTTCCCCTTTTATTCTCTTATTTTGTCTATATTCTTGCACTAAAGCTTCTATTTTAGAACACAAAAAAGGCATTTTCTTTTCTTCATTAAGCCATTCTTGCAAAACTTCTTTAGAATTTTTAAAATATTTATCCACCAAATAAGACATTTTGTCCCTATAAGAAAAATCTCCAAAATATTTAATTTTACTCTCATCTATCCCTAAATTTATTAGCTTATTAGCCATCTTAGAGGCAACTTGCTCTTCCACTACACAAATTAAATAAATATCATATATTTTTTCAATGCTAGAAAACTCAATAAATCTCCTATCATTTGTCAAGCTTATATCCAATCCATCATCTACCACATCACAAGCAAAACCTATTCTTTCACAGAGTTTTAACATACTCTGCCCACTCCAACCAAAACCATAAATTAACACTCTAGCCATTATTCACTCCTTCTTTAATATTTTTAACAATATATTCAATTTCTTCATCTGTTAAGTAAGGATTAAAAGGCAAACTTAAAACCTCATTCATAGCAATTTCACATTTTTTAAAATCTCCACTTTTATATCCTAAATACCTAAAGCATTCTTGCAGATGCAAACCTAATGGATAATGCACTGCAGTTGGGATTCCTTTTGTTTTTAAAAATTCTTGCAATTTTTCTCTATTTTTTACCCTTATGGTAAATTGTGCAAAAACTGAACTTCTATTCGCCAAAACTTTTGGTAAAATCACTCCATGGCATTCTTTTAATTTTTCTATATATTGATTTGCAAGTTTTTGTCTTAAATTTATAATTTCTTTATATTTTTTAAGTTTAACTCTTAAAATTGTTGCTTGCAAGGCATCTAGCCTACCACCTATCCCTATAAACTCATGAAAATATCTTTTGCTTTGTCCATGAACCCGCAATGATTTTAATTTTTGGGCTAACTCTACATTTTTAGTAAAAATAACCCCTCCATCACCATAACACCCAAGAGGTTTAGCAGGAAAAAAACTAGTAGTAGCACAATCCCCATACAAACTATCCTTAACTCCCTTAAACTCCGCACCAAAACTTTGTGCCCCATCAATAATAAGCTTTAAGTTATAATCTTTTGCTATTTTTTCTAATTGTTCTAAATTTGGAGGTTGTCCATAAAGACTAACCGCTAAAATTGCTTTTGTTTTATGGGTGATTGCTTGAACTATTTTTTCACAATCTATATTAAAATCTTCCAAACTAATATCCACAAACACAGGCTTAGCACCCAAAAGTGCTATCATCTCAGAAGTTGCAATAAAGGTAAAAGGTGTAGTGATTACTTCATCATCTCTTTGTATTCCAAGTGCCATTAAAGCTAAAAGTAATGCGTCAGTTCCACTTCCACAAGTAATAGCCTCTCCACCTCCTAAAAATCCTACCAATTCTTTTTCTAAATTTAAAACTTCTTCTCCTAAAATATACTTAGCACTTCTTGCAACCCTTAAAATCGCTTCTTCTATCTCATCTTGTTCCAATTTGTGTGCCAACTCTAAATTTGCAAAATCAATTTTCATCTACAATCTCCACTCTACCTTCTTTTAGGCAATATTCTACCCCATCAAAGCTATCTTTTGCCCTACCCAAGCTATCAAATTCTAATTTCACTCCCGCTTTATCTACAAATCCTATACATCTAGCAGGATTCCCAACCATCAAAGCAAAAGGTGCTACATCTTCAATTACAACACTTCCAGCACCAATAAATGAATATTCTCCAATCTCTACACCACAAACTATCGTAACATTTGCACCAATAGAACAACCCTTTTTTAACAAGGTTTTTTTAAATTCATCTTTACGATTAATAAAAGCTCTAGGATTCATCACATTTGTAAATACCATAGAAGGTCCTAAAAACACATCATCTTCACATTCTACACCCTCATAAATGCTTACATTATTTTGCACTTTTACGCGTGATCCAATTTTTACATTAGGTCCTATGACGCAATTTTGCCCAAAAGAACAATCTCTTCCTATAACACTCCCACTTAAAATATGACAAAAATGCCAAATCTTACTCCCCTCTCCTATATTTACATTCTCATCAACAAATGAACTTTTATGGATGAAATATTTCATAATAACCCTTTGCAAAATGGATGATAATCCCCATTTATTCCAATAGCTTTGGCATTTCTAATAAGATGTGCCACTTCAATAGAAGCTCTAGCGCATTCTAATCCAAACCCTCCCCCTTTTAAAATATCTTCATAGCTTTTTGTATGCAAGTCTGTAAATCCCTCACTAAACTCCACTTCTTCTCCATCTACGCTAATGAGCCTAAAAGTGCGTTTATTTGCTTCTTTTATCTCTTTGGGTAATGTGTTTTCATCTACTGATAAAAACCATCTCACTCTAGCATTTTTAAGTTCTAATAACCCACTAGCACTACTTTCATTTTTAAAATGCAATTTAGAATCTTTTAAATCCCCAAAAATCCACAAAAGCATATCAAAAAAATGAATCCCTATATTTGTAGCTACTCCCCCACTTTTAGTAATATCCCCTTTCCATGAGATGAAATACCACTTGCCCCTTGAAGTAATATAGGTTAAATCCACATCAAAGACTTTATTGGGGTTTTCTTTTAAAATTTTTTGCACTTTATTTTTTAGTGCTAAAATACTCTCATGCAAACGCAACTGCAAGATATTAAATACTTTTTTACCACTCTCTTTTTCTATACTCTCTATTGCATCTAAATTCCATGGATTTAGCACTAATGGTTTTTCACATATCACATCTGCTCCACTTCTTAAACCAAAACGAATATGGCTATCATGCAAATAATTAGGTGAACAAATACTCATATAATCCACACCCTCATTTTTGCGCCTTAGTTTGTCAATATGCCTATCAAAACGCTCAAACTCTTTAAAATAATCCGCATTAGGAAAATAACTATCCATAATCCCTACTCCATCATAAGGATCCAATGCACACACTAGCTCATTGTTTACATCTTTTATTGCTTTTAAATGTCTTGGAGCAATATATCCTGCCACACCTATAAGAGCAAATTTTTTCATAATGCCTCCTTTAAAGTTGTTAAAATAATACTTGTGCTTTTACCATCTCCATAAAGCTCTTTATGGAACTTATCTTGTTTCATATCGGTAATTTTTGAAAAATATTGAAGTATTTTTTCCTTATTAGAACCCACAAGAAAATTATAACCCTCTTTACACAACTCTATCCATTCAGTTTCTTCTCTTAAAGTTAAACACATTTTATTTGCAAAATAAGCTTCTTTTTGCAATCCCCCACTATCTGTAATTACTACCAAAGCATTCTTTAAAGCCCATATCATCTCCAAATATCCTAATGGCTCAATACAATAAAAATTATCCCCACAAATGCTAATTCCATAATCTTTTAAAATCTGTTTGGTTCTAGGATGCATGGGTAATACAATAGGGCTTTTTTTAGAAATCTCTTTTAAAGCCCCAAAAATATCTTGCATTTTTTGTGGATTATTTGTATTTTCTGCTCTATGAATTGTGCATAAAACAAAGTCTTTAGGCAAATTTTCTTTGGGTTTTTTTGCATAAGTTTCAAAAATATAAAAGGAATCTTTCATAATATCACCACTAAAAATAATCTTGCAATCAAAATTCAAAAACCCTTCATTTATCAAATTTTGCTCCGCCTCTTTAGTTGGCACAAATAGCAATTTTGATACCCTATCTGTTAAAATTCTATTAATTTCTTCTGGCATTTGCATATTAAAACTTCTTAACCCAGCCTCTACATGCACTACTGGAATATGAAGCTTTACACTAGCCAATGCACCCGCTAGAGTAGAATCTGTATCTCCATAAACCAACACAAAATTAGGTTTTTCTTCAACCAATATCCTCTCAATTGCTTCAAGCATTCTTCCACACATCGCTCCATGGGATAATCCACCAATATTTAGATGATATTTTGGTTTTGGTATTTGTAAATCTTTAAAAAAAACTTCGCTCATATTTACATCATAATGTTGTCCAGTATGAATTATCACTTCTTCTATTTCTTTTTCTTCCTTCAAAGCTTTACTAAGAGCACTAGCTTTAATAAACTGGGGTCTTGCTCCAATAATAGTTACAATCTTCACCCACAAACCTCCTCTACAATCTTTAATAATTTCTCTCCCTCTGTTGTGGCATTTAATATCTTAGCAGCTTTA
>NZ_QXJG01000034.1 GCF_003670295.1 Helicobacter burdigaliensis
CCCCCCCCCCCCCCCCCCCCCCCCCCCCCCCCCCCCCCCCCCCCCCCCCCCCCCCCCCCCCCCCCCCCCCCCCCCCCTTTACTATTAACTAGCATCAGGGAGGGATAAATGCTACCAGAAAAGAAAAAATTTAAAGTAATTGATCTTATTAAGGAGTTTGAATTTTTTAAAGAAAAGCACTTAGAGCCAAATGATTTTAGAAAGCTTGGTTTTAATGAAGAGCTTATTAAGCTTGTAATTTCTGAGTTACAAAGTACCAAAGGTTCTATTCCTAATGTAGGTGTAATTGCTTGCCCTTCTTATATTAGAGAAAAGTTTGATGAGATGGATCAAGAATATTATGGACGCATCATTAATATTTTTAAAAATTTTTCAAGTTTGCTTGAAAATAGAATGGTTTTGATTTATGTGGATAATCTTTTAAATTTAGGGCATAGTTATGAGGATTTGAGCGAAAAGGATCAAAGATTGCTCTTTAGTCTTTTTGCGGCACATGATTTGTATAATTCTATGCGGGATTTACTCATTGCAAAAGGCTCTATCACAAGGATTGTAAAAAGGCTTTGTCATGCCTTAGAAGATTTTTATCCTGTTTTTAAAAAACAATTTGAGCGTTTCCATAGGTATTAGTGGATTAAAAGCTGAATATATTTAGAAGTTTTTTGGCTTTTATAAAATTTTTATAAAGAATAAAAATTAATAGATTTAATTTATTTTTGATAAAGTTTTTAGTAGTATTTGCCAAAATCTTCATTGGAGAAATGAATGCTTTTAGCAATGTATAATATTTTTGTATTTATTTTTATAGGTTTTATGGCAAACAAAATGCGCCTTCTTGGCAATAAGCATAGTGGGATTTTGCTTGGTTTTTTGATAAATTTTGCATTGCCTGCACAAGTTTTTAATGGAACTTATCATGCACAAATTGATTCTTCTTTTCTTCTTTTGTGTCTTGTTTCTTTGGTGAGTAACTTTTTTGTAGGAGGTGTTTTGTGGATTATTGGTGGGGTTTTAAAGCTTGATGGAGCCACAAAAATTACCCTAAGTTTTATGGGAACGCTTGGAAATACTTTGTATTTGGGTTTTCCTTTTGTGCAGGGAGCTTTAGGGAATGATTATGCAAATTTAGTGATTATCTATGATCAATTTGTTACAGGAATTCCTTTTGCCTTTTTAGCACCCATTGTGCTTAGTATGAGTGGTAAAACTTCTTTTTCTTTTAAAAGTGTTTTTCAAAAGCTTTTTAAGAGTCCTTTGTTTTTAGCCCTTCTTTGCGGTGCTTTTTTTAGAATGTTGCCTTTTTCTATTCCTGATGAGTTTTTTTCTCCTCTAAAAGCACTAGCGCAAACTGCAACACCTGTGGCTTTATTTGCTATTGGAGTTCAGCTAGATCTTAAAGGGATTTTAGATTGGAAAATGCCTACTTTACTTTTGGGAACAAAAATGATTTTAGCACCTTTTATTTTGTTTATGTTTGTGAAAGTTTTTGTAGGGGATTTTTCAAATTTACATAAATTAGCTCTTATTGAAGTGGCAATGCCCCCGCTTGTAAGTGGAGCTGCTATTATTTATAAAGCAGGATTGAATGCAAAATTGGCTCTTAATTCTGTAACATTTGGAATACTTGTTAGTTTTGTATCTGTCCCTATTTGGCTTTATTTTGCTTGATTTGTTTAATATAGATAAATATAGAATCTTAAATTAAAAGAGTAAAAGAATGTAAAAGTAATTGAGATTTCCCGCTTAAAGCGGGAAGAGAATTTATTGAATAATATAAGCTTTAAGAATCTTTTGCTCTTTTAAGGGCTTGTCATTAGAATCGGTGGGTGTATATTCTATCTTTCTTAAGGTTTTAAAGCTTTCTTCTTCTTTATCTTTGCTAATCTCTCCAAAGATAGTGTGTAAGCCATTTAAATGCGGTGTTCTTGTGGTTGTTATAAAAAATTGACTACCATTTGTATTGGCTCCTGCATTCGCCATAGCTAAAATTCCAGCTCTATCAAAAGCATAACCCTTTACAATCTCATCTTCAAAATCTTTTCCCCAGATAGATTCTCCACCTCTTCCTGTTCCAGTTGGATCGCCCCCTTGAATCATAAATTTTCTAATGGTGCGGTGAAAAATAGTGCCATTATAGTAGCCATTATTAATGTGGGTTACGAAATTTTCCACAGCCTTTGGGGCAACATCAGGAAATAAAGTAAGAGTGATTTTTCCTGCTGTTGTTTCAAGTACCGCTTGAATAGGCTTAGCTTCTTTAGCTTCTGCAAGAGCTAATGTGCTAAGAAAAGCAAAAATGCAAGTAATTTTAAGCAAAGAGTGAATTAACGCTTTCATTTTTATTAATCCTCCTTATAACTTCTGCAAATAGGGGTGCTACACTTAAAACTTTAATTTTATCGCATTTTTGAGCTAATGGAATGGTATCTGTTACAATCACTTCATCAATATTGCTATTGCTAATACGCTCATATGCTGGACCACTAAATACAGCGTGTGTGCCAAGAGCTATTACGCTTGTTGCTCCTTTATTTTTGAAAGCATCTGCTGCTTTTACAATCGTCCCTGCAGTATCAATCATATCATCAATTAAAATAACATCTCTGCCCTCAACGCTTCCAATTACATTCATTACTTCAGATTCATTAGCCCTCTCACGCCTTTTATCCACAATAACAATATCTAAGCCTAAAAGTTTAGCAAAATATCTTGCTCTTGCTACACCGCCAATATCTGGGCTTGCAACGATTGGGTTTTTGAGTTTTTTTTCTAAAATATGCTCTTTAAATACAATAGAACCATAAAGATTATCCACAGGAATATTAAAAAATCCTTGAATTTGTCCTGCGTGTAAATCCATAGTAATGAGGCGACTAACCCCAGCAGTTTGTAAAATATCTGCTACAAGCTTCGCACTAATTGGCACACGCGGAGCAGCCTTTCTGTCTTGTCTTGCATAGCCAAAATAAGGCATAATCACATTAGTAGAATTAGCTGAGCTTCTTTTTAGTGCATCACACATTATTAAAAGTTCCATTAAGTTGTCATTTGCAGGAGCACAGGTAGGTTGAATCACAAATACATCTTTTCCTCTTACACTTTCGCATAATCTTACGCTAATCTCTCCATCGCTAAAGCGTGATATTTCTGCTTCTGTTAGCTCCACATCTAAGTTTTGTGCTACTTTTTTTGAAAATTCTGGATGAGCACTTCCTGTAAAAATTTTCATATCTTGCATTAAATGCCTTTGTTTTTGAAATTAAAACTTCAATTATAGTCTTTTAAAACTTGAAAAAAATAAAATACATATCAAATTTGTGTTAAACTTCTAAAAAAATTATCCTTCTAAAAGGCTAATAATGGGAATTTTAAATTTTTTAAAAACCGCTACTTGTGAAGAGATTGAAAGTTTTTGTCAAAAAAGATTTCAAGAAAATCTTTCTTTTTTTCAAGAAGATTATCCAAATTTATTGGAAGCGCTCAAAAATGAAGCTAAAGAATACCAGCTTTATATCGGTAAAAAAGGTGTGAATATTCTAAATTTTAAAAATAATTCTTTTCTTTATGGATTAGATGAAGAGGGTAAATCTAGTATGCTTTTAGTGCATGAAAATTGTAGTTTTAATCCACTTTTAAACCAGCAATGGAAGAGAATTTTTGGCTCGCGTGCTTCTTTTATGGGAAAAGAGTTTCCTTTTACTTCAAAATGGGTTAATGAGATTTTGTCTTTTAGTATGAATAATGGGTGGGTAGAATCTCTTCATCTTTCTAATGACTTTTTACCTAGTCTTAATCTATTTGGGCTTGGCGGGGGAATTTTCTTGCAAGTTTTAAATGAAAATTATGAGAGTTTTCATAGCTTTTTGATTTTTGAAGAATCTTTGGATTTATTTAGGATTTCTTGCTTTTTTGTGGATTATCCTACTCTTTTTTCTAAAACACAAAATAGAGCAGGATATATTTTTTTAGAAAGCTTAATAAAAAAAGACTATGTATATCATTATTTTTTAACGCGAAAAATTAGTACTTCTGTAATGCGATTAGAGCTAAGCTTGTATCAAACTCCGCTAAATACGAGTGCAAGAGAGCTTGTGCATGAGCTACATTCACAAAATTATAGGGGTTGGGGAAGTTTTGAAGATGAGATGAGGGGGATAAAAAATAAGCTTAGTGTGGAAATTTCTAAAATGCTTATTGAACCAAAAAGAATCAATGCTCCTATTTGTGTGGTTGCAAATGGCCCAAGTTTAGATTTTTTACTCCCCTTTATTAAGCAAAATCAAGAAAAAATGATTATTTTTAGCTGTGGAACTGCTTTAAAACCTTTAAAAAAAGCAGGTATTATTCCTGATTTTCAAGTAGAAATTGAACGCCATGATTATTTAGGAGATGTCTTAAAAGAGGCACCTTTAGGGGATGTGCCACTAATATGCGCGAGTGTGCTAGATAAAAAAGCAAAGGAGCTTGCAAAGGAATTTTATTGCTTTGAGCGTGCAGGTTCTAGTGCTGCAAATTTTAAAGCTCCTAAATTTCAAATACAATTTAGTGCACCGCTTGTAGGAAATGCAGGAGCAGCACTTGCTAGTTATTTAGGGAGTGATGTGATATTGTGTGGGCTTGATTGTGGATATAAAAAAGGTGCTACAAAGCATGCAAAAAACTCTTATTATGGGAAAGAAGAGAAAAATGATCTTCCAAAGGACGCTTTTAGAGTAAGGGGGAATTTTAGTGAGGATATTTATTCTGATGCGCTTTATTCGCTTTCACGCACAAGCTTAGAAGAGGCTTTTAGTGCTTTAAAGCCTTTTAATATTTTAAATTTAAACGATGGAGCATATATTAGAGGGGCTAGACCTACGCATTTTGATGAGTTTGAGCTAAAAGAGATTGATAAAGAGCAACAAATTAAAAATCTAAAATCTCTTTTTAAAGATCCTAAAATGAATGATTTTTATTCCAAAGAGCCCAAAAGCCATCTTTTTGAAGTGATTGCTTTTAAAAATAGAATTGGAGATTTATTTAAAGAAGAAGTAAAAACTAAAAAAGAACTTTTTATTCAAGTAGATAAAATTTCTGATGAAATAGCTAAAATCTCTAAACAAAATCCATTAGTTGCAATTTTATTTGGAGGTTCTTTAAGTCATTTTCTTTACCATTTGACACTTTCAAGTTTGCATTTACCCCATAATAATATTGAATATATTTGGATTAAAGCACAAGAATTGTATAATAATGGCTTTGAAGCAATGGTGGAATATTTTAATGAAGTTATAAAAAATTAAAGTTGGAACACTAGTTGCTTAGTTATGTTTATCTTATGTCAAAAAAAGGATTGAAATGGCAACAAAAACTTCAGTTTCATTGGTTTTAGCAAGTGCATTGCTTAGTGCAAGTTTATTTGCAGCAGAGGCTACAACTACAACACAAACTTCAGTGGCAAGTCCAGTGGGTAATGCAGGTTTTACAAATGCTTCTGTGGGAAGAAACTCTAATACTCCAGCAGGATTACAAGGAGTAGAAGTAGGTGGAGATGAGATAGTAATTCCAAATGCTCCTATGATTACACCCTCAAGCATTATTGAAATTAGTGCAGTGGGTATGGGTGTAGCACCAGAATCAACTGTTTCTCCCGCTCAAGCTTTAGCTTTAGCAAAAAGAGCAGCGATTGTAGATGCTTACAGGCAGATTGGTGAAAAAATGTATGGTATTAGAGTAAATGCTCAAGATACAGTAAGAGATATGATGCTTAAAAATTCAACTGTTAAAACTAAAGTAATGGCAGTAATTAGAAATGCTGAAATTATTGAAACAGTTTATAAAGATGGTTTATGTCAAGTAAGTATGGAATTAAAACTTGATGGAAAAAGATGGTATCGTATTTTAACTGGCGAAAACTTCTAATTTATCCCTTTATTTTTTGGGGTATTATCTTTTTTGTTTTTGGGTGTGCTAAGAATCCCCAAAAACAAGAACAACCTTCTAGCGCAATAGTTTTTTTTTCTATCAATGAATTTAAATTTAATGATATTGGAATTGTAAGAAAAGCTCCTACAAAAACAACTTTAGAAATTTTTAATATGGGACAAGTGTTGCTTAGTTTTAGTGCGAGCAATACGGGAGTTTGTATCAATAAAGAATGCTACTCTAAAGAAGTTTTTATAAGAAGATTTTTTAAAAATGAAGCATTGAGTGAATTAAATTTTAAAGATATTTTAGAGGGGAAAGAGATTTTAAAAGGAGAGGGTAGAAAAAATTTAGAGCAAGGCTTTTATCAAAGTATTCAAAAGGGTAAAAATACAATTTTCTATGAAGTAAGCAAGAAACGCATTTATTTTAAAGAATTACAAAGTAATTTTATTTTAGAGATAGAGCATAAACAGCTCTAATAAATTTATTTTTAAAGAGTTTTTAACACAAACATTATGTGTCAAAAAATGAACTCTTAACTCCATTGATAAAAATAATAGCGATGACAATAGGAATAATGTATTTAACATAATAAAACCATATTTCTACTAAGATTTTGTTGTTTGTTCCTTCTAGTAATTCAATTTTTGCATCTTTATTAAGCACCCAACCCACAAAGATAGAAGCACCAAGAGCTGTAAGCACAAAAAAGATATTTCCAGAAATCACATCAAAAGCATTAAAAATATTTTTGCCAAAAATTAGCACTTCTCTTAGAGGTCCATAAGCTAGGATTGAGGGGATATTTCCTGCAATAAAAGTAAAGGTAAGCACCCAAAAAACCGCCCATTCTCTTTTTAGCCTTAGCTTCTCGCTTAAAACACTAATTAGAACTTCATAAAGAGTAATAGAGGTAGTAAAAGCAGCAATAATTAAAAGAGTAAAAAAGCTCACTGCCAAAATACTTCCAAATTGCATAGAAGAAAATACAATAGGTAAGACTTCAAAAATGAGTTTAGGTCCAGAATCTCGCTCTAAACCAAAGCTAAAAAGAGAAGGAAAAATCATAAAACCTGCTAAAAGCGCGATGATAGTGTTTAGCACACCTGTTCCAACAGCAGTTTTGATAAGGTTTTCACTTTTGCTAAGGTAAGAAGAGAGGGTTATCATCACCCCAAAACCAAGTGAAAGAGCAAAGAAAACTTGCCCTAAAACATCGATGAAAAGTTTGGAGTTGATTTTGCTAAAATTAGGAGTAAGATAGAATAAAACTCCTTCTTTTGCACCCGGTAAAGTTAAATTTCTAATCACAATTGCAATAAGACATAAAATCAAAAGTGGCATTAAAAATTTCATAGCTTTTTCGATGCCATCGCTCACACCTTTTCTTAAAACAATATAATTTAGTAGCACAAAAACTAGAGTATAAACACTTACCATTAAAGGATTGTATTCAATATTTTGTATATAAAATTCCCTAGTTTCCTGTGCGCTTAATGTGTGATTTAAAGGTAATATGCCTTGAATGATGCTTGAAATATAGGTTAAAACCCAACCTCCTAATACCATATAATAAGCAATAATCCCAAAACAGCCAATAAGCCCCATAATCCCAACAATCTTCCATGCCTTAGAAAAATCTTTTTTTTGATAGTGGGGACTAAAAGCATCGAGTGAGTTTTTATGTGCGCGTCTGCCGATAACATTTTCAACCAAAATCATAGGAATCCCGATTAAAAGCATTGCTAAAATAAAGACTAAGACATACGCTCCCCCTCCATTTTCACCTACTAAATAAGGGAAACGCCAAGTCGCACCAAAGCCTATCGTAGCTCCTGCAGTGGTTAGAAGATAGGTTAGGGTGCTAGACCATTCATGCCTTTTGCTCATAAAAACTCCTTATGATTTTAAAAATAAAAGAAGTTTGTATATTACAATAATTTACTTACAAATTTAAGAAAATAGAAGCAAGTGCTAAGAAAATATTTTAAAACACGCATATTTTACACTTATTTTTTAACAAATGTTTAGAAAAATATATGTCTTTTAGAGTAAAATCTTAATAAAAAGCTAAAGGAAAACTTATGAAAATTACAGATTGGAGTAAAGCAGATTTTGCTCAAAATCAAGTGAAAATCAATGTGTTAGTAGAAAGTGAAAATAGCAAAGAGATTCAAATCTTACTTGCAAAAAATAGTGTGATGGATAGGCACAAAGCTCCTTTTGCCATCCATGTGCAAGTTTTAAAAGGAAAAATCATTTTTAAAGTAGATGAAGAATATACACTTAATACACTTAGTATGATAAGTCTAGCACCTAATGTGGAGCATTCATTGCAAGCTTTAGAAGATTCTATTGTGCGATTAAGTCTTGCTAAAAATGATAGTGCAAAAAGAGTGAATGCTGTGCTTAAAAAGCCTTAGGATTTTGGGAATATTTTAAAAAGTTTTTAGTAAATTTATGGAGATTGTAGAGAATAGCGCTTGTGGTATTCATAAGGCTTTAAAAAAATATTTTAGGTAAATTTTTAAAAATTATTGTATAATCTTGGAAATTTATGAGGGAGTAGTAGGCGAGAATACTCGTGGCAAACCAACATACTGATGTTTAAGCCTTGCTAACATCTGGTTTTGTCTTAAATTATGAGACTCATATATAACTTTAAAAGCTATATATGAAGTGCATTCCCTTTTTTTAAACTAGCTTCATTATAGTAAAGGAGCTAGATGCATACGCAACCTACATTAAAAGAACTTTATACAAAATACAATACAAATCCCACAAAGGGCTTAAGTGCTGAGCAAGTCTTGCTTAACCAAGAAACTTTTGGTAAGAATAAAATAGAATCCACTCCACCAAAATCCATTTATACACAAATCTTAGAAGCATTCAAAGAGCCTATGGTTTTGCTTTTAGTCATTGCTGGAATCTTAGCGCTTAGTATTAATAGCTATGAATATTTTGCAGGTGGAGAGGCAAACTTTTTAGAATGCTTAGGAATTTTTATAGCGATTTTTCTCTCCATAGCCATTACTCTTATTATGGAAAATAAAAGTCAAAAAGCTTTTGAAGCTTTGCATAAAATGACAGAGGGAAATAAGATTAAAACTATGCGAAATGGGGCTATTAGTATGGTAGCTCAAGAAGATTTAGCACCAGGGGATATTATTTTTTTAGAAAGTGGGAATAAGATTCCTTGTGATTGTCGCATAATTTCAGCCAAAGAGTTAATGAGTGATGAATCCTCTCTAACAGGAGAGAGTATGCATGTGCTAAAAGATGAGGAACTTCACAATAAACAAATAAGCAATACTTATGAAAATATGCTTTATAGTGGTTGTTTTGTTACGCAAGGGAGTGCTAAAGCAATTTGTGTGGCGGTTGGCTTAGAGAGCGAGTTTGGTAAAGTAGCAAAAGAGCTCAATTTAAGCTATAAAGACACCACACCCTTACAAGAAAAGTTAAAAAGATTGGGTGCTAAAATCACTATTTTTGGAGCGGTTGCTGCAAGTTTGGCATTTGTTTTACAAGTGGTATTTTTTATCTTAAGAGGGGAAGTCGCACTAGAGTTAGTGAGTGAGGCTTTTATCTCTAGTGTGGTTTTGATTGTAGCAGCTGTGCCAGAGGGGTTACCTACGATTGTTGCGGTATCTTTAGCGCTCAATGTGATTAAGCTCTCAAAGCAAAATGCACTTGTAAAAAAGCTTATTGCATGTGAGACAATTGGCTGTGTGAATGTGATATGTTCGGACAAAACTGGCACACTCACTAAAAATCAAATGAGTGTGGAGCATTTTTTTATCCATAATAAAAAGATAGAATTAAACAATAAACAAGATTTAGAAGAAAAGTCCTTGTCTTTGATTTTAGAAAATTGTGCGTTAAACTCCACAGCAGATTTAGAACAAAAAGGGGATAAAATTTTATTTTTAGGGAATCCCACAGAATGCGCCCTTTTGGTGCATGCTAAAAAATATGGCTGTGATTATAGAAGTTTAAGAGAGAATGCAGAGATTTTGCATTCTTTTCCTTTTTCTTCACAAACTAAAAATATGATAACCCTTGCTAAGATGCATAAAAGCATTATTGCTTATACTAAGGGTTCTCCAGAGAAGATTTTAGAGCTTTGTGCGGATATGGATTGTGGGCTAGTTTCACAGATTAAAAAGGAAATCACTTATTTTCAAAAACAAGCCTTTAGGGTGATAGCGTTTGCACACAGAGAGTTGCAAGAAGCTAGTTTTATAAGAGAAGAAGTAGAGAGAGATTTTATCTTTGATGGCTTTGTGGCAATTGCTGATCCTTTAAGAGAAGATGTATATGATGCAGTTTGTAAGGCAAAAGAAGCAGGAATTAGCCTAAAGATTCTAACAGGGGATAATCTTGAAACAGCTAAGGCAATAGGCACACAACTGCATTTATTGGAGCAGGGTGGTATAGCCATAGAGGCAAGTGAGCTTGAAGCGATGAGTGAGGAGGATTTTTCTAAGATTTTAGGGCAAGTGAAAATCGTAGCTCGCTCCACCCCTAGCACCAAAATGCGTATTGTAAAAGAGCTAAAAAGGCAAGGCAATGTCGTCGCACTAACAGGAGATGGTATTAATGATGCTCCTGCATTAAAAAATGCAGATGTTGGCATAGCTATGGGGATTAGCGGGACAGAAGTTTCCAAAGAAGCAAGCGATGTGGTGCTTTTAGATGATAGCTTTAGCACGATTATTAGGGCGATTACTTGGGGTAGGGGGATTTATCAAAATTTTCAGCGTTTTATCCAGTTTCAGCTAACCGTCAATCTCTCATCAGTAATTATTGTTTTATTTGCTGTTGTGATGGGTTTTAGTGCGCCTTTTAGTGCTTTGCAACTTTTATGGGTGAATCTTATTATGGATGGGCCACCCGCACTTACTTTGGGCTTAGAGCCAGTTTCTAAAAATTTATTAAAATACAAGCCTACAAAACGTGATGCAAATATTATCACTAAAAGTATGCTTGGGCTTATTGTTGTGAGTGGTGTTTTTATTTCTTTTGTATGTCTAGTGCAGTATTTTTGGAATTTTTTAGGTGCTAGTGAGGAAGAGAAGGGAAGTGTGCTTTTTACTTTATTTGTTGTGATGGTGCTTTTTAACGCATTTAATGCAAGAGAATTGCATAATGAGAGCATTTTTAAAAATCTTGGTGCAAATTATTTGATGTTGCTTACATTTGTGGTTACATTTGCATTGCAGGTTTTAATTGTGCAGTTTGGAGGAGAGGCATTTAAGACAAATCCGCTAGAATTTTTAATGTGGGTAAAGATTGTGCTTGTTGGGTTTTCTGTGATAGTGGTAGGAGAGATTATGCGTCTTTGCTATCGTTTTGTATTAAAGTGGAATGATTGATGATTTAAGTATTTTAATGGGGGATAAAAATAAATTTTCTATAAATAAAAAATAATAAATTAAAATTTAAAAAAACTTATAATAAAATTCCAAAATTTAAAATATTAATTTTTATAATTTAATATTTATATTTTCTAAGAACAAATAAAAAACAAATGGGGGAATTTGT
>NZ_QXJG01000035.1 GCF_003670295.1 Helicobacter burdigaliensis
ATGGGCAATTTGACCTAATAAACCCCCCCACCCAAAAACCCCGTTCATCCCCAATAAAATTTTCAGATATAATTTTAATTTTTGGTAAATCGCAAAACGTACCGTTTAAAAAGGTTTTTTTTGCCCCCCCCCCCCCCGACAGATTCACCAATACTTCTATATAAAGGGATATTGTGTTTTTTATAAATTGGTTCTACTTGTTCTTCTAGCTCTATTCCTGCTACACTTTTGACAAATGGTTTAATTTGCATTAAAAAACCAGCATATCCACTTCCAAAATCTAAAATATCTTTGCCAATAGCATTATTAAGTATAAAATCCATTCTAGATTTATTGAAAGAATACATATCATTTATAAAATCTGTTCTTTGTGCCAGCTTATAGATTTCTTTTTGATTATGCATATTGCCTTGTACATAAAAATCTTCGCTAGTATTTTGCATATTTAAAAATACCAATCCACACTCATCACATTCTAAGATTTCAATATTTGGATTATCTCTTACTTTTCCTTCTCTTTTATGATGACTTTTACTACCACATAGATAACATTTCATTTATTCTCCTAATACTATTAATTATTTTTCAAAAACAACTCTCATGTATGTGCTTCCTTTTAAATATGAAATCAAATATTGAATACTGCCTTTAATTTCATCTTCCAAAACACTAATGGCTTTCACTACCTCTTTTAAATCTAAATTTTCCATTTGCTCTCTACAAAATTCTACAGCCGCAAAATCTAATTTTCCAGGTGTATCTAAATACTTTAATCTAAAATTATTTATTCTTGCAAAATAAAGTATATTTTGCGTACTGAAAGCATTTAAATGCATAGGCGGGAAAATACTATGAACTTGTAACCTTTCTTCTTTGTTATAATCCAATGCTTGAGCCTCCAATCCAAGATAATTTGGGGTAGTAAAAATCATTCTACCCTTCTCTTTTAAGTTTTTATAAATTGATTGAACAAACTCGCTTGGTTTTGGCAAATGCTCTAAAAGCTCATAATGCAATACAAAATCAAACTTTATCCCTAAAACTCCAATACTACTAGCATTCATAACATAAAATCCCCCCCCCCCCTCAATCTGCTGTTTTTTACATTCAGCAATTACTGTTTCGTCTAAATCTATACCATATATTTTTATTTTCTTATTTAAGTTTTCTTTTTTCAAATAATCATTAAGAAGAGATAATAGGGCTCCATTATTACAACCAACTTCAAGTATATTAATCTCTTGATTTTGAGTATTTCCGCAATAATCTCTTAATTGCTCTATAATAAATTCTACCCTTTCCATGTATTTCTCTTGTGTTTTTTTTGTTTTATTCAAATCTGCATACATCGCATTAGATTTACAATTGTTGTAATACCAAGCTAGTGCCTCATTACTAGGGACAAGATTTGAATACACGGAATTACAAATATTGCATCGACAAATTTCATAAATCTCCAAAAATTTTGGCATAACACTAAAATCATTCCCATTGCAAATAGGACAATTTCGAAACTCAAAATTCTTATAAAATTTTTCATAAAATATTCTTGCATCCTCAATTCTTTGGTTAATTATTTGTTTAGAATCCTCTATACCTCTTAAAAAATTCCCAAAAGTATAATATTTCACTTTTTCTCCTCAAAATCAAATTTTATTTATTTTTTATTCTAAAAATATCATATAACTCTTTTACATATGGTTTTTTACATTTTGTTTTCATATCTTTTGGTATTAATTGAACAAATTGTTTGAATTCTGATACAGAAATTTTTGGCTCCAATTCTAAAAGATAAGTTGCAAAATTTGGATGACATTCATAAAGAGCTGTAATAAAAAAATAAGGACTATATCCCCATTGCTTTTCTTTTTTGATTGGTTCTATATATTTACCTATTACATCTAAAATAATTTCTAAATCATATTTACTGCCCAAAACAGAATTATAATATTGAACGATAATTTCTGTATAAAGATTACCGGCACATCGCCCCATTCCCTCCAACGATGAGTCAATAGTTAAAATTCTATTAGTGTCATAATCAATAACATCCTGAGCACAAATAAAAGCCAAATCCATATTATTATGAGAATGAAACCCTATCATCATATTTTTTGGAGCAATAGCATCAATAATATTAAAATACCTTTTATTGTCTTGCTTATTCATATAGCCAAAACTATCCACTATAGATATACAATGTGGATCAAACTTAACAATTTCCCTAATTAAATTTTCATATTCATGCAAGGTATAATCAATAGTAACCATAGGTTGCATAAAAGTCTGATATCCTTGCTCTACACTCTTTTTTGCAAGCAAAAGAGCCTCTTTTACTTGATGTTTATAAAAAACAATTCTCAAACCATCAATCGAATTTCCACTATATGGAGTAATATTTTCTGGAAAAAATTGTGCTACATCAATCATAGCTAAAAACTTACTTGTATGTCTATTTGTAGGCAAAAAATTAGCCATTTGTTCAATACTGGTAAATATACTTTTATTTGGGACATAATTTGAAGCATTTAAATATCCACATTCGATAAAATCCAATCTTGCCTCACTTAATTTAGAGATTATATCTACTATAACTTCATCACCAAAATCCCAATTAATAATGTAACCACCATCTCTTAATGTGCAATCCAATAATTTAATTTGCGACATATTTTTCCTTTCACTATTGATTTAGAAATATTTTTGCAATCTCAAAGTCTTCCCTGGTGTTAATATCAATAGACTCTTTGAAGTTTACTTCTATAATTTTAGGATTAATTCCTACTCGTCTTTTTAATTTTTCAAAGACTTCTTTTTTAAAAACATATACTCCAGAAGTTTCTTTATAAATTGGCTCAACATCTTGGCTTCTAGGAATATTTTGTGCATCAAAATTCAAAGGATTATAATTCTTATTCCAAAGAAAGTCTTGAATTTTAGTTGCTGTAAATGCTGAATCATGATTTTCATATAAAACAGCATTTATACATTTGTTAATGCTATCAATACTAATAAAAGGAGCAGTGGCATGAGAATACACATAAATATCTGCTTTTACTTCTCCACTAAAAGCTTCAAAAATTTCTGTAAAATTCGTATTATCACTATCAAGTTCAACACTTCTTTGTAAAAACTTAATACCTGCTGGTAAAAATGAAACAATTTTTTCACTACTACAATAAACATAAATACTATTTAATTCTTCAATTTGCTTTAAAGTTTCAAGATTATAAGTAATCAGAGGTTTATTGCCAAGCATTAAAATATTCTTATTTGGTAATCTTTTGTTTTGTAATTTAATGGGCATAATTGCAATAATTTTCAATGAATTTATCCTAGGCAATGATTGAAAATCTAGATTTTCAATACAAGATTTTGTTATGATTATAACATATTTTTTACAATATAGCAAAGATAAAAATATTAAACCCGCATTATTATTTTTTCTAACAAATGAGCGACTCTATAATTTAAGCTTCACATTTACTTAAATATTTATCAATTTATTTGCCTATATTTATAAAAAATTTATTTTTTATTACTTTTCACATTAAAAATCTAGATTTTCAAAGAAATAAAATATTTCCAACAAAAATAAACAAAAAATTATTTAGGCTCCAGATTATACTTTACACAATAATAGTTACATAAATGAGTAGAATTTCAAAGACGAACATATTGTTAAATTTTTTAAAATATTTATAAAAACTTAAAGTTAGTATAATATATTGATAGATACTTTAGGATTATCATTTAAACTTGCTTCATAAATTCTCAACCAAGCCATAATTCCCTTAAAAACTCTCTCTGTTTTTTAAAAGTATTAATAAAGCATGCTTTGCAACTAAAGCGATTTAGTATGTATGCTAAATGTACCCACCAAAAGTGAAGCTCTAGCACAAGGTTTGGCTAAATTAAAGGCACTAAATATTGGCATATATGAAGGTTCATGTAGTTTAAAGGATGCTAATATAAGAGCAGGAGCAAATTTGATTATTGAAGGCATTGCTGAAAGTGCGACTTTTAGCATTAAAGATGTAAGACATGAGCTAGATTCTAGTGGATATAGAATAAGTGTAAATTGTGAGGGCTAAAGCTAAGCTATATAGTAAATTTCTATATCTTTCTTCACAATCTAATATTTCTTTTATAGAACTTCCATAAAAGAAGTAATTAATACTAATATTTCTTTTATGTAAAAAGTTTAAGATTTGTGGATAGGGGATAGAGTTTCTAAACTTCATAGAATTAAAAGTATCAGGATTTATTCCTAACTCTTTTGCAACTTCTTTAGTGCTTAGATTTCTTACTCCCTCACTTGCTAGAATGTCTTTTAGCTTTTCTATAATCTCTTCCATACAAAAGGGAGTGTTTTTAAAAGACTTATTTGTGATTTTAGAATAAATAGTGTTTTGCATGGATACTCCTTTATGCTTTTTAGTATTAAAGCATAAAATGGCAATGGAAATTTAACCATAGGCTATGGTGCTAATTTACGAGAAAGAAATTGGTTAATTGTTGTATTAAATGAATTAGGATTATTTGGGAGTGTAAAAGATTTAAAAACTAAAGAAGATGCAAAGGCTTTAGATAATATAGATAAAGCTATACAGCCTAGTGTCTATATACATCTAAAACCACACAAATTCCAAAGTCTTCTTTAATACCTTCTAATTCCCTCTACCAAAAAAGTCCAAATTCAATCTGGATAATTTTTATATTTTATTGCATTCCTAATTGCTGATAAATTTTTGAAATTCTTTGGGATTGGATTTTTTCCCTTTGTGCTCTTTCTTCTTCTTTGTTTAGGCGTTTTTTCTCTTCTAGTTTTACAATTTGTGTCAAAATCACATTAACCTTTGCTTCATCTCTTATACTTTTAGCCTCTTGCAAATCAATTCTTAACATTCTTATATCATAATCTAGTTTTCTGTCATTTTGGCGATATTTTTCATTAGATTCATGTTCTTGCTTTTTAAATTCATAATCAATCTTTAATGCTTCTCTTTTTTGTGAAAAACATTCTATCAAAAACCTCTACATTAATCCCCTTAATCTCTTCTTTTGGAGATAAATGAGGAGGAAGAGCAAATAAAATTCCAGAAAATCCTAAAACCAATAACGCTTTTTTCATATTTTCTCCTTTACTTATACAGATTAAAATATTTAATTATACAATAAAATATTTTTCCATAAATTAATTTTATATTTATTTTTTATTTGCCAGAATTTTATCAATAAGACTTCTATATATTTTAAGGCAGTATTATGCAAAATACTTACAACAAACTTATGAATGATTTTCTAGAAGAAAGAGAAAAATTTACAAAATCTTATCAAGATACAATAGAATGGCTAGATGAATTTCATCATAACACAAAGCCAGATTTCATTAAACACAAGAGCTTTAAACTTAAAATGCTTATCAAAGACAAAAAAGACTTATTAGAAACTCCTAAATACACTATAGAGTTGTCTAAAAGACTTAAAGAGCTAGATAATGAAATTTAGTTTTTTGATATTTGGAATTTCCCTTTATATTCCTTGCTTGCTCATAAAAATATTAAAGCATAAAATTTTAAAATACAAGAAAAGATTTTAAAACAAAAAAGTGGAGAGGGGATAAAAGGAGAATATTTGTGTTAGAAATCAAAGTAAAAAATGCTGAAAATATTTAAGAATTCTATGTAATTATCCTTAAAACTTAAAAATCGCAGTTGGTTACATTAAAATATTTTATAAGATTATTTTAAGAAAAAATAACCATTCCAAAGAGTTTTTACAATTTTAAGATAGGAAACACTAAGCTTTAATGTCACATTTATAGGATTTTCACTAAAAATTTTCTAGAATAGTTGCATCTATTTTTTAAAATACTCTTCACACAACATTATTTATTGAAATATCATTCTAAAATACTAAAATTATTTCTATATAAATTTTATTGAAATTTCTTTTCTTTGTATTCCTTCTTTAGCCTACGCACTTCTTTTAGGAAGCCAATATACGCAAATATTCGCCCCCCCCCCGCACATTATTTGCTTTTATGAGTGCTGCTCCTAGTTTGTAGGTTAGATGGTTTTTGATTTTTAGGGCTTCTTGATAGTCTGCATAGGATTCTAATGGTGGGAGTTTTAGGTTTGGGTTTTGTTTTATACTTTGTTGATAAGCTTCTTGTTCTTTTTGATGGGTTTCTTTTATATAGGATAAGACATAGGGCATTCTTATATATCCTAATAGAGATTTAGAATTACTTATCATAGCTTGTCCTAATTTATAAGAGAGTTGGTTTTTGATTCTTTGTGTGGCTGTACCATATTTGGTTTGGAAATCCAATATGGTTTCAATTTGATTGATTTGGGTTATTTTGTTATCTATGATTATATCTTTTTCTTTAATAGTTCTATCTCTATCCTGAATAATATTGGTTTTATCCTCAATTATCTTATTTCTTATTTTAACAATATCTGCAATAAATTCAGCAATTCTATCCCAATACTCTGGTTTCATTTCTTTGAGTTCATAATTTTCTTTATAATTAGCTAGATCTTTTTTGGGAAACAATCTTTCTTTATGGGGAAAAAATTCTTTTCTTACCCATTCATTAGATTCTTCAAAATAGTCTACATAAGATTGAATGATACTTTTTGGAGGCTGGAACTTAAGGTAAAAATCTTTAGATTGAAAATATTTTTGAAAGAAAGGATAATAAAAGCCATCTTTATAGTGCAAATAAATTGCTCTCAACAATGTAATGCCTAACAAATTTATAGTTTCATTCTGTATCTCAGGTATCACAAAATTTCCATCCCACTCCAATCCTATAGCATCCACAAAATCCTTTAATAAATCTCCATTTTTAAATTCATTTTTATCAAAAAGTCTTACAATCAGATTTTCTTTGCCAAAAACTTCTCCCCACCATTGTAATGTCTGCTTGTGATTACAAATAAATTTTCCATAATCAACTGCACTCGCAACATTTTCAAAAAGCTTATAACGCTTCTCTCTATTAAGCAATAACTCAGTATTATAAAAAGAAACTGCCAAATCAAAGGGTTCTCGCAGATATATAATAATAGCAATCCGACTAAAACCAATATTCAACAGAACTTCTTTCAACTCTTTAACACCCTCTTTAGTTTGAATCATTTCTTGAAAACATTCAGAAGACAATATAACTTTTTGCTCTTTAATATCTTGCAGATTTTTTTTTAAAACATCTATTCTGCTCAACCGTTTCTCTTCTGTACTATAAAGCAAATTATCTCTTTTTGTAATTCCAGCTAACTCCCAAGCTTTCAAACCTGTAAAACAGGTTGGATAATAATAATCCGATTTTCTTAAAATCTTCCTATTCTTATCTAAAAAACTCTGTATAGTTGTTGTGCCCGTTTTAACCGTACCAATATGAACATATGCTATCATTAAGTATCTTTATAGCTTTGATTTAGATTTCACTAATTTATATATTTTAAAAAGCACAATAATATAACCGCCCTTATACCAACTCTTATTAGCTTCAATCAAAAGCTTTCCCAACTTATAAGATAAATGATTTTTAAATTTCATAGCTTCTTGATAATCAGAATATTTTTCTAAAGAAGGTTGTTTAATTTTCTTTAGAAAATCAATTTTTTGCTTTTGCCTATGAAAGACAACAGCTGATAACAATAATACTGGGAGAGATACAATACCAATAAGACTCTTGGAATTAATTATAACAATTTCTCCTAACTTATAAGCAAGCCAATTCCTTACTCTCTCTTTAGCACTTCCTAAAACAAAACTTTGTGGCTTACTATTTGCTGCATTATCTTGCTTTTTATTATCTTGCATAATTTTTTCTAATGCTTCATATAGCACTACTTGATTTAATGGTATCTGCATTTTTATTTTCTGCTCAATACAAAATCTTTTATACAATAATTTAGCATCTACCTCTTCAATATAATCTAATTTGATATTTTTAATATTATATATGATTTTTACCAATAGATTATAGATATGTTCCCATGACATATGATATAAACCTTCCACATGTGAAGACACTATTTTTTCTCTCTCAACAATTGTACCAAAACATTCCCCATTAGTTCCAGGAGCTATAAAATTAACTCCAGGCTTCCTGCAAAATTGCAAAGGAATAAGACCTGTAGTATTGCCTTCAGTTATACATAAATCTACTATGCTACAATGGCAAATTTTTTCTCTATAATCTTTCATGTTTAAATTAACTAATTCACACAAAAAACCATCAGTATAAATATTTTTTTCTATACCTCTCTTAATATTTTCAAATAATACATTATTACTAATAACAGAATTACTATATATAGAATAATCCTGTTCTGCCTCGTTGTTTATTTTCTTATCATATGCTGTCAAACCATTAAAATAAATCTTTATCCGTTTAAAATAATCACTCAATTTTTTAATAATGTTTACAATTCCCTCTTCTTGTTCAACCCAAGCTCTAGCAGAACTAAGACCAAGCCAAATTATCAAATCATATTGTTTATGCTCATCTTCTTGATTAATATAGCTTGCAATCTCTTTAATGGAATCTTTATAAATAAATTCTTCCCCTTCTCTTCTATATAAATTAGGTATTCCCATAGGATAAAGATAAACAATTTGCTCATTGTTTTTATTTGTAAATCGAAAATTATTTATGCATTCATTAGGAACGAAAAAACATTGCTCAGTATCAATAATCAAACTCTCATCAATCATTCCTCTTTTAACCATCTGCATAAAAAAGTTAAATAAAAAACAGGTGTAATGTTGAGGAGCCATCATAGCCATAGTAAAGCCAAATTGTTTCTCTGCATAAGCCAATAAATTATCCGAAACATCGCTAAAAACATCCACGCCATGACATGGCCACGGACTAGCTACATTAATAACAAAATCAGGAACAATTACATAATCAATAAAGCTTGTTGCTTGGGTAAAAATCCAGGGATATTCATTGTTCTCATCTATCATAAACACATAATTTGCTGCTCTTCCATTAAAAATATTATAAACTGCCCTTGTCTTAATATTTGGATATAATGGATGTTCAAGCTCAAAGTAGTGCTGAGATAACTTTTTTTTCCATATATCCAACATTGCATCAATATCTTTATTATTTAATATTTTCTGAATTTGTGCAATTTCCCCCCTATAAAATTCACCATCATATTTAATTCTTTTAAAGCGAGATAAATTCTTCAAACTTAACAAAAAATCTACTAATGCAGTTTGTATCATTTCAAATATTCCTTTAATTTTTCAATAAATTCTTTAGCATTTGCAATTCTATTTTCCTCTAAAAATATTCTCACTTCTATTTCAATAATATCTTCACAATACATCCTATTTTGCTTACATTTATCTATTATTGCTTTTAATCTTTTAATCTCATTTGCCTCTATTAAAAACAAGCAAACTATCTTTAGAGTTTTTTTAAAGTTGATAATTTTATCAACTAATTTATCACATACCACAATACCTTCTTTAATTTTACCAAGCCTTGCAGAAGAATATAAAAAATTCTCTATAATATCTTCAGTATATATTTCTTTTTTAATCAAAATGTCACATATAAACCAAGCTACATCTAATTGATTAGATTTAAAAGCATTTTCAGCTTGCTTATATAAATAAGCCTGATCATAACAATAGCAATCTTCAACCTCTATAATTTTTTCATAAACCCTCTCACAACATTTTCCATCTCTAAAAAGAAAAGTATTTGCCATGTTAGTTTTATAGGGCTCCCCT
>NZ_QXJG01000036.1 GCF_003670295.1 Helicobacter burdigaliensis
CAAAGCATTTGTGTGGTGGTTTAATAAAAGTTTGCTATCTGTCACTGCGAGAGGTTGTAAAACATCGTGGCAGTCTAAATGTTTTACCTTTAAGGGTTGCTCTTTAGATTTGCACTACACTTCGTTTGTGGATAGCTTGACTTGTATGCTTCGGCACAATGTGCCTCGCAATGACAAAGTGAATAACAAGACTTTATATAAAAAGTATTTTGAGAGTGGCTTGGGTAAGCTTTTATTAATAAAAGCAAGGGCGCCCACCGCCACGAACAAAATTGCTTTTTGTATAAAGTAAAAGTGTAAGTTTGTTGATTAAAAGAATAAAAAGAAATAATTTAGATTCTTTGGCAAACTTTTTAGATTGCTTCGGCACAATGTGCCTCGCAATGACAAAAGGAAGTGGTTTTGTAAGGGCAAAGGAAAGGTGCTCTTTATTGTAAAAGAATTCTCGTGGCGATTGGGAATTTTACTTGTAAAATCGAGGGCTCCCACTCTCGCCTAAGAGAATTACTTTTGAATAAAGAGTTTAGGAGAATAGAAAGATTAAAAAGAAATACTTTAGGTTTGTTTTGAATCACAAAAAGTATAAATAAACTATATAAGGGTTCTTTCTCCCATTTAGAACCCTCTTGTAGTTTATTAGTTTTAAGAGTTTTATTCATAAAAAGTCACAAGAAGTTATTTGGCTTCTTTTGGTTTTGTTATTGATTTAAACTTGTAAGGGATTCCATTTAAAACTTTGTTTTTCTATGATGATAAACTTTGCTTTAAGAAAATGTATTTACATATTTTTAAATTTTAAAATCTCATCTCTTAGTCTTGCTGCTTCTTCAAAATCAAGTCTTTTAGCCGCTTCATGCATTTGTTTTGTGAGTTCTTTTGTGAGCTTTTCTCTTTCAATTTTTGGCATTTTCTCTTTTTTCTTGGCTTTTTCATAGAGCATTCCTAAATCTTGATTTTTTAAATCTTCATCTAGTTTTCGCTTAACACCTTGTGGAGTGATGTTGTGAAGTTTGTTAAATTCCTCTTGTTTTTTGCGTCTATAGTCGGTTACCTCCATTGCTTTTTGCATAGAGGGGGTGATTTTTTTAGCAAAGAGTAAAACCCTCCCATTTACATTTCTGGCAGCTCTTCCCATGGTTTGAATAAGGCTTGTTTCGCTCCTTAAAAATCCTTCTTTATCCGCATCTAAAATTGCTACAAGGGAAACTTCAGGTAAATCAAGTCCCTCACGCAAAAGATTAATCCCCACTAAAATATCAAATTCTCCTGCTCTTAATGCACGGATAATTTGATTGCGTTCAATTGCATCAATTTCAGAGTGCATATAACGCACCCTTAATCCTAAATCACTATAATAGCGTGTAAGTTCCTCTGCCATTTTTTTAGTAAGTGCAGTTACTAGGATTTTCTCTCCTCTTGCAATAACCTCTTTTGCTCTATCATAGAGAATCTCCACTTGTTTATCACAATCTAGCACCTCATAGATAGGATCCAAAAGTCCTGTTGGGCGGATTAGCTGTTCGGCTGTATGGGGGGCGCTAAGTTCTAGCTCTAGGGGCGCAGGAGTAGCTGAAACAAAAAGAAAATGGGGGGCTTTGTGGATAAACTCTTCAAACTGCAAAGGGCGGTTATCCAAGGCACTTGGAAGCCTAAAGCCATATTCTACAAGCACTTCTTTTCTGCTTCTATCTCCTGCATACATTCCACGAAATTGTGGCAAACTCACATGCGATTCATCTACGATGAGTAAATAAGGCTTGTTTTTTTGTGCAAAATAATCCAGCAAAGAATAGGGGGTTTCACCGGGTTTTTTACCTGTTAGGTGTCTAGCATAATTTTCAATTCCTTTGCAGATTCCAGTGGCACTTATCATCTCTAAATCAAATTCTGTGCGACTTTTTAAGCGTTCATATTCTACCATTTTGCCTTCACTTTTAAAAAAGGCTAGTCTTTGGTGTAGTTCTTCTTCAATGCTTTTAATTGCACTTTTAAGGCGTTCTTCTCCTACGATGAAAGGATTTGCAGCATAAAGCACAAAAGAATCTAATTTTTTAAGAGGTTTTTTCTCAATGGAATCTAAAATTTGGATACTCTCTAACTCATCGCCAAAAAATTCTAAGCGGATAATTTCTTCTTCACTATAAGCTGGAAAGATATCAATCACTTCGCCATTTACCCTAAAATCTCCCCTATCAAAAAAATTATCATTTCTTTTGTAGCCCATACTTACAAGCCTTAAAAGTAAGGGTTTTTGCACATAATTTACTCCCACTTCAAATTTTTCAATCATTTCTAAATATTCTTTTGGATTACCTAAACCATAATTTGCTGAAACTGAAGCAATCACAATGCTATCATCATAAGCCAAAAGCGAAGTGGTGGCTGAAAGTCTAAGGCGTTCTAGCTCATCATTAATGCTAGAATCTTTTTCTATGAATAAATCTTGTCTTGGTATGTAGGCTTCTGGCTGATAATAATCAAAGTGAGAAATAAAGTATTCCACATGATTTTTAGGAAAAAAGCCTTTAAATTCACTATAAAGTTGTGCACATAGAGTTTTGTTGTGGCTCATAATGAGGGTTGGCATTTGTAATTCTTGAATGATATGGGCCATACTATAAGTCTTTCCACTGCCTGTTACGCCGATTAGGGTTTGGTATTGGTTGCCTTCTTTTATGAAGTTGCTTAGGGTTTTGATAGCTTGTGGTTGATCTCCTGCGGGTTTATAAGGAGAGCTTAAAATTAGTTTTTGCATAAAATTCCTTGTGAAACTTTAAAAATAGTGAAAGAAATTTTAACAAATTTATGAAAATAATGCTAAAATTATGCAAAATATTCTAAATAAAATAAGGATTTGTAAAGATGGAAGAAACACAAAACATTTCAAATAGGCTTTTAGCAGGCATTGATGAGCTTGTAGCAGAGTTGCAAAAAATGCGTGAAGAAAATCAACAACTACGCCAACAAATCGTTCTTTTAAAAGCTGAAAATGAAGCCAAAAATACCGAAATTAGCTCTTTATATGATGAAATTTCCTCAAAAGAAAAAGAACTAGAGGGAGTTTTAGGTAAAATTCAAAATGTTCTTGGACGCTAATGGATACATTGCGTATTTCTATTATGGGGCGTTTTTTTGATATTCCAAAGGATAAGATTTCTAATGCCACGCTTCTTCGCATACAAAAACTTATGGATGTAAATAATACGATTAATCCATTAGATTTATTAAAAGAGTTTTTAGAATGTAGCGAGGAAAACACAAAACTAGAGAGTGTTTTAAAAGAAGCGAGTGAGAAAATCACAGATTACAAAGCCCAAAATCCACACGATTAAGCTCTTATCTTGCATTATTATCTAATCGCCCCTTTGGGGCTAAATTCCCCACTTTTAACTTATAAAGCTCAAAATTTTCTTCAAAAAGGTAGAATTGTAAAAATCTCTATCAAAAATAAAAATTATCAAGGAGTTGTGTTAAAAGAAGTAGAAAAACCAACTTATGAATGCAAGAATCTAGAAGAAAGTGAGGAGTATTTTTTACCCCATCAGTTAAAACTAGCAGAATTTATAGCAAGTTATTATTGCACTTCTTTAAATCTTTCCTATGCGCTCTTTGTGCCAAGTTCTATGAATGCTAAAAAAGCAACTTTGGAAGCAAAAGAAATTGCTTTAAAACCTCTTAATGCAAAGCAGAAAGAGGCTTTTTTGTTTTTAAAAAGTCAAAAAAGTGCGCTTTTGTTTGGCGATACTGGGAGTGGAAAGACAGAAATTTATATGCATTTAATGCAAGAAACCCTAAAAGAGGGCAAAAATATTATTTTTTTATTGCCTGAAATCTCTTTAACCCCTCAAATGGAAAAAAGGTTAGGGGAAGTTTTTGGGGATATTTTGGCGTTTTGGCATTCTAAGATTACTGCTAAAAGAAAAAATGAAATTTTAGAAAAGTTAAAAGAGGGTAAGATAAGAATTATCTCAGGGGCTAGATCAGCACTTTTCTTGCCTTTAGAAGAAGTGGGGCTTATTATCGTAGATGAAGAACATGATGATGCGTATAAATCTTCTCAAAGCCCAAATTATCATGCAAGAGATGTGGCGCTTTATTATGGGAATAAAATAGGTGCTAGAGTGATTTTAGGGAGTGCAACGCCTAGCTTAAATAGTTATTATAAAGCCAAAAATGAAGGAAGACTTTTTAGGTTAAAGGGTGGTTTTTATGCGACTAAAAGGAAATTTATTTTTGAAGAGAGTATGGGGGATTTTAGTTTTAATATTTTAGAGAAGTTAAGGAAGAATTTAGAGAGTAAAAAACAAGCAGTTGTTTTTTTGCCTACAAGGGCGAATTTTAAATATCTTCTTTGTAAAAAATGTGGAAGCAGTATGGAATGCCCAAATTGTAGTGTTACTTTAAGCTTGCATAAAAAAAGTAATGCCCTAAAATGCCATTATTGCAATTTTGCAACAAGGATTATGCAATCTTGTCAAAAATGTGGTGGCGAACTAGGGAGCTTTAGAATGGGGACGCAAGAGTTGATATTAGAGCTACAAGAACATTTAAAAGAAGCTAAGATTTGTGGCTTTGATAGAGATAGCATTACAACCCAAAAAAAGTTAAAAAATACATTAGATGCCTTTAATAAGGGCGAGATTGATATTTTAGTTGGCACACAAATGCTCTCAAAAGGACATGATTATCATAATGTGGCTTTAAGTGTTGTTTTGGGGATTGATTATCTTTTAAAAGGAGCTGATTTTAGAGCTAGGGAGAGAGCTACTTCTTTGCTTTTTCAAATTGCAGGGAGAAGTGGAAGAAAGGAAGATGGAGAGGTTTTGATACAAACTTTAAATAAAGAGTTTTTTATGCCAATTTTAGGGGATTATGAGAGGTTTTTAGAAGACGAGATTACTTATAAAATAGGGCTTTATCCACCCTTTATGCGTCTAGCACTTTTGCATTTTTCTAGCACAAATGAAAAAATAGCACAAGAAAATATGCAAAGGGCATTAAAAGATTTAGAATGTAAAGAAATAGAGATTGTAGGATATGGTAAAGCTCCCATTGAAAAAATTTCTAATAAATATAGATATGTGATTTTTGTGCGATCTTCTAGTGTGAGTGTGCTAAATAAGGCATTAAGAGAATTTGTGGATTATCCTTGCGTGATTGATGTAGATCCGCTAGATTTTAGTTAGCTAAAGCTAGGGGGGGCATAAATTAAGGTTTGAGTGCGAGCTTTACAAAGAGTTCCCCCCTTTGTTTGTAAGAGCTAAACTGATCTAGGCTTGCAGCAGCAGGAGAGAGCAAGGCAACACTTTGTAGATTATGCTCTTCTTTTAAAAGAGGCATTGCATTTTCTAGGGTGTAGCAAGGTTTGCATTCTATATTAAATCTTAGTGCCAAAGAGGTAATTTTTTTTGTATTTGTGCCAATGGCAAAGATTTTTATATTTAAATCTTTGGCTAAGTGAAATAAAGGCTCTAGGTTTGCCCCTTTGTCATCTCCGCCTAAAATGAGTAAGATTCTAAAATCTTTATAGCGTTTTAAGGCTTCTAGTGTGGCATCTACATTTGTGCCTTTACTATCATCTACATAAAGCCTATTTTCTTTATCTTTAAATTCTTCTAAGCGGTGTTTGCCTATTTTAAAAGAATTTAAAAGTGCATAATCTAGTGTGTTTAAAAGTATTTTTGTTGCACTTAAAGCTAGGAGGCTATCTAGCAAAAAGGGTTCTTTGAAATTTATTTTTTCTAAATCAATCTTAAAAGTTTCTGCCAAATCTTTAGAATCTTTATAAAAAATAAGAGTTGCAAGGCTTTTTTTGCAAAAAGGGTGGTTTTTTAAAGAAGCAGGGAGGATTGCTACTTCTTTATCTTGCATAGATAAAAGGGGTTTTAGCTTTGCTTCTTTATAAGCTTCAAAGCTTCCATGCCAACTAATATGATCTTCGCTAATAGGAAGCAAAAGATAAAGGTTTGGCTTAGCGATTTTTGTATAATGGAGTGTAAAAGAGCTTGTTTCTAGTATCCAAATTTTAGCATTTTGTGGCAATGCTGCAAGAGGTGTGCCGATATTTCCCCCACACACTGCACCAAACTTTTCTAAAAGATGTCCTAAAATCTGTGTGGTGGTAGTTTTACCATTTGTTCCGCTAATAAAAATGCTATAAGGCATACAAGAAGCAAAAAAATCATATTCGCTTATAGGGTTGCTTTGTGCTATCATGGGATTATAAGGAGGGATTCCCGGGCTTGTGATGATTGTAGAAACTTTGTGCTCTTTTAGGAATTGTGAAAGCAAGTTTGCAGGATATAGGAGGTTGTTAAATTCATCCTTGCTTTTAGTTTTAAAACTATCATCAAAAATTACACAAGGAGCAAATTTTTTTGCAATTTCTTTATTTGTAATTCCATAACCTAATAAAATATTCATATTTCCTCTTTTTTAGCGAATTTTTAGAGTTAAAAGTGCTATTAAATTACTCATTAAAGCTACAATCCAAAATCGCACAATAATTTTAGATTCGCTTAATCCTTTTTCTTCAAAGTGGTGGTGCAAAGGAGCCATTAAGAAAAGCTTTTTGCCTCTAGTTTTATAGCTTCCTATTTGTAAAATCACAGAAAGTGCCTCTAGGACAAACACAAAACCGATAATAAAAAGTAAAATTTCATTTTTAGAGATAATCGCACTATAAGCGATAAAGCCACCAAGTGCCAAGCTTCCACTATCTCCCATAAAAACTTGTGCGGGGTGGCAGTTATACCATAAAAAGCCTACTAAAGAGCCTACCAAAGAAGCGCTAAGGATTGCTACTTCTCCACTACCAATAATTTTAGGCCATAAAAGATAATTGCTAAGCCCAGAATGCCCTGCAATATATACAAAAATCCCTAAAGTTGTAATAGCATAAATTGAAGGGATTGCTACAAGTCCATCTAAGCCATCGGTTAGATTTACTGCATTGCTAGTAGCTACAAAAACTAAAATCCAAAAAAGAATGCTAAAAACTCCAAAATTCCATAGTTCATTCTTCATAAAAGGTAGGTAAAAAGAGCCTTCAAAACCGATTAAATAAAGCCCTAAGGAAAGAATAAAAGCACTTAAGATTTGCAAGGTAAATTTTGTTTTTGCACTCATTCCAGCATTTTTTTTACGCATCACTTTTGAAAAGTCATCTTGGATTCCTATAAGGCAAAAAAATACGATGCTTAGCAAACCAAAAATTACATAGGCATTGTTGAGTTTAGCACAGATTAAAGAGGCTATGAGAGTGGAGAGAATAAATACAATACCGCCCATTGTGGGGGTGTTAGATTTTTGTTGGTGGTTTTTGGGAGCAAATTTTGAAATGGGTTGATTGGCATTTTGTTTTTTTGCCCATAGAATATATTTTGGCATAAAAAACCAAGTGAGTAAAAATGCACCAAAAAATGCGATAGCAGCCCTAACTGTGATGTATTGAAAGATATTAATCTCAAAAAAAGAATACAAATAATAAAGCATTTTGTAAAACCCATGAAAAAAATTATAAAAAATTGGGTAGGATTCTATCATAAAATAACTTTAAAATACGGAAAAGAAGATGAAGAGCATTTTAATAATCACAGATGGAATAGGAGAGAGCAAGGAAGAGGAGTTTAATGCTTTTAAAAAGGCTAAAAAACCCACTTATGAGAGATTGTTTAAAGAAGTTCCTTATGGAATGATTAAAACTTATGGAATGTCTGTTGGCTTGCCACAAGGGCAAATGGGAAATTCTGAAGTAGGGCATATGTGCCTAGGGAGCGGGAGAATCCTCTATCAAGATTTGGTAAAAATCAATCAAGCTATTAGTAAAAATGAGCTTATGGAAAATCCTGCGCTAAATAGCCTTGAAGATTGCAGAAGAATCCATATTGCAGGATTAGCAAGTGATGGCGGGGTGCATTCGCATTTAGATCATATTTTGGCTTTAGCTATTGGATATGCGGATAAAAAAGAAGTTATTTTGCATCTAATTAGCGATGGAAGAGATGTGTTGCCAAGTAGTTTTGGAGGTTTTTTGGAGCAGATTTTAGAAAAGATTCAAGGAAAGAATATAAAGATCGCAACCCTTAGTGGAAGATTTTACGCAATGGATAGGGATAACCGCTGGGAGAGGGTGGAAGAAGCTTATAAGGCAATAGCTTGTGGGGGTAATTTGCAGACAATAAGCCCGCAAGATTATGTAAAAAAGCAATATGAAAATGAGATTTATGATGAGTTTTTAATCCCTGCTTCTTTTGAATATGAGGGGATAAAAAAGGGAGATGGATTTATTTTTGCAAATTTTAGAAGCGATAGAGCAAGAGAGATTGTAAGAGCTTTGGGAATGCAGGAGTTTAATGAATTTAAAAGACAAAATTATGTGCATATACCTTTAGTTACAATGTGTGAATATGATAAGACTTTTAATTTTCCTATACTTTTCCCTAAAGAACTTATTAAAAATACACTTGCAGAAGTGATTTCGAATCATCATCTTAGACAATTCCATACCGCAGAAACTGAAAAATATGCACATGTAACCTTTTTCTTTAATGGAGGAAAGGAAGAGCCTTATATTAATGAAAGTCGCTCTTTAATCCCTTCTCCTAAGGTAAAAACCTATGATTTAGCGCCACAGATGAGTGCCAAAGAAGTATGCGATGAGGTAATGGCAGCAATGGAGGCAGAATATGATTTTATTGTGGTTAATTTTGCAAATGGGGATATGGTAGGGCATACAGGAGTGCTAGAGGCTGCTATTAAAGCAGTAGAAGCAGTGGATATACAAATAGGGCGTATTTGGGAAAAAGCAAAAGAGCTAGATTATGCTTTTGTGCTTACAAGTGATCATGGGAATTGTGAAGAGATGAAAAATTCTAAAGGGGAGATTCTAACCAATCATACCATAGGAGAAGTTTGGTGCTTTATAGATGCACCAAAGGTAGAAAAAGTGCAAGATGGTGGGCTTAGCAACATTGCTCCTAGTATTTTAAAGCTTATGGGATTAGAGATACCAAAAGAGATGGATAAGCCCTTATTTTAATGTAAAAATATTAATAAGATTTTCATAAATAGCTTATTTATGAATATTTTTGACTGCAAGGTAGCTTGATAGCCTTGTGGTAGCAAGGGTGAAAAAATTTATCTCTTAAAAACTAAATCATAATTAATTTTCAAGCAATGTTAAAGAATAAAAGGTAGAATTCTATTTGGTTTTAAGCAGTATTTTTATT
>NZ_QXJG01000037.1 GCF_003670295.1 Helicobacter burdigaliensis
TTTCTCCAACCCCTTATTTTTTAATCTCTCTTTAAGCTTTTAAAGCTATAATTCCATTTCCTTTTTTGCGCTACACTTTCTAGCAAAAGCTTAGAAACTATCGCTTAAAGATACACAAGCTTAGAACAATATTTTGTTTAGAGTTCTTATCTTAAACTCTTAATGTTTTTAAGATAATCTTTAATAAGCTTTTTATTGTCTTTAAAAGAATATGAGTTTCTTAATCTTTAAACTTGAGAGTAAAAGAGTAGCTAAGCATAAAAGATGTGTTCTTTAACTTTTTAAAATGATTACTAAAATTTTAAAGTTAAAATGATCTTTGACAACTAAGCAGGAAATTAAGTAAAACAACTATAAAGTAATTTTCTTAATTTTCTAAAATCGATACAACATAACTCATTTATTGCTTTGAAAGTTTTATTCTTTAAAAGTAAAAGTTTATTCTTTTATTTTTAATTAGCATAAAACCAACAAATCTATACAGAGATTTTGAGATTTTAGGACAAACTAATCCAAACCTAAAAACTTCTTAATAGTTTAACTATTTAGAAACAAACTCTTTTAAACCTTAGCATTTAAATGTAAAGTTTAAAAGTTTATTTTTTTGGAGAGTTTGATCCTGGCTCAGAGTGAACGCTGGCGGCGTGCCTAATACATGCAAGTCGAACGATGAAGCTCTAGCTTGCTAGAGTGGATTAGTGGCGCACGGGTGAGTAATGCATAGGTAACATGCCCCATAGTCTGGGATAGCCACTAGAAATGGTGATTAATACCGGATACTCCTTACGAGGGAAAGTTTTTCGCTATGGGATTGGCCTATGTCCTATCAGCTTGTTGGTGAGGTAATGGCTCACCAAGGCTATGACGGGTATCCGGCCTGAGAGGGTGATCGGACACACTGGAACTGAGACACGGTCCAGACTCCTACGGGAGGCAGCAGTAGGGAATATTGCTCAATGGGGGAAACCCTGAAGCAGCAACGCCGCGTGGAGGATGAAGGTTTTCGGATTGTAAACTCCTTTTGTTAGAGAAGATAATGACGGTATCTAACGAATAAGCACCGGCTAACTCCGTGCCAGCAGCCGCGGTAATACGGAGGGTGCAAGCGTTACTCGGAATCACTGGGCGTAAAGAGCGCGTAGGCGGGCTAGCAAGTCAGATGTGAAATCCTATGGCTTAACCATAGAACTGCATTTGAAACTATTAGCCTAGAGTATGGGAGAGGTAGGTGGAATTCTTGGTGTAGGGGTAAAATCCGTAGAGATCAAGAGGAATACTCATTGCGAAGGCGACCTGCTGGAACATTACTGACGCTGATGCGCGAAAGCGTGGGGAGCAAACAGGATTAGATACCCTGGTAGTCCACGCCCTAAACGATGAATGCTAGTTGTTGGGGTGCTTGTCACTCCAGTAATGCAGCTAACGCATTAAGCATTCCGCCTGGGGAGTACGGTCGCAAGATTAAAACTCAAAGGAATAGACGGGGACCCGCACAAGCGGTGGAGCATGTGGTTTAATTCGAAGATACGCGAAGAACCTTACCTAGGCTTGACATTGATAGAATCCGCTAGAGATAGTGGAGTGCTAGCTTGCTAGAACTTGAAAACAGGTGCTGCACGGCTGTCGTCAGCTCGTGTCGTGAGATGTTGGGTTAAGTCCCGCAACGAGCGCAACCCTCGTCCTTAGTTGCTAACAGTTAGGCTGAGCACTCTAGGGAGACTGCCTTCGCAAGGAGGAGGAAGGTGAGGATGACGTCAAGTCATCATGGCCCTTACGCCTAGGGCTACACACGTGCTACAATGGTATGTACAAAAAGACGCAATACCGCGAGGTGGAGCAAATCTTTAAAACATATCTCAGTTCGGATTGTAGTCTGCAACTCGACTACATGAAGCTGGAATCGCTAGTAATCGTGAATCAGCCATGTCACGGTGAATACGTTCCCGGGTCTTGTACTCACCGCCCGTCACACCATGGGAGTTGTATTCGCCTTAAGTCGGAATACCAAACTGGTTACTGCCCACGGCGGATGCAGCGACTGGGGTGAAGTCGTAACAAGGTAACCGTAGGTGAACCTGCGGTTGGATCACCTCCTTTCAAGAGATTAAAGCTAAATATTCGTTTATTTAGTTTTTAAAGTTGTTTTATTCCTGCTTAGTTTTCAGAGATCATTGAAAGCAAGACTTTAAAAATAGGGGCTTATAGCTCAGGTGGTTAGAGCGCACCCCTGATAAGGGTGAGGTCGGAGGTTCAAGTCCTCCTAAGCCCACCATGGGGAATTAGCTCAGCTGGGAGAGCGCCTGCTTTGCACGCAGGAGGTCAGCGGTTCGATCCCGCTATTCTCCACCAAATCTAAAGTCTAGTCTATAACTTTAAAAGTAAAGTATAGATATTTATAGAACAATAAGTATTTATAAAAAGAAGAGTAATTATTCAATATATTGTTTAAAAGTTTAGAAATTTAGAATAAACTTTAGAAGTTTATAATTCCTAAAAGAGTAAAATAATCTTCTTTGAATGAAAGATTAAAAACTATTAAGAGATTATAAAAGAATAAAGAATAAAAGGTTTTAATCTAAATACGCTTTTAATTTATATAATTTATAAAGTGTCTTTAGATTAGAATCTTTTTTAAAAGCATTCTAAATGTTATTTAAAAACTCATTGTTAAAGCCTATATAAGTAAATAACTACAATCACGCATAACCAAAGATTGTCTTTATGGAAGTAAGCAATTACATTCATTAAGGCAGTGGCGTTAATAGAATACAAAGTCAGTTAAGCTTGTAAAGGGCAAATGGTGGATGCCTTGGGTAGTAGAGGCGATGAAGGACGTACTAGACTGCGATAAGCTATGGGGAGCTGTCAAGATGCTTTGATCCATAGATTTCCGAATGGGGCAACCCAATGTATTGAGAGATACATTACCTTAAATGGAGCGAACCTAGTGAAGTGAAACATCTCAGTAACTAGAGGAAAAGAAATCAAACGAGATTCTCTTAGTAGCGGCGAGCGAACGGGGAACAGGGCAAACCAAGTGCTTGCACTTGGGGTTGTGGACTGCAACATCCACTAAAATACTCTAATAGAACATTCTGGAAAGGATAGCCATAGAGGGTGATAGTCCCGTATATGAAAGAGTATTTTTAGGTAGCAGGATCCAGAGTAGGTCAGGACACGTGAAATCCGGGCTGAAGCTGGGGGGACCACCCTCCAACCCTAAATACTACTACTACACCGATAGCGAACCAGTACCGTGAGGGAAAGGTGAAAAGAACCGCAGTGAGCGGAGTGAAATAGAACCTGAAACCATTTGCCTACAATCATTCGGAGCCCTATGATTTATCAGGGTGACGGACTGCCTTTTGCATAATGATCCTGCGAGTTGTGGTATCTGGCAAGGTTAAACTAATGTGAAGCCGTAGCGAAAGCGAGTCTGAAAGGGCGCTTAGTCAGATGCTGCAGACCCGAAGCTGAGTGATCTATCCATGGCCAAGTTGAAAGTGGGGTAACACCCACCGGAGGACTGAACTCGTACCCATTGAAACGGGTTGGGATGAGCTGTGGATAGGGGTGAAAGGCCAATCAAACTCAGTGATAGCTGGTTCTCTTCGAAATATATTTAGGTATAGCCTCAAGTGATAGTAATAGGGGGTAGAGCTCTGATTGGGCTAGGGCTGCTCACCGCGGTACCAACCCCTGTCAAACTACGAATACCTATTACCGTATCTTGGGAGTCAGGCGGTGGGTGATAAAATCAATCGTCTAAAGGGGAACAACCCAGACTACCAACTAAGGTCCCTAAGTTCTATTCTAAGTGGAAAAAGATGTGGAGTTACTCAGACAACCAGGAGGTTGGCTTAGAAGCAGCCATCCTTTAAAGATAGCGTAACAGCTCACTGGTCTAGTGATTCTGCGCTGAAAATATAACGGGGCTAAGATAGACACCGAAGTTGTAGATTGTGCTGATGCACAGTGGTAGAAGAGCGTTCACATCAGCGTTGAAGCCATACCGGTAAGGAGTGGTGGAGCGGTGTGAAGTGAGCATGCAGGAATGAGTAGCGATAAAAGTGGTGAGAATCCACTTCGCCGTAAATCTAAGGTTTCCTACGCTATGCTCGTCATCGTAGGGTTAGTCGGGTCCTAAGACAAGTCCGAAAGGGGTAGTCGATGGAAAATAGGTTAATATTCCTATACCAACATTAGTGTGCGATGGGGGGACGCATAGGGTCAAGACAAGCTGACGGATAGAAGTGTCAGTCGAAGGGTGCAAGTAAGAAGATTGGTAAATCCGCTTCCCTTTCCCAAACCCAACAGGCTCTTTGAAGTCTTCGGACGGATGAGAGAATTGTTAAGATCGTCGTGCCAAGAAAAGCCTCTAAGTTTAGCTAATGTTGCCCGTACCGTAAACCGACACAGGTAGATGAGATGAGTATTCTAAGGCGCGTGAAAGAACTCTCTTTAAGGAACTCTGCAAACTAGCACCGTAAGTTCGCGATAAGGTGTGCCTACGCAAGTAGGTCTCAGCAAAGAGTCCCTCCCGACTGTTTACCAAAAACACAGCACTTTGCCAACTCGTAAGAGGAAGTATAAGGTGTGACGCCTGCCCGGTGCTCGAAGGTTAAGAGGATTAGTCAGCAGCAATGTGAAGCTTTGAATTGAAGCCCGAGTAAACGGCGGCCGTAACTATAACGGTCCTAAGGTAGCGAAATTCCTTGTCGGTTAAATACCGACCTGCATGAATGGCGTAACGAGATGGGAGCTGTCTCAAAGAGTGATTCAGTGAAATTGTAGTGGAGGTGAAAATTCCTCCTACCCGCGGCAAGACGGAAAGACCCCGTGGACCTTTACTACAGCTTGGCACTGCCGATGGGAGCATTATGCGCAGCATAGGTGGGAGGCTTTGAAATCTTTACTCCGGTAGAGATGGAGCCACCGTTGAGATACCACCCTTAATGTTTCTGTCTGCTAACTAGCTTGAGTTATCCTCAAGTAGGACAATGCCTGGTGGGTAGTTTGACTGGGGCGGTCGCCTCCTAAAAAGTAACGGAGGCTTGCAAAGGTTGGCTCAAAATGGTTGGAAATCATTTGTAGAGTGTAATGGCATAAGCCAGCCTGACTGTAAGACAAACAAGTCAAGCAGAGACGAAAGTCGGTCATAGTGATCCGGTGATTCTGTGTGGAAGGGTCATCGCTCAAAGGATAAAAGGTACCCCGGGGATAACAGGCTGATCTCCCCCAAGAGCTCACATCGACGGGGAGGTTTGGCACCTCGATGTCGGCTCATCGCATCCTGGGGCTGGAGCAGGTCCCAAGGGTATGGCTGTTCGCCATTTAAAGCGGTACGCGAGCTGGGTTCAGAACGTCGTGAGACAGTTCGGTCCCTATCTGCCGTGGGCGTAGGAAAGTTGAGGAGATCTGTCCCTAGTACGAGAGGACCGGGATGGACATACCACTGGTGTAGCTGTTGTCCTGCTATGGGCATCGCAGCGTAGCTACGTATGGATGTGATAAACGCTGAAAGCATCTAAGCGTGAAGCCAACTCCAAGATGAACTTTCCCTGAAGGTCGCAGGAAGACTACCTGCTTGATAGGGTAGGGGTGTAAGCATAGTAATATGTTTAGCTGACTACTACTAATAGACCGATTGGCTTAATTGATAAAAAGCCACTGCCTTAATGAGTGTAATCACTCTTTAATAATTAAGGTAAAACTTTGGAAAAAAGATTGTATTACTTACTAAGTTTTATAAGAGAATAGAGAAAATAAATTCTTTAAAGCTTTATAGAGATTTATTAAAATATTAGACAATAGAATATCAAGCAATAAAGAATATAAATGGATAAAAGATTAAAAAGTAAAATCAATACTTTTTAGCAATAAAATCTATAAGACTTAAACAATAGGCTTTCTTTACATTGTCATCTTCGTGCTAATAGAGAAGAGGTTCCACCTAGTCCCATTCCGAACCTAGAAGTTAAGCTCTTCTTCGCTGATGATACTGCTCCTTTCAGGAGTGGTAAAGTAGGACGGTGCGGAGATGAGAGTGTAAAGAGTAGAATGGGTTACTTCTTTAACTTCTTTTTAATCCTTAATCTTATTATTGTATTTTTATATTTAGTGTTTGTGGGTTTAGTGTTATTGTTTATTTGTTGTGCTCGTTATAATTGGG
>NZ_QXJG01000038.1 GCF_003670295.1 Helicobacter burdigaliensis
AGGGGAGCCCTATAAAACTAACATGGCAAATACTTTTCTTTTTAGAGATGGAAAATGTTGTGAGAGGGTTTATGAAACTTTATAATTTAATTTCATTTTGGAGAGACAATGGTTACCCATATCTATGATTTTTTAGAAAAAAGTGTAAATAATTTTAGTGATAAAATAGCTTTTGTAGAGCCTTTTGCAAAGCAAGGCAGAAAAGAAATAACTTATAAAGAATTTGATTTAGCGTCCAAAAAAATAGCAAGTGAGATTTTAAGAAATTTAGGGAGTGAAAGTCCCACTCAAAGCCCTATTTTAATCATACTGCCAAAAGGAATTAATTGTTTAATTTCTTTCTTTGGTGTAGCATTAAGCGGGAATTTTTACACCCTTTTAGATGAAAAAAGCCCAAAAGATAGGATAGAAAAAGTCATAGAAGTTTTAAAGCCTAAGCTTTTTATTACTTCTAAGGAGCTTAATATAGACTTGGATTTACCTACACTTTACACAGAGGATTTTGAAAGTTTTAACATAGATGAAAATTTAATTAATAGCGCAAAAGAAAAACATATCGATACGAATTTACTTTATGTGCTTTTTACAAGCGGAAGCACTGGAGTACCAAAAGGAGTTAGCATAGCACATAAAAGTGTGATTGATTATACTTTTTGGTTTTGCGATGAATTTAGTATTAATAATAGTGATATTTTAGCAAATCAGGTTCAATTCTATTTTGATGTATCTGTGTCTGATATAATGTCCTCTATTAGCAAGGGTTCTAGTTTGCATATTTTGCCAAACCATATTTTTGCCTTTCCTAACAAGGTTTTAGAATATTTAGAACAAGAAAAAATTACAACGATTTTTTGGGTGCCTTCGGTGTTAATTTATTTTGCAAATGAGAAGGGCTTAAAAAAATACCCATTAAATTGTCTTAAAAAAGTTCTTTTTGCAGGCGAGATCATGCCAAATAAGCAATTAAATGTCTGGAGAAAATGCCTTCCAAATGCTATGTTTGCCAACCTTTATGGCCCCACTGAAATAACTATTATTTCTTGTTTTTACACCTTGAATCGCCAATTTAACGACGATGAGCTTTTACCCATAGGAAAAGCTTGTAAAAATACAGAGCTTTTAGTTTTTGATGAAAATCTAAATTTTATAAGTCCTAAGCAAGTGGGTGTAAAGGGCGAACTTTTCGTGCGTGGGACTTCACTTTCGCTAGGCTATTATAATGATAGAGAAAAAACACAAAAGGCTTTTATCCAAAATCCTTTGCATAACAACTACTTAGATTTATTATATAAGACGGGCGATATAGTCGCTTATAATGAATTTGGAGAACTGCTTTGCTATGGAAGAGCGGATAATCAAATCAAATACATGGGACATAGAATCGAGCTTGGAGAGATAGAAAGTGTGATAAATTCTCACTCTAGCATAAGAAATTGTGCTTGTATTTTTAAAGAAAAAATCATTTGTTTTTATGAAAGCGAAAATGAACTGGATTTAAGAAATTTTATCAAAGAAAAATTAGTCTCTTATATGATACCAAGCGAATTTATAAGGCTTGATAAATTTAAGCTAAATGCTAATGGTAAGATTGATAGGAATTATCTAAAAAACAATTTTTAAGGAGAAAATATGCAAGAAATTAAACAATTTTTTGAAAATATAGGCAAGGATAGTATTGATGAAAATATGGACAATTTAGTTAAAAACGGTTTTATTGATAGCTTAGATATTATGAATTTGGTTGCAGAAATAGAACAATTTTATCAAACAACTTTAGATTTTGATGATATTGTCCCAGAGAATTTTGAAAGCTTTAAAACAATCAAGAAAATGATAGAGCTGAGTGTAAAGAATAAGTGATTAAGCATGAAAGATAAGTGCAAAATAATAAAAAATATAGTGTGTCTAGGGACATGTGATATGCTATGGAATGGCTCTTTTGTTGCAGGGTTACGCAAAGAAGGGTTAGAAGTAGTAACTTTTGGTTATTCCAATGTATGTGCAGCTGCTTCCATTTATAGTATTAAAAAAAATGAAACTATCTTTAACAATGCTGATTTAATTATTCTTGGAATAAGTGAGGAGAGTGGCAGAGAGTGGATATATGAAAATAATATTAGAAATTTTAAATGGCTTTATAGGGAGTTATATTCATTTAATAAAAAGGTATTGGTATTAATTTGGCATTATAGCTGTATGTATACTGTAAAATATGATGGTTTTCATCAGGCACAGTGTAGTTTTTATGGTTTTAATTTTATAGATATTTATAATTATTGTAAGGATAAACAAATCTTGGATTTTTACATGAATATACCTGATTGTCATCATCCTATGGAATATTTATGTGAAAAAATGGCGCGAGAGATTGCGAAGTCTATGGATAATTTCAAAAAGCCAAAGAAAATTTTAGAAGGTTTAAGAAAAAATCCAGATTTTTTGATTGTGGATATAGCTAATATTGTTGGTTTGGATAAGGTAAAAAAGGTTAGAAACCACCTTGGCTATGAAAAAGTGTATGTCCTTGATAAAGGGAATAGTTTAATTATACCAAAAGAGTATAGTGGAAAATATATTTTATGTATTCATACTTGGAATCTTGCAGGTGGCATTAAAGAACAGAGTGCATTTGTATGTAGAAATTCTCATGAGGAGTTTGTTGTATCTTCTTGGAGATGGGAGACATTTCCAGAAATTTATTGTAAAAGTTTTATTATTGATGATAATACTTTAATTGATACACAAATTAATAATGAGGCTTCTAAAAAATATATGATTTTTAGCACTGATGGCAATGGAATAGCCTTGATAGATTTTATGATAGTGGATGCTGAATACATAGAAAAAGAGAATATAGATGATTTTAAAGATTGTGTTTTAGATAAAAATTATTCTTATGAGCATTTGTTATATTTTTTTGATGAGTATAAACGAATCATAGATGATTACAATAAAAAAAATAAAATTATAATGGGTGAAGTAGAAAAGAAAAAAGAAAAAATAGAAGAGCTTCAATCTTTGTTGAGTGTTTTACAAAAAAATAATGATTTTTATAATAATTATGGGACTGCTCGTGAAAGGGTATATCATCACTTGTCTTATAAGGTTGGACAGGCAACAGTAAGATATTCAAAAGGGATATTGGGATATATTATATTACCTTTTGTATTAATGTGTGTTGTAGTGGCTCATAAAACTGGCTATAGGAAACCCAATAAGAAAGTTTTATTATTGGAGCAGTATCCTGATAGCCAAGAAGCTTACAAAATAAAGCAGTATTTTTCTTATAAATTGGGGGAAATATTGGTGGAAGCTGGTAAGAAATGGTATAGGGGTGGATTTTTTACGATGTGGAGAAAGATAAATCAATTAAAAAAGGAAAACAATGTATCATAGCAGAAAGATGCAAAAACTTTTGAGAGATCCTCGGTTATTTTTTAGTGATATGGCGTCAAAGAGAATAGCATCAGCAAAAGCTATTATTGGTAAAATTACCCCCAAAAAATACAAAGGTTTTCATAAGTATGCAATAGTATCTGCTGTATATAATGTAGAAAAATATTTAGAGGA
>NZ_QXJG01000039.1 GCF_003670295.1 Helicobacter burdigaliensis
AAAAAATAATAAATAAAAATTTAAAAAAACATATAATAAAATTTCAAAATAAAATTAAGTATTATTTATGTAAATAATAATACTTATAGCAACAAATAAAATAAAAATTATTATATTAAAGGAGGTTTTATGTATTTTACACATCTTAATACCTCTTCCCTTATAGTGCGGGGGGGGGGGGGCAAATAGCCTCTCTTTATTAACCTCTTCCTTTACTCTTTATCCACATACACATATAAATCTTACAAACAAATACAAACTATCCACCTTGTCATTGTCATTGCGAGCAGTGCTTGCACTGCGTGGCAATCCATTTTTCTATCTTATAAGGTTGTTTTTGTTATTGCGAGGCGGACTTGTCCGCCGTGGCATACAAGCAAAGCGAAGTGCAAATCTAAAAAGATTTACCAAAAATTCTAAACCATTCCTTTTTATTCTTTTAAACAACAAACCTACACTTTATACAAAAAGCAATTTTGTTCGTGGCGGTGTGATCCCTGAAACTGACAAGCAGTTTCTTAAGAGGCCACTCTCAAAATACTTTTTGTATAAAGTCTTATCACTTCTTTTGTTATTACAAACAAATATAAATCTAAAGAGTCTTTATTACAAAAGAATTCTCGTGGCGATTAGGAAGAATTTTACTTGTAAAATTCAGGTATCCTACTCTTTTCTAAGAGAATTACTTTTGAATAAAGACTTTCTATCTTTTATCTATTTAATAAACAATCTTAAAACTTATTCTCTTTTTATTACTAATCAATCTATAATTAAAACCCTTACTAATAAACCTAATCTCCTTTTTATTCTTACAAACAATCAACTATTAATAAATAAACTCTTTAACAAATCCTTTAATAAACAAAATAAACTATTTTTTAAAGTATCTAAAACACTTAAAGAATCCATTAGAGGATTCTTTTCCCCATTTATGAATCCTCTACTAGATTCTTTAATTAAACAAGAAAGAATAAAAAGAATCATTTGAATTAAACAAGAAAGAAGAATCTAAAAGAACTTTCTTTTATAGAAATTCCCTTTAGATTCTTTAATTAAATAAGAGAGAATAAAAAAGAAAAACAATTTCTTTTTTTCTTTTTCTTTCTTTTAAAAGAATCTTTTTATTACACAAAGAAAATAAAAAGAAACCAAAGAATCTAAATTTAACAATATTCTTTAATAAGAATCACTTTATCTAAAAAGGAGAAAGACAAATGCAAACAAAAACAAATCTAAAAAGAATAAAAAGCAATTATTCTTTTAAAAGAACCCTTAGCATTAGCATAGTAGCTTCTATACTTTTATCTAATCAATTAGTCTTAGCTAGAAATATAGCAAATGATACTTTACCTAGTGGAGGTAAATTTATAGGAGGAAAAGGAAGTATTACTTCTAATGGTAATATTATGAATATTGGCAATAAAGATAAAAATGGAAATTATACTAATGGTGGTAAATATGTTATTGCTTGGGGTGGAGGATTTAATATAGGTAAAGATGCTAGTGTTAATTTTAATGGAAGCAATAATGGATATTTAAATTTAGATTATTCTAAAAACTCTTCTATTCTGGCAGGTAAATTAAATGGAGGAAATAATAATATCTTTATTGTAAATCCTAGTGGAGTATTAGTAACAGAGAATGGAAGTATTAATGCAAATAAGTTTGGTATTTCTACAAGTCCTATGGATGATACTACACTAGCTAACTTTAAAGCAAAAGGACATATGGATAATTTTCAATTCTCTCCTGTATTTAAACCTAACAAAGGAGATATAATTAACAAAGGAAATATCACTACTAAAAATGGTTTAACTCTTATAGGCAATAAGATAGATATCCAAAAAGGAAACTTAATAAATACGGGCTCTAATACAGATAAAAATCAATCTATCTATTTAGTAGGAGATAAAGTCTATATAGATGCAGATGCTACAAACCTAAAAGGAAATACTATTTATGCTACTGCTTTTAGTGAGGGATATATCCAAAGACAAATGAATAAATTTGCCAACGATAATTATCAATTTGGAGATTATGACAAATTAATTACAAATAATCATTATATAGATTCTAATAATACTACCACACAAGGAGTAGACTTTAAAAAAGCAATCACTTTAGGCAATATGGGAGATGCTAAAGAGAATGCAAAAGATTGGTGGTATTTTGCTAATGGGTGGAATAATAATAAAGGAGATACTAGAAGCATAGATGAATTTAGATTAGTGGGGGATATTGATTTTAGTGG